>NZ_JAYGGN010000002.1:0-549569 GCF_036314045.1 Microvirga sp. CF3062
CGGCCGGGTGGCCCGCATGGCACCATGGCGCCGCCCCCACGGGTGGTCCCGCCCCCGCGGTTTGCGCGAAACACGCCCGGAGCATGTGGGGGGGCGGCGGCCCAGCCCGCCCCCCTCACAACATAGCTTACGATATGTGGCAGAACGTGGAAGGGTGAAGCTCCGTAATTTCCCTTAACGGAGCTTCTTGTCGTTTCAGCCTTCGAGGCAGCTTATCTTTCAAGGCACATGGCAACGCCCATGCCGCCGCCGATGCAGAGCGTGGCGAGGCCTTTCTTCGCGTTACGGCGGCCCATCTCGTGCAGAAGGGTCACGAGCACGCGGGCGCCCGACGCGCCGATGGGATGGCCGATGGCGATGGCGCCGCCGTTCACGTTCACGATGGACGGATCCCAGCCCATGTCCTTGTTGACCGCAAGCGCCTGCGCGGCGAAGGCCTCGTTGGCTTCGACGAGCTCGAGGTCCTGCACCTTCCAGCCGGCCTTCTCCAGCGCCTTGCGCGATGATGGGATCGGGCCCGTACCCATGATGGCCGGATCGACGCCGGCGGTGGCCCAGGAGGCGATGCGGGCGAGCGGGGTGAGGCCGCGCTTCTGGGCCTCGGTTTCCGTCATCAGCACCATGGCGGCCGCGCCGTCATTGATGCCCGAGGCGTTGCCGGCCGTGACCGTACCGTCCTTCGAGAAGGCAGGCCTCAGCTTGCCGAGCGCCTCGACCGTGGTGCCGGCGCGAATGTACTCGTCCTGGTCCACCACGACGTCGCCCTTGCGGGACGCGATGGTGACGGGTGCGATCTCGTCCTTGAAGCGGCCTTCCTTCTGGGCGGCTTCCGCCTTGTTCTGGGAGGCGGTTGCGAACTGGTCCTGCTCCTCGCGGGTGAGCTGCCAGCGCTGGGCTACGTTCTCGGCGGTGTTGCCCATGTGGTAGCCGTTGAAGGCGTCCATCAGGCCGTCCTTGAGCATGGTGTCCACGAGCTTGAAGTCGCCCATCTTGGTGCCGGAGCGCATATATGCGGCGTGCGGGGCGAGCGACATGGACTCCTGACCGCCGGCCACGATGATGCTGGCATCGCCGTTGGCGATCTGCTGCATGCCGATGGCCACCGTGCGAAGGCCCGAGCCGCAGAGCTGGTTGAGGCCCCAGGCGGTCTTTTCCTGTGGCACGCCAGCGGCCATGGCCGCCTGACGGGCTGGGTTCTGGCCTTGGCCGGCGCTGAGGATCTGGCCGAGGATCACCTCGTCCACTTCCGAGCCGTCGACCTTGGCGCGCTCCAGGGCCGCCTTGATGGCAATGGCGCCGAGATCATGAGCCGTGGTGTTGGCAAAGGCTCCGTTGAACGAGCCGACGGGGGTGCGCGCCGCTCCGACGATAACGATGCTGTCTTGAGCCATGCCTCTCTCCTATGCTGATCCGTGTGGTGCTGGAACGTATGTAGTGCTTGTTCGATGAAAGCCCCAGAGGGTCGGATGTCAAGGATAGGATCGTTCGGACCACTCTTAAGAAACCTTAGACTTTTGGCGCTTTGCACCTCTGTTATAAGGCCTATAATCAAGTGAGGCTGGCATCCTGCAGGACGGCAGCCCGGTGAATTTCCCAGGAGCGTATCGGGACAACATGGCGACGGACAAACAACCGACGGTCATCAAGAAATATGCCAACCGCCGCCTCTATCACACAGGCACCTCGACCTACGTGACGCTGGAAGATCTGGCCGGCATGGTGCGCAAGGGCGAGGATTTCGTGGTCTATGACGCGAAGTCCGGCGAGGAGATCACCCGCTCGGTCCTGGCCCAGATCATCTTCGAGCAGGAGAACAAGGAAGGGCCGAACCTCCTGCCCGTCACGGTCCTGCGCCAGCTGATCCGTTTCTACGGCGACAGCATGCAAGCCTTGGTGCCGAGCTACCTTGAATTCTCCATGAATAACCTCTCCCAGGAACAGCAGAAGCTCCGGGAGCAGATGGCGCAGGCCTTCGGCCCTTCGGCCTTCCAGGCCATGGAGGAGCAGGTGCGCAAGAACATGGGCTTCTTCAGCGAGGCCATGCGCATGTTCTCGCCCTTCCCGCAAGGGAGTCCGGGTGCCCCCGGGGCAAAGCCTGTCCCTAAGGGGGAGGGGGCCGATGAGCTCGACACCCTGAAGCGGCAGATGGCCGATATGCAGGCCAAGCTCGACAAGCTGGCAACAAAGTAGATCGGGGCTCTAGCCTCTCGCCTTCTTCAGCATCTGCTGCAGCGAAAACGGCTGCACAACGGCCTCGGACTCACCGAACAATCCGCCCTGCAGGTAGTCCACGCCCCAGGCGGCGAGCAGCCGGGCGGTCGCCTCGTCGTCGACCCACTCGGCCGCCGTCGCGATGCCTATATGCTGAGCCCGGTCGATAAGGGTGCGGACATGGAGCCGATCGTCCGTGGAGCGCTTGAGCGGCTGGATGAAGACTCCGTCGATCTTGAGCAGATCAATCGGCAGCACACGCAGCTGGGCCGGGGAAACATGGCCAGCCCCGTAGCCCGTGAGCGCGATCCCCACGCCGAGCGCCTTCATGGCATGAAGCCGGCCGAGACTGCGCCGGCACTCGGCGAGTGCGATCTCAGGTATTTCGAGAACAAGCCGCGCCTCGATGCCGGGGCGGGCGCCGAGATGCGCCGCCAGCACCGACAGCCATTCGGCATCCTGAAGGGTCCTCGACGAGACCGGCAGCGCCAGGCGCTGATCCGGATTCCCGGCTAGGTGATCGGCGGCCAGTTCCAGCATGCGCCCGTCTACAAGCAGGGGAAGGTTCGCCTCCTGCAATCCGGGAACGGGGCCGAGCGGAGTGATGCGTCCGTCGGCTCGGGCCACGGAGGCGCAGGCATGGGCCAGCATCGGCGCACGGGTCTGCGCCTCCACCATGGGCTGGCAGGCCAAGGTCAGACTGCGGTCGTTGAGCGCGGCAACCCAGTCGAACGGCGCCTGCTCGGTGACGCGTGCCGGCTTGGCGGAGCGGGACTTGTAGAGAGCCGAGGTCTCACCCCGCTCCGTGGCGGCGGCCAGAGCGTGCTCGGCAAAGCGCAGCAGCTTGGTGGCCTTGAAGGTATGGTCCGGTGCGCAGGCGGCGCCCAAGCGCAGCGAAGATCCGCCCGGATGATCCTGCAGGAGTCCGGACAGGCGCCTCATGGCGCCTGCGGCATCCGCGGCCGGGCAGCAGGTGAGAGCCAGCGCGAAACGGTTCGGCCCGAGCGCCGCGAAAAGGTCGTGACGGCGCATCATCGGCCGGACTCGGCGCGCGACTTCCACCATCTCGTCCGCTTCGTCCAGGTCGAGCGAGCCGACGATGAGGGTACAGGTCTGGGAGACGCGCACCGCCTCGTTGATGGCGTCCTGAATGCTGCAGAGAAGCGCCGAGCGCTCCTTTAGCACTGCCGGCAGGAGGTCCCGTGCGCCGGAGGCGGAATCGACGCGCATTTGGCCCCGCGCGAAAGCGGGGCGCCCGTGGAGATCAGGCAGCCAGCGGCCGGCATCCTCGATCATTACAACCCGGTCGGGTTCGAGCCGGAGAGCATAGCGGGTCTCGTAGGCGAGGTTGGAGTCTTCCGAGGCGGCGATGGCTTCCTGGCGCGAAAGGCCGCAGCCCGGCTCGATCAACTGGGCGAAGGCGTGGCCGGTTTTCGGCAGGTCCCTGGTCGAGAGCTGCAGGGCCTCGGCGGCGCCGGGTCCCCAGGTCAATGCGTCCGTGATCATGTCCCAGGCGTAGAGCACGCTGGTGATGGACGACCGGGAGGCCGCAGCCTGGCTCTTGCGCGGCGACTGGGAGGCCCCCTTGAACAACCCCATCGGGCCCTGCCGCTTCGTCACCATCACTCGCACCCTCGGAAATACGCAACAGATCCAGGATGGCGACGCATGGGTCGCAGGTCGGGCCGGTCCTGGAGAACAAGGGTGCAGGATCGGCCCTCAGGCTTAATGAAGCGTAAAATACGTTGGAAAATCAGCAATCTGGGGCGGCGCATCGTGCGGAAAAGTGGATCCGGTTTTCCGGACCACACGATGCGCTTCTTTTTGATCAGGCATCGGGCCCAAAAGTGGAGCCCACTTTTGGGTCCGATGCCCTAGGGCATAAAAAACCGGCGCCTCAAGCGCCGGTTTTTGATACTCGCATGTCGCGTAAGGATTACGCGTCAGCCTTCACCTTCAGAACCTGACGGCCACGGTACATGCCGGTCTTCAGGTCAACGTGGTGAGGACGGCGCAGCTCGCCGGAATCCTTGTCCTCGATGTAGGTCGGGGCCTTCAAGGCATCGGCGGAGCGACGCATGCCACGCCGCGAGGGCGACGTCTTTCTCTTAGGAACGGCCATTTCTCGTCTCCGGTAAAAAAGCGGAGCGCCCGCTAAACCGGGGAACGCTCACATCTCAAACTTGATGAGGTTGCGCCTCTTACAAGGTCTTAGGGCAAATATCTAGTCCCCTGGTGCATTCCAGGCGTTTTTCATTGCCGCAGGGGGCCTCAGGAGGCCTCAGGGCTTCAGGCAGTCGCTGAAGGGGGCGGCACGCACCATGCGCACCTGCAGCTGCCCGGCCAAGGCCCGATGCCCCGGTCTTGGCCGGGCTGGATTGCGGACCAGGGGATTGGGCAGGGCCCTGGCCAGCAGGGCCGCCTCGCGGGCGTTCAGGTTTCGGGCCGACTTGCGGAAATAGTGTTGGGCGGCGGCTTCGGCCCCGAACACCCCTTCGCCCCATTCGGCGACATTGAGATAAACCTCCATCATGCGGCTCTTGGACCAGACCAGGTCGAGATAGAGCGCCACCGGGATCTCCAGGCCCTTGCGGATGTAGGAGCGGCTCGGCCACAGGAAGAGGTTCTTGGCTACCTGCATGGGAATGGTCGAGGCGCCGCGGGCCGGCCCATCGTCGTCGGCTGCTTCCACCACATCCCGGAGGGCATCCCAATCCACGCCGTTATGCTCGCAGAAGCGGCTGTCCTCAGCGGTCAGAACTGCCAGGGGAAGGATCGGCGAGATGTCGTCCAGGCTGACGAAGGTCCGCTCCACCGGCTGCAAGGTGAGCCACCGGCCGAGCATCAGGGTCGAGACCGGCGGCGTGGCCCAGTACAAAAGGCCTAGCCAAAAGACCGCGCCGACCCATAAGAGAACAAGACCGAGGCCGATCTGGACGAGGCGGCGGAGAAAGCGGGCAGCCGTCATGGGCTTGCTCGGCCGCCCCGACCGCAGCGTCCATTTCGACCGCGATTGCTCGCCCACGTTCCCCTCGGGCGGAGCGGCGGCCCCACCCGAATCCAGGCTCATCATGATGCCATCTACCCCTACTTTCACGACGCGGCTCTCCGAGGCCGCGAGAGCCGTCGAAGCAAGTCTCGAAGCCTTGCTATCAGACAAAGCCGCCCCCGGCGAGATTGCCCGGCCGCCTCGGCTCATGGCCGCCATGCGTCATGCGGTCCTCGGGGGCGGCAAGCGCCTTCGGCCTTTCCTGACCATTGAGGCGGCGCGCCTCTTCGGGGTGGAAGGGCAGGGCCCCCTTCGGGCCGGCTGCGCCGTCGAACTCCTGCACTGCTATTCACTCGCCCATGACGACCTGCCCTCCATGGACGACGACGACCTGCGCCGGGGCCGTCCCACGGTGCACAAGGCCTATGACGAGGCAACCGCCATTCTCGTGGGCGACGCCCTCCAGACCTTGGCCTTCGAGGTGCTGGCCGATCCGGCGACCGCCTCCGATCCGGCGATCCGCTCCGACCTCGTGCTCGGCCTCGCCCGTGCCTCGGGCCTCGGCGGCATGGTGGGTGGCCAGCTCCTCGACCTCTCGGCGGAGGGCCGCTACGGACCGGCGGAACTTACTGATGCCGATGTGCGCCTGCTCCAGATGATGAAGACCGGCGCCATCCTTACCTTCTCGGTGGAGGCGGGAGCGATCCTGGGGAGAGCTGACGCGACGGTGCGCCAGAGCCTGCTTGAGTACGGACGGGCTTTGGGTGCCGCCTTCCAGGTGGCGGACGACATCCTCGACCGCGAGGCCTCTGCCGAGGCGCTTGGCAAGCGCACCGGCAAGGACCAGGAAAAGGGCAAGGCCACCCTGGTCGATCTGCTCGGGATGGACGGCGCGCGGCGCGAATGCCGTGAGCTCGTGGAAAAGGCGCATGCCTGTCTCGACCGTTTCGGTGAAAAGGCGGACACGCTGCGCGAGGCGGTACGGTTCGTGGTCGAGCGGCAGGTCTGAGAGGCTCGAGCGGGCGGCCTCTAAAGAACCGCCCGCCGAAAACCTACTGAGCCGAAGCGCGAAGGCCGGAACGCTCACCCAGCTTCGTCGCGTGTTCGATGACGTGGTAGATGTAATTCTGCTCCACCACGCCGGCGAAGAGGTAAGCCCAGGGACCGCCGGCGAAGATCGCCACGTCCTCGCCGCCATGGGTTTCGCTGTCGAGCGGCACGAGGGATTGCTGCTTATAGTCGGGCGCCGTGGTGTTGGTCGGAACGGGACGGGGCTCGCCCTCTTTCACGGCACCGGGTCCGTTTGCGTAGCCGAGCGTCGTGAACGGCTTGCCGTCCTTGCCGAGCTTGGGCTTGCCATCCGGTTCGATGATCGTCTCCAGTATCGGGTTGCCGCGCTTCGGATAGCCCGCGATCGTGAACACGTGGCTATGGTCTGCGGTGACGACGACCAGGGTTTCGTTCAGGTTCACCTTCTCCAAGGCGGCCTTGATGGCGTTGTCGAAAGCAACCATGTCTTCGAGCGAGCGATAGGCATTACCGTCGTGATGAGCATGATCGATGCGACCGCCCTCGACCATGAGGAAGAACCCGTTCGGATTCTGGTTCAGGATGTCGATGCTCTTCACGGTGAGTTCCGCCAGCGATGGCTCTCCGCCGTTGTCCTTAGGCCGATCAGCCTCGTAGCGCATGTGGGAGCGTTCGAAGAGGCCCATGACATGCGGGATCTTGGCGTCCAGCTTGTCGAACTGTTCCTTGTTCCACAAAAACACGCCGCTGTTGGAATAGCGATTCTGCCATTCCTGCACGAGGTTGCGTCCATCCTTGCGTGATCCCTTGCGGTCCGTGTCCTCGGGATCGTTCACGGTCTCGGGCAGGAAGCGATCGCGGCCGCCGCCGAAGATGACTTCGAAGCCGTCGCCATGGGACCATGCAGCAAGCTGCTGGGCGATGTCCTTGCACCCGGCGGCAATTGCTTCAGGCGGCATATTGGCATCTCCCTCCCAGTCGCGGTGAGGCGAATGCGCATACATGGCCGCCGGAGTGGCGTGAGTGATGCGGGCGGTCGACACGACGCCGGTGGCCTGTCCGGCCCGCTCGGCCATGGCCGCGAGGCTCAGGACCTCCTTGCCCTTGGATCCGGCGCAATCGCCGACTTCAACCTCGCTGTTCACACCAATCACGTCATTGCGCGTCTTGACGCCGGTCACCATCGCGACCGCCGTTGGGGCGGAGTCGGCAACCTGCGCGTCATGGGTGTAGGTCTTCGACAAAGCCGCGTAAGGCAGCTTCTCCATGGAAAGCGAATTCGACTCGCCGTCGACACCGCGCTTCTGACCTTCGTAGATGCGGCCGGCTGTCACTGTGGAAATCCCCATACCATCGCCGACGAACAGGATCACGTTCTTCGCGCGATTGGTATTCGGCGTCACGCGCAGACGCTCCTGAAGGGCTGTCTGGGCGGCGCGAAAGTAAGCGTCGTTGGTTTGGGGCAAGGTGTTCTGTGCGTATGCGGAGCTACTTGCAGCGGCCAGCAGGGCCGCAGCGCTGACGAGACGTCTCATCGTATCCTCCCATGCTGCCCCGGCATTCCGTCGTCGGAGCCGAGGCAGATAGGAGTAAGTAGCTCAAAGGTTTTCCCTGCCTAGCGCATCATGCAGAAAAGAGGACCGGTTTTCCGCATGAACGATGCTCTCTTTTTAGATGTCATGCGCAGGCCTCAGCCCGTCGGCACCCAGAATTGGAGCTTCACATGACCCGGCCGGGCATTATGCGGAACCGTGCCGGCAGCCTCGCCGCCATTGGCGAGGATCACCTTGCGCGAGGCTTCGTTGTCGTCATCGCAGGTGATCAGGACCCGTGAAAACCCTTCCTCGCGGCAGACAGGAAGGATCATGCGTAGGGCCTGGGTCGCATAGCCGCGCCGCTGCTTCCAGGGCACGATGGTGTACCCGATATGGCCATAAGCGGTGGGGGGCAGCTCTTCCGTGCCGCGCTGGAATCGAAAGCCGATCCGGCCGCAGAACGCACCGTCGCTGATCCAGAAATCGTGCGCGGGCAGGCGCGCAACCTCGCGCCCATCGGCCAGGCGGATCATCGGGCTGTTGTAGAGATCGTGCAGGAAGCGTTCGGGATCGCGGCGGAGCTGCCGGAGCTGCTCGCGGCTGACATCCTGGTCGGTGTTGGGCGACCAGCCGCGGGCGAGGGCGTCTTCGTAAGCCGGCAGCCAAGTGAGGCTCGGGCGGAGGAGGGTGATGTCGGTCATGGCGGCTCGAAAGTGACATCGCGCCGCCACGAGGGCAACAGGATCACGCATCGAACGATGCGCTCACTCAAGAAAGGGCATCGGATGGATCCCAAAAGTGCAAATCCACTTTTGGGTCCGATGCCTATACCGTCACCTGCGTGCCGACCTCCACCACACGTCCGGTCGGGATCTGGAAGAAGTCCGTGGCGTCGCTGGCGGATTTCGCGAGGCCGATGAACAGCTTGTCCTGCCAGAGCGGCATGCCCGACTGGCTCGCCGGGCGGATCGAGCGCCGCGACAGGAAGAACGACGTCGCCATGATGTCGAACTTGAAGCCCTGCTTGCGCAGGATCGCCAGCCCGCGCGGAATATTGGGCGTCTCCATGTAGCCGTAGCTCAGGCGGATGCGCCAGAACGAATCGCCCACATGTTCGATGGAGACGCGATCCTCGTCCTCCACGCGCGGGATATCCGCGCTGTTGACCGTGAGGATAACGTTCTTCTCGTGCAGCACCTTGTTGTGCTTGAGGTTATGCAGGAGAGCGGCCGGTGCGGTATCCGGATCGCTCGTGAGGAAGACGGCGGTGCCCTTCACCCGGTGAGGCGGGCTCTTCTCGAGCATCTGCACCAGCTCGACGAAAGGCACATCGATCTTGCGGGTTTTCTCGAACAGGATTCGAGTACCCTTTACCCAGGTGAGCATCATCACAAAGAAGCTGCCGGCGATCAGCAACGGCACGTAGCCGCCGTCCAGGAGCTTCACGAGGTTCGCGGACAGGAAGGTAGTGTCGATGAGCAGAAGGGGGATCATCACCAGGGCGGTCTTCACCGGACCCCAACCCCAGCTCCGGCTCATCACGATGCAGGCGAGCAGGGTGGTCACGACCATGGTGCCGAACACCGCGATGCCGTAGGCGCTGGCGAGGCTGCTCGACGAGCCGAACAGGATCACGAGAGCCACGACGGCAGCGAGCAGGAGCCAGTTCACGCGCGGCAGATAGATCTGTCCCTGGTGGGTCTCCGACGTGAAGCGCACCTCAAGGCGCGGCAGGATGCCGAGCTGAACCGCCTGCCGGGTCAGGGAGAAGGCGCCGGTAATCACGGCCTGGCTGGCCACGATGGTCGCCAGGGTGGCCAGGATCACGAGCGGCAGGAGCAGCCACGGAGGTGCCAGCAGGAAGAACGGGTTGGCGATGGATTCTGGGTTCGACAGAACGAGGGCTCCCTGGCCGAGATAGTTCAAGGCGAGGGCCGGAAAGACGACCGTTCCCCAGGCCATGCGGATCGGCTTGCGGCCGAAATGGCCCAGATCGGCATAGAGCGCCTCCGCTCCGGTCACCGCAAGGCACACGCTTCCGAGAATGGCGAAGGCGGTTCCCGGGTGGGTGACCAGGAAGGACACGCCATAATACGGGTTGAAGGCGAGAAGGACCTCCCAGTCGTCGGCGATATGCAGGATGCCGAGACCCGCCATGGTGATGAACCACACGAGGGTGAGGGGGCCGAAGAAGGCTGCCACCTTGCCGGTGCCGCGGCTCTGCACGGCGAACAGGCCGATGAGGATCACCAATGCGCCCGGCAGAACATAGCTCTCGAAGGAGGGGGCGACGAGTTTCAGGCCCTCCAGGGCGGAGAGCACGGAGATGGCCGGGGTGATCGCGGCGTCGCCGTAGAACAGGGCCGCTCCGGCCATGCCCATCATGAGCACGGGCAGGCTTCGGCGCCCGATAGCGAGCTGCGTCAGGGCGACCAAGGTCAGGGCGCCGCCCTCGCCCTTGTTGTCGGCCCGCAGCATCAGAATGACGTATTTGACGGTGACCGTGAGGATCAGCGCCCAGAGCAGCAGCGACAGGATGCTGATCACCAGCTCGCGGGTCAGATCGACCGGTACGCCATGATGGCCTCCAGTCGCAGCTGCAACCGTTTCTCGCATGGCATAGAGCGGGCTTGTGCCGATATCGCCGTAAACGACGCCGATAGCGCCGAGGGTTAGGGTCCAGAAACTCGCCTTGTGGTGGCTTTCCGGAAGGGTCGCCTCTGGGACTGCGGAATCCGCATGTCTGGAGGCGACGGCGTGCTGTTCTGCCATGGGTGCTTTTTCTTTGCGGATGTGCCCGCGGACGGCCCTTGTTCAAGTCATTTTGCAATCGACGAAGGGCGCCCCTTCTCAAAGAGCGCGGCGGCCGTCATTGCCGGCGCGGCAGGCTTCTAGCACATCGCGTTTCAGCTTAAAACGGAATTTCTCTCAAGGTTCCATGGTCAAGCTTGCGGCCTCATTCGGCGGCATCGCGACCGGGCTGACCGTAATTCCTGTCGATGTAGTCGATGACGATCTTCTGGAAGTCCTGGGCGAGCGTCGGCCCGCGCAGGGTCATGGCCTTCTTTCCGTCGATGAAGACCGGGGCCGCCGGCTGCTCGCCGGTGCCGGGAAGCGAGATGCCGATATTGGCATGCTTCGACTCGCCCGGCCCGTTCACGATGCAGCCCATAACCGCCACGTTCAGGTTCTCGACGCCCGGATGGGTGCGGCGCCATTCCGGCATCGAGGTGGAGATCCAGGTCTGGATGTCGCGCGCCAGCTCCTGGAAAACGGACGAGGTGGTGCGCCCGCAGCCGGGGCAGGCGGCCACCAGGGGCACGAAGGTGCGGAAACCCATGGTCTGGAGCAGCTCCTGGGCCGTCTTAACCTCGATCGTCCGGTCGCCGCCGGGCTCCGGCGTCAGGGAGAAGCGGATCGTGTCGCCGATGCCCTGCTGGAGCAGGATACCGATGGCGGCGGAGGAAGCCACGATGCCCTTCGAGCCCATGCCGGCCTCGGTCAGGCCGAGATGAATGGCGTAGTCGGAGCGCCGGGCAAGGTCCTGATAGACGGCGATCAGGTCCTGAACGGCCGAGACCTTGGCCGAGAGGATGATTCGGTCGCGCCCGAGACCGATCTCCTCGGCACGGGTAGCCGAGAGCAGGGCCGACTGGATCATCGCCTCGCGGGTGACCCAGCGCATGTCGCGCGGCTTGGCCGAGGCCGCATTCTCGTTCATGAGGTGCGTAAGCAGCTCCTGATCAAGGGATCCCCAATTGGCGCCAATGCGCACGGCCTTGCTGTGCCGGATCGCCTGCTCGACGATGGCGCCGAACTGCCGGTCCTTCTTTTCCTTGAAACCCACATTGCCGGGATTGATGCGGTACTTGGCCAGAGCCTCGGCGCAGGCCGGGTGATCGGCGAGCAGCTGGTGGCCGATATAGTGGAAGTCGCCCACGAGGGGCACGTCGATGCCGAGCCGGTCGAGGCGCTCGCGGATCTTCGGCACGGCCGCTGCGGCCTCGTCGCGGTCGACCGTGATGCGCACGATCTCCGAGCCCGCCTGGGCGAGCGCCGCCACCTGGGCGACGGTCGCGTCCACATCCGCCGTGTCCGTGTTGGTCATCGACTGGACCACGATCGGCGCGCCGCCGCCGACCATGACGGAGCCGACCAGCACGCCCACCGTGCGGTGGCGCGGGGCGGGACCTGCCGTGCTCTCGGAGGCGGGAATGGTCTCAGGAGACGAGATGAAGGACATGCTGCAACCCACGACGACAGCTCCTGGCTGCCGCCGTTTAGCTGATGCCAAACGCCCTCTTCGTCAAGCGCGGCTTATTGGAGCGAAGGCTGCCGAGGTCAGTGAACATCCTGGCAGTGCAGGCACCGCCCGGTGATTTCGAGGGCGCGGCTCAGGGGCTGGTAGCCCTGCTCCGTCAGCACTTTGCGGACGGTCTCCGCCACGTCGGAGCAGGTGATCTCGGTGGCTTCGCCGCAGCCATCGCAGATGAGGAAGGCCGGGATCCGGTGGCTGCCCGTGCTGGCGATGTAGGCGTTCCGGCTTGCGAGGCGATGAGCCAGCCCCTGCTCGATCAGGAAGTCGAGGGCGCGATAGACGGTGATCGGGGCCATCCGCCGCCCCTGGGATGCAAGAGAATCGGCAAGGTCGTAGGCTCCGAGCGGCTTGGGCGCACTGAGAAGCACCTCGAGCACGCGACGGCGGATCGGCGTCAGCCGCACGCCCTTGGCCCGGCACAGAGCCTCAGAGTCCGCCAGGGCCTTCCCGGTGCTGGAAACTGAGGAGGTCTGGAAGCGAGCGTTGTCGCCGGGAAGGTGGTGCTGCAGGGACGGGGCGTGGACCATCGGGATCCCTCTTCGATCAAGGCTGAAGGTTGAAAGCGATACGGCGCCACACCTGCAAATCAGGCGCATCCACCTCGTTCATATAGGTTATAACACTACCTATTTCGAGGGGTAAACAGCAAAGTTGGATCTTGGCGGTGAAAAATACGAGCATGGCTCCGGAGCCGGATTACGGCTGCCGGAAACGCCAGACGCTCGATTTCTTGATATCGGAATCCTCAAGCGTACGGGTGACCGGCACCTCATACACGGCCAGGCTCTCGAGCCGGCCCTTCGGCAGGTAACTGCGCCCCGGATCGCCGATCAGGATCGTGGCGCCCCGGTTGCTCAAGGCAAGCAGCCAGTCGATCACCCGAGCGGCGAGATCGTGCTCATAGCAGATGTCGCCGGCGAGCACCGCTTCCCAGCCCTCGTCCAGCCCGACGATGTCGGCGGCGAGCGAGGTAACGGCAACGCCGTTGGCCTTTGCATTCACCCCGATGGCCGCGATGGCAAAGGGATCAATGTCGCAGGCGGTCACCTCGGCAGCTCCGGCCTTCATGGCCGCGATGGCCACAAGCCCCGAACCGGAGGCGAAATCCAGCACCCGCCGGCCCCGCACCGTCTCGGGATGATCGAGGATGTAGCGCGCCAGCGCCTGCCCGCCGGCCCAGGCGAAGGCCCAGAATGGCGGGGCTAAGCCAATCTCGCCCAATTCCTCCTCTGTCTTCTGCCACAGCTCCGTGGCCTCGTCCGCCACGTGCAGGGCGATCTCCGGCGCGTGGGGCACGGGTCGGAGCCGGGTCTCGGCGAGGATGAAAGCGACTGGATCGGCGATCATGAAGCCAGCATGGAGCGGTACAGCTCTTTGACGCTGTCCATCACGTCCCGTTCCGTGAAGCCGTCGAGAACCCGGGTGCGGGCGGCCTCACCCATGCGGGCGACGCGATCCGGCTCGTGGGACAAGGTCATCAGGGCATCGGACAAGGCTGTGGCATCGTCGGGGGGCACGAGCAGCCCCTCGACACCATCCCGCACAAGAGCCCTGCAGCCGGGGACATCGGTGGTGACGATGGCACGGCCGCAGGCGGCGGCTTCCAAGAGGGTGCGCGGCAAACCCTCGCCGCCGCGGGAGGGCAGGCAGGCCACGTGGTGCTCCCGCCAGACACCCGCGATGTCCCGCGTCGCGCCATGCCAGGAAACACCGGGCTCCGCGCTCCAGGCCTTCAGGGTCGCTTCGGGAATCGCCTTCGGGTTCGACGGGTCGGGAGCGCCATAGAGGGAGAGCTCGATGGATGCGCCTTTCGCCCGTGCCGTGCGGACCGCCTCCACGGCCACATCGATCCCCTTGGACCAGAGCATACGGGCGACCACCGCAACCTTGAGCGGCGGCTGGGCCGGCAGAGGCTGGAGCTTGAGGGCTTCGGGATCCACGCCGGCGCCACCGAGAATGGTGACGCGGGCGCCCATTGGGTCGAGGCCGAGGAGCCTGGGATCGTCCGTGTTCTCGAACACGTAATGGGTCCGGCCTGTCTGGAGGCCGCGCATCATCAGACGGATCGCTCGCTGCGACAGGCGCCCGACCGTGTCGGTCCGTGCGCCGAGAAAGCCTAGGCCCGTGAGCGCATAGACCCGTCGCCCGACACCAGCCAGGGTGGCGGCAAAGCCGCCGAGCAGGATGCCCTTGAGAGCGATGCAGTGGACGAGATCCGCCTTCTCGGCCTTGAGAATGGCAGCCAGCTGACCGGAGGCGTCGCCCATGGTGATTGGGTTGAGGCTGCGGCGCTCGATGTCGAGCGGCACGACCTTCGCGCCCAGCGCCTCGATCACCTCCCGGTGCGAACGCACCCGTGTGACTACCGTCACCGCAAGCCCCAGCTCGCGGGCGGCCCTGACCATGGGAAGGAAATGGGAGGCGAAGAACCAGTCCTCGGTCACGACGAAGACGAGCTTGCGGCCTTGAGTTTCGAGAAGGGGAGTGGAGGACAAAGGGCAATCCGGGTGAAGCAAGGCGCCCTTGTAACCTCCCCATGCGGGGAAAGGGAACTCCCCCTCGGCGGCGGTCGTTGCCGTCGACTTGTGCAACCGGAGGAACCCCATGGCGGATTGGCTGCCAACCGTGCTGGCGACGATCGCCGGCATTCTCTCCACGTCGAGCTTCGTGCCTCAGGTGCTGAAGGCTTGGCGCGAACGGGACACGGCCGCTATCTCCAAGCGCATGTACCTGGTTACCGTAGCGGCCTTCGTCCTGTGGACCGCCTATGGGTTCCTGATCGGGGCGATGCCGCTCATTGTCTTCAACCTGCTGAGCCTGAGCTTGAGCGGCACCATCCTCTTCCTGAAAGTCCGCAATGATCGCAGCGAGGCCCGCGCCCCATCCGCTGCGTCGACCTCGCGCAGGGAACCTGAAGCAGCGCGGCCCGGTTGACGTTCTGCACTTCAGACAAGGCGCCCCATGCTGCTGGAACCCAACGCCACCTCCGATAACATCGTCGACCCGCGGGATGCCGCTGAAACGGCAGGCCTTCTTTATGTCTCGGACGAGGAGCCCGGCATCCGGCGCAAGAAATCCGGCAAGGGCTTCACCTATCAGAAGCCCGATGGCTCGAAGGTCGCGGACAAGGCGACGCTCGACCGCATCAAGTCGCTCGCCATTCCGCCGGCTTACACGGATGTGTGGATCTGCGCGAAGCCCAACGGTCATATTCAAGCTACCGGGCGCGACGCCAAGGGCCGCAAGCAGTATCGCTACCACACGGCCTTCCGCGAGGTCCGCGAGAGCACGAAATACGAGCACATGCTCGAATTCGCCCAAGGCCTGCCGGCGATCCGCAAGACAATCGACGAGCATATGAGCCTGCGCGGACTGCCGCGTGAGAAGGTGCTGGCGACGGTCGTGCATCTGCTCGAGAACACCCTCATCCGTGTCGGCAATGCCGACTACGTGAAGCAGAACAAGAGCTATGGCCTCACCACCCTGCGCGATCCGCATGTGAAGGTCGAGGGTGGCGAGCTGCGCTTCCAGTTCAAGGGCAAGAGCGGCAAAATCTGGAAGCTGCAGGTGAAGGATCGGCGGATCGCCAGGATCGTGAAGGCCTGCCAGGACCTGCCGGGTCAGGATCTGTTCCAGTATCTCGACGGAAACGGCGCGCAGCAATCGGTCAGTTCCGCCGACGTGAACGCCTATCTCAAGGAGATCACGGGCCGTGACATCACGGCCAAGGATTTCCGCACCTGGGCCGGAACGGTGCTGGCAGCACTCGCCCTCAAGGAGTTCGAAGCGTTCGACAGCGAGGCCAAGGCCAAGAAGAATATCCGGGCCGCCATCGAGAAGGTTTCGGGGCGGCTCGGCAATACCCCGAGCATCTGCCGCAAATGCTATGTGCACCCGGAGGTCTTCTCCTCCTACATGGACGGCGAGCTTCTTCTCGAGGTCAAGGAGGAGATCGAAACCGAGCTGCGCGAGGATTTGCCATCCCTCAAGCCCGAAGAGGCCGCCGTTCTCACCCTGCTGCAGGAGCGCCTGTCGCGCGAGGTGAAGAAGCAGGAAGAGGCGAAGCCCGCCAAGAGCCGCCGCTCCCCGCCGCGCAAGGCGCAGGCCAAGAGTCAGGCCGAGATGCGGGCTTAAAAGTTTAGCGTCATCCCGGACGAAGCGCAGCGCAGATCCGGGATCGTCAGAGAAGTGTGGCGCTGTTTACCTCTCCTTATGGGAGAGGTCGCGCCTTCAGGCGCGGGTGAGGGGTTAGTGTCCTGTCCGGATGAACCTGTAACCCCTCACCCCAACCCTCTCCCTCAAGGAGAGGGAGTTCAGAGCCACATCCTGCACCCGATCCCGGATCGCCTGCGGCGTCCGGGATGACATCGAATGGTCACTGCATGCGTTCTCCCATGGCTTGACCTGTCGCATCTCCCATGGTCCATCGCATCCGCTTCAACCGTGACTGGATGAGATGAGCCGTTCGCCGAAATTGATGATTGCCATTGGGACATTGCTAGCCGTCACTCTTGCCGGTGGCTCTTCGGGCGCAGTTGCCCAGAACACGCCGCCGAAGTCCTGGCCCGAGGTGAAGTGCGAGCGCTATGGAAAGGCCTGGACGGAGGCGCTCACGCGGCGGGGCAGGCAGGGCCTGAGCCCGGAGTTCATCGAGCGTCATGAGGTCTTCCTCGCATCCGGCTGCACCGCACGGGCCGATGTCTGCCCCAGGTCTACAGAGGAGCTCGACATGGCCAACATCATGGTGGTTGCGGCCATGAATGCCGGCACGGCAAGCACCTTCCCGCCCTTCGCCTGCCGCAAGTGATGATCGGCCTCGAATCCTAGCCTCTCGAACATTTCTCTACCCCCTCGCGTTAGGCTTTCGCTCCCTTCGTTCAGCGAGGTTCCCATGCGCATCCATCACCTCAATTGCGGCTGCATGTGCCCGGTGGGCGGACGGCTCTGGGATGGGGTGAGCCGTGGATTGACTGGGAATCTGGTCTGCCACTGCCAGCTGATCGAGACCGACCGCGACGGGCTCGTGCTCGTCGATACCGGCATCGGCGCCCGCGACGTGGATAATCCTTACGAGCGCCTCAGCCCGCTCTTCGTGCATGTCAACCGAATCCAGCTGGAGCATCGCTACACGGCCGTCGAGCAGGTGAGGAGCCTAGGCCTTTCCCCGCGCGACGTGCGCCACATCGTGCTGACGCATCTCGACTTCGACCATGCCGGTGGCCTAGAGGACTTTCCGGATGCAACGGTCCACGTCCTGCGCGCAGAATTGGAGGAGGCCGAGGTGCGGCAGGGCTTCATTCATCGCCGCCGCTACCGTCCCGAGCAATGGGACGGCGTTCGCGACTGGCGCTTCTACGATCCCACAGGTGAACAATGGTTCGGTTTCGGCTCCGTGCGCGACCTCGATGGCCTGCCGCCCGAGATCCTGATGATACCCCTACCGGGCCACACGATGGGTCATGCGGGCATCGCCATCGACACGCCGGAGGGCTGGCTGCTCAATGCAGGCGACGCTTATTTCCACCGGCACGAGATGGACGAGGATCCGTCCTGCACGCCGGGGCTCACCGCCTACCAGAAGCTGATGGAGGAGAACCGGCCGCTGCGCCTGCACAATCAGGAGCGCCTGCGGGAATTGGCGAACGACCCTCGCGGCAACGTGAAAATCTTCTGCAGCCACGATCCCATCGAGCTGGAGGCCTTGCAACGCCTGAGCACCGGATGGCGTCCGCTTCGCTCGGAGCCTATGTCAGGAATGCAGGCCTACTAGCCCTCCGAACCCCTGGTCCCGGCCTGCCACCGCCCTAAAAGCAGGCAGGTACGTCGATAAGGGGAAGGCGGATATGGAATTCGATGCCCTGCTGCTCTCGCGCATCCAGTTCGCGTTCACGATTGCCTTCCATATCATCTTTCCGGCCTTCACCATCGGCCTCGCCAGTTGGCTCGCGGCCCTTGAGTTCAACTGGCTGCGCACGGGCAATCCCCTCTATCGCAATCTTTTCCGTTTCTGGGTGAAGGTGTTCGCCGTCTCCTTCGGCCTCGGCGTCGTGTCCGGCATCGTCATGAGCTATCAGTTCGGCACGAACTGGTCGCGGTTCTCCGAGTTCACCGGCAACGTGCTCGGGCCCGTCATTGCCTACGAGGTCATCACGGCGTTCTTTCTGGAGGCGGCCTTTCTTGGCATCATGCTCTTCGGCTGGGAGCGTGTCGGCGACCGCCTGCATTTCTTCGCCACCTGCATGGTGGCCTTGGGCACGCTCATCTCCGCCTTCTGGATTCTCTCAGCCAATTCCTGGATGCAGACGCCGGACGGCTTTGCCATCGAGAACGGCAAGGCGGTTCCGGTCGACTGGTTCAAGGTCGTGTTCAATCCGTCCTTCCCGTTGCGCTATGCGCATATGGTGATGGGCTGCTACCTGACGACGGCCTTTGCGGTTGCCGGCATGTCCGCCTGGATGCTGCTGCGCCATCCGCACGATGCGCCGGAGGCGAAGCTCGCCGCCTCGCGGCGCTCGATGTCCATGGCGCTGTGGTTCGCCACCATCTTCGTGCCCGTTCAGATCATCATCGGCGATCTTCACGGCCTCGGCGTGCTGAAATATCAGCCGACGAAACTTGCCGCCATCGAAGGCAACTGGGATCGCATGGCCAACATGCCGCTGCGCCTCTTTGCGATCCCCGACGAGGTGGCGGAGACGAACCACTACGAGATCGGCATTCCGAAGATCGGCAGCTGGGTTCTCACCCATGCGCTCGATGGCGTGGTGCCGGGCCTCAAGGAAGTGCCGCCCGAGGATCGCCCGCCGGTCTGGCCCGTCTTCTTCTCGTTCCGCATCATGGTCGCCATCGGCTTTGCGATGCTGGGCATCGGACTCTGGAGCCTTTACCTGCGCTGGAAGGGCACGCTGTTCACCAACAGAACTTTCCTTACCGCTGCCATGATCATGACCCCGTCAGGCTTCGGCGCGGTACTCTTCGGTTGGTTCACCGCCGAGATCGGGCGCCAGCCCTGGGTGGTTTACGGACACATGCGCACGGCGGATGCGGTCTCGCCCGTCTCGGCCGGCGCGGTCACCGCATCGCTCCTCACCTTCGTCGTGGTCTATGCCTTCGTGTTCGGCTTCGGTTCGTATTATCTCGCCAAGCTCCTGCGGCGCGGCCCCGATCCGATCGAGGACATCCGTGGCGATGATCTCGGCAAGAAGCCGAAGCGTCCGTTCTCCGTGCCGGACGAGGGCATTGAGGGACGTCCCGGTCACAAAGCCCTGCCTGCGCGATAGGAGACGGCACCATGTTCGGCTTCGGAACGGAATATGAAGGACTGGCCTTCTGGCTGCCGGTGATCTGGTCGGGTCTGATTGCGGTGGCGGTGGCCATGTACGTGATCGTCGACGGTTTCGATCTCGGCGTCGGCATCCTCTTCAAGGCCGCTCACAACGAGAACTGGCGCGACCGCATGATGTTTTCGGTCGCTCCCATCTGGGACGGCAACGAGACCTGGCTCATCCTCGGCGGCGGCGGCCTCTTTGCCGTGTTCCATGTGGCCTATGCGGTTCTCATGCCGGCGCTTTACGTGCCGATCACCCTCATGCTGATCGCGCTCATTTTCCGCGGGGTGGCGTTCGAGTTCCGCTTCAAGGCGGAGCGTTCGAAATTCCTGTGGGACAATGCCTTCTTCTTCGGCTCCCTGCTCGCGACCTTCTTCCAGGGCATGGTGCTGGGCTCCTTCGTGCAGGGCTTCGCCAATGACGGACGTCAGTTCACCGGTGGCACCTTCGACTTCCTGACGCCCTTCAGCGTGCTCACCGGCATCAGCCTGATCTTCGGCTATGCCCTGCTCGGCGCGACATGGTGCGTGATGAAGACCACGGGAGAACTGGAGATCTGGGCGCGGCGCATGTCGGTGCGCTTCCTTCTACTCACCATCGTGTCCATGGCGGCGGTGTCCCTGTGGGTGCCGTTCCTCGGACGCGAGATCGAGACGCGCTGGTTCTCCTGGCCCAACATCGCTTTCCTGGCGCCGATTCCGCTGGTCACGGCCTATGTGGCCTACCGGCTCTTCCGCGATCTGGAGGAAGGGCGTCATTACCGGCCGTTCTTCCTGACGATCGGCCTGTTTCTGCTCGGCTATCTGGGTTTGGGCGTCAGCCTCTTCCCCTATAACGTGCCGCCGAACCTCACGATCTGGGAAACGTCCAACACGGTCAATTCGCAGCTCTTCGCGCTGGTGGGTTTCGCCATCGTGCTGCCGATCACCTTCGCCTATACGGCCTATGCCTATTGGGTCTTCCGCGGCAAGGTGGCGGAGGAGATCTCGGGCGGCGGCTACGGGTATCACTGATGCGGGGCGACACGCATCGGTCCGGGGAGCGGCGCGGGAAGCGCCTGCTCTGGTTCGTCTTTCTTTACGTGGCAAGCCTCGCGATCTTTGCGGGGCTCGTCTACGGCCTGCGGGGCTTGGTGGCTGATGTTTACCGATAGGTGCCGATGAAGCCCTTGTCGGTGAGCACGACCCAGCGGGCGCCGCGGCGTTCGATGGCTTCGACCTTGCCGACGCCGGGAAGGATGCCGCCCGGCATGACTTCGTACAGGCGGCGGTTGCGGCTCTCGACGAGCGCTGCGCCCTTATAAACCTCGCGCAACACCCAGCCGTCCACCGGCTCGTTCTTGACCGGCTTCGGCGCGGGCGCCGCTTCGCGGGCTGCGGCCTCGGTGACCGGAGGAGCTGGAGGGGCCGCCGGTGCAGCAGGAGCCGTTGGCGCGGCGGGCTTGGTGTTCAGGGTGGCCAGGGTGGTCATGATCTGGCTTTCCATCTTGTCCAGCCGCCCCTCAAGCGAAGAGAGCTTTTTAGTGGGCTCCTGGAGGCTGATCGCGAGCCGCTCGACCTTGTCGGTGAGCTTCGCCTGGTCCGTTTTCGCAGTGGTGGACGAGGTGTGCTCGACTTCCTTGAAGGCCGCTGCCGTGTTCTTGAGGGACGCGAGGTCGCTGCTCAGGCGTGCCAGGATCTCCTGGCTGCGAGCGGTCTCGACTTCCAGCTTCTCGATCGCGTCGCGGTTGGCGAGCGTTCCAAGATAGGACGCGGACCAGCCGGCGCCGACCAGCAGGAGGGCCATGGCCGCCTGGGTAACGAATCGGGAGGGAGCGGACCAGCGGCTGGCGACCTCTGCGGTCTTCACCTCGGAAACCGGGGGCGCGGGCTTGGCGCTTTCACGGGCGCTCTTGATGGCCTCGGCCAAGGCGGCGCTTGCGGGAGAGTCGATCTGGACGGCACTGTTGGACAAGGCGCTGGTCTCGGCCCTGGCTTGGCTGCGATCCTGAAGACGTTTCTTGCTGTCCATATTGCGACCTCATTTGCAGGTCACAGACGGTTAACCACGAATGTTTACCAAAGCGTTATGGTTAAGTTATTTAGCTGCATCGCACCCCCCTCTAAACAAAGAGGTAAGGTAACTTTGCGCACATTGATGAAGATCTATTAAGAACTTTTTATTGACATAGTTACATATAATAGGGTTACAACAGGTGGCGTAACGGAAAGCGACACCTTAGGGGCATCTCAATACCCATAAGAGTAAGAGCAACGTGGGCCTCTAGGCCTAACTATGAAGAGATACTCTTGTGGGGCCAAAACCCCCGATACGGCAGCCATCGCCAAATGGCCACCGCTGTGCTAGGTAATAACCTTGCGGAGCGGCATTGCAATCAAGCTGGCGCCGGTCACGCGTGCGCTGATGGAAAGAAGACATGAAGCAGGCATCGAGAAATCGGGAAGAGAGCACAGAGGTCCAAGACGCTCTGAAATCCTGCCTTCCCTCATTCACGGGAGTTGCCGTCTTTTCGGCGGTGGTCAACCTTCTGGCTCTGACGGGCTCCATTTACATGCTCCAGGTCTATGACCGGGTGCTGTCGAGCCAGAGCATTCCAACCCTGATCGGTCTCTCCCTGATTACGCTCGCGGCCTTTGCGCTTTCGGGCGGCCTCGACATGCTGCGCAGCCGGATGCTGGCGCGCATCGGCGCCCGCTTCGACGAACTCCTTTCGCACCGAGTTTTCGACCTTGTGGCGACGATGCCGCTCAAAGGGGCCAAGCAGGCAGAGAGCATGCAGCCGATCCGTGATCTCGATACGATCCGCGGCTTCCTTTCCAGCCTGGGTCCGACGGCCCTGTTCGACATGCCCTTCATGCCGATCTTCCTCATCGGCTGCTTCATGATCCATCCAGGCATCGGCGTCATGTCGGTGATCGGCGGCGTCATCATCATCGGCCTGACCATCTACACGGACGCCAAGAGCAAGGCCCCCTCCTACGAGGTGACCAAGAGCGGCGCCGAGCGGCATGCGATTGCTGAGACCAGCCGCCGCAACGCCGAGTCCATCCGTGCCAACGGCATGCTGGGCTTCCTGGCCAAGCGATACGACGAGGTGCATGTGCGCCACGTCAACGATGGTCTGGCCGCGAGCGAATCCTCCGCCGGCATCAGCGCCTTCGCCAAGGTGTTCCGTATGGTCCTGCAGTCGGCCGTTCTGGGTCTGGGCGCCTATTACGTGATCCAGGGCGAGATGTCGGGCGGTCTGATGATCGCCGGTTCGATCCTGATGTCCCGCGCTCTGGCGCCCATCGAAATCGCCGTGGCGCACTGGAAGGGCTTCACCGCCTCCCGCCAGGCCTACCGCCGCCTTGCGCACATCATGTCGATCGTGCCGGCCCAAGGCCAGCGCATGCCGCTGCCCGCGCCCAAGTCGACCCTCACAGTGGAAGAGGTGTATGTTGGCGCTCCGGGTGCTTCGCTCCCGATCGTGCAGGCGGCTTCCCTTCAGCTGCAGGCCGGCCAGGGCCTCGGCCTCATCGGCCCCAGCGCCTCCGGCAAGTCGACCCTTGCCCGTTCTCTCGTCGGCGTGTGGCCGACCCTGCGCGGCGAGATCCGCCTGGACGGCGCAGCTCTCGACCAATGGGAGGCCGATCCTCTCGGACGCCATATCGGCTACCTGCCGCAGGACGTTGAACTGTTCGAAGGTACCATCGCCGAGAACATCTCCCGCTTCCAGCCCGATGCCAAGCCGGATGACGTCATTGCGGCCGCGCAGACGGCGGGCGCCCATGAGCTTGTCCTCAACCTGCCCGACGGCTACGATACCCGCATCGGCGAAAGCGGCGCCTCGCTCTCAGGCGGCCAGCGCCAGCGCGTGGCACTCGCCCGTGCCCTCTACGGCAATCCGTTCCTTGTCGTGCTCGACGAGCCGAATGCCAGCCTCGACGGCGCCGGCGACGAAGCCCTGAATCAGGCCATCCTGTCGGTGCGCAAGCGCGGCGGCATCGTGGTCGTCATCACGCACCGTCCGGCCGCTTTGGGCCAAGTCGATCAGGTCGCCATCATGGAAGAAGGCCGGATCAAGGCCGTGGGCCCGCGCGACGAGGTCCTGCAATCCGTCATGAAACGCAATGCGGCGCCGGCCCCCGCCGTGCGCCCGCAGCAGGCGCCAGCCGCCCAGGCTGCTAACCTGCGAGAGGTTGGTTAAATGTTGGTCATTCAAGCTCCCGAGAAGAAGCCCTCCGCGCATCAGCGGATCCTGCGCCAGTCCACCATGGGCGGCATCGCCATGATCGCCCTGTTCGGCGGCACGATCGGCCTGTGGGCCGCGACCTCGACCCTGTCCGGCGCCGTCGTGGCTGGCGGTCAGTTCGTGATCGACACAAGCGTCAAGAAGGTTCAGCACTCGACCGGCGGCATCGTCGGCGAGCTGAAGGTCAAGGAAGGCGACCGTGTTTCCCAGGGCGATATTCTGGTCCGCCTCGACGAGACGGTGACCCGCGCCAATCTGCAGGTCGTCTCCAAGCAGCTCGACGAGTATCTCGGCCGTCAGGCTCGACTCGAGGCGGAACGCGACGGCGCTTCCGAAGTCGTGATGCCGGTCGAGTTCGCCAACCGGCTCAAAGAACCGGCCGTTCAGAAGATCATGTCGTCCGAGTGGACATTGTTCACCGCACGCCGCGCCTCGCGGGAGGCGCAGAAGGATCAGCTCAAGAAGCGTATCACCCAGTCCCGTGACGAGATCGGTGGATTGAAGGCCCAGCAGAACGCCAAGACCCGCGAGGCCGAGCTGATCGTAGACGAGTTGAAGGGTGTCCGGGACCTCTATCAGAAGAACCTGGTTCCGATCACGCGCCTCAACGCTCTCGAGCGTGACGCCGCCAGCATCGAAGGCCAGCGCGGCCAGCTCATCGCTGCCGTGGCCCAGGCCGAGAGCCGCATCGCCGAAACTGAGTTCCAGATCATCCAGATCGACGAGCAGATGCTGGCCGAGGCTGTTCAGGAGCTGCGCGATATCCAGGGCAAGGTTGCGGAATATACCGAGCGACGCGTGGCTGCCGAGGACCAGCTCAAGCGCATCGACATCCGTTCGCCGAGCGACGGTTTCGTCCACCAGCTCAACGTTCACACCATCGGGGGCGTGATCTCGCCTGCCGAGCCGGTGATGAACATCGTTCCGATGAACGACAAGCTCGAGCTCGAAGCCCGGGTTCTCCCGAACGAGATCGATCAGGTGAAGATCGGCCAGAAGGCAACGGTGCGCGTCCATGCCGCCAACGCCCGCAATACGCCGGAACTGCACGGCAAGGTCAGCCGGATTTCTGCGGACGTGACCAAGGATCAGCAGACCGGCATGACCTTCTATACGATCCGGGTCGACCTGCCGCAGGATGAGGTCAAGAAACTTCAAAACGTGCAGCTCATCGCCGGCATGCAGGCGGAAGTCTTCGTCGAGGTGAACGAGCGCACCCCGCTGCAGTACTTCTTCAAGCCCATGCAGGAGCAGATCGCCCGCGCCTTCCGCGAGCACTGATCGTCCTCTCATGATGTGATGAAACGCGGCCGGGCACTGTCAGCCCGGCCGCGTTTTTGTTGGAAGTCCAGGCCGAACCCGCCTCAAGCTCCACCCAAGCCTGGAAAGTTCCGCCCAAGAACCCATAACAGGGGCGAAGGCCGCATCTCCGTGGCTCTCCGTCGAAGGCCAATTTCGTAGGTTCGCTCCGAGGCCAGGTCTCTCCTTCGATGATGGTGCAGGCTTTCTTGAGGAACTGGGTGTTTTGAGGATCATCTTCCGCTTCGGCGGTATCGCATTGCTCGTCGCGGCCATCGTCATCCTGGCGGTGCTGCCCTTTGCGACATCCTTCGTGGAGCAATGGTCGCAACGCGACGTCGAGCTGCGATCCCGTCTGGTGTTCAACTCCGTCCGTGACCAGGTCACGGGCCTTCTCGTCCGAAACGATGCCCAGCAAGTAGGAGGGCTGTTCGAGCGAATCGCCTCCGACGAGCGCGTTCTGGCCATCGGTTATTGCGACGGACAGGAGCTGCGCTTCCCCACAGTCAACATGCCCAGGTCCTTCTCCTGCGCGGAGGCGGCCCGCTCCGATGCCGAGAGCTTCTCCACGGTCAGGAACCAGGATCACAACGTCCTGGTCAGCTCCTTTCCCTTGAACGCAGGCGGACGCTCGGGCCATCTCGTGGTCCTGCACGATCTGAGCTACGCCGACCAGCGCGGCGGGGAGGCGAGGAATTATCTCTTCCTGGCGCTTGCCGGTGTCGCCTTTGGGGCGGCGGCGCTTGCCGCCATGATCGCCGCCCTCATCATGCGGCGGTGGCTTGCCTCCATCCGGCAGGCGCTGGAGAGCGCCCGTGCGGGCAATACGCAGCCGGCCGGCGAGGAGAACATCATCCCTCTGGGCAAGGAAATCCGCGATGTGCTCCAGGAACTGGAGTCCTCCCGGCGGACCATCGATGCCGCGCACACGGATTGGAGCCCGGACACGTTACGGGCAGCGCTCGCCAACGAGTTGTCGGGCTCCGAGGTCATTGTGGTGTCGAACCGCGAGCCTTACATCCACAACCGCACCGAGACGGGCGAAGTCGCCCTTCAGATCCCTGCAAGCGGCCTCGTGTCGGCCCTGGAGCCGGTGGTGCGCGCCTGCGGCGGCACCTGGGTCGCCCATGGCAGCGGCACGGCGGACCGGGACGTAGTCGATGCCAATGACCGGGTGCCCGTCCCGCCGAATCACCCGTCCTACACCCTGCGCCGGGTCTGGCTCTCGGAGGAGGAGCAGGACGGCTACTACTATGGCGCCGCCAACGAGGGCCTTTGGCCGCTCTGCCACATTGCCTTCGTGCGGCCGATCTTCCGGGAAGCCGACTGGCAGTTCTACCGCTCGGTGAACGAGAAATTTGCCGATGCGATTGTGGCCGAGGCCAAACGCGAGGATCCGATCATCCTGGTGCAGGACTACCACTTCGCCCTGCTGCCGCGCATGATCCGGGACCGGCTGCCCAATGCTACCATCGTGACCTTCTGGCATATCCCCTGGCCCAATGCCGAGACCTTCGGCATCTGCCCGTGGCGCGAGGAGATCGTCGACGGGCTGCTCGGCTCGTCGATCCTCGGCTTCCACACCCAGGCGCACTGCAACAACTTCCTGGATGCGGTCGATTCCTTCGTGGAAAGCCGCATCGACCGGGAGAAGGATTCTGTGTTCTTCGGCGGCGAGGAGACCCTGATCCGCCCGTATCCGATCTCCATCGAATGGCCTCCAACCGCCATGGAAGGCCAGAAGCCGATCGAGGAATGCCGTCGTGTCGTGCGCGAGCGCTTAGGGTTGTCGTCGGACATGCGCATCGGCGTCGGCATCGAGCGGTTCGATTACACCAAAGGCATCCTCGACCGCATGCAGGCCATCGACGCGCTCATCGGCGAGAATCCGGAGTGGAGAGGCAACTTCACCTTCGTGCAGGTTGCAGCCCCGACACGGAGCAAGCTTGCCAATTACCGACTGCTTCAGGAGGAGGCCGAAGCTCTTGCCCGCGACATCAACGAGCGCCATGGCGGTGACGGCTATGAGCCCATCAGGCTCCTCATTCGCCACCACGAGCCGGACGAGGTCTTCGAATTGTTCCGCGCGGCGGATCTCTGCATCGTGTCAAGCCTGCACGACGGCATGAATCTTGTGGCCAAGGAGTTCGTGGCCGCCCGCGACGACGAGCAGGGAGTGCTGATTCTCTCAGCCTTCGCCGGAGCCTCGCGCGAACTGTCGGAGGCCCTGATCGTCAATCCTTATAACGCTCATGCCATGGGTCAGGCTATCAACCGCGCCCTGACCATGCCGCAGCCCGAACAGCGCGAGCGCATGCGGCTGATGCGCGATCAGGTCAAGGAGCGCAACGTCTATCGCTGGGCCGGGCAGATGCTGCTCGCCGCCTCGCGACTGCGCAAGCAGCAGCGGATCAGGCAGCTGATCGCCAGGGGGCGCAGGCGTGCGGCGGCCGATGCGTGACGTTTCTGCAGGACACAAGACAATGGCCAAGACGAACGAGAATTATGCCCTCTTTCTCGATTTCGACGGGACCCTCGTCGACATCGTCGAGCGCCCTGACGCGGTTACGGTGGATCCCGCCTTGCCGAAGGTGCTTACGGATCTGGAGGACCGGCTCGGCGGCGCGCTTGCCATCATCAGCGGGCGTCCTATTGCCTTTCTGGACGGGCATTTCGCACCGCACGAGTTCGACATCGCCGGGCTTCACGGGCTTGAGCAGCGCATCGCCGGGCGCCTCTCCATGTGCGACCCGGACGAGCATCCCGCCCTGCGGGACATGGTGGCGCGCCTCAAGCAGATTGTGGCCGACAAAGAGGGGATCCTAATCGAGGACAAGGGCTGCTCGGTTGCGATCCACTGGCGGCTGGCCCCGCACGAGAAAGATTTTGCGCTGGCCACGGCGCATGCGGCCATCGAGGCCCTGGGCAACGATTACCGTGTTCAGCACGGCAAAGCTGTGGCAGAGATCCTTCCCTCGGCGGCAGGGAAGGGCAAGGTGATCGAGCGATTTCTTCACGAATCCCCCTATAGGGAACGACGCCCGATCTTCATCGGCGACGATCTGACCGATGAGAACGGCTTCAAGACCGTGAATGCCCATGGCGGCCTGTCCATACGTATCGGCGCTGGCGAGACCATCGCCAAGGTGCGCCTCGGAACGCCCGCGGAACTGCGACACTGCCTGGCCGCATGGGCAACCGACGGTTCTCTGCCTTTCAATGAGGATGATTGTTGATATGAGTTCGCTGGACCTTGCCGTCATCGGCAATTGCATGATCTCGGCCTTGGTCGATCGCCGCGCGCAGATCGTCTGGAGCTGCTTTCCGCGCTTCGATGGCGACCCCGTCTTTTCGGCTTTGCTCGATTGCCCCGAAGGGCAGAGCGATGCGGACCAGAAGGGCGTCTTCGCCATCGACATGGCCGGCATGGTGAGCTGCGAGCAGCGCTATCTCCAGAACACGGCCGTTCTCGTGTCGCGCATGACGGATTCCTACGGCAACATCGTCGAGGTTACGGATTTCGCGCCGCGCTTCAAGCATTTCGACCGTACCTTCCGTCCGCCCATGCTGGTGCGTCGAGTCACTCCTGTGAAAGGGCGTCCGCGCATCCGCGTCCGGCTGCGGCCGCATTTCGAATGGGGCGAGCATCCGCCCGGCCTGACGCGGGGCAGCAATCACCTGCGCTTCGTCGGCCCCGACACATCCCTTCGCCTGACCACGGATGCGTCGATCTCCTATGTCCAGGACGAGCGCTTCTTCGTGGCGGACCGGCCCATGTCGTTCTTCTTCGGCGAGGACGAGCCGCTGCGCTCGGAAGCCGACACCACGGCCCGCGCCTTTCTCGACAGCACGGTTGATTTCTGGCGCGACTGGGTGCGTTCGCTCTCCATTCCGTTCGACTGGCAGGAGGCGGTGATCCGTGCTGCCATCACGCTCAAGCTCTGCAATTTCGAGGAGACGGGCGCCATCGTGGCGGCGCTCACCACCTCGGTTCCGGAGGCGCCCCACACGCAGCGCAACTGGGATTACCGCTATTGCTGGCTGCGCGACGCCTATTTTGTGATCCAGGCGCTCAACCGGCTCGGCACGACGAAGACGATGGAGGAATACCTCACCTACATCACCAACATCGTCGACGACATGGACGCCATCCCCGACCAGAAGGACATGCCGCCGCTCTTCAGCATCACCCGCTCGCCCGATCTCGATGAGCGGGAAGCGACGGCGCTCGCAGGCTATCGCGGGATGGGGCCGGTGCGCGTCGGCAACGCGGCCTATACGCAGATCCAGAACGATGCCTATGGCAGCGTCGTGCTCGCCTCCGTTCACGCCTTCCTCGACAAGCGCCTGATCCGCACCGGCAATCAGGCCCTCTTCGAGCATCTGGAAAAGCTGGGACAAAGGGCCATCGAGGTGTTTGACCAGCCCGATGCCGGCCCCTGGGAGCTGCGCACCAAGGCGGCGGTCCACACCTTTCCGAGCGTGATGTGCTGGGCCGCCTGTGACCGGCTCATCAAGATCGCCGAGGCCATGGGGCGCGAGGACCGCGCCGCCTTCTGGCGCGAGAATGCCGAGCACATGCACCGGGTCATCGATGAGCGCGCCTACAACGCCAGCACGGGCACTTTCGTATCATCCTTCGATGGCGCGGATCTCGACGCCACGCTCCTGCTCCTGGCGGAGCTCGATTTCGTCAAGGCGGACGATCCGCGCTTCATCGCCACCGTGGAGGCCGTCGGGACGAAGTTGCGTCGCGGCGACCTCCTTCTGCGTTATGATGTGGAAGACGACTTCGGCCTCATGCACACGGCTTTCATGATCTGCGGCTTCTGGTACGTGGATGCCCTGAACGCCATCGGGCGCAAGGAGGAGGCGAAGGAATTGTTCGAGCACATCCTGAGCCTGCGCAATTCCTTCGGCCTCTTCTCCGAGGATGCGGACTTCACCACGGGAGAGCTGTGGGGCAATTTTCCCCAGACCTATTCCATGGTCGGTCTCATCAACTCGGCCGTGCGCCTGAGCCGGAGCTGGGAGGAGGCGTTCTGATCGTCACGGTCGGACGTCAATGGCGGAAAGGACGATAGGCTTCGATGTTCGCATTTCCCGTTCTGCTCGGCGATATCGGTGGCACCAATGCCCGCTTCGCTGTTCTGCCCGCGCCCGGAGAGCCCGTTCAGCTCCTGCCTCGCGCGCTGACCGCACAGACGCCGGACCCGGTCGGGGCCATCAGGATTGCGCTGGAAGCTTATTCAGGAGCAGCTCCACGGTCCGCCATCATCGCGGTGGCGACACGGGTGGATGCGCCGGCCATCCGACTCACCAACGCCCATTGGGTGATCGATGCCGAAGCCATCGGGCAGGCGCTCAATCTCGAGCGCGTGACCCTGGTCAACGACTACACGCCGGTCGCCGCTTCCGTGACGGTGCTCGATGAGGCGAAGGGCGATCTTGCGCCTATCGGAGCGTTCCCTCCGGCCGGATCCGGCGCGCGCGTCGTGCTGGGGCCTGGCACGGGCCTTGGAGCCGGCGCCTTGGTGCCGGTGGAGGACCGCTTCGCCATTCTGGCGACCGAGGCGGGTCACATGGAGTTTGGCCCGACGGACGACGAGGAAACCGCCCTCTGGCCGCATCTGGAGCGGGTGGGCGGACGCGTCTCGGGAGAGGTGGTGCTGTCCGGCCCTGGCCTCTTCCGTATTGCCAGGGCGCTGGCCGCTCATCGCTGCGTCGATTGCCCCTTCACGATGCCAAACGACGTTCTGGCCGCAGCCCGCGAGGGTGACAGTCTGGCGAAGGATGCCTTGGACCTCTTCGCACGCTTCCTCGGGCGCTTCGCCGGCGATCTGGCGCTGACCTTCGAATCCTCCGGCGGCGTGTTCATCGCGGGCGGCATCGCGCCCCGGATGATCGACATCCTCCAGGCTGGCGGCTTCCGCGAGGCCTTCGACCGCAAGGCGCCCCATGACGCCTGGGCCAGGAAGGTCCCGGTCTATGCCATCGTCAATCCCGAGCCGGCCCTGCAGGGTCTGGCCGCCATCGTGACGAATCCAGAGCGCTTCGTCTTCCAATCGCAGGGGTGGCGGGCTACCTGAAGGGCCTGCTCTCCAACCTGCTGATGGATGATGAAAACAGAACAGATCGCTCTTGCTCCGCTCGCTCCCGGAGCCGACCTCTCCCTGATGGTCCAGCGCTTCGGCCCTGAAGGCGCCGGCCCGCGCATCTATGTCCAGGCCTCGCTCCACGCGGACGAGATCCCCGGTATGATCGCAGCCCACCACCTGCGCGAGCGCCTCATCACCCTCGAGAACGAGGGCCGGATCCAGGGCGAGATCGTGCTCGTGCCCTCGGCCAATCCCATTGGCCTGGCGCAGCGGGTGCTGGGCAGCCATATCGGCCGCTTCAATCTTTCCGATGGCATCAACTTCAACCGCGGCTATCCCGACTTCGTATCAAAAGTGGCCGAGCGCATCGATGGCAAGCTGACAGATGATGGCGATACGAATGTGAGCATGATCCGCGAGGCTCTGCGGGCGGAGTGTGAGGCCTGGGAGCCCGCCAACCCGGCTGATGCGATGAAGAAGGCTCTACTCGGTCTTGCTCAGGAAGCAGACATCGTGCTCGACATGCACTGCGATGCCGAGGCTGTGGTGCATCTCTACGCCCATACCCGTTCGGAGGAGGCCTTCGCGCCGCTCTCCGCCCTGATCGGGGCCCATGCCTATCTGCTTGCGGATGTGTCCGGCGACGAGCCTTTCGACGAGGCCTGCAGCCGCCCCTGGGCGGAACTGGCCGACCGCTTTCCGGATCATCCCATCCCCTTCGGCTGCCACTCGACGACTCTGGAGTTCCGGGGCGAGCGGGATGTGAGCCACGAGACGGGGCAGGCCGATGCGGCCGCGCTCGTCAGCTATCTGATCCTGTGCGGCGCAATCGCCGGGGAGGCGCCCCAGGTGCCGGAGCCTCTGTGCCAGGCCACGCCGCTCGCAGCCTCAGAGCCGGTCCAGTCTCCGGCATATGGCATTCTGGTCTTCAGGGCCGAGGTGGGAGCGCGGGTGAAGGCCGGCGATGTGATCGCCGATGTGGTCGATCCACTGACCGGTGCCCTGGTTCAGGCCAAAGCTCCATCGGATGGCGTGATGTTCGCTCGAATCGCCCAGCGCATTGTCACCAAGGGCATGCGCATCGCCAAGGTGGCGGGCACCGAAGCCAAGCGAACCGGCAAGCTGCTCAGCGCGTAAGAGCCAGCTGTCTTTTCCCTCCCCCCTGCGGGGAGGGGTAGGGGTGGGGGTGGTTTGACCGGGTGAGCAGTTGATCAGATGGAGCTGTAACAGCCCTCCTGTATTCTAAATGGCGCGCAGCGTTCCGACTTTCCGACCCCCACCCGGCCGCTGCGCGGCACACCCTCCCCGCAAGGGGGAGGGAAGCACCTAGCACTTCCTTCTGTGAGAACAAAAAGAAAGGCCGTCCCGAGGGACGGCCTTTCCATTGTCGGTTCCACGGCCCCGAAGAGCCGCCCTTAAAGGTGCGTTACGCACAAATCTCGGCAGAGGCCAAGATCCAGGTCGCGGCAACCGGGGAACGTAGGGTATGACAATGAGACACTAGATCACCTCCTTTCGTTGTTGACGGGAAAGCCCCATATGGGGTGAGAAGAGCCCAGCGAAAGGGCAGGGCGCTGCGGCGTTCTGTCCTCCATGTCGATTTCAGAGAATTCCAAAAGCCATGACCGATCTTCCGGCCCCTGTGGGCCGCCGCCGTACCTTTGCGATCATCTCCCACCCGGACGCGGGCAAGACCACGCTCACCGAGAAGCTGCTGCTGTTCGGAGGCGCGATCCAGCTCGCCGGTGAGGTGAAAGCCAAGAAGAACCGCGTCTCCACCCGGTCCGACTGGATGGGGATCGAGAAGGAGCGCGGCATCTCCGTGGTGACCTCGGTCATGACCTTCGAGTATGGCGACTGCGTCTTCAACCTACTCGACACGCCGGGCCACGAGGACTTCTCGGAGGACACCTACCGCACGCTGACCGCGGTCGATTCCGCCATCATGGTGATCGACGCGGCCAAGGGCATCGAGGCGCGCACCCGCAAGCTGTTCGAGGTGTGCCGCATGCGCGACATCCCGATCGTGACGTTCATCAATAAGATGGACCGCGAGGCGCGCAGCCCCTTCGACCTCCTCGACGAGATCGAGAAGACCCTGGCCCTCGACACGGCACCCGTGACCTGGCCGATCAGCCAGGGCAGGAGCTTTGCCGGCACGTTCGACCTGCGCCGCAACATGGTTCGCCGCATCGACACCGACGATGAGCCGACCCCCGTCTCTGGCCCGGACGATCCGAAGCTTTTAAGCCTGCTGCCGCCGGAAGAGGTGGATGCCTGGCAGGAAGAGGTGACGCTGGCGCAGGAAGCCTGCAAGCCTTTCGACCTGCAGGCCTTCCGCGAGGGCCATCTCACGCCCGTGTTCTTCGGCTCGGCTTTGCGCAATTTCGGCGTGCGCGATCTCATCGATGCGCTGGCCGCCTACGCGCCGCCGCCGCGCGGCCAGGAGGCCGACAAGCGTCTCGTCGAGGCGGGTGAGCCCAAAATGTCGGGCTTCGTGTTCAAGATCCAGGCCAACATGGATCCGAACCATCGCGACCGCATCGCCTTCATGCGCATCTGCTCCGGCAGGCTCCAGCGCGGCATGAAGGCGAAGCTCGTGCGCACGGGCAAGCCCATGAGCCTGAACTCGCCGCAATTCTTCTTCGCGCAAGATCGCGCCATTGCGGACGAGGCCTGGGCCGGCGACGTTGTGGGCATTCCGAACCACGGGACGCTTCGCATCGGCGATACGCTCACGGAGGGCGAGGACATCGTCTTCCGCGGCGTGCCGAGTTTCGCGCCGGAAATCCTGCGCCGCATCAAGTTGCAGGATGCCATGAAGGCCAAGAAGCTGCGCGAGGCGCTGCAGCAGATGGCCGAGGAAGGCGTGGTTCAGCTCTTCGTGCCGCAGGACGGCTCCGGGGCCATCGTCGGCGTGGTTGGTGCGCTGCAGCTCGATGTGCTGAAAGAGCGGCTCAATGCCGAGTATGGCCTGCCGATCGACTATGACCCGACGCGCTTCTCCATCTGCCGCTGGATCACGGCGGACGATTCGCGGGAGCTCGACAAGTTCATCGAGGGCCATCTGTCGTCCATGGCGCGCGACCTCGACGACGCGCCCGTGTTCATGGCGCCGAACATGTTCAATCTTCAATACGAGGTGGACCGCTACAAGGCGATCCAGTTCTCGGACGTGAAGGATTACCAGAAGAAGGCGGCTTAACAGCCGCCTTTCCTTTTGCCTCAGGCTTCGAGCTGGTTCAGCGGCAGGTCGATGCGTACCAGCAGGCCCTCGCGGCGCCAGTCATAGGCAATGGCGCCGCCGAGCTGGTCCGTTACGCTCCGGCGCACGAGCTTCGAGCCGAAGCCTTCGGTGCTCGGCACGCCCTGGATTGCCGGCCCATTCTTTTCCTGCCATGTGAGCGCGAGCATCACGCCCCGCACCCAGGTGATCCTCAGGCGGCCTTCGGGAGCCGAGAGGGCGCCGTATTTCAACGCGTTGGTGGCCAGCTCATGCAGCACCAGCGTCAGGATCGTTGCAGCCTTTGGGCTAATTCGCACTGATGGCCCCTGGATCGTCATCGGGGAGGGCGCGTCCTGGCTGATGTGCGGCGCCAGGATGGCCTGCACGATCTCCTCGACCGAGGTTTCTCCGTCCGTCGGCTCGCTGCCCGTGATGGCAGGTCGGATCAGCTCATGCGCGCGGGCCAGGGCGTCGATGCGCCCGCGCAGGGCGGTGGCCATCTGCTTCGGCGTTTCCGCCGTCCGGGCCGTGAGGGCGATCATGCCGCTCGTCATGGCAAAGAGATTTTTGACCCGGTGGTTGAGCTCCTGCACCAGAAGCTGCCTGACCTCCTCGTTCCTGCGACGCTCCGTGATGTCGATGATCGTTCCGAGTATTCGGGCGGGTTTCAATTCGCCGTTGATAATCTCGTAGAGCATGCGGCCGCGGCTGAGGATCCAGCGGACCTCCCCGTCAGGGCGGACGACTCTGTGCTCGATCTGGATCTGTCCCCCCGAGCGAGGATCGCTCAGTGAGCCTACGCTGCTCACCACATTTTCGCGATCCTCCGGGTGAATGGCCGAGTGCCAGAACTCATAGGTTGCGGGCTCGCTCTTCGGCAGGCCGAAGATGTCCTTCTGCCGATCCGACCAGAAAGTCTCGCCGGTCTGGGCGTTCCATTCCCAGAGGCCCATCTCCGTCGCCTCGACGGCAAGCGCCAGACGCTCATTGTGAAGCGCAACCTCGCGGGTCTTGACCTCGGCTTCGCCGCGCGCCCTGACCCGCTCGGTCACATGGGCTGCCAGAGCGAGGATCCCACTGATCTGATCGCCCCCTTCGCGGACGGGCAGAAGCTTGATGTCCCAGTAGGTGGTGTTGCCGGGCGTGAGCACGAGGGGATGATCCCGCAGCTCCTGCGGTTCGCCGGTCTGGAACACCTTTTCTCGTAAGGCCCAAAGCTCAGGGGTGTACCTCTCGCCCATGACCTCGGACACAGTCCGGCCGACAATGTCCTCGTCGGAGCCGGACAGGGCAGACCGAAACAGGCGGTTCGTAAAGGCGAATTGCTGCTCCGAGCCAAGGGTCACGGCGATGGCCAGTGGCACGTTCTCCAGAAGCTCGGAAAGAGCCTCCTGGCTGAAGCCTCCCGCTCCTCCCTGGAGGCGAATCCCATCGAGACCATAGGCCCAGGGCTGAGAGGGACTCACGCTGACATCCTTTACAAAAGCACACCAAGGAGAGGAGGCAATACCATGACGAACCCGCCAGTGTAATAATATTCTATGCTGTCAGCTTGCTTTTTCCAGCCACGTCTGGGGCATCAAGCAGAGCCTTCGATGAGGCTTTCTCCGGAAATTGCGTCTGCACCTGCGCAATGTCGGCGAGGGTCGGCAGGCTCGCTTCGTTGCCGAGATACTGGATGGCGTGGGATGAGGCCCCGCGGGCGAAGATGAAGTGCTCGCGCCAGGGCAGCTCAGGCCGGGCCATGGCCGAATAGACATAGGCACCATGGAAAATGTCGCCGGCGCCGTTCGTGTCCACCACCTTGTCGCCCGGCACGTCGAGGGCGGGCAGGACCCCTTCCTGGCCGGTCTCGTCATACCAGACGAGGCCGCGCTCGCCCAAGGTCACGCCGCCGATCTTGCAGCCGCGGCTCTTGAGATACTCCAGCATTCCGGCCGGGGTTAGGTCCATCTGCTCGCACAGGCGCTCGGCCACGATGGCGACGTCGATGAATTCGAGGAGTTCATGGGTGTTGGAGCGCAGACCGCCGCCGTCGAGCGAGGTAAGGATGCCGGTCTCGCGGCAGGCCTTGGCGTAATGCATAGCGGCGTCGGCCTGGTGGCCGTCGAGGTGGAGGGCCTTGCAGCCCTGCAGGTTCAACGGCGGCACCGGGTGCAGGTAATGATCGTCGCGGCAGCGCACGATGGCGCGCTTGCCGCCCCGCGGCATGATGAAGGACAGGGAGGATTCGTGGACCTTCCGGTGATGGACCGAAATGCCGTATTTTGCCGCCATGTCGATGAACATGCGACCGAGCCAATCGTCCGCGATTGATGTGAGCAGGTCTGGCGGCAGCCCCAATTTGGCGCAGGCGAAGGCCGCTGTGACCGCATTGCCGCCGAACGAGATCGCATAATCCCGCGCCACGGTTTTTTCGTCTCCGGTCGGCAACTCGTCCGCCAGGAAGGTCACGTCGATATAGGTCTGTCCGACAAAGAGAGCATGCATCGTTCGTCATCATCTCGCTGAATTCGCCGCCAGAGTCTTGGACGAGCAGAAATGATTAGGCAAGCCATGCAGGCTTCGCCTTTGGGCTTGGCGGTTTTTCAGGCTCTGTTGAGCGTCGCGGCCAAGCGGGCTGCCGTCAGGGCCGCGTCCAGGTCGGTCGCGATGAACTCGACAGGAGCGACGAGCCCCTTGCGAAAGGCGCTGGAGACGACCGGGTGAAGCCGGGCGCTGCCGCCCACCAAGGCAACCGGCCGGGGTCCAAGGCGCTTGATGAGGGCATTGGCCAAGCGAGCCAGTTCCTCGCCTGCTTCCCGCAGGATGCGAAGGGCCGTGCCGTCGTCAGCATAGGCCGCCTCGCCCACGGCACGGGCGAGAGACCCGATCTTGCCTCGGTCGCCGCCATAGACGAAGGAGCGGACGATGTTCCAGTCGGTGCCGCCGAGCGCGTGTGCAAGGCAGGTGCCCAGCGTCGATGTCCAACCTCTGCCGGGGCTTTCTTCCTCGGCGCGCAGAATAGCCTTGAGCGCCTCGCGGGCGATCCAGAAGCCGGAGCCGCCGTCATCGATAAGGTTGCCGCGCCCGCCGACCCGGATCACCTGCTTGTCCTCGGAGAGATAGTAGCCGATGGAGCCGGTGCCGCTATAGACCAGGATGCCTTCGCCCAGGGCGAAATAGGCCAGGTAGGCGATCCACATGTCCTCCGCGACGAAAACCTTCTCGGGCGGCAGTTCGAAGGTCTCTGCAAACATCGCCCGCATGGTGACTTCGGCCGGAGTCTCGCGGGTGAGGCCCGTGATGCCAGCTATGATGCCGAGCGGCTTGCCTGTCGTCAGCACGGCTTGAGCCATGTCGAGGACGATCTGCCGGGCGCGCTCTTCCGCAGCGGCGGAAAAGAGATGGCCGGTCAGGGGCGCAACGGAACCTTGGGCGACGCATCGGCCGGTCGCATCCGCCAGCCGCCAGCGCGTGGCGGTTCCACCCGCATCGATGCCCAGACCCAGCCCCATGCGCCCGCAGCCTTCTTGTCAGTGCCAGCTTTCAAGTCGACTTTTGTTAGGACGTCTTGGGGAGATCCGCCAGAGCTTTGCGCAGATTGCCGTCGTGGCGCTCAAGCGCGCCTTGCGCCTCCGTCGGGCTGGCGCCCATCGCGATGAGAACGGCACTCTTCAAGTCGCCGCCGGCTTCGAGGATGGCATCCGTTGCCGTGGCCTCGTCGCAATCGGTGATCTGCATGACCATAATCTCGCTTCGGCGGCGCAGTTTCGCGTTCGTCGCGCGCATGTTGACCATGAGGCCGCGATAGACCCGGTCCATCCTGACCATGATCAGGGTCGAGAGCAGATTGAGGATCACCTTCTGCGCCGTGCCAGCCTTCATACGCGTCGAGCCGGCAACCACCTCCTCGCCCGTATCGGCCAGGATCGGATGGGAGCAGACCTCGAGCAGGGGCGTGTCGGGATTGTTGGAAACCCCGATGGTCTGGGCCCCTCGCGCGGCCGCCTCCTTGAGAGCCGCGATGGTAAACGGCGTCCGGCCGCTGGCCGCCACACCGATCACCACATCGTCCGGACCGATGTTGTTCTCGCGGATGCCCACGATACCGTCCTCGACCGAATCCTCGGCGTTCTCGACCGCCTGCATGATGGCGCCTTCGCCGCCGGCGATCAGGTAGACGATGCGGTCGTCTGGCCAGTTGAAGGTCGGCGGCAGTTCCGTGCCGTCTTGGACGCCGATGCGGCCTGAGGTTCCGGCGCCCGCATAGACAAGCCGCCCGCCGCGGCGCAGACGCGGCACCGCCACTTCCGCCGCAGAAGCAATGGCCGGGAGAGCAGGCCTGACGGCGGCGACGGCAGAGAGCTGTCCCTCAAGAAATGCCGAGAGGACATCGAGGCTCGGCCAGGTGTCGAGATCCTGGTAGCGGGTACTGAAATGTTCTGTTGCCATTATGCCAACCTTCTTCCAGACCAGTATAGGACCAGTTGAAGCCTGCAACAATCGCCCGGAGAGGACTGAGAGGGGCCGGCCATCAACTTTCTGTTGGCATCCTTAAAGTCACACGAGCCGATCAAACAACGCGATCACCTGCTCGCCCGTTGCACGGCGGAGGGCAAGGATCCCGCTGTCCTTGTGCCGGCTCGGATGGACCCGGTTGGTCAGCAGCGACCAGGCAAGCCCGCGCTCGAAATCGATCCAGAGGCCAGTGCCGGTGAAGCCCGTATGGCCGATGGTGTCAGGCGAGCAGGCATCGCCCCCGTGCCAGCCGGGATAGAAGCCCTCCCAGCCCACAGTCCGCTTCTCCGATTCCCGCGTGCGGATGGCCTTAATGGCATCCGGCGACAGCCCTGTGCTGTCTAGGAGCGAACGGGCGAAGTCGAGCACGCCGTCGATGGTGCCAAACAGACCCGCATGACCCGAGGCGCCACCCAGAGCATAGGCGTTCTCGTCATGCACCTCGCCGCGAATGACGCGCCCGCGCCAGGTGTCCTTCTCGGTCGCTGCACAAAGCTTCGGATCGGGCCGGAACGAGAATTTTTCAGGAAGCGGCTGATCGATCAGCGCCTGTCCCGTGATGCGCTCGATGGCGATGCCGAGCAGGATAAAATTGATGTCGGAATAAACCGCCGGCCCTGGCTGCCAGATCCGTTGCAGGATGAAGGCGCGCAACGTGTTCGGATCCTGCCCATAGGTGTAGAGCGGCTCCACGGCCGGCAGATGCGTCTGATGCGCGAGGCACTGGCGGAAAGTGAGCCGCCGCTCGGCTGCGTTCATGTCGTATTGGCGTAAGTCAGGAATGACCTTCACCAGAGGATCGTCGAGGGCAATCCGGCCTTCCTCGACCAGTTGCAGAATGCGCGCGGTCGTGAAGATCACCTTCGTGAGCGAGGCGAGATCGAACCATGTTTCACGGGAAACATTTTCGCGCGCCGGCTCGATCTGCGCCGCCCCAGCCCATTGCACCGCGCGTTCGCCAATTGCAGTTACGATCCCTAAGACGGCACCCGGGATGTTGCCGGCCTCGATAGAAGCGGCAGCCGGCGCGAAGGCTTCGTCGATCAGATCCGTCAGGGCCATGATTGTCTCACGCGGCGCGGTGAAATTCGCCGCCGGGCATGGGATGCGGCACGCCGGTTGTGGTCGGCAGGCTCAAGGGCAGACCGAGGGTCGATCTCACGGCGAGATAGCCGAAGGCCTGCGCCTCGAGGAAGTCGCCGTCCCAGCCCACGGCTTCCACCGGATCGACGGCAACATCGAGTTCCTCGTGCAGGCGCCTCATGAACTGTGCATTGCGCCGCCCGCCACCGGTGACGAGCCAGCGCTGCGGTGCACGTGGGACATGGCGCAAGGCGGCGATGACGGATTGTATGGTGAACTCCGCCACGGTGGCGGCGCCATCCGCATCTGAGAGCGCTTCAATGCCTTTGGCGCGGGCATGAAAATCCTGACGGTCGAGCGACTTCGGCGCAGGCCGATCAAAGAACGGGTTTTGCATGAATTCGGCAACGAGCGCCTCGTCGGCCGTGCCGGAGGCTGCCAATTGCCCGTTCTCGTCGTATCTCAGGCCGCGGCGACGCAGCACGAAATCGTCGAGCAGGGCGCTCGCAGGGCCAGTGTCGAAGGCGATCACCACATCACCATCGATATAGGTGACGTTCCCGACCCCGCCGAGATTGAGGATCATGATCGGCTGCTGGAGATTGCTGGCGAGCGCACGGTGGTAGAGAGGGACGAAAGGAGCGCCTTCGCCGCCTGCCGCGACATCCGCATGGCGAAAGCGGTCAACGGTATCAATGCCGAGCGCCTCGGCGACCCTCGTGCCCAGCCCGAGCTGGCGCGTGAAGCGGATCTCCGGCCGGTGATAGACGGTCTGACCATGAAAGCCGATGAGCCTCACCTCTGCGGCGGCGATCCCGGTCTCCTCCATGAAGCGCCGGATGGCAGCGATGTGCGCGTCCGTCACGGCTTGCTCGAGATCCTCCAGCGGCTCGCTCTGCGTCCGCGCCGGCTCGGCGATCAATGCCTGAAGGGTTTTTCTCAAATCCTCCGGGTAGGAGAAGGTGCGGCCAGCCCCCGGCTTTACGACGGTGTCGCCGTCCGTCTCGACGATGGAGACGTCGATCCCGTCCATCGATGTGCCGCTGATCACCCCGATGGCTTTGACGATGGAACGATCCGACATCTGGTTCTCCGGCCTTGTCTGTTTGGTCGCGACCATAGCACAGCCGGGGAGCCGGTCCAGAGTGGTATGATATTGGACCATGACAGGTCCGCAACGATGGCTTATAAATTGATCTGCGGCTTCCAAGGGAGGAATAAACGTATGGTTAGGTCAGCACTGCGCAGTGCGCTCGGCGCAGGTTTCATGGTGGCGGCAATGGCCTCCGCTTCGGCTCAGGTTCTGGAAATCGGCGCGGATGCAAGCCCGACGGGTCTTGATCCTCATCTCATCACCGCGTTCCCGAGCTTCATGGTTGTCAACGGCAACATCTATGAAGGCCTCACGGCCATCGACAAGGATCTGAAGACCGTTCCGGGCCTCGCCGAGTCCTGGACCGCTGCACCAGACGGCAAGACTTATACCTTTAAGCTGCGCGCGAACGTGAAATTCCACGACGGCTCCGACATGAACGCGGAGGACGTGGTGGCTTCCATCAAGCGCGTACAGAGCAAGGACATCGCTTCGCCTCTGGCAAGCCGCCTCGCGGCAGTGGAGAGCGCCAATGCGGTCGATCCCCAGACCGTGGAACTGAAGCTCAAGGAGCCGTCCGCCGCTCTCCTGAGCTCGCTCGCGACCATCGCCATCGTGCCGAGCGCCATGGAGGCAAACAAGGACGCCCTGCAGAAGACACCGGTCGGCACGGGGCCGTTCAAGTTCCAGGAGTGGCAGCCCAACGGCTTCATCCTGCTCACCAAGAACGACGCCTATTGGGAGAAGGGTCTGCCGAAGCTCGCCGGGCTCAAGTTCAACATCGTGCCTGAATCGGCCACCCGCCAGGTGGGCCTGAGCAACGGCCAATACGCTCTCCTGCCCAACATCGATGCGGCCACGGCCCTGCAGCTCAAGGGGAAGCCGAACGTGAAGCTCGCCGAGACCATGGATCTCGCCTACACGCTGATCGGCATGAACGTGTCGAAGCCGCCCTTCGACAACGCGAAGGTACGCGAGGCGGTGAACTACGCCATCAACCGTCAGGAAATCGTGGACGCGGCCCTCTTCGGGGCCGGCGTGCCGGGTGGACCGCTCTCGCCCGCCCTGAAAACCTGGGCGCTCAATGTCAACCAGTTCGCCTGCTACAAGCCCGATCCGGCGAAAGCCCAGGCGCTCCTGAAAGAGGCGGATGTCGCGACGCCGGTCACTGTTACCCTGAAGGTCCTGCCGCGTCAGGACGTGAAGGACATCGCCCAGGTGGTGCAGGAGCAGCTGAACAAGGCTGGCTTCAAGGTTGAACTCATCAATCAGGAGCAGGGCCAGTTCATCCAGGATTGGCGCAACAGCAACTTCGACATGTTCGCCTCGATCAATGCCGGACAGCCGGATCCGGACGAGTATTTCTACCGCACCTTCCGCACGGGCGGATCGACCAACGTGTTCAAGTATTCCGACACGGAGATCGACGGGCTGCTCGACCAGGCCCGGAGCCAACAGGATCAGGCGGCGCGTAAAGCAGCCTACGACAAGGTGCAGCAGAAGCTCGCCTGCTCCGGTCCCGTGGCGCACCTCACCTACGGCACCCTGTTCTCGGCCATGAACAGCAAGCTGCAGGGCTATGACGTGATGCCGAACCGGTCGCTCCTGACCTTGCGCAACGCCTCCTATTAAGATCCGACGACAGCCCTGGCGCCGCATCCACGCGGCGCCAGGGCGTTTTCTGAGAGCCCCACTGCATGAACCGAGTCCTGCTCGCGCGCCTCATCGATCTGGTCTTCGTCCTGTTCGGCGTGTCGATCATCGTGTTTCTGATGATCCGCCTGATCCCGGGCGACGCGGTCGCGATCATGCTGGGAGCCAATACCGAGATCACGCCCGAGCGCATGGCGGAGCTCAACCGCCGCGTCGGTCTCGACCGTCCCATCGTCGAGCAATACCTGCTCTGGGCGGGCGCCGCGCTGCGCGGCGATTTCGGCACCTCGCTCTGGACGGGCCGGCCTGTGGCCGGCGAAATTCTCCTGCACCTGTGGCCGACGCTGGAACTCACTTTCCTCGCGCTTCTCGTCGGCGCGGTGCTGGCGGTGCCGGTCGGCTGCCTGATGGCGCAGACCCGCGGCGGTGCAGCAGACGTGGCGATGCGTGTGACGGCCATCGCCGGCCTGACGATTCCCTCCTTCTGGCTCGGGATCGTGCTGATCCTGCTGCTTGCTTCCTGGGCGCCAGGCTTCGCGTCACTAGGCTATGTGCCATTCTCCGAGGACCCGGTCGGCAACCTGCAGCGGATGACGCTGCCCGCCATCGCCCTGGCGCTGCCGATCCTCGCCAATCTCTCGCGCCTCGTGCGCTCGGCCATGCTCGACGCGCTGGGGCAGGACTATGTCAGGACAGCGCGCGCCAAGGGTCTGGCCGAGCGCAAGGTCGTCTACAAGCATGCCCTGCGCAACGCGCTGATCCCGTTTCTCACCAGCGTGGGCATCATGACCGGCTATTTGCTTGGCGGCGCCATCGTGGTCGAGCAGGTCTTCGCCATCCCGGGCCTCGGACGGCTCATCCTCGGCGCCATCGCCGAGCGCAATTACCCGCTGATCCAGGCCACCATCCTGGTGGTCACGGCGGGCTTCGTCATGGTGAACTTCCTTGTCGACCTGCTCTACATCGTCGTCGATCCCCGCGTGAGGGCCTGAATCCGTGCAGCGTCTGGCCAGGAACAAGCTTCTCACCTTCGCGGTCGTTCTGGTGGCGATCCAGGTCATCCTTGCTCTCGGGGCCCCCTTGTTCGCGCCCTACGATCCCATGGCGCAGAGCGTGGCGCGGCGCCTGCGGGCGCCGACCGAGCTGAACTGGTTCGGCACCGACCAGCTGGGTCGCGACGTGCTGACCCGGATCCTATACGGCTACCGCACCTCGCTCATAGCCTGCCTGCTCGCCGTCGGAGTCGCGCTCTTCGCCGGAGGTGCCCTTGGGCTTGTGGCCGCCTATTACCGCGGCTGGCTTGACCGCATCATCATGCGCATCATGGATGTGCTCTTCGCCTTCCCGGTGATGCTGCTCGCCATCGGCATCATCGCGGTTCTGGGGCCGCACACCTACAGCGCGGCCGCCGCCATCGCGGTGGTCTACACGCCGATCTTCGCCCGCCTCCTGCGCGGCCCGGCGCTGGTGCTGTGCGAAAGCGAATACGTGGCCGGGGCCCGCGCCATCGGGGCGTCAGACGCACGCATCATTTTTCTTCACATCCTGCCGAATCTCGCGTCCGTGGTTCTGGTTCAGACGAGCCTGCTACTCTCCGCCGCCATCTTGGTGGAAGCCTCTCTCTCGTTCCTCGGCCTCGGCACCCAGCCGCCGACACCATCGCTCGGTCTGATGCTGTCGGAGGGCCGTAACTTCCTGATGCTGTCTCCCTGGAGCGCGATCTTCGCGGGCTTCGCCATCCTGTTCCTGTCCTTCGGCTTCAATCTTCTGGGCGATGCCTTGCGCGATACCCTCGATCCGCGCCTGAGAGGGCAACCGTGATCGTAAGGCCAGCAGAGCCCGGCGATGTCCCGGCACTGGCGGGCATCGCGCAGAGTTCATACAGTTTGGCTTTTGCCGATATCCTTGAGACAGAAGTTATTGAAGATCACGATATAGCCTTCTTCATGGCACGCTTTGCGCATGCATGGCAGCGCATGCTCGTGGTTCTCTCGGATGGCACACTCGCAGGCTTCTTGCTCATGACCGATCAGCATATCGACATGCTGTTCATGGATCCCTCTGCCATCGGCAGGGGAGGCGGTGCGCTTCTTCTGCAAGAAGCCGAGCGGCGCGGCGCGAGAAGCCTCGAATGCTTCCACGACAACCATGCCGCCCGTCACTTCTATGAGCGTCATGGCTGGCAGGTGGAGCGGGAATACGACCGGGACTTCGCCGGCAGGAGCCGCAGCTTCGTCTTCTACGCGAAAGGCTGAACGCTCAGAGCGTCACCACTCGTCCTGTCCGCACAGCCTCGTCGGCGGCGAGCACGATGCGCAGGGAGCGAACGGCATCGTTCATGTGATCCGTCAGGTCGAGATCTTCCTGGATCGCCCGCAGGAGATAACGCTGCTCGCGTTCGCAGAGGTCATCGTGGTCCGGCTCGTCCGTGGTGCTGATCCGCTCATCCGCCTTCGCGAAAGTACCATCGCCGTTCAGAGCAGCATGATGGAGCAGGATCTGATTGGTCTTGGTATGGGCATTAATGTCGTCAGAGCGGATGTCGCCGACCGTCTCGGCCATGACGATGCTGACGCTGCCCTTTGGTCCGATCACGTCCTTCACGAAATAGGCGGTCTCGCTCATCATCGGACCCCAGCCAGCCTCGTACCAGCCGACGGAGCCATCGTCGAAGGTCACGTGAAGGTGTCCGTAGTTGTACATGCCAGCCGGCATATCCTCCGTCAGTCGCGTGCCGACACCATGGACCTGCACGGGATTGGCCTTGGTGATCTGGCACATGACGTCGACATAATGGACGCCGCAATCGACGATGGGGGACAGCGATTGCAGCAGGCGCTTGTGCGCCTCCCAGGCGGCCCCGCTTGATTGTTGGTTGAGGTTCATGCGGAAGACGTGCGGGGTGCCTAGCGTCCTGGCGATTTCGATGAACTTGATCCAGGACGGGTGATGGCGAAGGATGTAGCCGATGACGAGCTTGCGCCGGGTGCGCTGAGCTGTGTCCACCACGCGCTGCGCATCCTCTACAGTGTCGGCCAGGGGCTTTTCCACGAACACATGGGCGCCCGCCTCCATGGCTCGGATCGCGTAGGGTGCATGGGTATCCGACCAGGTGTTGATCGACACCACGTCCGGCTTGGTTGCCGCAAGCGCGTCCTCGAAATCTCTGAACCGCGGAGCGTCCTGCAGAGCCTCGGGAAGCGTAGTCGTGTCGATGTTGCGCGTGCAGAGCCCCGCAATCTCGAAGCCTTCGATCCGCGTATAGGCGAGGGCATGGGACAGGCCCATATTGCCGAGGCCGACGACCAGAACCCGCTGCGCGCTCATCGACGCTTCCCCTTATCCACTTTGACCGGCGATCCAAGTCTGCCGCACCTGCAGGCTTTCGTCGAGGAGCACGAGGTCGGCGCGATAGCCCGGCGCAATGCGGCCGAGTTCGTGATCGAGCCGCAGGAAGCTTGCCGGCACGAGAGAGGCCATCCGGAGCACGTCCGGCAGGGCAAGGCCCAGGCGCTCGACGCTGTTGCGCACCGCGCTCGCCATGTCGAGGTCGGAACCAGCAAGCGTTCCGTCCTCTGTGGTGAGCCTGCCGTCCTTGCGGTAGATCGTGCGTCCATGGAGCTCGAAGCTCGTCAGGTCCGTGCCGGTCACCGACATGGCATCGGTCACGAGCATCATCCGCTCCGTGTCCTTGGCGGCAATAGCCACGCGCAAGGCGGAATCGCTCACGTGATGCCCATCGACGATGAGGCCGCACCAGGTATCCCGGCTGTCGAGGGCTGCGCCCACCGGGCCCGGATCGCGGCCAGCGAGCGGCGGCATGGCGTTGAAGAGATGCGTGAAGCCGCGCAATCCATGGTGGGTAGCTTCCATGACAGTGGCGTAGTCGCTCGCGGTATGCCCGGCGCAGATCAGCACGCCGGCCGAGGCAAGGCGCGCGATGGCCTCCATGCTGTTGCGCTCAGGCGCGAGGGTCACCAGGGTGCGGCCCTCCTTCAGGGAGGTCAGGATCGCGATATCCTCCTCCTCCATCGGGCGCATGAAGGCGGGGTTGTGCACGCCCTTGCGTTCGGGGCTGATGAAAGGGCCTTCCACATGGATGCCGAGAACGCCGGGAACACGGGCCGCCAGAGCCTCCCGCATGGCCTCCACCGCTTCCGCCATTTTCTCGCGCGTGTCAGTGATGAAGGTCGGCAGGAGGCCGGTGGTGCCGTAGGCCCGGTGCGCCTGCGCGATGGTTCTCAGCCCTTCAACGGTCCGCACGTCATTATAGAGGACGCCGCCGCCGCCATTGACCTGAACGTCGATGAAGCCAGGGGCCAAGAGGCCGCTCACCGCATGGCGTTCGATCCCGGCGCCGAGGTCCCGCTCGTGCGGCACGCCGGCGATGCGCCCGTTCTCGATCACGACGGCACGGCCGTCGAACATGTGCGACCCGTCGAAGATGCGGGCCCCAGTCAGAGCAACGGCCATCAGACGGTCTCCGTCACCTTGCGCAGCCGCGGCGGGCTGTCGGGATTGCGCCCGCGCGCCAGCGCAACAGCGTTCACGAGAGGATAGAAGCTCTGAATGAGGGCAATCGGGGCAAGATAGGGATGCACATCCTCGACGGGCGGCAGCATGACGGAGGCAGGCCCCTCGGCCGCACCGGCCACTACGACGGGGACGCCCTGTTCGTTCAGCTTCGTCACGAGGTCGTTGACGCCGCTCAGGGTCTCGTCCTGCTGGCTGAGCACCAGGATCGGGAAGTGATCGCCGGCCAATGTCCAAGGACCGTGCATCAGCTCGGCCGCGCTCATGGCTTCCGCATGCACGCCCGATGTCTCCTTGAGCTTGAGCGCCGCTTCCTGCGCGACCGCAAAGCCGACGCCACGCCCGACGACGAAGAGGTTGTCGGCATCCGACAGGAGCGGCAGCGCGGGGGACCAATCGACGGCGGACGCCTTAGCAAGAACCTCCGGCAGAGTGTCGAGCGCGCTCAGCAGGTCCCGGTCTTGCGACCAATGGGCGACGAGCTGCAGGCCTGCCGCTAGCGCCGCGATGAAGGACTTCGTGGCCGCCACGCTCTTCTCAGGGCCCGCGTGGAGCGGCAGCACCACCTCGCAGGTGGATGCCAGCGGCGACGAGGTGTCGTTCACCAGCGCGACCGTCAGCGCGCCATCGTCGCGCCCGGCCTGGGCGAGATTGAGAATGTCGGGACTGCGGCCCGATTGCGATACGGCGAGGAACAGCGCATCACGCATGCGCGGCCGCGCTTCGTAGACGGATGTCACGGAAGGGCCGACGGAGGCGGTCACGAGCCCGGAATGGATCTCGAGCAGATACTTGACGAAGGTCGCCGCATTGTCCGAGCTGCCGCGCGCGCAAGTGACAGCAAAAGGCGGAGGAGAGGCGCGCAAACGCTCGCCTAGCTCCCGGCAGAGGGGCGCATTGCTCGCGAGCAGGGATGCTACCACCTGCGGGGCTTCCTGCGCTTCGCGCAGCATGGCCGTGACGGTGGAAACAGCGCTGTTCGTGTCAGGTGTCATCATTGTGCATCCGTTCGGGCTGGCTGATGGTCAGCTCGGCCACGAAATCATAGGCATCGCCCCGGTAGTAGGACGAGGTGAACTCGACCACTTCCCCAGTGGCCGTGAAGGAGCGTCGCTCGATGTAGAGCGCAGGGCTCTGGGGCGGAACGCTAAGAAGCGAGGCCTGTTCCTCATTCAGGAGCACCGCATGGAGCCGCTGCAGGGCACGAGTGGGCATGAAGCCCTTCTCGTGCAGCACGGCATAGAGCGATTGCTGCACCAGGGAAGGATCCGGCAGAACGCGGGACGGGATGACGGCGTTCTCGATCGCCATGGGGATGCCGTTCGCCATGCGAAGGCGATTGACGCGGCTCACCCGATCGCCGGGCGAGAGGCCGAGCGCCATCAGCTCGTCCGTCGAGGCCTGTCCGGTCGATTGGCTCAGCATTACGGCCGAGGATTTCAGGCCGCGGGCCGACATGTCGTCGGTAAAGCTCGACAGGCGGGACAGGGGCTGCTCCAGGCGCATCTGCTGCGCGATGAAGGTCCCCGAGCCCCAGCGCTGGACGAGAACGCCCTTCTGCACGAGGCCCGTGATAGCCTTGCGCACGGTGACGCGGGAAATGCCGAGCTGCTTGGCGAGATCCCGCTCTCCGGGCAGCGCGGCATCCGCCTTGAGATCGCCCTTGCGCACCGCCTCCTCGATGGATTGCTGAAGCTGAAGGTACAGGGGCGTGGGATTAGCCTCGTTCAGGGGAAGAAGCGACAGGACCTCGCCGGCTTGATCGCTCATGATGGTCTCCCTGTCATGGCTGTGCGAGCGAGCAGGATGGCGCCGTCGACCGCATCGGCCATGGGAGCCGCAATGGTGCGCTGGACAGGGGGCGGGAGCCAAGGGCGCATGGGCTCCGCGAGGCCGCCGAAGAGGCAGATGGCCGGAGCACCGAGGTCGAGAAGGCGCGTGGCGATCAGGCCCAAACCGGCGGCAGCATCCGCGACAAGGTCGATGGCGAGCGGGTCTCTGCGCTCTGCATAGTCGAGGACGAGCGGCGCATAGCGCCCGTAATCGCTCGGGCGGGCTTTGCCGACCCAGTCGACCAGGATCTCCAGGTCGTTCTTGAACTCGGCCAGCACCGCATCCGAGAGCGGGGTCGAAGGCGCACGCCCGTCATGAGCCCAGATGCAGCGGCGCAGGAGTTCCCGCCCGATGGCGGCCCCGCTGCCCTCGTCGGAGACCTCATAGCCCCAGCCCCCGACATAATGGCATTGGCTGCTCACGCCGCCATAGCCGCAGGAGCCGGTGCCGACGATGAGAATCGCCCCGTCGCCTCCGTTGAAGGCGCCGAGCCAGGCGGTATGGGCATCCGTGTCGATTTCAAAAGACGCAAAGGGATGGGCGCGCGCCAGCAGGCGCTCGACCGCGCTGGTCTGGCCCGCACCGGCTGCCCCCATGCCGGCATGAACTCGGCCAAGATCGCTTTCCTGAAGCCCCGCCTGGGACAGCGCTTCACGGCACGCCGTGAGAAGCGAGTTCCAGACCAGCTCCGGGTCGAGGCGGATATTGGATGGGCCGCCCGTTCCTTCCCCCAGCAGATCGCCTTGAGCATTGCGCAAACGGGCCCGGCACTTGGTGCCGCCGCCATCGATGCCAAGGAACAGAAGGTCGGTCATGCGCGGATGGATCTCAGGATGCGGATAATGGGACGGCACAATGCCACTTAATGTCCAGTTCGGGAAGGGGCAGAGACCGTCTGGCCCAGAGTCCAACGTACCTGTCCTGTGGATGCAGATTCATGAGAGCGCAGACGGAAGCCGGTAATTTCCGGCGGATCACGCCGAAGGGGAGTTGTGTTTGAATTTTGTCGATACCAATATGAGGTCACTTGTCCAACGCATCGTCCAGTGGAACAGTCATGGCTGCCCGCTGGGAGGCACAAGAATGCACAAAATGGGCACGGGGCAACAAAAGGGAACATGCTTGAAGGCGCGCCTCGAAGCCGCCTTTGGGCTACGGAGGACGAAAACGATGAAGACGCTCCATTCGAAGGCTTTCCGGCGTCGTGCGAGACAGTTGCTGGCGACCGCATCGGTCGTCGCGGCCGCTTTGGCTTTCGCCAATACCGCCTCGGCCCAGACACTCACCATCGAGAGCTGGCGCAACGACGATGCAGATGTGTGGAACACCAAGATCATTCCGGCCTTCAACAAGAAACACCCGAACATCAAGGTGCAGTTCAAGGCCGATCCGCCGACCGAGTACAACGCCGCGCTCAACGCGCGCCTCGCCGGCGGGACGGCCGGAGATCTCATCACGTGCAGGCCCTTCGATGCCTCCCTCGACCTGTTCAAGAAGGGCAGCCTCGTTTCCGTCAATGACGTGAAGGGCCTTGAGAACTTCTCCGACGTGGCGAAGAGCGCTTGGTCCACGGACGACGGCAAGACAACGTTCTGCATGCCGATGGCCTCGGTGATCCACGGCTTCGTCTACAACAAGGAAATCTTCGACGAATTGAAGCTGACGCCGCCGAAGACCGTGGCCGAGTTCCACGCGGTGCTCGACAAGATCAAGGCCGACGGCAAGTACACCCCCATCGCCATGGGTACGGCCGACCAGTGGGAAGCCGCCACCATGGGCCTCCAGAACATCGGCGTGAACTACTGGAAGGGCGAGGAGGGCCGCAAGGCGCTCATCGAGGGCAAGCAGAAGTTCACCGACAAGCCCTACGTGGACGCGTTCAAGGAGCTGGCGAGCTGGGCCCCCTATATGGGCGACGGCTACAAGGCCCAGAAATATCCGGATACGCAGAACCTGTTCACCCTGGGCCGCGCAGCGATCTATCCAGCCGGCTCCTGGGACGTGCCGATCTTCCGCAAGCAGGCCGACTTCGAGTTCGACGCCTTCGCACCGCCCGTGGTGAATGCCGGCGACAAGTGCTATATCAGCGACCATACGGACATCGCCATCGGCATCAATGCGAAGTCGCAGAACATGGACGCCGCCAAGACCTTCCTGTCCTGGGTGGCATCGCCTGAATTCGCCGAGATCTATGCCAACGAGCTGCCGGGCTTCTTCCCGCTCTCCAAGGCAAAGGTCGAGGTGAAGGATCCTGTGGCGGCCAAGTTCGTCGGCTGGCGCGGCACCTGCGAGAGCTCGATCCGCAACTCCTACCAGATCCTGTCGCGCGGGACGCCGAACCTCGAGAACGAGCTCTGGAACGTGAGCGCCCAGGTGATGAACGGCGCCATGAAGCCTGAAGAGGCGGCCAAGAAGGCCCAGGACGGCCTTGCCAGCTGGTATGAGCCGCAGAAGAAGTAAGCGTTGATCGAAGGCGGGCCGCTCGGAGGGAGCGGCCCGCCTGTCTTTTCTCCTTCGCCCCGGAGCAGCATGACGGATATCACGGCCTCCAGTGTGCCGGTGACGGACGTGGTCCCCACCCGTTCGCGCTTTTCGATTCACATTGCGGTGTTCCTCGCACCGGCACTGGCGATCTACACGCTGTTTTCGATCTATCCGCTGATCGATACGATTCGCCTGAGCCTTTATGCGGGCGACGAGACGGGCGCGCGCAGCTTCGTTGGTCTCCAGAACTTTTATACGCTTCTCACCGACCCCAACTGGTCGGGCCAGTTCTGGAACGCATTCTCCAACAACCTGATCTTCTTCGCCATCCACATGGTGGTGCAGAACGGCATCGGCTTGGGGTTGGCCATGCTGCTCAGCCTGCCGCGGCTGACGGGCGGCAGCGTCTACCGCACCCTGATCTTCCTGCCGACGATGCTCTCCGTGGTCATCATCGGCTTCATCTGGCAGCTGATGCTCAACCCCCTTTGGGGCATCGCGCCGAGCCTCCTTAAAGCAGCGGGATTGGGCAGTCTCTTCGGCCCTTGGCTGGGGCAGGAATCGACGGCGCTATTGACGGTTTCCCTCATTTCCGTGTGGCAGTTCGTCGGCATCCCGATGATGCTGATCTATGCGGCCCTCCTGAACATTCCGGACGATCTTCTCGATGCCGCGACCGTCGACGGGGCAGGGCCGTTCAGCGTGTTCTGGTTCGTGCGCCTGCCCCTGATTCTGCCGACGCTCGGTGTGGTGTCGGTCCTCACTTTTGTTGCCAACTTCAATGCCTTCGACCTGATCTATGCGATCAAGGGTGCGCTCGCGGGCCCGAATTTCTCGACCGACATTCTCGGCACTTTCTTCTACCGCACCTTCTTCGGTTTTCAGCTTCAGGTCGGCAGCCCGACCATGGGGGCCGCGGTGGCTACTGCGATGCTGATCATCATCCTGATCGGCGTTCTGATCTATCTGTTCGGCGTGCAGCGGAAGCTGCAGCGGCATAGCTTCTAGCGGAGTTCGGGACATGACCATCAGACCCGGCCGCATCGCCGTTCACATCGCTCTGATCCTCTACACGATCCTGGCGCTCGGCCCGATCTTTCTCATCCTGATCAATGCCTTCAAGACGCGCCGGGCGATCTTCGCCGACCCGCTCGGCCTGCCCAATGGCCAGACATGGACAACCATCGGCTTCGACCGGGTTTTCGCCAATTCCGATTTCGGCCTCTACTTCTTCAACAGCCTGACTGTCACCGTCGTGTCCCTGGTGCTCATCGTGCTCATTGGAGCCATGGCCGCCTGGGCGCTGACCGAATACCGCTTTCGCGGCAACACACTGCTCAGCCTTTATCTTGCCATCGGCATCATGGTGCCGATCCGGCTGGGCAGCGTCAGCATCCTGCGCATGATGGTGGAGCTCAACCTCGTCAACACCCTGACGGCCCTCATTCTCGTCTATGTGGCGCAGGGCCTGCCGCTCGCGATCCTGATCCTCGGCGAGTTCATCCAGCAGATCCCGAAAGACCTGCGTGACGCGGCCCGCTGCGACGGCGTCAGCGAGTACCGGATCTTCTTCAGCATCATCCTGCCGCTGATCAGCCCGGCCATCGCGACGGTCGCTGTGTTCACCATGGTGCCGGTGTGGAACGATCTGTGGTTTCCCCTGATCCTGGCACCCGGCGACGGCAAGCAGACGATCACGCTCGGCGTGCAGCAGTTCATCGGCCAGTACGTGACCGACTGGAACGCGGTTCTCGCCTCCTTGACGCTCGCGATCGCGCCCGTTCTCGTCCTTTATCTTCTCTTCTCCCGCTATCTCGTGCGCGGCCTGACTGCCGGTGCCGTGAAATGAGCATCATTCCAGGAATTGGCTGCAATGGCTGAGGTTTCCCTTCACGGTGTTGCGAAATCCTTTGGGGCAACCGAGATCCTGCGCGACATCAATCTCTCCGTCGATGACGGGGAGTTCGTGGTCTTCGTCGGCCCCTCGGGCTGCGGCAAGTCCACTTTGCTGCGCATTATCGCCGGTCTCGAGACGGTCAGCGGCGGAGAGATCCGGATCGGAAGCCAACGGGTGAACGAGTTGCCGCCGGCGGACCGCAAGATCGCCATGGTGTTCCAATCCTATGCGCTCTACCCGCACATGAACGTCTACAAGAACATGGCGTTCGGCCTCAAATTCGCCAAGACCGACAAGGCGGAGGCGGACCGCCGGGTGCGGCAGGCCGCCGAGATCCTGAAGCTGACGCCGCTTCTCGACCGCAAGCCGCGGGAGCTGTCGGGCGGCCAGAGGCAACGCGTTGCCATCGGCCGCGCCATCGTGCGCAATCCCAGCGTCTTCCTCTTCGACGAGCCGCTGTCGAACCTCGATGCAGCCCTGCGTGTCAACACGCGCCTCGAGATCGCCAAGCTCCATCGCGATCTCGGCGCCACGATGATCTACGTCACGCACGATCAGGTCGAGGCAATGACGCTGGCCTCCAAGATCGTTGTGCTGAACCAAGGGCGGATCGAGCAGGTCGGGGCGCCGCTGGAGCTCTACCGCTCCCCCCGCAACCTGTTCGTCGCCGGCTTCATCGGCTCGCCGCGCATGAACTTCATCAAAGGGCAGGTTCTTCGGGTCAGCGAGGAGCAGGCCATTATCGGCTTCGCCGGCACGGAGGCTGCCGTGGATGTGAGACCCGGCAGCGTGAAACCCGGCGATCACGTGACGGTGGGCATCAGGCCCGAGCATATGGAAGTGGAAGGAGCCGGTTCCGCGCCGCTCAGAGGCACCATCGACGCCGTGGAGCAGCTAGGCGAGTCGAGCTATGTCTATATGCGGCTGGCCAGCGGCGATGACGTGATTGTCCGCGCCCCTGGCGAGACCGAGGCGACGCCGGGCGGCACCTATACCGCCCATGTGCCTAGCCGCGCGCTCCATGTGTTCGATGCGGCGGGCCTGTCGGTTCTGCCTGAGCGCTCTTGAAGCGAACCCTCTACGAGTTCGATACAGCTGCTGCGATCCTCGGCGCCAATGCGCTGTTGAGAATGTCGGCTGGCCGACCTGAAGCGACGACCTTGCCATCGGCGACGAACGCCATCTGATCGACCACGTCAGCGGCGTCCTCAGGGGTGTGGATCGTCATGAGGATGGTGACGGGACGCTTGCGACGCATATCGTCGACGAGGAGGATCATATCGCGACGCAAGTTCGGGTCGAGGCTGCTGAAGGGTTCGTCGAGCAGTATCAGCGGACGACCGGAAACCAGGGCGCGGGCCAGCGCCACGCGCTGGCGCTGACCGCCCGACATCTCGCCGGGCCTGCGGGAGCCGAAGCCTTCAAGGCCGACGGATCCCAGCGTTTCCTCGATGAGCCGCTTCTCATCGCCGGTCAGGCGCAGCGAGGGCCGGAGGCCAAGGCCGACATTCTGTTCCACGTTCAAATGCGGAAACAGGTTGTGATCCTGGAACACGATGGCGACAGGCCGCTTGGCTGGGGGGAGCGGCAGGAGGTTCTGCCCACCAAGAGTCAGCATGCCGCTCTCCGGCGTCTCGAAGCCGGCGATCATGTGGAGCAGTGTGGTCTTGCCGCCGCCGGACGGGCCGATGACGGCACAGAGGTGTCCTGCCTGCACTGATAGTGAGTAGTCTGCCACGAAATCGGGCCAGGCTAGGCGGCAATTCTCAATGACCAGCATGGGACATGCGACCTGAAATGTGAGCCAGAAGGAAGGCGATAAGAACGATGACGAGGCCGATGGCTGAAGCCTCGTCGAGCCGGTAGGCGCCGAGGCGTTCGTAGAGAAGGTACGGCAGCGTCACCAGTTCCGTGCCGCCGAAAAGCGCGATGATGCCGAAATCGCCGAATGACAGGGCCATCGCCAGCGCGAAGCCCGCGGCGAGCGGGCGCTTGAGCACGGGCCAGTCCATGATCGTCAGCTTCGCCCATCCGGTGACGCCCAGCGAGGCAGCGACGCGGCCGTAGCGTTCCTCGACGGTGAGCAGATGCGGCGCGACGAAGCGGTAGGCGAAAGGCACGGCGGCCAACCCGTTGATGAGCGGCAGGAGAATCAGACCCGCGGACGAGGGATTCCCGAAGCGCTGGATCAGCAGGAAGAGGCCGGCCGTCAGTGCGAAGGGCGGAACGGCCAGCAGCGTGTCGGGCAGGAAGTCATAGAAGGCCGCGATGCGCGGCGAGCGCAGGACAAGACGCCTCCGCCGTGCTGCGGATGCCAGCGCGAGCGCCAGAATGCAGGCGATCACGGCCGCAGCGGCGGCGATGATCATGCTCGTGACGAAAGCCTGGAGCAGGTCCACTTCCAGGATGCCGGGAATGTTGCGTAGACCTGTAAAAACGCTGACGGCGAGCGGCGCGATGAATAGGGCTGAAACCGCGAGCACAAGGCCATCCAGAACCTTCAGGCGGCGGTCATTCGCATCGGGCCGGCGGACGAGGCTGCGGAAAGTGTGGCCGACGGGTGGACGTGTGAACGCCCAATGCAGCAACGCCGTCATCGAGAGGCAGATGACGAGCTGGATCAGCGCCAGCCAAGCCACGCGGCCGAAATCGAGATCGATCTTGAGCGCCTCGTAGATCGCCACCTCCAGGGTGGAGCGGCTCGGGCCTCCTCCAAGGGCCAGCACGATGGCGAAGCTCTTGAAGCACATAAGAAAGATGAGGCCTGCGATGCCGGGCAGCTCAGTGCGCAGCACGGGCCAGTCGAGATGGCGGAAGATCTGCGCCGGCGTGAACCCGAAGGCCGTTGCGAGGCGCCAATGTTCGGCGGGGATCTGGTTCAAGCCGTCCAGCGTGATCCGCGCCACGAAGGGAGCGTTCAGGAACACATGGGCGATGAGAATGCCCGGATAGCCGAAGATGCTGATGCCGCCCGGCCACCCGAAGAAGGCGAGCAGCTCTGAAAGCCAGCCGCTGCGGCCATATACGGCGAAAACCGCGAAGACCGCCACAATGGTGGGCATCACCATCGTGGTGCCAAGAACTGCCAGAACGACTCCCCGACCCGGGAACGAGCGCCGCACGAGCGCGAGCGCGAGGCCGATGCCGAGGGCAAGCGACAGAACGGTCGAAAGCATCGCCTGGATGATCGAGAAGGCGAGCACGTGTCCGAGGTAAGGGCCGATGGAGAAAAGCGTCGGCGTTCCTCCATCGAAGGTGGCGAGCGCGATGAAGCCGCCCGCAACCAGGCTTAAGATGGCAAAGGCCACCAGGGTTCCGGGATGAGGCAGCTTCAAGGTCAGCATGAGCGATCAGCGCGCCGTTGCGTTGAGCCAGGCATCCGTGAAGGCGCGGCGGTTCTGCTGCACCTCTTCGGGTGTGAAGAGAAGCGCTTGGCTCGGCTGGATCATCCCCTTGAGCGCCTCAGGCACACCCGAGGGCGGGTTCTTCGCCGGATACATCCAGTTGGTCTCCGGGATTGCCGTCTGGAACGGCTCGCTGAGGATGAAGGCCATGAATTGCTTCGCGAGTTCAGGCTGCTTCGTCGTGCGGGTCATGCCGGCGAGTTCGACGTGAAGGTAGTGCCCCTCCGTGAAAGCGGCGGCCTTGTAGTTGTCCTTCTTCTCCGCGACGATGTGGTAGGCAGGCGACGTGGTGTAGGACATCACCATGTCGGCCTCGCCCTTCATGAAGAGACCGTAGGCTTCCGACCAGCCCTTGGTGAAGGTGACGATGCGGGGTTTAAGCTTGCCCCAGGCTTCGCCGGCCTTGTCGCCGTAGACCTTCTGCATCCAGAGCAGGAGACCGAGGCCCGGCGCGCTGGTGCGGGGATCCTGCAGCACCACCTTCGGACCGTTGGGATTGTCGACGAGTTCCTTCAGGCTTTTCGGCGGGTTAGGCAGCTTGTTGGCGTCATAGACGAAGGCGTAGTAGCCCCAGTCGAAGGGGATGAAGGTGTCATCCTTCCATTCGATGGGAAGAGACAAATCCTTTACCTCGGCGCCGTGCGGGGCAAAGAGGCTGAGGGACTTCGCTTCCGCCACGAGGTTCATGTCGAGACCGACGACCGCATCGGCCTTGGTGTTTTGGCCTTCGAGCCGCAGCCGTCCGAGCAGGCTGCCCGCATCCTCGGCGGTGACCCAGGTGATGTCGCAGTTGCAGGTTGCCTCAAACCGCTCTTCGACGGTCTTGGCAGGGCCGTATTTCCCGGCGAACGAGCTGTAGGTGTAGACGGTGAGCGTCGGCTTGGTCTGCGCCTGGGCGAGGCCGGTGGCGAGCCCGAGCGAAACGAAGGTGAGAAGAAGGCGGCGTAACATCTTAAGAGCGCTCCCATGCAAGAGGCAGGCCGGACAGGCGGCGCAAATTGCACGGGGCATAGCTTTTGTGGCGATGTCGCATGCTCATTCCCTCCGCCGGCATGACCCGGATCAGGTTCGACGGGTCGGCGGCCTGGCCGCCTCTCAGCCCCGTATGAGGCTCCCCGTGAGACGCTTTGCTTCTAGAACAGATCAGGGGCGGCCACAAGCCGCCTCTGTTGAAGTTACTTCCGGCTGCCCTTGTCCTTGCCGTTGGTCATGGCTGCCCGGCGCAGGGCATCGGCAAGCGCGCCGCCGGAGGAGGGGGCTTGTGCCGCGGGCTTTCTTTCCGCTTGAGCCCGGTGCTTCTGGAAAGCTCCCCGGTTGTCGTCCTGCCGACCGGCAGGGCGCGTCTCGGCCGGATCGCTCATGCGCATGGTGAGCGAGATGCGCTTGCGGGGGATGTCGACCTCGAGCACCTTCACCTTCACGATGTCGCCCGGCTTCACCACGGTGCGCGGATCCTTCACGAAGGTGTCGGCGAGCGCCGAGATGTGAACGAGGCCGTCCTGGTGCACGCCGATATCCACGAAGGCACCGAAGGCTGCCACGTTGGTGACGACGCCTTCCAGCATCATGCCCGGCTTCAGGTCGCCGATCTTCTCCACGCCTTCCATGAAGGTGGCGGTCTTGAACTCGGGACGCGGATCGCGGCCCGGCTTTTCGAGCTCACTGAGAATGTCCTTGACGGTCGGCACGCCGAACTTCTCGTCCGTGAAGTTCTGCGGGTTGAGCTTCTTCAGCACCGCGCCGTTGCCGATAACCACCTTGATATCGCTCTTCGTGGCTTCGAGAATCCGGCGCACGACCGGATAGGCTTCGGGGTGGACGCCGGAGGCATCGAGCGGATCGTCGCCGTTCGGGATGCGCAGAAAGCCGGCGGCCTGCTCGAAGGTCTTCGGCCCAAGCCCTGAGACCTTGGTCAGCGCCTTGCGGGTCTTGAACGGACCGTTGGCATCACGGTGAGTGACGATGTTCTGCGCAACCCAGTCGCCAAGGCCCGACACGCGGGCGAGCAGTGGCGCCGATGCCGTGTTGAGATCGACGCCGACCGCGTTCACGCAATCCTCCACCACCGCGTCGAGGGAGCGGGAGAGCTTGTACTCAGCGAGATCGTGCTGGTACTGCCCCACGCCGATGGATTTCGGGTCGATCTTCACGAGTTCGGCGAGCGGATCCTGCAGGCGCCGCGCAATGGAGACGGCGCCGCGGATGGAAACGTCGAGATCCGGCAGTTCCTGGCTGGCAAAGGCCGATGCCGAATAGACGGAGGCGCCCGCTTCCGAGACCATGATCTTGGTGAGCTTGAGGTCCGGGTGCTTTGACACCAGTTCGGCCGCGAGCTTGTCGGTCTCGCGCGAGGCGGTGCCGTTGCCGATGGCAATGAGCTCGACGCGGTGAACCCTGCAGAGCCGCGCCAGGATTGCGATGGATTCGTCCCATTGCCGCTTGGGTTCGTGGGGATAAATCGTGTCGGTGGCCACCACCTTGCCGGTGGCATCCACCACGGCCACCTTCACGCCGGTGCGGTAGCCCGGATCAAGGCCCAGAGTTGGGCGTGCGCCGGCGGGAGCCGCGAGCAGCAGGTCGCGCAAGTTGCCGGCGAACACCTTCACGGCTTCGTCCTCGGCGAGCTGCCAGAGCTTCATCTTCATGTCGAGTTCGATGGAGAAGCGCAGCTTCGTCCGCCAAGCCCAGCGGACGGTGTCGAGCAGCCACTTGTCACCGGCGCGTCCCTGATCGGCGATGTTGAAAGTAAGTGCAACACGGCCCTCGTAGCGGCTGACATAGCCGGGCTCGGCCGCATCCTTGTCCTCCTCCATGCGCAGGTCGAGGATCTCCTCCTCGCCGCGGAAGAGGGCGAGGATGCGATGGGACGGCAGCTTGGGCAGTGGCTCGGCGAAGTCGAAATAGTCGGAAAATTTAGCGCCGTCGTTCTGTTTGCCGTCGCGCACCTTGGAGGTGAGGCTGCCGCGCTCCCAGTAGATGTCGCGCAAGGCACCCAGCAGTTCTGCATTCTCGGCAAACCGCTCGACCAGAATGGAGCGAGCACCTTCAAGAGCCGCCTCCGGCGTCGCCACATCTTTTTCTGCATTCACGAAAGCACCCGCAACCTCCTTCGGATCACGGGTCGGCTCGCCCAGGAGCAGGTCGGCGAGCGGCTCCAGGCCGGCCTCACGGGCGATCTGCGCCTTGGTGCGGCGCTTGGGCTTATAGGGCAGGTAGAGGTCTTCAAGCCGCGCCTTGGTGTCGGCAGTGTTGATCTGGAGCGCCAGTTCGTCGGTGAGCTTGCCCTGCTCGCGGATGCTGTCGAGGATTGTCTTGCGGCGACTCTCCAGCTCGCGCAGGTAGCTCAAGCGCTCCTCCAGGGTGCGCAACTGGGCGTCGTCCAGGGTGCCGGTGACTTCCTTGCGGTAGCGCGCGATGAAGGGAACGGTCGAACCGCCGTCGAGCAGATCGATGGCCGCCTTGACCTGCCATTCCTGAACATTCAGTTCGCTCGCGATGCGCTGACCGATGGATAGCATGAAAGTCTCCGAGAGGTTGAGGCGCGGCTTCTACGGTGCGGGGCGCCCCCGGGTCAACGGCCCGTCCACAGTGCCAGGGTCGCAGTGCCTGTAGGGAAAGCACTTTTCCCGGCGATTCCCCTTGGCTCCGAAAGCCTTGGCGTATAGACCGTCCGGCCCTTCTCGTCCGCGCCCGAGGTCCTCATGCCACAATCCCACGATATTTCCATCGGCATCGACTTCGGCACCAGCAACACGGTCGTGGCCATCGCGAGCCCGGACGGGCAGATGGAGGCGCTGACCTTCGAACATGGGGGCGAGAGTCTCAAGGTCTATGTGACCGCGCTCTGCTTCTGGGACGAACGGCACGGCAACGGCCTGCGTACCGAGGTCGAGGGCGGCCCCTGGGCCATCGAGCAGTTTCTGGAAGGGCTCCATGCCCATCGATTCATCCAGTCCTTCAAGACTTTCGCGGCGAGCGCCACCTTCAAGGAAACCCGCATCTTCCGGGAGCGCTACGGCTTCGAGGACCTGCTGAGCGCGTTCCTTCGTACCCTCGCGCGCCATGGCGGCTCACGCCTGGAGTGGGGTGCGCGTAATGTGATCGTCGGCCGGCCCGTCCGGTTCGCCGGCTACAACCCGGACGACGATCTTGCCATGCAGCGCTACCGGGCTGCTTTCGGTCGCCTTGGGGCAGACCATGCCCGCTACGTCTATGAGCCCGTAGGCGCGGCCTTCTTCTATGCGCGGCAGCTCGACCACGATGCGACCGTGCTCGTGGCCGACTTCGGCGGCGGCACCAGCGACTTCTCCGTCGTGCGCTTTTCCAGAAAGGGCGGAGTGCTGCGGGCGGAGCCCCTGGGCCATGCGGGCATCGGGCTTGCGGGCGATGCCTTCGACTACCGGATCGTCGACCGGGTCGTCTCGCCCCGCCTTGGCAAGGGCGGGCTCTACCGCTCGATGGACAAGATCCTGTCGATCCCCAATCACTACTACGCCAACTTCGCCCGCTGGAACCAACTGGCGATGATGAAGGGCGGCGGCGATCTGAAGGAGTTGCGGGAACTCGCCCGTGCGGCTCTCGAGCCTGAACCGCTCGAGAAATTCATCGACATCATCGAGTATGATCTCGGCTTTGCCCTCTACCGTGCCGTGTCATCGGCAAAAGTGGCGCTCTCAAGCCAGGAGGAGACGGATTTCCGGTTCCAGGGCGAGGGCGTCGATATTCAGGCGCGGATCACCCGGGCCGATTTCGAGAGTTGGATCGCCGAGGATGTTCAGAAAATCGCCGGCACGGTGGACGAGGCGCTCACTAAGGCCGGCGTGAAGCCGGAGCAGATCGAGCGCGTCTTCCTCACGGGTGGCACGTCCTTCGTGCCCGCCATCCGCCGCCTGTTCGTGGAGCGCTTCGGCGATAGCTGCCTGACCTCCGCCGACCAGTTCGAATCGATCGCTTACGGCTTGGCCCTCATCGGTCAGACGGAGGAGCCGGGCCGATGGGCTGTCACCAACTAGGCCGCAATCGGCTGGAAATCCGGCAGGCCTGTGCGATGGCAGCCTGGAGACAGAGTTACGGAACCGTGCTTTGGCTGATCGATTGATCCCATCGGAGCATCAACCTATCAGGAGAGCGCCATGACCCGCGGTGACAAGTCCGCCTATACGGACAAGCAGAAGCGCAAGGCTGAGCATATCGAGGAATCCTACGAGAGCCGCGGCACGTCCGAGAAGGAAGCCGAGCGTCGGGCCTGGGCGACCGTTAACAGGCAGGACGGCAGCGGCAAGAAAAGCGGTTCCGGACGTAGCTAAAGGCATAGCTGGGCAGCTTGGTTAGGGTAGTGCGCCGGGCGGAAAGCAGGTGTATGAGGATCCCCTGACCCTTTGCCAAGCTCTGCCATGGAGGAAGCCTTGCTCACCAGTTCAGCCGCCGGCGTTTATGTCATCTGTCCCACGCCTTTCGAAAGCGACGGGCGGGTGGACGCAGCCTCCACCGACCGGATGGTCGAGGCCTATCTGAAAGCCGGAGCCACCGGGCTGACCATTCTCGGCATTATGGGCGAGGCTCCCAAGCTGGCAGCCGACGAGGCGCTGGCCTTCGCCCGTCAGGTCATCGCCACGGTGGCAGGCCGCGTTCCCGTGATCGTCGGCGTGTCCGCGGCGGGTTTTGCCGCCATGTCGGGGCTCTCCTCCAAGGTGATGGATGCGGGCGCTGCCGGCGTCATGATCGCGCCGCCATCGACCCTGAAGACCGACGATCAGATCGTGTCTTATTATGCCGATGCGGTCGAAGCCATCGGATCGGACGTGCCATGGGTGCTCCAGGATTACCCGCTCACGACCAATGTGGTCATGACCCCGAAGGTGATCATGCGCATCATCGAGCAGAGCCCCTCCTGCGTGATGCTCAAACACGAGGACTGGCCGGGACTCGACAAGATCACGACTTTGCGTCGCGCGAGCGATGCCGGCCAAGCACGCCGCGTGTCGATCCTGTGCGGCAATGGCGGTATGTTCCTGCCCTTCGAGATGGAGCGCGGCGCCGACGGCGCCATGACGGGCTATGCTTACCCCGAGATGCTGGTGGGCGTGGTCAACCTCATCAACCAGGGCAAGCGGACAGAGGCGCACGATCTCTTCAATCGGCATTTGCCCCTGGTGCGCTACGAGACGCAGCCCGGCGTCGGGCTCGCCGTGCGCAAATACGTGCTGAAGCGGCGCGGCATCATCGCGACCGACACGCTGCGCAAGCCCGGGCCGAAGCTGAGCCCAGAGACGATCGCCGATATCGAATGGCTGATGGAGCGCATCGAGCGCTCGTAAGACAAGGGGAACTTCACATGAAAACAGGATTGGAAGGAAAGCGCGCGCTCGTTCTCGGCGCGAGCAAAGGGCTTGGCTTCGGCATCGCTCAAGGCTTGGCGGAGGAGGGTGCACGTGTGGCTATCGCGAGTCGCACGATGGAAGGTTCGAAAGGCGCCGCCGACAAGATCGGCAGGGGCGTTCTGCCGTTTATCTGCGACACCGGCAAAGTCGATCAGGTCGATGCGCTGGTGAAGGACGTGACGGCGGCGCTTGGCGGTGTCGACATCCTCGTGCTCAACAGCGGTGGTCCGCCGCCCGGCAAGGCTCAAGGGGTATCGTCCGATCAATGGCGTCAATCGTTCGACGCGATGTTTGTCAATCTCGTGCGGATCGCGGATCAGCTGCTGCCCGGCATGATCGAGCGCAAGTTCGGCCGCATCATCTCGGTCATTTCCTCCGGTGTGATCCAGCCCATTCCGAACCTCGCCATCTCCAATGCGATCCGCCCCGCGCTCGTAGGCTGGGGCAAGACCTTGGCGAGCGAGGTTGCCACCTCGGGCGTCACGGTGAATGCCATTGCGCCGGGCCGTATCGCCACGGATCGCCTGAAGCAGCTCGATGCTGCCAATGCCGAACGCACCGGCCGCTCCGTGGAGGATGTGGCCGCAGCCGCTCGTGCTGGCATTCCGGCGGGACGTTACGGCGAGATCGAGGAGTTCGCGGCCGCCGCCGTGTTCCTCGCCAGCGAGAAGGCCTCGTTCATGACGGGCTCGATCCTGCGCGTCGATGGCGGCCAGATCTCGTCCGTGACCTGATCGATAACGGGTGAGGCAAGACGTTGCCTCACCCCACCCTCACACGATGGCACCGGCTGCGTAGAGAGCAATTCCCGCGGCCGAAGTTGCGGCTAGGGTTGGCAGCATTCCGACGTGCAAGCGGAACATGGCGATGATCGCCGCTACTGAGAGCAGCAACGCCCAGAGGTTCACGCTCCCCCACACAGGGGCGTCAAAGTTGAGGATTCCCCATTCCACCGGGCGAACGCCCCTGAAGATCGTATGGATGCCGAACCAGATCGCGAGGTTCAGGATCACGCCCACGACGGCCGCCGTGATGGCAGTCAGTGCGCCGCTTAAAGAACGATTGCCACGCAGCACCTCGATGTAGGGGGCGCCGAGAAAGATCCAGAGGAAGCAGGGCGCGAAGGTCACCCACGTGGCGAGAAGCCCGCCCAGCGTACCTGCCAGAAGCGGATGGAGGGCGCCCGCATCCCGGAAGGCTGCCATGAAGCCTACGAACTGCAGCACCATGATCAGGGGGCCAGGCGTCGTCTCGGCCATGCCGAGACCATCCAGCATCTCGCCGGGCTGCAGCCAGCCATAGGTCTCGACTGCCTGCTGCGCCACATAGGCCAGAACTGCGTAGGCGCCGCCGAACGTCACCATTGCCATCTTGGAGAAGAAGATCGCAATCTGGCTGAAGACATTGCTGTCGCCGAGAAGCAGCAGGAGGGCAGCGACCGGCACGAGCCAGAGCGCCAGCCATACAGCGGCGATGCGCACGCTTCGTCCTGTGTTGGGCCTGGCGTGATCTGGCAGATGCTCTCCAAGCAGGTTGTCGCTTTCCTCTGCACTCTGGCTGCCATGCCCGCCGACTTGAAATTCCGGCAGGTTTGCTCTTCCGCCAAAGAAACCCGCCAAACCGGCGGCGAGGATGATCAGCGGGAAGGGAGCGTCGAGAAAGAAGATTGCCACGAAGGCAGCCGCCGCAATCCCGATCAGGATACGGTTCTTGAGCGCCCGCTTGCCGATCCGCACCACCGCTTCGAGCACGATGGCGAGCACGGCCGCCTTCAGGCCGAAGAACAGCGCCGCAACGAAGCCGACCTTACCGTAGAGGGCATAGATCCAGCTCAGGCCCATGATGGCAATGATGCCCGGCAGGATGAACAGGCCGCCCGCTAGAATGCCGCCGAGAGTGCGGTGCATGAGCCAGCCTACATAGGTGGCAAGCTGCTGCGCCTCCGGCCCCGGCAGCAGCATGCAGTAATTGAGCGCGTGGAGAAACCGGCTCTCCGAGATCCAGCGCTTCTCCTCGACCAGGATGCGATGCATCACGGCGATCTGGCCCGCGGGGCCACCAAAACTTAGGGCCGCGACCCTCAGCCAGACCCGGAAGGCTTCGCTCAGGGAGACGCCATGGCTTGGGAGGGGCTGAGTGGTCGAACTTCCGGTGGTTGTCTCGCTCATATCACGCTCCCGGCTTCTTCGAAGGCCAGTTGTGTGTTTCATCTGTTGCATCTCGACACCAACGATACAGGGCGTCATAGAGCAGAAGCCCAGCATCGAGTTGGGCAAGATCATCCGAATACATGCGGGATAATCCCAGGGAAACGGCCAAGAGACCCGAGGCCTCGGGAGCAAGATCGAGCCGAGCCGTGTCGGCACCTCTCACGATGGTACCGAGGCGTCTCAAGGGCTCGGTACCAAGCCCGAACTCTTCCACCATCACGTCAAAGGTGCAAAGCTCTCCGCGATGGCTCCATAAGATATTGTCGCCTTCGATGTCGAAAGGCGTGGCCTCAAATCGCTCCACGACGCCAGGAACCTCCGAAGTCGGAACGAACAGGAACACCGCGTTCGGATCGACGAAGCGGCGGATCAGCCATGGGCAGGCAATCCGGTCGATCTTGGGGCGCGAGCGTGTCACCCAGATCGTCCGTCCCTGCTGGTCACGGGGTGGAATTCTTTCGGTGGGCACCATGGGCAAGTCAGCTTGGGCCCAAGCCAAAGTCCCACCCTCAAGGGTGTCGGCCGGGATGCCTGCATGGCGGAGCCAGGCTGCCACCCCATGGCTGAGCTTCAGCCCCTTCTGGCAGATCACGATGGCGGATCTGCCTGTGAACTCATGAGCCCAGTCCGAGACCGTGCCGAAGGGGCGCCTAATGGAGCCGGGAATGAGACGGGGATCGCTTTCAAAATCCTCGTCGATGCGAACATCGATAAGAACCGGGCACTTGGGGGTGCCAATAAGACGAGCAAGCTTTTCAGCCGAGATGGTGTTGAATGACGACATGATGCATCCGTGAATGTTTGGTGCGGATGCGATGCTTGGGCATGTCGCCTCGTGGGGAGATCGCGATCCCCATGAGGGTCATCAAAGTTCAGGCCGGCGATTTTGTCAAATCAATTCAATAATCTCTGAATTGGCCTCAGAAATCCTGCTCCGCGCTCCGCTCAAGCGTCTGAACCACGAGGCCGTTCTCGATCAATGTGGTCCACACATCCTCCGCAGTGTCGGCGAAATTGACCAGCTCGCGATCCCTCTCGCTCACCATGCCGTGTTCGAGCAAAGCGTCAAACTTGATGACGGATTGCCAATAGGCCTTGTCGAAGAGCACGATGGGCAGGGCCGGCGCCTTTCCAGTCTGCCGGAGGGTCAGGATCTCGAAGAGTTCGTCCAGAGTTCCAAAACCTCCGGGGAACACCACCAGCGCATTGGCCCGCATGGCGAGGTGCATCTTGCGCATGGCGAAATAGTGGAAGCGGAAGGTCAGGTCCGGGGTCGAATAGGCGTTGGGCTCCTGTTCGTGCGGCAGGGTGATGTTGAAGCCGATGGACGGGGCGCCCACATCGGATGCTCCCCGGTTGGCCGCTTCCATAATGCCGGGGCCGCCGCCTGTTGCGATGACATTGTCGCGCGTCCCGCTGGTGACGGTCATAGCACCGCCGCGCTGCGAAGCGATGGCGCCGAAGGACCGCGCTTGCCCGTACCAGACGGAGTGCCGCCCCGGCCCATCCTCCCGGATGCGAGCGCTGCCGAACACCACGATAGTGGATCGCACGCCCCAGGTCCGCAGGCTCTCCTCGGCCTTTGCGTATTCCAGCATGAATCGCACGCCCCGCGTGGAATCGCCGAGCAGGAAATCCTGATCCATCACCGCCAGTCGATAGGAAGGCGATGCCATATTGGCTGCAGCCGAGCGCTTGCTGTCATTCATGGGGTGGGGCTCCTTTGACCCGGCCACGCACAAAGCACAGTTTCGAAGCGGCGTTAATTCCCCATCGGGCCGATTGGAAGTTCCTGAGGCCCTGAGGGAGGAATACCCACCGGCTCGGCCGGGCTGGGAGCTTCACTGGGTGTTACAGGCGGGACGCCGACCGGCTCCTGAGGATCTGGGATGCCCGCAGGCCCTGGATCGGGATGCACGGGCTGGGGTATCGGATTGGGAACGTCAGGCTGCGGATCGGGAGACGGTGTATCGGACATTTCTCGCATCCTTCGTTGCTTGGCGCCGGCCAGCACTTCCATGACATCGCAATGGCGTAACCACGCTGCGAACGGGGGATGAACCTGGTTTGTTCCGAGCCCTCCCGGCAGAGCAGGGCTGCAATGAATTTTCCCTATAGCCGCTTGCTGCATGCTCGCTATATCAAAGACGCACGTGAGAAGAGGGCGAAGCACAGTCCTCAAGGAAAGCGAGCGCCAGCCCATGGACCACCTATCTTCAACGAACATTGTCCGTATCTTGCCGGAAGATGGGTTTCAGGGAGCGCTCGTCGGGCGTGTGTGGCGTCCAGGTCTCGGACCCTCAGTCGTGGCAGTCAGAGAGGATGGCCTCTTCGATATCTCGTCCACATGTTCCACGGTCAGCGATCTTGCCGCCAAGGACGATCCGGCGCGTGCCATGAAGGCCGCACAGGGCGAGAGGATCGGCTCGTTGGAGGACATTGCCGCGAATACCGCACCCGACAGCCGCGACACCTCTAAGCCCTGGCTTCTGGCGCCAATCGACCTTCAGGTCGTCAAGGCCGCCGGCGTCACCTTCGCGGTATCCATGCTGGAGCGTGTCATCGAGGAGCGGGCGCGCGGTGATGCCAGCGCGGCAGCAGCCATCCGGGCCGAGGTTCTTCGTCTCGTGGGCGATGATCTCAGCCGTCTCAAGCCGGGATCCGCCGAGGCCATGGCGCTCAAAGAGGTGCTTATGGCCCAGGGTGCCTGGAGCCAGTATCTCGAGGTGGGGATTGGTCCGGACGCGGAGGTCTTCACCAAGGCACCGACCCTCTCCGCAGTCGGCGCGTTCATGGATGCCGGCCTGCATCCCAAGTCCACCTGGAACAATCCCGAGCCGGAAGTGGTGGTGATCGTCACCGCTGAAGGAAAGATCGTGGGCGCGACCCTTGGCAATGACGTGAACCTGCGCGATTTCGAAGGGCGCTCGGCTCTGCTGCTCTCGAAGGCGAAGGACAATAACGCGTCCTGCTCGGTCGGTCCTTTCATTCGCTTCTTCGATGACACCTTCTCGCTCGACGACGTGCGCCAGACTACGGTGACGCTCACTGTGGAAGGAGAGGATGGATTCAGGCTCGAAGGGTCGTCGTCCATCACGAAGATCAGCCGCGATCCTGAGGATCTGGTTGCCCAGACCGTCGGGCCGCACCATCAGTACCCTGACGGGTTTGCGCTTTTCCTGGGAACGATGTTCGCTCCCACACAGGATCGCGGCGAGCCCGGCATGGGCTTCACACACAAGCATGGCGACATCGTCACCATCGCGGCTCCAAAGCTCGGGGCGCTCGTCAACCGCATGAAGCCGAGCTCCGAATGCGAACCCTGGACCTTCGGTATCCGCGCACTCATGTCCAACTTGGCCCAGCGGGGCCTCATCAACACCAGACAGGCAGGTTAACGATGACGAAGAACTATATTGCGGGCGAATGGCTTGCCGCATCGGAGGCCTCGCCGAACATCAATCCGTCCAACACCACCGATGTGGTGGGCGAGTTTGCCCGCGCCTCGGCAGCGGAAGCCGAGCGCGCCATTGCGGCGGCCTATGACGCTTTTCCGGCCTGGTCGCGCTCTTCGATCCAGCAGCGCCATGACATCCTGAAAAGCGTCGGCGACGAGATCCTGGCCCGCAAGGAGGAGCTCGGACGACTCCTCTCCCGCGAAGAGGGCAAGACACTGCCTGAGGGCATCGGCGAGGTTACCCGCGCGGCCCAGATCTTCCACTTCTTCGCCGGCGAGTGTCTACGCTTGGCTGGCGAGAAGGTGCCCTCCGTGCGGCCTCTCATCGACGTGGAGATCACCCGCGAGCCGGTGGGCGTCATCGGCCTGATCACTCCGTGGAACTTCCCCATCGCCATCCCGGCTTGGAAGATCGCGCCGGCGCTGGCCTACGGCAATACCGTGGTGTTCAAGCCCGCCGAGCTCGTGCCGGGCTCAGCCCATGCGCTCTCCGAAATCATCATCCGGGCCGGCGTTCCGGCGGGCGTGTTCAACCTGGTGATGGGCAAGGGCTCCATCGTCGGTGAGGCGATGCTGCAGAGCCCCAAGGTGTCGGCAATCTCGTTCACCGGCTCTGTGCCCACCGGCCGGCGCGTGGCCCAGACCTGCATCACGGCCGACCCGATGAAGAAGCTGCAGCTCGAGATGGGCGGCAAGAACCCGATGGTGGTGCTCGACGATGCCGATCTGAAGGTGGCGGTGGATTGCGCCGTCAACTCGGCCTTCTTCTCCACGGGCCAGCGCTGCACCGCCTCCTCTCGGCTGATCGTGACGGAGGGCATCCATGACCGCTTCGTGGCCGCCATGCAGGAGCGCATGGCCGGCCTAGTGGTGGACGATGCTTTGAAGGCCGGCACCCATATCGGTCCGGTGGTGGATCAGGGCCAGCTCGACCAGGACCTGAAGTACATCCGCATCGGCCAGGACGAGGGCGCCAAGCTGGTGGCCGGCGGCGAGCTCCTGAAACGGGATGCGCCCGGCTTCTATCTGGAGCCTGCCCTGTTCACCGAGGTGGACAACACGATGCGGGTGGCGCGTGAGGAAATCTTCGGCCCTGTGGCGACAGTGATCCGGGCTAAGGACTATGACGAGGCGCTCGAGATCGCCAACGACACGCCGTTCGGGCTGTCCTCGGGGATCTGCACCACGAGCCTGAAATACGCCTCGCACTTCAAGCGCAATGCGGAGGCCGGCATGGTGATGGTGAACTTGCCGACAGCCGGCGTGGACTACCACGTGCCGTTCGGCGGCCGGAAGGGCTCGTCCTACGGCCCGCGCGAGCAGGGCCGCTATGCGGCAGAGTTCTACACCACTGTGAAAACCGCCTACACCTTCGACGGAAACTCACCCTACGTGCCGAAGACCGCAGCGAGCGAGTAACCGCACGCTTTTTAAGACGCGAAGCATTCGGGCCCGGCATCTAAATGCCGGGCTTTTAACATATGTAATAAACTGATGGTCTGCTGGCTGACTGTCCCATTTCAGCTGGCGTTTTTTGGCTTGAAAGAGTGATATTCTGCGTATGACTGCCTGGGCGCATTAACTCTATCGACAAAACATAGGCAGCTTTTTGCCACGTCCATTGAACTTTGCCACGCGAACGCCATCATAGGCTTCCAAGAGAATTCGCTAACACGCTCGAACTTCCGCAGTATCAAACGTTGTTGCATGTCGAATCCAGGCGGGTTGCCTCTGGAGTATGAATTGTAACTTCGTAGTTTTGAGTCAGGATGCTGCAAGTTCTTCGAGCTGATGCGCGGCGCTCCGTCAATAGTAGAGAACTTAATATGGTTACTTCCCGGCGTTACCTCATTGCCTCTTCCCTTGCGAGACTCATCCGCAAGGAACGGGGAGGCAATCGTGTCACGGAAGGCCACTTTCCCAACCAGGCCGACCGCAGTTCCTTCGTGGTCGTCGAGGGTGACAAAGGTAGCCTCGTTCTGGTTCACGCAAGTTCCGGCGGACCGATCGAGGAGCGCACCGAGGTTCCGCGCGCTCATGCCGAGGCGCTTCTCGATGTGACGCCCGGCAAGCTGGATTACCTCCTGACCCACTTGACCGTCGGCACCCGAGATATCCAGATCCTCCGCTTCGTGACGCCGGGTCCCCTGGACCTGATCTCCGTTTTCTTCGAAAGCGAGGATGAGGCCCGGGATTTCCGACCGCTGTCCTGGTTCGGCGATGATGTCACGATGGAAGTCGCTTATCAGAACCGTTCCATTGCGCTGGAGGGCGCTCCTCAGGCGCCGGACGTGCCGATGTCGAACGGGGCTCTCAACAGCCTGCTCGACGCCCTGGAAAACCGCTACGTGGCGCCTCGGGGCTATACGGCTCATCACGCACCCGCCCGCAATCAGGCGGAGCAGGGCGGCGGTCAGCGAAACGCACCCCCTCCGCCACCTGCGGCCCAGACTGGTGAGAGGCCGACGGCCCCGCAACGCGGTGTTCTGTCCAGGCCCGCCGCTCCGGCGGACGACGACATGCGTGACGACGACAATAATGATGACAACGATCTGAACCTCAACATCGAGGACAATGTCATCCGCGAACTAGCCCGTTCGCTCCGGCCCCAGCGCCGCTGATCGCGATCGTTCGAGACGGCCCCTCGGTAGAAACATCGAGGGGCTTTTTCTTTAGCTCGGCAGGACGATGCAGCTGCCCCCGGCCGCACGGATGTCCCGGCACAGCTGCTCCGCCGCTTGCCGCGTTTCGGCCGGTGCGCGCACGCGATAGAAAGTTCTGGTTCCGCGGTAGCGCAGCCGTGTGCCGATGATCATCGGCCGCGCATCCTTGATCAGGGATGCATAATTCCGGCTCGCACGCCTGAAGCTTGCCAACGCTCTATCCTTAGAGAAATTGCCGGCAAGCTGAACGCCCCAGGGAGCGAAGGGGGCCTCGAACGTGTCGCGACGGCTAGGCACCCGCAGGGTGGCGACGATCTGCAGGCATGTCTGCGGATCCGTGCCGGGGGGCTCTTGCCCGGCATCCGTCTTGTCTCTTGCATCGGAGGCCCATTCCTCCGCCGAGCGGCCTGTGACGGCCACAACGTAGCTCTGGGTCTCTGCCGGCAATCCTCCCCGGCCGGCCAACCATGAGGCGACCCGGGCAGGGCCGCCGTTATAGGCAGCGGCGGCGAGACCCAGGTTGCCGAACTGCTGTGCAAGATGGGCGATGAATTCCGCAGCTTTCGGGATCGCCTGCTCGGGATCGAAGGGATCGACTAGTCCTCGCTCCTTGGCGGTGCCTGGCATGAACTGCGCGATGCCTTGGGCTCCCGCCGGGCTGACTACATGCGGGCGGAAGGAGCTTTCCTGCCAGATCAGCTTGGTGAGCAGGTCGCGAGGGATTTTTTGAACACGTGCAGAGCCTTCAATCAGGCGGCACAGGGCCTGCTCGATGGTCTCGCCTGACGATTGAGAATTGGCGGAGACTGCGCTGCAGCAAAGAAATATTCCGCAAAGCGCCAGCCGCAAGCGCATGAAGACCTCGATGATGAATGGGATCGTATGACAACAGATGGTGCCAAGCTACAGATAGGCGATCATACGCCCTGCCAAGAGTGTGACGATCCATGCGAGGAGCGACACGAGGGCATAGGCACGGGCTTCCGGCGGAAGGGCTCCGGCGCGCAGGGCCGATCCGAAACGGGCATGGAAAAGCGCGACATTGATGAGGCCCAAAGCAATGAAGGCGAGCTTCACATAGAAGGCAGGGTTGGTTCCAAGTGCACGGGCCTCCACGGCGAGGAGAAGCATGCCCGTCGGGATCTGCAGAGCCAAGCCTGTAGCCGCAAGGGGAATGGCATAGCGCCCCGCCTGCCAGGCATGTTTGCCATGCTCAGCCAGCACCTTCAGGTCGAAGACGGCGATGCCGCCGACCACGAAAGCGGCCCCGAGCACATGCAGCAGGTTCGCGGCCGTATAAAGCCATGCGGAATGGCGTCCCACATGGCCAAGCCATGAGCTTTCCAGCGCCGCGAGCAGGTCCAGATACATGGGGCGCGCCTAGCGCAATTCGTAGCTCTTTCCGCCCACGACGATGCGCTCGGCCCTGATCTCCGTCTCAGTGCGGGTGGAGGGATAGCCTTCGAGCCTCACGGACGTTCCAGGCTTGATCATGTCGGGGTTCAGCCCCCTCGCGCTCATCCGGAAAGGCGGGGCCAGCACCGCATCCCAATTCTTGTTCTCATGGGCCACAACCACCATTACGTGGGGATTCTCCCAGTTGGCCTGCTGGATATTGCTCGTGATTGAAACGAGCCGGCCCGCGTCGTAGCTCCCCCAGCCGTGATGGGCGACGGCGATGCCGCCGGTCAGGAGAGCACCGGAAAAGAACAATCCGAACAAAGGATACTTCATCATCGTGGCTCCTGCATATTGCAGACGGCATATTGTCCTGCAGAGTCGGCCGTAGGGCAGCTGTCGTCAAGGCGCCGGTGCGCAAAGGCCAAGCCTGATCATCGGATCGTGATGGGATGGACAGGATTCGCTCATCGGCCGAGGGCCGATTATGCTTCCGCCTCACGAATCATCACAGCTCGAGTTCAGCCATGCCGTCGATCCTGAAAGACCTCTGGAACCGCTTCGCAGGCGGGGGCGGCGCGAGCGGACGCGAAGAGCCTGCCGCCGATGCTGTCGAGTACAAAGGTTTCCGCATCCGTCCCGCACCGTACTCCTCCAAGGGCGGCTACCAGACGGCGGGGATCATCGAGAAGGATTCCGAGGTCGGAGCCAAGGAACACCGCTTCGTGCGTGCCGAGACGCATCCGAGCAAGGACGATGCGACTGCCTTTGCGATTGTCAAGGGCAAGCAGATCATCGACGAGCAGGGCGACCGCATCTTCGGCTGAGTCACGCAAAGACTTAGAGTCTCGAGATTTTCCAGCGCGCCATTAGTGTCCGCGGCGAAACCAATGCCTGTTCCGGATGTTGCCTTCGCGAACAGGCGGCGACCCGCTGGAATGCCCAGTCAGATAATCTGATAGAGACCCATAGAAATATCGATTGGTGTTGATCGCCGCGGGCCCTTTAAGGTTCCTCAGGGGCGCACGCAATCAACCATCCACTCAAGGGAGAGAGACATGGATAAGAGCCCCAAAGCACCGTCGGGAACGCCGGACCAGGTCCTGACAAACCGGCAGGGCCATCCGATCACCAACAACCAGTCCCAGCGCACCGTTGGAAGCCGTGGCCCGGCCACGCTGGAGAACTACCAGTTCCTTGAGAAGATCACCCATTTCGACCGTGAGCGGATTCCCGAGCGTGTCGTCCATGCCCGCGGCTTCGTCTGCTATGGCGAGCTCGAGGTGACCGGCAAGATCGGCGACGAGCCTGCCTCCAAATACACCCGCGCCCGGCTGTTCCAGCAGGCCGGCAAGAAGACGCCGCTTGCCATCCGCTTCTCGACCGTGATCGGCGGCCGCGACTCGTCCGAAACTGCCCGCGACCCGCGCGGTTTTGCCGTGAAGTTCTACACCGAGGAGGGCAACTGGGATCTGGTTGGCAACAACCTGGCTGTCTTCTTCATCCGCGACGCCATCAAGTTCCCGGATGTCATTCACTCCTTGAAGCCCGATCCGGTCACGTTCCGCCAGGAGCCGAACCGCATCTTCGACTTCATGAGCCAGACCCCGGAATCCATGCACATGCTGACGCATCTGTTCAGCCCGCGCGGCATTCCGGCGAGCTACCGGCACATGGAAGGGTTCGGGGTCAACACCTACAAGATGGTGAATGCCCAGGGCGACACCGTGCTGGTGAAGTACCATTTTCACCCGCGCTGCGGCTTGGCGAGCCTGACGGCCGAGGAGGCCGCCAAGGTGCAGGGGCAGGATCTCGGCTCAGCCTCCAAGGATCTCTACGAGGCCATTGAACGGGGCGAGCACCCGCAATGGGACATGTACGTCCAGATCATGGAGGATCACGACCATCCGGAGCTGGACTGGGACCCGCTCGACGACACCAAGATCTGGCCGGAGAAGGATTTCCCGCTGCGCCACGTGGGCGTCATGACGCTCAACCGCAACGTCCAGGATCACTTCAACGAAAACGAGCAGATCGCCATGGGCACGGGCGTTCTCGTGGATGGGCTCGATTTCTCCGACGACAAGATGCTGGTAGGCCGGACCTTCTCGTACTCCGACACCCAGCGCTATCGCGTCGGCACCAACTACCTGCAGCTGCCGGTGAACCAAGCCAAGAACGCCAAGGTCTCCACCAACCTGAACGGCGGGCAGATGTCCTACCGCCGCGATCTGGCGCCGGGGCAGAACCCGCATGTGAACTACGAGCCGTCGATCCACAATGGCTTGCATGAAGCGCCCCGCGAGGAACCGAACAATGCGCCTGAGATCCGGGGGAGCTTGACCCGCAGCGTCCTTGAGCGCCGTAACGATTACGTCCAGGCGCGGGGCCGCTACTGCACCATGATGGACTGGGAGCGTGACGATCTCGTTCTCAACATGGGCACCCTGCTCGGCCAGTGCGAGCGTGACGTGCAGGAGCGTATGGTGTGGCACCTCCTGCTGGTTCACGACGATTACGGCACACGTGTGGGCGAGATGATCGGCATCACGGCCGACGAGGTGCGCAACCTCCAGCCGCTGCCGAAGCAGGTGCTGACCGACGAGGACAAGCGCCGCCTGCATAACCTGGGCAAGAACGGTGACACGATCGACCCGACGATCTGGGGTCAATGGACGAGTTCCGTGAAGAACTACAAGGCCTCCGCCGAAGAGGTCTTAAACGGTATGCGCGATGTTCCGACCGAGCCTGCTACGAAGGAGGCTGCCGAGTAGCCTCTGCGGATAGTTCAGGATGAGATGAGAGCGGGTCAGGCCTCCTGGCCCGTTCTTGTTTGCGGCTCTGCCGTCCTGCGGCCCTGCCGGCTGCCCCGGTTCTCGGCATAGGCTTTTGTGAACTCCGCGCCGAAGAGCAGGATCAGGGACGAGTAATAGATCCAGAGCAGGATCGTGATGATCGAAGCTGCGGCTCCGTAGCTCGAGGCGACGTTGCTCTTGCCGAGATAGTAGCCGATCAGAAACTTGCCGAGGGTGAACAGGAGGGCGGTCACGAGGGCGCCGGTCCAGACGTCGCTCCATTCGAGATCGACGGACGGCAGCAGCTTGAAGATCATCGCGAACAGGAGCGTGGCCACGGTAAAGGCGACGAGGCTGTTGAGGAAGCGGAGGATGATCGTCGCGCCTGAGAAATTCGCCTCAAGGTATGACCCGACAGCCGTCACGCCCGTATCGATGACCAGGGAGACGAGAAGCAGGAAACCGATGCCCAGAACCAGCGCAAGGCTGATCAGCCTAGTACGGACGAAACTCATGACCCCATAGCTGGCAGGTGGTTTTGCCTTCCAGATGATGTTCAGGTTGTCCTGGAGCTCGACGACGGCTCCAGTCACCAGGAGCAGAAAGGTAAAGATCCCGATCGTCATGCCGATGATGCCGGAACCGACATTGCTGGCGCTGGCAATCATCGCCTCAAGGGCCGAGGCTTCGTTGGTGCCGATCATGCCGCCGAGTTCCGCCACGATGGCGCCCTGTGCCGCCTCCCGGCCGAAGGCAAGACCAGCGACCGCGATGGCCGCTAGCAGCATCGGAGCCAGCGAGAAAACGGTGAAGAAGGCGATGGAGGCGCCAAGACTCATGGCGCGGTCGTTCCACCAGCCTGCGAATGCCACCTTCAAGAGCTGCCATGTTTCGGAAAGCATGCAAGAACCGATCCTGCCGGACGGATCGGTCCGGCCTCGCAAGTGTGTTGCCTTGGCGGTTAACTGGCCGGCACTTCGTCTTGTTCCTGCAAAGGTTCAGGGCCGCCCAGCCCGGTCAGGTAGCTCTGGAGGCGGCGGCCATAGCGGTCGGCGCCCCGGCGCAGGCGGGTGGCCTCCGGTCCTTCGCCCAGCGCTCCCGCCGCCATGAGGTGAGCGCCGAGTTGGAAGGCGAGGTAGCAGGGAAGCATGAAGGCAAGCAGGGCCTGATCGAGCGGGCGTCCGCTCTCCTGCCGGACAACCTGACAGAGCCGAGCGGCTTCATCTTCCGAGAGGTCCAGCTCGACGATTGCACCCGCAACGTCCCAGCTCACGTCCTGGTGACCGATGAGATCGTGGGCAGCGCTGTGATCGAGCGCGTCCGTCTTGATCAGCCTGTCGCCTGAAACGAGCCATTCCCAGGCATGCAGGCGATTGTCGGTGCAGATCCGATGCACCTTGCCTGCGAGAGCACTCGGCTCGGACAGGGATTGCTCAAGCGCCGCAGCCGCGGCCTCTCCAAGGGCTTGGCCTGTATTGTAGACCGCCATCCGGCGCAGGGCATCGAGAGAGGCGCCCTGATGCTCGGCTGCCGGGAAGTGCCGGGCGCGGAATCCCAGATAGGCTCCGACCTGAGCGACGAGGCTCTCGCGGCTGATGTGGGCTTGACCCAGGCCATCCAATTCTTCATGCCAGCGCTCCACGAGGAAGCCATGCCGGCAGCCCGCCGGTTCAGGCGTGAACCCTGCCTCATGAAGCTCGCGGGCCATCCGGAGCTTCTGTGCGCCGGTTTTACCCAAGCCCACAAACTTGACCAGCCATGCTGTGCCGTTCGCCCGCGCCAGGAACTTGCGCCGTTCCTGCTGGATATTGGCCGGTGGCCACGAGCCTTCGTCCTCGTAGCGCCGGGACCGCCAGGCACCTCCTGAGATCTCCTCCAGGGGTCCATCCAACTGGCCGAGGAGGTCTTCCACCCAGCTCTCAAGACGCTGGGCAGGCGACCCGTGCAGCAGGAGGTCGTCCATGGTGACGAGATGGCGCGGAGCAGAGCCCCACCGTGCCCGGTGCCTGGCACTGGCCTGCGGTCCGAGCGCGCCGCAATGGCTTGGGAAGAAGTGGATCCGGTCTTGCGAGATGCCGGCCTCTTCCAGCCAGTCGGCTACGGCCCCGAAGGAGCTGCCGGACAGGCCAGGACCCTCGTCGACGATGGCAAAGGCTTTCCCGCTGGATGCAAGGCTCCTCGTGAGGTCCGGATCGACCCTTACCTGGCGTCCAAAAGGATGGCCGACCGGGCGCAGGGTGATGGGAGCGGGCGCGCCGAGCTCTGCCGCCACAAGGGCGCTCAGGCCCGTGCCGATGCTGCGGATGCCGATGATCTGGGTATCCGGACCCAGGCCTGAAACCCTGGCCGCTTCCAGGTAGCTTTCCGGGTAAAGGGCATAGAAGGCATAGCCTTCCGCCTGCTTGGTCCGGACGGTTCGTGACGGATCGAACCCGTGCAGCTTCTCGAAGAAGGTATTGGGCAACGGTGAAAGCTGCCCGAACCTGCTGCGCAAGGATACTCCGACGGTGCGGGCGAGGATGGAAAGGCATTCCATCCCTGCCTCATGGTCTTGAGTATGGGCGTCGAAGCCGCGCTCGTGGAACTCCGCATCGATGATGCCCTGGACGAGTTCGCTCGCGCTGATGAAGGCGGTGACGAGAGCCCCATGCCGTTCGATTCCGGGCGGCATGGAGAAGGCCTCAGAAAGAAAGCTTGCAACGGCAGCCTGCTTGGCTCCAACCGTCTCGATCCTCTCGATATCACCGTAGACCAGCATCGACGCTGCCTGCTGGGCTTAGGCAGCAGCCTCCTGCTTCAGCGAGGCTATATCGATCACGAAGCGGTATTTGACGTCGCTCTTGAGCATCCGCTCAAAGGCCTCGTTGATCTGCTGGATCGGGATGATCTCGATCTCGGCGGTGATCCCGTGCTGGGCGCAGAAGTCGAGCATTTCCTGCGTCTCCGCGATGCCGCCGATCAGCGAGCCGGCGAGCTGGCGCCGCTTCATGATCAGGTTGAAGACGGTGGTGGCCGGATGTGGTTCGGCAGGCGCACCCACGAGCACCATGGCGCCGTCGCGGGCGAGCAGAACGAGGTAACTGTCGAGGTCGTGCGGAGCGGCAACGGTGTCGAGGATAAAGTCGAAGCTGTTGCGGTGCGCCTTCATCGCATCCCGGTCCTTGGAGACGACCACTTCGTGAGCGCCCAGCTTCAGGGCATCCTCGCGCTTGTTGGGCGAGGTGGTGAACAGCACCACATGCGCGCCCATGGCGCGGGCGAGCTTCACGGCCATGTGGCCGAGGCCGCCGAGGCCTACGACCCCGACCTTCTGCCCCGCTTGAACACGCCAGCGGCGCAGAGGCGAGAACGTGGTGATGCCGGCACACAGAAGAGGCGCCGTAGCCGCCGGATCGAGACCGTCCGGCACCCGCAGGACGAAGCTCTCATCGACCACGATGGTGTCGGAATAGCCGCCATAGGTGTTGGCGCCCGTGCCCTGCTCCGGGCCGTTATAGGTGCCGGTGAATCCAACCTCGCAGTATTGCTCGAGACCTTCGCGGCACGAGCGGCAGGTGCGGCAGGAATCGACCATGCAGCCGACGCCGACGACATCGCCGGCCTTGAACTTCTGCACCCCTGACCCGACGCTTGTGACGCGGCCGACGATCTCGTGACCCGGCAGGCAGGGGTAAAGCGTGCCGCCCCATTCCTCCCGCACCGTATGCAGGTCGGAATGGCAGACTCCGCAATAGAGGATCTCGATCTGAACGTCGCGCTCGCCAGGCTCCCGACGCTCGAAGCTGAAGGGGGACAGCGGTGTGGTCGCATCCTGGGCGGCGTAGCCGAAAGCTTTGATCACAGGAAAGTTCTCCGGATAGAGCGGACTGAAGGGGTAAGTCCCGCTGGGTAGTCTGGCGCTACAGACGATAGGCTCCATCGACCTGCCGTCAACGGATGCGGACGGGGTTTGTTCAATAAGGACCCAAGCTCTTGCTGCATTGCAGCGGACGGTGGCTTTTCCACATGGTCACGGGCAAGTGAATCGCCGGAGTCTGGCTTCCGTGTCGGTCCTCCCCACATCCTAGGTAAGGGCTTGCGCTCGCTTAAGGAAAAGTCGCTTCATGATTGTACGGGCGGCAATGCGGCACACCGAAACAGGTTGCTGGTGAGAAACTTTAACTTGCCGTTCTGCCCGCAATCCGCGACGCTGGCTGTCAGGGCGGGCAAACTTCCAAGTCGCACAGACGGACCCGAGAAAAGCCCGATCTGTCGCGATCTGTTCATCAGCCGCCACAACGAAAGGGCTATGCCGCACCGTTTGGCCGCATCACAGTATCGCATGGTCTGGGCAACCTTAGCGGTGCACAATAGTTGTCTCTGAGAGGGATTGGATTTCGGTGGCGCCATGCTTCATTCCGACGACCTGTTCTCGAGTTTCTTGAAGGCCTATGAGACCCGCCGCGAGGCGGAGATGTCCCTGGCGGAATACCTGGAAGGGTGCCGCAACGATCCCATGATGTATGCAAGCGCTCCAGAGCGCATCCTGGCGGCGATCGGCGAGCCTCAGCTTGTCGATACCTCGAAGGATGCCCGGCTCGGCCGCATCTTCATGAATCGCACCATTCGGGTCTATCCGGCGTTCTCCGAATTCTACGGCATGGAAGAGACGATCGAGATGATCGTGAGCTTCTTCCGTCACGCGGCCCAGGGCCTCGAAGAGCGCAAGCAGATCCTCTACCTGCTGGGCCCTGTCGGCGGCGGCAAATCCTCCCTTGCCGAGCGTCTCAAGGCCTTGATGGAGGTTAACCCCATCTATGTCCTGAAGGCTGGCGATGAGATCAGCCCGGTTTTTGAGAGTCCTCTTGGGCTTTTCGATCCGGAGCAGATGGGCTCCGTGCTGGAGGAGCGCTACGGCATTCCTCAGCGGCGTCTGACCAATCTGCTCAGCCCCTGGGCGATCAAGCGCCTCGACGAGTTCAAGGGTGACATTTCCAAGTTCCAGGTGATCAAGATCAACCCGTCCCGCATGCGGCAGATCGGTGTTGCCAAGACGGAGCCTGGCGACGAGAACAACCAGGACATCTCGTCTCTCGTCGGCAAGGTCGATATCCGCAAGCTCGAGACTCTGTCCCAGGCCGATCCTGACGCCTACAGTTATTCCGGCGGCCTCAACCGCGCGAACCAGGGCATCCTCGAATTCGTCGAGATGTTCAAGGCGCCGATCAAGATGCTCCACCCCCTGCTGACGGCCACGCAGGAAGGAAATTATGTCGGCACGGAGAATATCGGCTCCATCCCGTTCACCGGCATCATCCTGGCTCATTCCAACGAGGCGGAGTGGCAGACCTTCCGCACCAACAAGAACAATGAGGCCTTCATTGATCGCATCTATGTGATCAAGGTGCCCTACTGCCTGCGGGTCACTGAGGAGCAGAAGATCTACGAGAAGCTGATCCGCGGTTCGGAACTGGCAGGCGCGCCCTGCGCTCCGGCCACGCTGGAGATGCTGGCCCGCTTCTCGGTCCTGTCACGCCTGCGGGCGCACGAGAATTCCAACTTCTACTCGAAGATGCGGGTCTATGACGGCGAGAGCCTGCGTGAGGTCGATCCGCGCGCCCGTAGCCTGCAGGAATACAAGGACTCGGCCGGTGTCGATGAGGGTATGGACGGGGTCTCGACCCGCTTCGCCTTCAAGGTCATGTCCGCCACCTTCAACCACGACACCATCGAGGTTGCGGCCGATCCGGTGCACCTCATGTATGTGCTCGAACAGTCACTCCGGCGGGAGCAACTGCCGCAGGACGTGGAGCGGCGCTATCTTGAGTTCATCAAGGCAGAGCTTGCCCCGCGTTATGCCGACTTCATCGGCCATGAAATCCAGAAGGCGTATCTGGAATCCTATCACGATTACGGTCAGAACCTGTTCGACCGCTACGTATCCTATGCGGATGCCTGGATCGAGGATCAGGACTTCAAGGATCCCGATACTGGCCAGCTTCTCAACCGGGAACTCCTGAACCAGGAGCTGACCAAAGTCGAGAAGCCTGCGGGCATCGCCAACCCGAAGGACTTCCGCAACGAGGTGGTGAAGTTCTCGCTGCGGGCGCGGGCAGGCAACAACGGCCGCAACCCCTCCTGGACGAGCTACGAGAAGATCCGCGACGTAATCGAGCGCCGGATGTTCTCCCAGGTGGAGGAACTCCTGCCGGTGATCAGCTTCGGCTCCAAGAAGGATGGTGAGACCGAGAAGAAGCACGGCGAGTTCGTGCAGCGGATGATGGAGCGTGGCTACACCGAGCGCCAGGTCCGGCGCCTCGTGGAGTGGTACATGCGGGTGAAGCAGGCGGGCTGACAGAAAGCGGAGGCAGATCAGGCGTTCCTATGTACATCATCGACCGGCGCCTCAATCCAGGAGGCAAGAGTCTGGCGAACCGCCAACGCTTCCTTCGCCGCGCGAAAGCGCAGATCCAGAGGGCGGTGCGCCAGACCGCAGGAGACCGGGACATCACCGATCTCGAACGGGGAGGGGAAGTCACGATCCCAGCCGATGGTGTTCGCGAGCCCAGCTTCCGGCGCTCGGGCGAAGGTGGGGTGCACGATCATATCCTGCCCGGCAACAAGCGCTTCATCGAAGGCGATACGGTCGACAGACCACCCGGCGGCGAAGGTGGCAGCTCGGCCGGCGGCGACAACGGCGAAGGTGAGGACGATTTCCGCTTCGCCCTGACTCGCGACGAGTTCCTCGACCTATTTCTCGATGACCTCGAACTCCCCGACCTTGCCAAGCGGCGGGTTGCAACCGTCGAGACTCAAGGCATGCGGCGGGCCGGCTATACGGTCACAGGCTCCCCGGTGAACCTGGCCTTGCTGCGCTCCATGCGCAACGCCCTGTCGCGCCGCATCGCCATGCGGCGTCCCAAGCCCGAGGATTTGCTGCGTCTTGAGGAAGAAATCAACCGGCTTGAGAAGCAGGAAGGGCCGTCCGATCAGCTTACCGCGCTGCGGGAGGAGCTTGAGCAGCTGAGGCTGCGCACCAAGCGCTTCCCCTATATCGATCCGCTCGATCTGCGCTATCGCCGCTTCGAGCCGGTCTCACGGCCGGTTGCGCAGGCGGTCATGTTCTGCCTGATGGACGTGTCGGGCTCCATGACGGAGCACATGAAGGATCTCGCCAAGCGGTTCTACATGCTGCTCTACATCTTCCTGACGCGCCGCTACAAGCACGTGGAGATCGTGTTCATCCGCCACACCCACGAGGCGAAGGAGGTTGACGAGGAAACCTTCTTCAACAGTCCGGAGACAGGCGGCACCGTGGTGTCCTCGGCCCTGCGAGAGATGCAGCGGATCGTGGAGGAGCGCTATTCCCCGGACAGCTGGAACATCTACGCGGCCCAGGCCTCAGACGGCGACAACTCTCCCAATGACGGCAGCACCAGCGCTGCGCTCCTGCGGGACATGATCCTGCCCGTCTGCCAGTACTATGCTTATCTAGAGGTGGGCAGCGACAGCGACCGGATGCAGACCGGCTTCATTAACCACAAGACCTCCCTGTGGCAAACCTACGAGACGCTGCAGGAGCAGGGCGCCAACCTTGCCATGCGCAAGGTGAACCACCGCCGTGAGATCTATCCCGTTTTCCGCGAACTCTTCCGTCGGCGCGACGCGGAGGCAGGAGCCAGGGTGCCATGAGCGTGATGGAGCGCGATCATTTGCTGTTCCAGGGTGCCGACTGGGATTTCGGCACCATCCAGCGCATTCACGATGCCGTCGAGAAGATTGGCATCGGGGAGATGGGGCTCGATGTCTACCCGAACCAGATCGAGGTGATCACTGCCGAGCAGATGCTCGATGCCTATGCGTCCATCGGCATGCCCCTGTTCTACAAGCACTGGTCCTTCGGCAAGCGCTTCGCGCTCCATGAGGCGAGCTACCGCCAGGGATTCATGGGGCTGGCATACGAAATCGTCATCAACTCGAACCCTTGCATCTCCTACATCATGGAGGAGAACTCGGCGACGATGCAGACGCTCGTGATCGCCCACGCGGCTTTCGGGCACAACCACTTCTTCAAGAACAACTATCTCTTCAAGGAATGGACGGACGCCGACGGGATCCTGGATTATCTCGAATTCGCGAAGGGCTACATCACCCGCTGCGAAGAGCGCTACGGCCATGCCGCCGTTGAGCGCGTGCTCGATGCTGCCCATGCGCTGATGTCCCACGGTGTCCACCGGTATCCGCGCAAGAAACGCCCGGATCTGCGCTCCGAGGAGCGCCGGGAGAAGGAGCGGCACCTCCATCTGGAGCAGACCTTCAACGACCTCTGGCGCACGGTGCCCACCAAGGGCGCCGCCGCAAAGCCGCAACTGAGCGACGAGCGCCGTCGTGCTCTCCTGGAACTGCCGCAGGAAAACCTCCTGTATTTCCTCGAGAAGTCCGCACCGCGGCTGCAGCCCTGGCAGCGGGAGATCCTGCGCATCGTTCGCCAGATCGCGCAGTACTTCTATCCGCAGCGGCAGACCAAGGTGATGAACGAGGGCTGCGCCACCTACTGCCATTACCGCATCATGACCCGCCTGCACGAGACGGGGCAGATCAGCGACGGCTCCTTCCTGGAGTTCCTGCAGTCGCACACAAACGTGACGCGCCAGCCCGAGTTCGACGATCCGCATTACGGCGGCATCAATCCTTACGCCCTCGGCTTCGGGATGATGCAGGACATCGAGCGCATCTGCACAAAGCCGACAGTCGAGGACCGGGAGTGGTTCCCCGAGATCGCCGGTGGCGGCGACGCCATGGCGGTTCTGCGCGACGTCTGGGCCAACTACCGGGACGAGAGCTTCATCTCGCAGTACCTGAGTCCGCACCTGATGCGTCAGTGGCGCATGTTCCATCTCGTGGACGACCCCGATCAGCCCGAACTCAGGATCGAGGCCATCCATGACGAGCGCGGCTATCGCCGGCTGCGGCGCTCCCTGTCGCGTCACTATGACGTCGGCTGGAGCGATCCCGACATCCAGGTGATCGATGTCGATCTCGCCGGCGACCGGCGCCTGATCCTTCACCATCACGTGCTCAATCGGACCCTGCTCCATAAGGACGATGCCCAAAGGGTGCTGCAGATGGTGGCCAACCTTTGGGGCTATGCGGTCGTGCTCAAGGAGGTCGAGCCCGCCACCGGGGCGATATTCCAGGAACATGTGGCGCACCCGCACGAAACGCTCTTCTGACGTTCTAAGGCTCCATATTGGATGAGCCCATAGTTTTTGAGCGGACCCGGAGGGCCGCGTCAGCGAAAACCGGGCCCACTTTTCCGCACGATGCGCTTGTTTGACGTAAAAAAGCCTGGGACTCACGGGATCATAGGTTCCCCTGGGCTCGGCCCTGGATTTCAGGGTCGGCTCCCTTGCAGGAGAATACCTATGGAACACAAGCCTGTAGAGAAGCTGCGTAGCGTCGCTGAGGTGCATGAGTTCAACCAAGGTTTCCTGTCCCGTCGCGAGCGCCTTGAGCGCTGGGCGGAAGTGCTGGAGCGCCAGCCGAAGCGGCGCCTGAGGTCTCTGGGAGAGATCGAGTTCGTCCCGAAGGACAAGCGGCCGCAATTGCGGTCGGACGAGTCGCCGATCACGGTTGCCTTCGAGGATCCGATCCTGCGCGCCGCGGGCTTGAAGGGCGACACGCTCGGAGACGCCATGGAGTTTTTTGAGTTGTCCGAAGGAGCCTCTCACCGCCTTCTCTGCTCCTGCATGAACGGCTGGAGCATGGAGGCCGGAACGACGGCCCGAAAAGTTCATCGCATCGCGAACCCTGATCATCGGCTCACGTTATTGACCGCAGCCGGGCTGCTTACCGCGGCGCCGGCTATGCTCTATCTGCTGAGCTGACAAAACCTGCAGCATCGAGCCCTCTCAAGATCCGAGGGCTCGATGGCTGGTCGACATGGGGCAACAAGAATGACGAATGAGCCGGCACGCCGGATCGGGCTGCCATGGTACCGGCGTGAGGATTACCCCCGCATCCGCGAGATGATGGCCGACCGCCACAATCTGGCTTCCACTTACGAGACCTGGCTTGGGGCTGCCGAAAACAACGAAACCGTCGGCAGACAGGCCGGTCTTCACGTCACGCGCATCCTGATCGAGCCTGAGGCTTTCGCCCGGTGGTGCGCAGAGAAAGGCGTGGAGCCCGACAGTGCGGCGCGCAGGAACTACGTCGCCGAGAGGCACTCCCAAAACGGCCTTTGATGCTGGCATACAGCCAAGCCTTGAAGTCTCCTCCCCGGTTCCTAATTGCTCGAACATCACGGTGGAGAGACACCCTTGCTGAACGAAAACGGCACGAGTAGCGATATTTCCACACTTGCGCACAACGATGATCGAGCCGGCGCGGCTCAGGTCATGCGGGCAGCCGTCCTCACAGGGCCTGGACAAATCGAGGTGCGCCAAGTGGCGCGCCCGGAGCCTGGCCCCGGTCAGGTGCGCCTGCGCCTGGAGGGTTGCGGCGTATGCGCGTCGAACCTCACACCTTGGGCCGGACCCGAATGGATGCAGTATCCCACCGAACCGGGTGCGCTCGGGCATGAGGCCTGGGGCTTCGTGGATGTTCTGGGCGAGGGTGTCGAAGGCTTCTCAGTAGGAGATCGCGTCGCGGCACTCTCGTACAAATCCTATGCCGAATACGACCTCGCCGACGCCGAGGCTGTGGTGCGGCTGCCGGAAGTGCTTGCAGGGCAGCCTTTCCCAGGCGAGCCGCTCGGCTGCGCCATGAACATCTTCCGCCGCAGCGAGATCGAGGCCGGGCAGACCGTCGCGATCATCGGCATCGGCTTTCTCGGCGCGATTCTCACGAAGCTTGCAACGGATGCCGGCGCACGCGTGATCACGATCTCGCGCCGGCCCTTCTCGCTCGATCTCGCCCGCCGCATGGGCGCGGCCGAGACAATCCCGATGGAGGATCACCACGGGATCATCAGAACGGTAAAGGAGCTGACGGGCGGCACGTTCTGCGACCGCGTGATCGAGGCCGTCGGTAAGCAATGGCCGCTCGATCTTGCGGGTGAGCTGACCCGCGAGCGCGGCAAGCTGATTGTTGCCGGATACCATCAGGATGGTCCCCGCCAAGTCAACATGTGGCTGTGGAACTGGCGCGGCATCGATGTGATCAACGCCCACGAACGCGACCCCAAGATCTATATGCAGGGCTTGCGGGAGGCGGTGGACGCCATTGCATCGGGCAGGCTCGATCCGAGCTTCCTTTACACGCATACCTACCCGCTCGACCGGCTGGACGAGGCGCTCAACGCCACGCGCGACCGGCCGGATGGATTCCTCAAAGCTCTGGTAACCTACTAATGGCGCAGCAGGCCCTTCTCAAGGGACAGTCAGAGACGTCGCTGGCCCGTCCCCGTATCGGCTTCCTGGGTGTCGGCTGGATCGGCCGGCACCGCATGCAGGCGATTCTCGGCACGGGAGCGGTGGATGTGGCGGCCATCGCCGACGCTTCGCCGGAGATGGCTTCGGAGGCGACCAAGCTGGCACCGGATGCGAGGCTGGTCTCGACTCTCGACGAGATATTGGATCTCGGCGTGGATGGCGTGGTAATCGCTACGCCCAGCGCCATGCACGCCGAGCAGTCGATCCGCGCGCTGGAGCGCGGGGTTGCGGTGTTCTGCCAGAAGCCGCTCGGCCGTACCGTCGCGGAGGTGCAGGCGGTGGTCGATGCCGCCCGAAATGCAGATCGCCTGCTCTGCGTCGATCTCTCCTACCGCTTCACGGACGGCATGCGGCGCATTCGCGAGATCATCGACTCAGGGGAGCTGGGGCACATCTATGCCGTGGATCTGGTGTTCCACAACGCCTACGGCCCGGACAAGCCCTGGTTCTACGATCCGGCGCTCTCCGGCGGCGGCTGCGTGATGGATCTCGGCGTCCACCTTGTGGATCTGGCCCTGTGGGGCTTGAACAATCCGGGTATCGGCAGCGTCACGGGAAAGCTCTTCGCCGGCGGTGCGCCGCTGAAGGATATCGCTTCTCAGGTCGAGGATTATGCTGTTGCGACCGCGGAGCTGGAAACCGGCGCCGTGGTACAGCTCGCCTGCTCCTGGCGGCTGCAGGCCGGATGCGATGCTGTGATCTCCGCCACGTTCTATGGAACACAGGGCGGTGTGTCCCTGCGCAACGTGAACGGATCCTTCTATGACTTCACCGCCGAACGCTACCGGGGCACGTCGCGCGAGGCTCTGACCTCGCCACCGGATGAATGGGGCGGACGTGCGGCTGCGGACTGGGCCTCGCGCCTGGCAGCAGGCGAGCGGTTCGATTCGGCTGCGGAGCAGCTGGTGGATGTGGCCCGCGTGCTTGACCGGATCTACGGACGCTAAAATCAACTTCTATCAAGGCCGGAACTGAAAGAGGCGGCTGAATCAGGTTCAGCCGCCTCTTTCATGAGTGATGCTCCAAATGTGTTCAGAGCACTTCCAGAACCTTGCTCGCCGGTGCCGACGGATTGGCGGGCGCATAGCGCCGGATCATGCTGGCGCAGAATTCGGCAAACTCTTCCTGCACCTGCGGGGCGCTGGTGTGATGCGGCGCGATCCCACGATGCTCCGGTGTGAAGCAGAACGTCACCGTCACGTCGAAATCGACGAGCGCTTCCATCTGGCGGTCGAACCAGTCCAGGGCATTGGGGCGGAAGCTGTCGGCCCAGGACAGGCCTGTGCGCAGGTACTTCACGCCGAGCCGTTTCATCCACGTCACTGCGTCGTCGAGACGGTGGTCCTCATAATGAAACCACTGACACAGGCCCATCTGAGATGCGTATTTCGCATATTCCTCGAGAGCCGGTTTGGGTGTGCCGTCCTCGCGCAGAAGGCCCATGTAGAAGTGGCGGTAATAGGAGGATCCTTCAGCCTCCCGGTGCCGGGTGGTTGCCTCCCAGGCGCGGGGCAGGTCGTAAAGGCTGTACCAGTGGATCTTCGGCACTTTGCCGATGAGAAGCTCGGCGGTTCGGTTCAAACCCCAGACCTGCACTTCTTCGGCTCCGAAGGTGGAGATGCCGACCTCGCTCACCCAGATGGGCTTGTCCGTCACCGTCCGGATCTCATCGATCTTCGCCGGCCAGTCATGGATCTGCCACAGGTTCCAGTCGAGCGGGAAGCCATGGACGGCCACCACATCCAGGTGATCCATGGCGCCGTGCGCTTCCAGCTTCTTGATGAAGCCGGGATCGATGGGCGAGATGCCGCCGAGCACGCGGGGCAGGTTGGGGTTCTCGGCCTTGATCGCCTGGCCGGCGGCAATCACCATGTCGGAGAAGAGCTTCCAATCCGGATCGATCTCCGGATCCCAGTGGGATTTATTATTGGGCTCGTTCCAGATCATTGCAGCTTCGATCATGCGGTTCTCCCTTGGGCCGGGTAGACGGCACCCGCACCGGGCGGGGCATCGATACGGCGGCAGATGTAAACTTCGGTTTCGGGATGCTGGACGATTCCGAACCCGGCACTGCGGAGCATGGCTTCCACGCAAGCCGAGTTCGGCGCCCACCAATTGGTCGGATCATCGGCATAGCGATGCTCGATGAAGTGCATCTTCGGGTAGCGCGGATCATCGAAGTGATCCGTCTGCCAGAAGGTGTAGTTCTCATCGACCGGCATGGTTTCTGACGAACCGCGCTGCATTGACTGGAACACGAGGAGGTCCTTGGCCACGTGTTCGTGAATGAGGTCGAGGGCGAGAAGCGGATGACGCAGGTGGTAGAGGACGCCCATGAAGAGCACCACGTCGAACTTCTCTCCGAGCTGCCCCAGATCGTAGACGGAGAGCTTTCGGAACTCGATGTCATGGCCCATCGTCTGGGCGGCGAAACGGGCTTGAGCGAGATAAGTATCGTCGAAATCGACCCCGAGCACACGCTCCGCTCCGCGCTTCTTCATCTCCATGGAGTAGAAGCCACCATTGCAGCCGATATCGAGCACGCTCTTGCCGGTGAGATCCTGCGGAATCGCCTCGGAGAATTGCTGCCACTTCACGGCAGGATAATTGCCGAGGAAGTGATCGGGCGCAGTCCAGACGCCGCCCTTCAGCTCGATGTTATGAAACCAGGGGCCAAGCGCTTCGGCTTTTCGGCGGATTTCTTCCGGTGGCATCGGGTCGATCGCATTCATCGTGGGGTTTACTCCCTGTTCAAATCATGCAGGCCACGCGGCATCCGGCCGGCAGGCCAGCCGAGGGCCACTCGCGCGCCTGATACGTTCTCCTGTTGGGCAGCCTCGCTCAGCAAGCCGATAGCGGAACGGTAGCCGTGCAACGTCCCGACATCGACGTAGGATATGCCAGCCTTGACCCCGATGGCCTCGCCTCCTTGGGCCAGATAGGCGTTCACCAGAGTGCCGAAATATTCATCTTCGCGATTGCGCGAGAGCCAGAGCTGGCGCAGGGCTTCAAGAACATGGCCCGGCATCTTGAAGGCACCCCAGATCCAGTGGGAGGACGCATCCTCCCGCTTCACCTGAATCTCCTGCACATGCATCGTCTCGTCCAGGACGACCGCGTCGAAGGCCTGCGGGTTGTCGACCGGGAAGAGCAGAAACGAGAGCGTTTCTTCCGGGAGTTCCGCAAGAGCCTTCTCGGGGAACCAGACCGTGTCCGGCAGGCCGACGATCACGCTCTCATCGGACGAAATCAGGGGAGCAGCCTGGAAGATGGCGTCACACAATCCGCTTGCTTGCGGCTGGACCACATAGGCTATTGAGGCGTTCCCGTAACTTGCGCCGTAATACTCCATGATATCGGATTTGCCGGGGGAGATCACGAAGCAGATCTTATTCGCACCGCCGTGGATCATGCGCTCGACGAGGTACTCGCTGACCGCGCAGGGACGCTCGATGCCATTGTCGAGGCGGCTTCCCACCGGAAGAAGCTCCTTCGAGAAAGCCAGCGGCTGGATGCGGCTGCCGATCCCTGCTGCTGGTATGATCCCCCACATGGTCAGGCCTCCATCATAGCAGCAGAGCCGCCGGTCGAGGATGTAACAGAACTGGCGCCCTCCAGCAGGATCTCAAGTTCGCGAGCCCGATGCTCCGAGGTATGCTCCGCGAGCACCCGCTCACGGCCAGCTCTGGCGATTCGTTTCAGCTCTGCATCCGTGAGATCGAGAGCGCTGACGGTATTCTCACATGTCTCTGCGATAAGAATCTCCTGGCCGGGCTCGAAGAAGCTGTCGAGGCCCTCCCAATTGTCCGACAGGATGGACGTGCCGCAGGCCGCCGCCTCGAACAGACGTCCCGAGGGACACCAGCCCATCTCCGCCATGGCCTGCCGGGTGATGTTGAGCGTCAGGCGCGAGGACGAGAAGAAGGCGGGATGCTCAGGCGGTGGCAGATGCCGGACGAAAGAGATGTTGGGCTGCCAGGGAAAGTCGGCGGGGTATTGCGCGCCCCCGATCAGGAAGTGGTGCTTCGGACGCAATCCCGCAGGATCGATGAACAGGCGCTGCAGGGCTATCTGACGATCCTCAGCATAGGTGCCGAGATAGGAGAGATCCGACATGTAGTGGTCTGCCGGCTGTACTGGGTGGTGCACGTCCGGATCCACGTGCCCGTAAAGAGGCGCAATGCGGCGGGCTCCGAGCTCTGATCGAAGCCTGTCGAGAGCACGACCGCCCGTGTAGCTGAGCGCCAGATCGAAGTCGCGCAGGCCCCATGGGCCGATGTAAGTGATGGGCTCCCCTGCCTCCAAGCGCGAGAAGGTGATCGGCGTGTCGAGATCATAGAACACATGGAGCGGACGCGGCGCATCGAGCAAGAGTTCGCTCGCCGCGATGCCGTCCGGACAATAGGAAGTCACCATGGCCACATCCGCGTCGATCAGTTCAGTGGCGGCCCGTTGACGGATGTCGTTCCAATCCTGATAGAAAATGAGATCGCCGCCCGGGATCTCGAAAAAATCCCGGTTCGAGGCATAGTAGGGCACGTCTTTCTCGAAGAAGACGATCCTGTGCCCGCGCTTTGCGAGCGCTCGGACGAGACCTCGCCAGAGGGTCGCATGGCCATTGCCCCAGGATGAGGAGATCGTGAGGCCAAAAATGACGATCTTCATGCGGCCATCACCTCGTTCAGACGCAACACTTTCGAACCCCAGTCGCCGACCACGAGGGTGCTGATGGAGGCAGGGTCGATGTCGAAGCGTGCATAACCATCGATCGGCAGGCCGAGATGGTAGAGCAGGGCGGCTTTGATGACGTCGCTGTGGCTGACGAGGATGACGGAGTGATCTCTATGGCGGCTGCGCAACTGCTCCAGGGCACCCACGATCCGAACCTGCGCTTCCAGCATCGTCTCGCCGTAGGGCGGACGGCTATTGCTGCGGGCATTGTTCCAGGCCGACCAGCGGGGATCCTGCGCCAGAGCCTCGAAGCTCGTGCCGGACCAAGCTCCGAAATCGATCTCGGCGATACTCTCGCAGATTTCGAGCGGCTGTCCGATACCGGCCGCGATGGGTTCGGAGGTTTCCACGGCCCGCTCAAGGGGACTTGTCTGAATGCTGGCTATGTTCTCGTTGGTGAAGCGCACGGCTAGGCGTTCAGCCTGGGCTTTCCCGAGCGTGCCGAGATGTACGCCCGGCATGCGGCCACATAGAATGGTTCCGACCCTGTCATGGGTTGCATGACGCACAAGATGGAACGTAGTGGTCACGTCCCTCTCTCCTATTCTTCATCGTCGTCGATGAAGCGGATGGTTCTCTCGCGGGCTTCGTTGTCGGTGAACTGCTGCGGAGGCGATTTCATGAAGTAGCTGGAGGGACCGGTCAGCGCTCCTCCGATCTTGCGGTCCATGGCGAGTTTCGCGCAGCGCACCGCATCGATCACGATGCCGGCGGAGTTGGGAGAATCCCAAACTTCGAGCTTCACCTCCATGTTCAGCGGCACGCCGCCGAAAGTGGTGCCCTCCAGCCGTATGTAGGCCCATTTGCGGTCCGTGAGCCACGGCACGTGGTCGCTCGGACCCACATGGATATCGCCGGCGGGGAGAGGGATGTCGAGTTGGCTGGATACAGCCTGTGTCTTCGAGATCTTCTTGGATTCGAGGCGCTCCCGTTCCAGCATGTTCTGGAAATCGGTGTTGCCGCCGAAGTTGAGCTGATAGGTCCGGTCGAGCCGCACGCCGCGCTCACGGAAGAGATTCGCCAGCACGCGGTGAACAATGGTGGCGCCGACCTGGCTCTTGATGTCGTCTCCTACGATGGGAAGGCCGCGTTCCTCAAAGCGTTTGCGCCATTCCGGATTAGAGGCAATGAAGACCGGAATGCAGTTGACGAAGGCGCAGCCCGCCTCCAGCGCCCGTTCAGCATACCATTCCGTTGCCTTCTGGGACCCAACGGGCAGGTACGAGACTAGGACATCCGTCTTGGATTGTCTCAGGATCTCCGTGACGTTAGCCTCGTCTTGGTTCGATTCCTCTATCTCCTCGCGCAGGTACTTGCCGAGGCCGTCGAGGGTCTTGCCGCGATGAACGATGATGCCACTCTCGGGAACGGGCGCAAAGCGTTGCGTATTGTTAGGCTCAGCAAAAATCGCCTCAGAGACGTCGCGGCCAACTTTAGAGGCGCTTATGTCAAAGGCTGATGAGACCTCGACATCGCCGATATGGTATCCGCCTATGTCCACATTCATCAGGCCCGGAACGGGTTCGTTGCCTTTGGCGTCCTTATAATAGGAAAGGCCCTGCACGAAGGACGAGGCACAATTCCCGACGCCCACGATCCCGACGCGGACCTTCCTTGAGTTCATCACAGATCTCCCTCATGCGGGCGGAAGAATGCTTCTTTCAGGCAAGCGCACGCCTGTGAGCCAGAGGCATCAAACCTGAAGCTCTCCCTTAAGCTTGGCTTCCAACGATTGAAGAACGTTTGTTGTTCCGCTCACATTCCAATCCCTGTGACTCTTGTCTCCCCAATTCAGCGCCTAAACTAATAAAACAGCCCAGGAACAAAGATGATGTTGGGTAGTTTCCTGAATGTAACCTCAAGCTTGAGACGAGATTTGGAGCGCAGGCAACTCTCGAGGCCTGCAAAATCTATTCCGAGATAGGAATGGATGCATTGTCTGCGTCGCATTTCCAAATCGGGAAGGGGCTGCTGCTTCTTGGTTTGTCCATCGGTGCTTGGACCAGAAACCAATCTGGAGATACCTCGTGACGGATACCATCCTCATTACTGGCGGTGCGGGTTTCATTGGGCGCTACGTCGCGCGTGCCTGCCTGGAGCGTGGCCACCGGGTTCGTGTACTCGACAGCCTCATTGAGCAGGTTCACGGCGACAAGACCCAAGCCGACGAACTCGATCCCGAAGTCGAGGTGGTAGTCGGCGACGTACGTGATGAGACGGCGGTCCTGAGAGCGCTTAAGGGCGCCACCAAGGTGGTTCACCTCGCGGCGGAGGTCGGCGTTGGCCAGAGCATGTATGCCGTCGACCGCTATGTCTCCGTGAACGATTATGGCACTGCGGTGCTGTTCCAGCAACTCATCGATAACCCGGTGAAGCGCGTGGTCGTCGCCTCGTCCATGAGCATCTATGGCGAAGGCCTCTACGAGGATGCGGAAGGGCGGATCCGTGAGGATGTCGTGCGAGCGGCCCGCGCGAGCGAGAACGATCCCTGGGATCCTCTCGACGAGCGGGGGCGTCCCCTCATCCCGGTGCCGACGCCCGAATGGAAGAAGCCGGCATTGGCTTCCGTCTATGCCCTGTCGAAATATGTCCAGGAGCGGCTGACCCTCACCCTCTGCCCGGCTTACGGCATGGAGGGTGTGGCTCTCAGGCTCTGGAACGCCTACGGCCCCGGACAGGCGTTGTCCAATCCCTACACGGGGGTTCTCGCGATCTTCGCCTCTCGGCTTCACAATGGTCAGCCGCCGATGATCTTCGAGGACGGACAGCAGCGCCGTGACTTCGTGCATGTCGAGGACGTGGCGCAGGCTTTCGTCCTGGCTCTCGAGCACGAGAAGGCGCCGGGCGGCGTCTACAATGTGGGCAGCGGTCAGGATCGCACCGTTTCCGAGGTTGCGGAACTGCTGTCCCAGGCTATGAACCGCCCCATGGCGCCCGAAATTGCCGGCAAGGCACGCATCGGTGATATCCGCCATTGCATCGCCGACATCACGAAGATCCGGGATGAGCTGGGTTACAGTCCGAAGAAGGACTTTTCGGAAGGCTTGGCGGAACTCGCCGAATGGGTTGCCAAGCAGGAAGCCAAGGATCTCGTGCAGGAAGCTCGCAAGGAGCTTGAGGCGAGAGGCTTGGTGGCATGAAAGAAATCGACACTCATGCCGGTGCCCCTGCCATCCTCCGCCGGAGGCCAGTTCTGGTCACCGGCGGTGCAGGATTCATCGGCTCCAATCTCGCTGACCGCTTTGCAGGTGAAGGTCATGACGTTTTGGTCTACGATGCCTTGGCGCGCCCGGGCGTCGACCGCAACTTGGAATGGCTGAAGAAGCGTCATCCGAATAAGATCTCGGCTGTTGTTGGTGATATTCGGAACGAGACCGCCGTGGCCGATGCTGCGGGCGAGGCGCAGGCCGTATTCCACATGGCGGCGCAAGTTGCCGTCACCACCAGCCTCGCCGATCCGCGCGAGGATTTCGAGATCAATGTCCGCGGCACGCTGAACCTGCTTGACGCGCTCCGGCAGCGCAACGAGCGGGTGCCGCTGATCTTCGCCTCCACCAACAAGGTCTACGGTGACCTTGTGGATGTGGAGCTTGAGAAGACGAACGACGCCTACAAGCCCCGCGATCCCGCCATCCGGGATGCAGGCATCGGCGAGACGCGGCCGCTCGATTTTCACACACCTTACGGCTGCTCCAAGGGAGCGGCCGATCAATACGTTCTGGATTATGCCCGATCGTTCGACATCCCCACCTGCGTGATGCGGATGAGCTGCATCTACGGCCAGCGGCAGATGGGAACCGAGGATCAGGGCTGGGTGGCTCACTTCCTGATCCGCGCTCTTGAGGGCCAGCCCATCACGATCTATGGCGACGGCTGCCAAGTCCGTGACGTGCTCAACATATCCGATGCAGTCGATGCCTACGCGGCCGCGTGGAAGCGGATCGATGCTGTCCAAGGCCGTGCTTTCAATCTCGGCGGAGGGCCAACGAACGCCATCAGTCTGCGCCAGCTCATCACCCACATCGAGGATGTGATCGGCCGCCCGGTCGAGACAATCTATTCCGACTGGCGGGCCGGCGACCAGCGCTACTACGTCTCCGATACCCGTCTTGTAACGCGGGAGCTCGGCTTGAAGCCGCCGACCTCATGGCTCAAGGGTGTCGCTGATCTTGCCGAATGGCTGCAGGCGGAGAGGGGGCTCGCGCGGCCAGGATCGACTCCTCGCATGCAGGCCGCCGAGGCCCTGTCATGAGGGTGTTCCTCGGGCTCAAGTTGCGTATGGCCGAGAGCTGCGATGACCACGTCTAAAACCGCAAAGAGCCTGCACGTGCTCATGACAGCTGATGCGGTCGGCGGGGTTTGGCAATATGCCCTTGACCTTGCCGGTGGCTTGCTGACGCACGGTGTCAGAACGACGATTGCGGTGCTAGGTCCTGCACCCTCGGCAGATCAGCAGATCATGGCGGAGGCAGCTGGTGCAGAGCTCGTCGTAACAGGTCTACCTCTCGATTGGACTGCATCCCATCGAGGTGAGGTGAAAGAGGCCGGTCACGCGATATCGCGCCTTGCAGCGCAGATTCGGCCGGATCTCATTCACCTCAATGCGCCGGCGTTGGCAGCCGATGCGCGGTTCGACGTTCCGGTCGTGACAGCCTGCCATTCCTGCGTCGCCACTTGGTGGCAAGCCGTAAAAGGTGGGCCGCTGCCGGATGACTTCGCCTGGCGCACAGACCTCGTCCGACAGGGCTATGGCTCCGCGAGCAAGCTCCTAGCGCCCACTCTCGCATTCGCGCAAGCAACAGCTGAGACCTATGGCCTCGCGCAGATGCCTACCGTTGTCAGAAATGGAAGGCGCGCCTCAGGCGTGCCGTCGAATGCTCGCTCCAGAAGTTTCATCTTCACTGCGGGGCGTCTCTGGGACGAAGGAAAGAACTTCGCCACCATTGATCGCATGGCTGCGCGTCTGTCAATTCCGGTTCTCGCTGCAGGCCCGCTGCAGGGGCCGAATAGCGTGCAGGTCGAAGCCCGCCATGCCAAGGCTCTTGGTCTCTTGAGCGATCAGGATGTCGCTCGGCAGCTCAGCAAGCAACCGATCTTCGTGTCGGCCGCGCGCTACGAGCCGTTCGGTCTCGCCGTGCTTGAGGCAGCCCAGGCCGGATGCGCCCTCATCCTCTCAGACATCCCAACCTTCCGCGAACTCTGGGACGGTGCGGCGCTGTTCGTCGATCCAAGGAATGAGAATGAGGCTACCGATGCGGTCAAGCGTTTGGTGCAGGACCCGGGCACCCGATCCGCTTTGGAGCGCGCAGCCAGACAGCGGGCTGAAACTTATACCGTCGAGGCCATGAGTGAAGGCGTCCTGAGAGCCTATCGGTCCGCGCTCGCCGGGACATCCTGTGAAGCCTCCCTTGAAGGCGCTGCCGCATGAAGTTCGTTTATTTCACTCATTCCCTTGCCTCCTGCTGGAATCACGGCAACGCGCATTTCCTGCGCGGCGTGCTGCGCGATCTCATCCATCGTGGGCATGAGGTGATGGCCTATGAGCCCAGGAGCGCCTGGAGCCTTGAGAACCTGCTGAAGGATCATGGCGATGCGGGGCTCAATGCATATCGCAGCCTCTATCCCGAATTGACGTCGACTGCCTTCGATCCTGATCTCGATCTTGAAGAGGCGCTTGCCGATGCGGATGTGGTGATCGTCCATGAATGGAACGATCCTTGGCTCGTTGCCGCCATCGGAAAGGTGCGAAGGCAGGGCGGCCGATTCACGCTCCTCTTCCACGACACGCACCATCGGGCGGTCAGTGATCCCAACGCCATCCGTCAATTCGATCTCAATGGCTATGACGACGTCCTCGCCTTTGGTGAGACTCTTGCGGAGGTTTATCGTCGCTGGGGCTGGGGTGAGCGCGTCCATGTCTGGCATGAGGCTGCCGACATCCGTCTTTTCCATCCTCCAGCTCAAGAGGTCGAGCGGAAGGGCCTCGTCTGGATTGGCAACTGGGGCGATGACGAGCGCAGCACTGAACTGGAAAGCTTCCTTTTCCGCCCAGCACAGACCGTCGGTCTGCCACTGGATATCTATGGGGTCCGTTATCCCGAGCATGCGCTCGAGACGCTGGCCCGCTATGGCGTTACCTATCGTGGCTGGCTACCGAATGCCCGAGCGCCTGAGGTGTTTGCTCGCCATCTCGCAACGGTGCATGTGCCGCGGCGCTTCTATGTCGACATGCTGCCGGGCATCCCCACCATCCGTGTGTTCGAGGCGCTGGCCTGCGGCATCCCGCTGATCTCCGCTCCCTGGAGCGACTCGGAAGGCCTGTTCAATCCGGGAAAGGATTATCTCGTCGCGAGGGACGAGGCTGAGATGGAGCGCCATCTCACGGCCGTGCGCAACGATGCCGAGCTGCACCGCTCCTTGGTCGAGAATGGTCTCAACGCCATTCGCGGCCGCCATTCCTGTTCCCACCGGGCCGAACAGCTTCTTGCCATCCTCGCCACTCACGGCGCCGGAGCGCCGATGGAGATGTCCGCATGAAAATCGCCTTCTACGGCTCCAGTCTTCTGTCCTCCTACTGGAACGGCGCCGCCACCTATTATCGCGGTCTGCTGAGCGACCTCGCCCGCCGCGGCTACAGCATCACCTTCTACGAGCCGGATGCCTTCGATCGCCAGAAGCATCGCGATATCGAACCGCCGGATTGGGCCGAGGTGAAGGTCTATCCGGCAACCGAGGAGGCCATGCGCGGCGTAGTGGCCGAGGCCGCTAAGGCCGATGTGGTTGTGAAGGCTTCCGGCGTCGGCGTGTTCGACAACGAGCTTCTTGAAGGGGTCGTGGCCGCATCACGCCCGGACGCCATCCGCATCTTCTGGGATGTGGACGCCCCGGCTACCCTCGCCGAACTGCGCCAAAGCCCGGATCATCCGCTCCACCGCACCATGCCGTCGCTCGATCTGGTGCTTACCTATGGCGGGGGCCCACCGGTGGTCGCAGCCTATGAGGAATTTGGCGCCCGCCGATGCATCCCGATCTACAACGCCTGCGATCCATCGACCCACCATCCGGTGCCGGCAGATGAGCGCTTCAAGGCAGATCTGTCCTTCCTCGGCAACCGCCTGCCGGATCGTGAAGTCCGCGTGGAGCAGTTCTTCCTGGAGCCTGCCGCCCGCCTGCCGAACCGCAGCTTCCTCATCGGCGGCAATGGCTGGGAGACGAAAGCCATGCCGTCGAACGTGCGCCATATCGGCCATGTCTATACGCGCGATCACAACGCCTTCAACACGAGCCCGCTGGCGGTGCTCAACATCGCCCGAGATTCGATGGCGACAACAGGTTATTCGCCTGCGACACGCGTCTTCGAGGCGGCAGGAGCCGGCGCGTGCCTGATCACGGACGCCTGGGTCGGGCTTGATCTCTTCCTGAAAGAGGGTGAGGAAGTGCTCGTGGCTCGCGACGGGAAAGATGTGGCCGATCATGTCGAGGCCCTGACACCGGAGCGTGCCCGTGCCATCGGCGATGCCGCCCAAGCTCGGATCCTGGCCGCTCACACCTACACCCGTCGCGGCGCGGAAGTGGACGCGATCCTGCGCGAGGAGGCATCCCTGAAGCGTGAAAGGAGCGTGGCGTGACCAAGCTCCGCGTCGTCGTTCTGGGCTTGAGCCTGTCCTCATCGTGGGGGAACGGCCATGCGACAACCTTCCGCGCGCTGCTGAAGGCCTTTGCGGCCCGTGAGCATGACATTCTGTTCCTTGAGCGTGACGTGCCCTGGTATGCCTCCCACCGCGATCTGAGGGACCCCGATTTCTGCCGCCTCGAATTTTATTCCAGCCTGGAGGATCTCAGGAGCTACTGCACTGCGATTGCTGATGCGGATGCCGTCATTGTCGGCTCTTACGTGCCCGAAGGCGTCGCCGTTGGGCAATGGGTACAGCAGACGGCAAAAGGCACGGTGGCGTTCTACGACATCGATACGCCGGTGACGCTCGCGAAGCTGGAGCGAGGTGATTACGAGTATATCACGCCAGCTCTCATCCGCGATTATGACATTTACTTTTCCTTCACCGGGGGTCCCACCCTCGACCACCTCATGGAGCATTACGGCTCGCCGGCGGCACGGGCACTATACTGTTCTGTCGACCCGAAGGCTTATCCTGCGCTTGATCACGAAAAGCATTGGGATCTCAGCTATCTCGGGACCTATAGCCCCGACCGGCAGCCGACCCTCGAGCGGCTGCTGATCGAGCCGGCGCGGCACGCGCCGCATCTGCGCTTCGTCGTGGCAGGTCCGCAATATCCGGCGGACATCGACTGGCCATCCAATGTGGAGCGTATCGACCACGTCCCCCCAGGCGAACATCCGGCGTTCTACGCCAAGAGCCGCTATACGCTCAACGTCACCCGGGCCGATATGATCCGCGCCGGCTACAGCCCGAGCGTTCGCCTCTTCGAGGCAGCGGCCTGCGGAACGCCGATCATTTCCGACGTCTGGGACGGCATCGAAACCTTGCTTGAGCCGGGGCAGGACATTGTCCTCGCCGAGAAACCAGATGACGTGCTCCGTGTGCTCGATACATGGATGGAGACCCGGCGAAAAGCCTTAGGAGCTTCGGCGCAAGGGCGGATTCTGGCCGAGCATACGGCAGCTCACCGTGCGGCTTCCATGGAGCGGGATCTTCTCGCGGCAATGGACCGCCCGCGCAGGGATTCTTCTCTCGCTTTGGAAGTCGGAGCCTGATCTTGTGAATAGATTCGGAGGTTCGCGTTGAACCAATGCCAAGCTTCAACGTTGGACCAGAAAAGCTTTGTACCTCGAGACCATTATTGTCGGTCTGAGAAGGAGCGTTTGCATGAAGAATGGTAAAAGCAAGCACGTCCTTGTTGCGGGCGGTGCTGGATTCCTGGGATCCCATCTCTGCGATGCTCTTCTCAGCGAAGGCGCTCATGTGGTCGCCCTCGATAATTTTCAGACAGGGCGGAGACAAAATCTGTGCCATCTGGAGCGTGAGCCGCGCTTCGATCTCGTCGAAAGCGATATCATCAAGCCATTGCCGGCTCGCCTGCGTTCCAAGCGCATCAAGTTCGACGAGGTCTACAATCTCGCTTGCGCGGCCTCGCCGCCCCATTATCAAGCCGATCCCGAACACACGATGCTGACGAGCGTCGTCGGCACACACAACCTTCTCACTTTCGCAGAAGACATCGAGGCACGCTTCTTCCTTGCATCCACGAGCGAGATCTACGGCGACCCTGAAGTCCATCCACAGACCGAGAACTATTGGGGCAACGTCAACCCCACGGGCCCTCGGGCCTGCTACGACGAAGGCAAGCGCGCCGCTGAAACCCTGACCTTCGACTTCGACCGCTCCGGTCGCGCCGATGTTCGAGTTGCGCGGATCTTCAACACCTACGGGCCTCGCATGCGCGCCGATGACGGCCGGGTCGTATCGAACGTGATCTGCCAGGCTCTGGCCGGCGAGGACATCACGATTTATGGAGATGGAAGCCAGACGCGTTCGTTCTGCTACGTGTCGGATCTCGTCGATGGATTTCTCCGCCTTATGGCCTACCAAGGACCGTTCCCAGGCGCTATTAATCTCGGCAATCCGGTTGAGCTGACCGTCGGCGATCTCGCCGAAAAGGTTCTGGCAATGACGGGCTCGTCCTCCCGCGTCGTCACCCGGCCTCTTCCAGTTGACGATCCGCGCCGACGCCGTCCCGACATCACGCGCGCCAAGCAACTCCTCGGCTGGTCTCCTCGTACTTCTCTTGAAGTTGGCCTGAAGGCCACAATCGCGTGGTTCTCCGACGAGAGAGCCCATGACGACAAATCCAATCGGACTTCGCCTGCTCTGGGGAGTGCGGTTCCAATGGGGCAGGCCTAGTCCCCGCTACTCTCCCTATCAGAGACTTCTGCAAATGCGCTGGCGGACCGCCAGCGCATTTTTCTGTGCCACTCCGCTTTAGCTCGTGAAGAGCCTCGAGGAGGTGCGCCTGATCGTAGGATGCACTCTGCTCACACTCCATAAAGCACAAAAAAGGCGCTCCCTCAGGAGCGCCTTTGTCGTCTATATCTACCGGATCAGCTCTTCGCAACGCCGACCGTGTCCGCCATCTGTGCGCCACGGGTACCCATAGGCTGATGAGCCCCTTCCGTCGTGTCCTTGGCGGTCTGGTGCTCCATCTCGGCGTTGATCTCGGCCCCAAGCAAAACAACCACACTTGAGATCCAGATCCAGGTCATGAAGCCGATCACCGCGCCCAGCGAACCATAGGTCTCGTTGTAGCTGCCGAAATTCGCCACATACCACGAGAACAGCATCGATACGGCAAGCCAGAGTACGGCAGCGATAATGCCGCCCGGGGTGACCCATTTCCATTCAGCCTTGTCGCGGCTCGGGCCGTAGCGATAGACCAGCGACAGACCGAACACGACGACAAGCAGCAGGACCGGCCAACGTGCCAGGGATAGCAGCCACTCGAGGCTGCTGCCCAGACCGATGAAATCCAGAAGGATCGGAAGGACGATAATTCCCGTGATAGCGAGGATAATGAAGACGATCGCTCCCAGGGTGAACGCGAGAGACATGGCGTTCAGCTTGATGAAGCTTCTCTTCTCTTCCTCGCCATAGACGATGTTGAGTGCATCGAAGACTGCCTTCATCCCGGCATTGGCGCTCCAAAGCGAGATGACGAGACCGATGACGAAGCTGAGTCCCAAGGTCCCTCCGCCTTGCGAGGCGATCCGCGTGACCTGCTCGCGAATGATGTCGAGGGCGCCGCTGGGAAGGACACCCGATAGGGTATTGAGGTGATCCTGCAGTGACACGGGATCAGCGAAGAGGCCATAGAGTGAGACCAGAGCAGCGATGGCCGGGAAAATGGCAAGAAGGGCATAATAGGTCACGCCGGCGGCAACGGACATCACCCGGTCCTTGCCGAACTCCTCATAGGTGCGCCACAGGATGTCCTTCCAACCCTGAGAGGGAATTTCGGTCGGCGTATCCGCGCTGCGTCCGCGGCCCTTTTCATTGGCTGCGTCGGGTGATGAATGCTGCTTCTCCGCGAAACCAGTATCGCGGTCACGGTTTTGGCTCGTGCCCTGCTGCTGAGGACGCCGAGCTGGGCGTCCGGCTGTGGCCGGGACAGGGCGGCGCTCCCCGGATGCGACGAGCCTCACGAGGGCCCAGCCGAGAACCACAGCCCACATGGTCGTTGTGGCCGATGAAGTTTGCTGCGTTCCAGGTTGCTGGACAGCCGGATTATTCGCCATAGTCAGACACAGCCTCACTTGTCGATTGCCAGCCGGAACGGCCTTGGCTCAACCGTAAACCTCCCAAATTAGACAGCGGTTCCAATCGGTTGTCTCAGCCATCAAAGTCGGCGCCTGCAGAGTTCTGGAAGAAATCCTTGCAGGGGTAGGTTTCGAACAGGGCCGCACTACAACCAAAAAGTCTCTTTCAACCTTGACCTTAAGGATCAGCAATGAAGGCAGCCGCGCGCTGGATTACTGGCCTCCTCATTGTCATAGCGGCTCTTCTGGCGATCCGCGCCGAGCTTCCCCGCATCCTCAATGAGCCCGGCCTGTGGGATTTTGGATCCTTCGTGGCATCCGGCCGTGCAGCAAGCGAGGGGCTCAATCCTTATGGCATCTATCCGCTGACCCTTCGCGTGGAGCTGCCAGGATTCGAGTCGTGGAACCCCAACCTCAATCCGCCGATCTCGGCGCTTCTGTTCCAAGCCTTCGATGTGGCCGATCCCTATGTGACCTACCAGGTCTGGCGCTGGATCTCGGTGGCTGTCTATGCGGCGGCGATCCTGCTTCTCGTCAGTCGTGTCAAGAACCGTGCCGAGGCTCTGGTCATCGCCGTGTGGGCTTTTGCGCTCGCCGGGTTCTGGGACACGCTCTTTCTCGGGCAGATCTATCTGCCCCTAGTTCTCGCCGGCGTTGCAGCGTGGCTGCTGCTTGAACGCGGAGTGGGGCTCTGGGCAGGAATCCTCATCGGCATTATCGTGGCCATGAAACCGAACTTCTTGGTCTGGCCCGTGCTTCTGCTTCTCTCCGGGCAGCATCGGTCTGCGCTTGCTGCCTTCATCACCGCGGGCGCCATCAGCCTGATCCCGCTGGCGATCTATGGGCCCGATGTTTACCTCCAGTGGTTCGAACTCGTCGCTGCGGACGGGGACCGTGCTCTCTTTCTCACGAATGGATCCTTTGCCGGTCTTGCCGCGCGAGCCGGGATTCCCTCGATCGGTCTGGTGCTTGGCTTTCTTCTCTTGATGGGGTTGGCGGCATGGGCATTGTGGCGACGGCCCGATGTTCTCACGGTCAGCGCCATGGCACTCCTGGCCTCAATCCTGGCTTCGCCTCTCGGCTGGATTCACTACACCCTGTTCCTGCTTCCTGTGATCGTGATGCATTGGAACCGGATGCTCATGCGTGTCGTCGCCCTGCTGCTCATCATTCCGGTCCCCTTCATCATCGATCAACTGGGCAAGCCGGCTTGGACTCAGCTGACCGTAGGGTCCGTCTATGGCTGGTCGCTGGTGCTGTGCCTCGCCATCCTCATTGCCGACGAGTGGCGCCGCATCCGGCAGCACGGACAACGGAAGCCGGACGCGATGCCGTTGCTCGAGCGCCATTACAGGCAAAGCGCTTCTTGAGGATGCGCCAGTCAGCCGCCGCTGGAGGAGAATGTTTCCTCTTCGTCCTGATCGTCTTCAGGCGAGCGGCTGACGGTTTCCGCAGGCTCGCGCAGGACATAGACCTTCCAGTCCTTCGTTTCCTCTTCAAGGTCATAGTGATCGGACAGGTAGTCCGAATAAATCTGGCGCAGACCTTCGGCCGTTGCGAACTCAACCGGCCATTTCGGCTGCATCACGACACGGACATCCTGAAAGAGAGTTTCAGGAGGAAGATGGTGGTGTTCGTTGATTGTGCGGCCCCAATGATGCCATGTGCTGTCGCCTTTTGGCGGCGCAAGGCCGAGACCGGCCGAGAAAGGGCCTACGAAATCGAGGACGTGGACCCGGCCCGCCTCTTCGCCGAGTGCAGAAAGGGCCCGAGCGCCGTCGCCGAGGCTTTCGAGATAGCGTGAAAAGACCGGGTAGTTATCCTCGGTCCACAGCTGCACGAGCCTGACGCGATCGAACTTGGGCAGAGGCACGGCTTGCCCCTGGTTCGTGCTGGCCAGAGCGGCATGGAGGCCGAGAGTGGCGGCATGGTGAATGCTGCTCGGCAGGACGAAAGCCAGCAGCAGAAGTTGAGTGCCCGCGGCCAAGGCCGGGGTTTTCCTGTCAGCTGATGCCGGCGTCGTTCGAGCCAGAAGTTCCGCCGCCACAGCCGCTCCGGCCGGGAGGGTGACGATGCCCCCAGTCTGGAAGTTCTGCATGATCAGCATGAAGCCGGAGCCGGCGCAAAACCCGTAGAACAGGAAGCCGCGGATGCTCCGTGTGCGCCAGAGCGCGAAAGCGGCGAACAGAGCGAAGAGGGTATAATCCGCCAGATTCCTGAGGAACACGGAAACGAGTTCATCGAGAGACTTGAAGCTGCCGCTGACACCGCCTGCCAGAAGAAGGTCGTTGATGTGGGCTTCGGTCGAATCCCAGATGGTTTCGATCAGCAGGCCCCCTGCGAGAACCAGGCCAAATGCCGCCAGTGCCCATCGCCGCTGCTGTGAATCGAGCAGCATCAGGATGAGAAATCCCAGCCCCACCAACCCGTAGCTGAGCTTCATATACAGCATGAGAAGAGTCAGCGAGGCGGCGCAGAAGGAATCGAGCAGGCTTTGAAAGGGGCGGCGGTGGATCGGTCGGAGATACATGATCAACAGGAGGCCGAGAGCTGCCCAGCCGATCCGGTTGTAGAACATGCCGAAGGAAAGGCCGTTGATGCTCTCGCCCAGATTGATGGGAACGGCTGCGATCAGGATCAGGAAGATGGAAAGGGGAAGAGCAATGGCAGGCCTCAGGCGCGTGCTGACGATGTGAGCGGCAGCCAATGCCATCATCAGGACCATAAGCGCCATCCCTACCGGCATGGCTGCGCCCAGATGCCCGGAAATCCAATATCCCAGGGCCGGCACGTAATAGACGAGGGGGCCGAGTGCCGTGTGAAAGTCGCGATTAGGAATCTGTCCTTCGCTCACGCGATGAACGCCATCGAGGAAGATGAACAGGTCGTTCAGGTAGCGAGTCGTGACCGTCTGACCCGGCAAAGCGAGCAGCAGAGCGCAGATCGTCGCCACAGCAAGAACGAGCGCCGCCACGCATGCCGGGCGTATCTTCGATACATTCATGGTCACATTCCATCCCCAGCCCCAACACGGGATGGCTTTGCATGTTCCAACGACTGTCCGACGCTGCTGAGCACGCTCGCTTCACGGCGCTTGTACACGGTCCATAGATCAGTATGGCGGATGGGATCAAATGCCTCTTGAATGTAAGTTCCGTAGAGATTGCGCAGCGGGATGCCGTTGATCCCAGCCTTCGGCACCATCAGCACATCGACCCCCCCGAGCAATTGTTCCGGAGGCAGGTGATTGACGTCATTGATGTTGCGTCCCCAGTGCAGCCACGCGTAGTCGCCACGGGAGGGCGGCAGACCTAGTCCTGCCGAGAAAGGATTGGCAAAATCCAGCACCGAGACGTTCTCGGGCTTCACCGGAAGCTCGCTCAGGAGGCGCGCGCCTTCGCGGATGCTCATGAGATAGTCGGTCATGAAGCTCCGGTTGCCCGGCAACCAAAGAGTGGTCAGCCTCAGCTCACCGAAACGAGGTAGTCCGAAAGGCTCGCCCGTCCGCGCTGTGGCCGCGATGGAATGCACACCAAGCGCCATGAAGCAGTGAAGGCTTGTCGGTAGGAGAAAGGCGATCAGCAGAAGCGGAGCCCCTTGAGCCAAGATTCCATGGCTTTCATGACCGGCAAGACGGCGGGAGCGCAGCAGGATCTCCGTTGCGACGGCCGCGCCGGCGAACACCGTGATGATCCCCCAGGGCTGCGAGTTCTGGCTCTGGATGATCAGGCCAGGACCCGCGCAGATCCCGAAGAACAGCAGATCGCGAAGGCTGCGCGTTCGCCACAGCACCAGACCGGCAAAGATGGCGAGAAGCACATAGTCAGTCATATGGCGGAGGAAGGCCAGCGACAGATCGACGATGCCGCGGGTTCCGCTAACCTGGCCTGCGAGCACGAGATCCTCAAGATGGGAGAGAGAGGATTGCCAGAAGGCCTCGATGAGGAGAGCGGAGAGGACGATCAGACCGAGAGCCCACAAAACCCAGCGTCGCTGGCGGGAGTCGAAGAGCATGAAGGCAAGAAATGCCAGGGCAACGAGACCGTAGGTGGCCTTGGTGTAAACCAGCATCAGGGTGAGAGCTGCGGCGCAGAGAGCATCGAGCAGGTTCTGGCGGCTACCGGGATTTCCGGGCTGAAGATATAGGACGAGAAGCAGGCTGAGGGCTGCCCATCCGATCCGGTTGTAGAACATCGCGAAAGACAGTGATGCGATGCTCTCGCCAAGATTCGTGGGAACGGCGACGATCAGGAGCAGGAACAGGCCATAGGGGATTGCCACCACCGGCCGGAGGCGCGAACTGAGGATGTGGATCATGGGCAGGGCAAGCCCGAGGGTCGTGGCCGCCATGGCTGCCGGCATCGCCCCGCCCATGCTGCCGGAGATCCAATATCCGAGAGCCGGCACATAGAACGACAAGGGACCCAGGGCCGTATGGAAGTCGCGGTTCGGAACCTGACCCGACGCGATCCGATGCGCACCGTCGAGAAAGATGAACAGATCGTTGAGGTAGGCAGTCGTGACCGTCTGGCCCGGCAGGGCAAGGAGCAATCCGAACGCCGCCGCCGCACAAAGGAGCGTGCCGGACACCCAGGCTGTGGGTCGTTCAAGAGGAGTCATGAACGACCGTCCTGATTTAAGGCCGCCTCAGGAGCCAAAGGGGCGCGGCGATATAGCTTCCAATGCTGTGTCTCCTCGGCAGCATCGAAATTTACCGCGATGTAGGGGCCATAGACAGCCTGAAGCTGTGGCAGCGGTCCTTTTGCGGCGTCCGGACTATCGGCCGGTTTCGGCTCCATTACGAACTGCACATCGGCCAGTAGCGTCTCGGCTGGGATATGGTTCGCGCTGCCGAGTGTGCGGTCCCATTGCAGCCATGGCGTATCGCCTTGCGCCGGGGGAGCGTTGAGCGCCATCGAAAACACATTCCCCGTGTCGAGTACGAGAATCCGTTCCGGCTTCGGATCGAGCCTCGATAAGGCGTCCAACCCATCACGCAGCACTTCCTGATAAGCGGTGGCGGTGTCGTAGTCGTTCCATGTCCAGAGGTTCGCGACCCGAACCTGCTCCAGGTTGGGGAGTGTGACGGCGTTGCCTGCCCGTATGCTCGCTGCAGCCGTGTGAAGGCTGAGTGCTGCCAAGGAATGGATGGCGGTGGGCAGCACCATGGCAAGAAAGAGCAGCTTTGCGCCTGCAGCCGTGGACCAGCCTCCCGGATCGATGGCTCCTGCTTGGCGGCTCTCAGACCGAAGGATCGTCTCCGCGGCAACAGCCGCCGCGCCGTGAAGCATGATGATGCCCCAGGCCTGGAAGTTCTGATTGATGATCAGAAACCCTGCTACGGCGCAGAAGGCATAGAACAGAAGGTCCCGAACAGTGCGGGTGCGGTACAGGGCTATCCCGGCAATCAGACCGAGCAGGACATAATCCGTGAGGTTCACGAGGACATGATCCACGATCTGCCCCCAGGTGCCGCGCAACCCGCCACCTACGTCGAAGGCCAGCTGCAGATCGGCCAGATGGGCGAGGGAAGATTGCCAGATGAGCTCGATGATGAGCGCCGCGAGGATCGTGATTCCAAGGGCGTTAGCAGACCAGCGGCGCTGCTGCCGGTCGGAAAGCATGAACAGAAGGAAGGCAAGGGCCACAGCACCGTAGCTGAGCTTCGTGTAGAGCATCAGCAGAGTGAGGGCGGTCGCACAGGCCGTATCAAGAAGCGTCTGGCGCCGGTCGGTGCTCAGTGGGCGAAGATACATTACGATGAGCACGCCCAAGGCAGCCCAGCCGATCCGATTGTAGAACTTGGCAAACGACAGGGAGGTGACGCCCTCGCCGAGATTGACAGGCACTGCCACGATCAGGAGGAGGAACACGCCGTAAGGAATAGCAAGGAAAGGATGAAGCCGCGAGCCGAGAACGTGCGCCATCGGCAGGGCGAGCAGGAGCGTCATCAGAGCCATGGCCGTGGGCATGGTGCCGCCGAGGGTTCCCGAAAGCGCATAACCTGCAGCCGAAAGATAATACGCGAAGGGCCCTAGAGGCGTGTGGAAGTCCTGGTTCGGCACTTGGCCTGCGGCAACCCGGTAGGCGCCGTCCAGAATGACGAAGAGGTCATTCAGATAGCGGGTCGTGACGGTTTGCCCCGGAAGGGCGAGCAGCAGGGCGAGGAAGGCCGCGGCTGCGAGCAGAATCGGACCCACTTTCATGGGGCGCTCAGTCCAGAGCCGCATGATTTCTGTCCTCCGTGCGTCAGGGGTTAGAGGCGCAAGCGCTTGAAGAAACGTTCGGGAATGCTCCCGATCGCCATCATGACGGGCCGCCAGATCGGGCGTACGTAGATCACGTCACGGCTGCTCTTCTCGGCCGCCGTGAAGATGGCGCGCCCGACCTCGCCGGGTTCCGCGGTGAGGACGGGCGGCAGCTTCATGCCGGCTGTCATCTGCGTGCGTACGAAACCGGGTTTGACTGTCATCACCCGCAGGCCCTTTGGCGCCAGGCGGTTGCGCAGGCCCGACAGGAACGCCGTAAAGCCCGCCTTGGCGGCGCCATAGAGATAGTTGGAGCCGCGGCCGCGATCGCCTGCCACGGAACTCACGCCCACGAGAGTGCCGGATCCGCGCGCAAGGAAACGCTCGGCGAACAATCCGAGCAGGAGCGCCGGACCTTCGAAGTTCGTTCGCAGCACGAGGGATGCGTGAGTAATATCGGCCTGACCCTTCGCCTGATCGCCCAATTCGCCGACAACGCAGACCACCGTATCCGGCATCGCAGGCAGAGTGTCGAGAAAGCTCCCGAAGGCGCCGGTCTCGAGAATATCGAGCCGGTGCACCGTCACCTCGGCGCCGGTACGTGCGCGGATGTCGCCGGCATTGCGATGGGCCTCGTCCTCGTTTCGGGCGGCAAGCTGCACCTGCCATCCAGCCTGGGCGTAATGCAGGGCCGTGGCGCGTCCGATATCGGAGGTGCCGCCGACAAGAAGAAGGGTTTTCGAAGGTTCCATCAGATGCCCAGCCGTACCGACAAACGCGAAGAAATCCGGCCGGTTGCACCGATGGCCCGCCGCAGGTCGCGAAAGCGGGACAATCCGGGGTAACCGGCCTCGAAGGTTGCAGGCGACTGCCTTGCATCCTTGGCTAGATAGAGCCGCCCCCCGGCTTCGACCACCAAGCGGTCAAGCTCGTCGAGCAGGGGGAAGGCATCGTCGCTGACGGGCAGGTCGAGGGTCAGGGTGAAGCCTTCAAGCGGGAACGAGAGATCCCCGTGGCTCGCGCCCAACTGCTTAAGCACGGCCAGGAAGGACGCGCTGCCATGCTTGGAGATGCGCTCGAGGATGCTGCCGAGAACAGCCTGAGCATGCGCGGTGGGGATGACGCATTGATACTGCAGGAAGCCGCGCCGCCCATAGATGCGGTTCCAGTTGCCGATCCCGTCGAGGGGGAAGAAGTAGGGATTCCAGTGAACCAGCAAAGGATAGCCGGATTTCAAAGCTCCTGCCCGGAAGTACAGCTCGTTGAAGGTGGACACCGACAGGCGGTTGAGAGTGAAGGAGGGCAGGTCGAGCGGGACGCCCAGGCGTCCAAGCCTGGAGGAGGGATAGAGCTCGCCTCCGGGGCGAAGGGCGTCCAAGTCCCGCTGCGTGGCATGCTCAGCCGCGAAGATCAGCGAACGACCGAGCGAGGCGCCACGGGCCAGGCAGTCGACCCAGGCTACCGAATAAGTCGCGCTGCCCGTCTCCTGAAGGGCCCGAATGGCGTCGTCGAGATTGCGGGCGACAATGCTTGTCTGGCGCATCCACCCGGTCTCGATAGGCCGGAGATTAAAGGTGGCATCGAGGATGGTCCCCGTGAGGCCCATCCCGCCGATGGTGGCGGACAGGAGTTGGGGATTCTCGTCACGCGAGCAGGTGACGATGCTTCCGTCCGGCAGAGCCAGGGTCAGGCTTTCCACGTGGTCACCGAACCCGCCGTCTCGGTGGTGGTTCTTGCCATGCACGTCCGAGGCGATCATGCCGCCGATGGTGACGAACTTGGTGCCCGGCACGACAGGAGGGAAAAAGCCCTTCGGGACCACGACCTCGAGCAGATCGGAGAGCAGGACGCCTGCTTCCACCTGGATGCGGCCCATTGCGTGATCGAAAGCCTGGATGCGATCGAGCCCTCGGGCCATGAGAGTGACCCGTTCTCCGATGGCGGCGTCGCCATAGGCGCGCCCGTTGCCACGGGCCACCAGCCCGGTCCGGGAGGCCATCAGGGAAGGGAGGGCTTTGGGGGACAGGGGGCTGAGGGTCTCTGACGGATGGCGGGGGTAGCGTCCCCAACCGGTGAGTTCCGTCATGCCTGCCGCTCCTTGAACACGAAGGTCCGATCCAGAATGAACTTGGCGGCATAGCCAATCGCAAGTCCGAGCACCGCACCGGTATATTTTGCCAGATCCGTCTGCCAAATCATCCAGAAAGCCACCTCGAAGCCCCAGAATACCAAGGTGGTCAGGACGCTGAAGGCACCATAAAGGGTGATCTTCTGCACCTCCTGCCGGTGGCCGCCATAGTCATCCTCGAACACCCACTTCTTGTCGAGCACGTATTTGAGGATGAAGCCTGCGGCCGTTCCCATCAGGATGGACAGAGCCAAGGGGGCCACCGGCGCGATCCGGATGACGACTTCCTGGGTAAAGAGATTGACCAGCGTCGCAATGATGGCGAACACGACATAGCGGACGAACATCATCGGTCCCGCTCTCCCCGAGGATCTGCGGGAGGCTTTGGCAGGAGCTCGCGCTCTCCGATCACTGACTTGATAGACATGGCCTAGACGGCAGCCACGATCAGGACGACAGCAGCTGCCACGGTGAGCAGGCTGCCCTTGTCTTTGAGCGCGAACACCACGGGATCGTCATCCATGATCCGCCGCCCGGCGAGCATCAGTGCGCGAGCAATCCAGAACATGAGCAGCGGTCCCACGAGCCAGAGAAGCTGAGGGCGTGAATAGAGTTCGTTGATGCTGTCGCTTGAGATGTAGAGCGCCAGTATTGTCACGGCATTGAAGCCCGCAGCCGCAGCAAGGGCTGCCACGATGTCCAGGTCGCTGTTCTTGTAGTCTCGGCTGGTCGGGTCGGGGAGGTTGGCATCACGGCGGGCTGCCAGTTCCACGTAGCGCTTGATCAGGGCCAGGGACATGAAGATCATCATGCTGAAGGCGATCAGCCACTCCGATACGGCCACGGATGTCGCGACAGCGCCGCCGATCACCCGAACCGAGTAAAGGCCTGCCAGCGTGATCACATCGACGACCATCATGCGCTTGAGCACGAACGAATATGCGGTGGTGAGGGCAAAGTAGCCAAGCAGCACCCCTAGGAACGACAGCGACACCGCAGACCCGACCACCAAGGCTGCGAGGAAGAGAACCGGTATGGCCATCACGCCGTGCATCAGGGGAATGGCGCCGCTCGGCAAAGGCCGCTTGCACTTGCTGCGATGGCCCCGATCATCCTGCAGATCCACCAGGTCGTTGAGGATGTAGATGCTCGAGGCACAGAGCGAGAAGGCCACGAAGGCCAGAATGGCCTGGGTGACGGCCTCCAGCGTGAACAGATGAGCCGCGAGGAGCGGGAGGAAGATGAGGGCGTTCTTAGCATATTGATGCACGCGCAGCATCTTGGCCCAGGTGCGCCACGTCGGGCGTGCATGGTTCAGGTGCTCTGCATCGGGACATTGAAGGGCAAGTCTTCTCCGGACCCCGGCAGGGGTGCGGATGGCAATCGACTTTGCGGCCTTTTCCCAGACGGGCAGGTCGGCGGCATCATTGCCGACATAGTCGAAGCCGCGCTCGCCGAAGGCCTCCACAAGCTGCTGGGCTTTCCTGTGGCCGGCCAGGTTTGTGGTCTCGTTGGACGCGAACCATCCGGTGAAGAGGCCGAGGTGGTCGGCGATGCTCTCCACCAGCCGTTGGTGACTGGCGGACGCGAGATAAACAGGGCGGCCTGCCGCTCTGGCCTGACGGATCAGGCTCAGGACCTCGGGGTCGTAGGGCAACGTTCCCGGATTGAAATCGACGGGCTCCGACAAGCGGTGCTTCAGGGCGGCCTTGCCACGGGAGAGGGCCATCAGCATGTCGACGATGGATTGCGGCCGGCGTCCCAATTCCGAGAAGGCGGTCTCGATCAGCAGGTCGGAGGCGATCAGGGTGCCGTCAAGATCCACAACGAGAGGGCGGGACGCCTCTTTGGGAGTCTCGATCTCAAGGGTTGTCCAATGCGCCTCATCCCTCTCATACTGGCGCTCGGGACGCTCATGAGGGCGAAGGCTGCGGGCACGATGGGGCAAGGTCTGCGATTTGAGTTCAGATTGCACCAAGAGCCCGTGCTCCCCTTTTACAAAAACATCAAAGAACGCGTGTTCGCTCATTCTGCCGCTGTGTACATGGAGCACACGTGCTCCATGCCAAGCCATTTCGTCCCTCTCAGCCAATGAGCATCGTCATCTGGCTGATCCAGGCTCGTCATTTCATGGCAGTCGGGCAGAACTTGACGGCGAACCAACAAACACGGCTGTAAAAAGTTTCATGAAAGGGTTTGTTTCGTAAACCTGAAGGGCGGATCTCTGAAAGCAACAGGATGTCTGTTGAGGCGAGAATCGTTAACCATCACCTTTAACCGAGCGGCAAGGATGTTGGGCCAGTGTTTGTCTCAATCCATGAGGAGGATCTGAGATGGACGAATGGTCAGGGCGCAAGTGGGAGCCTGTTACTGAGGAGCGCCTGCTCCGGGCGATTGATGTCCTCGTCGACATCGCCAAAGAGCATGGGCCGGCCTTCGATCCCGTGCTGGAGACGGTCAGGCAGGAGCTTCACGATTTCCGACGCCAGCACCCATGCACCAATCAGGTCGAGCGCGAGACTGGTGTTCTTCTCCGCAAGGCAGGCTAAGGCATCCTGCGTGGCGGTCTACTAAGACCGCCGGTGGTGACACTATGTGGAAGTCTTGATCAGGCAGCCTTTGCTGCTGCGGTACTGTCGTAGCATCAGATAGGCTGCAACTGCTCCTCACGGACGAGACGGGCAGGACCCTGATGGGTCCCTCGCACGTGATACTGAAAGCCTGCTTGGTCCGAGGGGAGGAGACGGGTGACCTCCCACACATCGTCAGGGCGCGTGCTGTCGATGGTTGTCACCATGTTCAGGAAAGCTTCCACCGTGTTGGTGCTTGCAAGCTTGACCAGATGCACCCGGTCCCCGACTTTGAACTTGTGCGACGTCATGGCGCGATCCCCCGCTCGATAACTACCTAAGCAGTAGGAACTAACATAGGTTAGTTTCGTTCCCAGCCTCATGATGAACAACTATTCACATCGCTTTCCTGTCGTTCTGCTGGTCGAGGACGAGCCGCTCGTGCGCATGGCAGCGGCCGACGATCTGCAGGATGCTGGCTTTCATGTCCTCGAGGCTGCCAATGCCGATGTTGCGCTGGCGGTTCTGGAATCCTGCTCCCACGACGTGCAGGTTCTCTTTACGGACATCGACATGCCAGGCTCCATGAATGGACTGGATCTTGCGGAAAACGTCCAGCAGCGCTGGCCGCACATCTCACTCCTGATTTCCTCGGCCTATCATCGTCCGGGTCCCGAGACACTTCCCGATGACGGGCGGTTCGTGTCGAAACCCTATTGCAGCGACGATGTCGTTCAGCAGATCCGCGAGCTCGTGACGAGCCATTGATCTCGATCTGACTGTCTCATGCCGGTTGCCGAACTGGAGGCTTGACAGTGATAGTGATCGCGAAGCGGCGAGTCTCTCCGGATTGGATGGAAACTGTTCCAGGCTTGTCTGAGAAGTCGCCTACAAAGTCTTGTGGATCCGCATAGCCCTGCCAGGGCTCGATGCAGACGAAGCCTGCGCCCGGCTTGGTCCAGATCCCTAAATGCGGCATGTCATGGAAGTCGACACGCAGCGAAGCACTGTCACGCGCACCATATTCGACGGAACGGCTTCCCAACTGATCGAACACAAGAGCATCCGCCTCGAAGAGATTGTCGCGCAAGGCGAGGGTACGGCCCTGCACAGGACTCGGCTCGGCCTCGCGCTTGATCAGACCCTCAAGAGATCGACGAATCGGCGCCGTTTCCTCCTGCTCGAACTGAATCTCATGGGCATCGCGCGGGGAGTCATAGGGCAGGGGCCACCGAAAGGCCGGGTGGAACCCAAATGAGACAGGCATGTCTGAGGAGCCGGTATTCGCCACGCTCGCGGTGATGCTCAAAGTGGCGCCCTCAACCGCATAGCTCACGTCAAGTTGGAAAGGAAAGGGATAGCGCTGGAGCGTGGCTTCGCTGGAGCAGAGCCGAAGGCGGCAATGAGATGGGCTTGCTTCTTCGATGTCGAAGCGAGATGTGCGGGCAAAGCCATGCTTGGGCAGTTCGTACTCCATGCCATCGGCACGGATGCGGTCGTTCCTGACGCGACCGACAATAGGGAAGAGCAGGGGAGAGCGCCCGGCCCAGAAGGCAGGATCTCCGTCCCACAACCAGTCACGTCCCTGCTCATCCTGAAGCCGAATGAGCTCGGCCCCATCGGCAGACACCTGTGCGCGCAGCTGCGGACTGGAGATGACGACGCTCATTCTTCAAGCTCCCTTTCTCGTGACACTGGCCTTGGTACGAAGACGCGGAGAGGCAGATGGGGCCGGAAGCAGAATGGACAAGGCAGGTGAAAGCCTTCGACAAGGCAGGAGTCTTTCCTTCTGGCCTATCATGCTGCGTGTCTCGCCCTACTTGCCGATCAGCTTTGCCGGCCTGTCGGAGCGAGGCCTTACAAGCATGGAATTCCACCGGCTGACGAGATCCGGAATCTGTGAAGCGGCCATCGGCTTTGCATACAGAAAACCTTGGGCATAATCGCAACCCAACTCGCGCAGACGCCGAGCCTGCCCGTGCGTCTCCACCCCTTCGGCTGTGACCTGAAGCTGTAGGCTCTTTCCAAGGCTGATAACCGCCGCGATGATCGCCTCGTCATCGGAGTCCTGCTCAAGATCTCGCACGAAGCTCCTGTCGATTTTGATATGATCTACTGGAAACTGCTTGAGATGAGTCAGGGAGGCATACCCGGTCCCGAAGTCGTCCAGTGCGATCTGGATCCCGTGCTGCCGGAATTGAGCGAGCGCCGAAGACACGTTGTCTGAATTCCTGCCAAGGAGAACGGTTTCGGTGACCTCTACCTCGAACAATGAGGCAGGTACCCTCAACTGATCGAGCGCCCGCAGCAAGTTGTCGACGATGCTCAGTTGGCTGAATTCAGCCGGCGAAAGGTTCAGAGCGATCCGGCCAACCAGGAGATCCTGATCCAGCCAGCTCCGGACATCTGCGGCAACTTTTGTGATCAGCTTCTTGCCGATGGCTGCTGCGATGTCATGGTCCTCGAAGACTGCACCAAAATATCCTGGGGTGAGAATGCCATCGGTCGGATGCTGCCACCGTGCCAGTGCCTCAAGACCGATGATCTCTCCTGTCGTGAGGCATATTTTAGGTTGATAGAACGGGACGATCTCATCATTGGAAATGGCCTCACGCATGCCTTGCCCGAGGGAGACGCGCTGCTCGATGACGTTCCGCATTTTGGATGAGTAGGTGATGACCCGGTTTCGTCCCTGAGACTTGGCCTGGTACATCGCAATGTCGGCATCCTTGATGAGTTCCGCCGGATTCCCGTCATGATCAGGATAGGCGGCGATGCCGATGCTCACCCGGCTGATCAGCGTCCGCTTTTGATAGATGAACGGCTGGCGAAGCGTTTCGGCGATCAACGAGCCAAGCCTCGTCGCGCTCTCCAGTTTCAGTGGGTCGACGACAAGGACGGCGAACTCGTCGCCGCCGATCCTCGCCACGGTATCGCATCCGCGAACCATCGTTGACAGGCGACGAGCTGTCTCCTGCAGCAGAGCGTCTCCGGCATCATGACCAAGGGTGTCGTTGATGTCCTTGAAGTCGTCCAAGTCAATCAGAAGAAGGCTAACACTTGTGCCGCTCTGCCGTGCATGCTCAAGAGCAGCATCGAGGCGATGCTGAAACAGGGTGCGGTTGGGAAGGCCAGTTAGCGCATCATGATTGGCTGAGCGCCAGATTTCCTTCTCCGCCTCCTTCTGCTCGCTGATATCGAAGGTGACACCCACGATGCGATCAGGGCCAGCCTGCTCGCCACGGGCGCGCAGCCATCGCGTCTCTCCGCTGGGCAAGACATAGCGACACTCGATAGAACTAGCCCCATCTGACTGGATCTCGCCCAAGAAATGCTCGACCTTCTGATGGTCATCGGGGTGGATGCCCGTCATGAAGGTTCTGTCGGTACCCGGCCTGATTCCAAGTAGCGCCAGGGAATTCTCGGAGCGGGTGGTTGCCCCGGACAGCGGGTTGAACTCCCACGCGATCATGTGGGCGGCCTTCAGTGCGAGCTGCAGACGCTCCTCGCTTTTCTTCAGCGCCTGCTCCGACTGCTTGCGTTCGTGTATGTCCATGGCAATACCGAACCATTGCTCGGTCCTGCCCTGCTCGTTCTTTAAGGGCTGGCCACGCACGATGAACCAACGGTACATGCCATCCAAGGCGCGACGCAATGGCATCTCGATCTCGAAAGATGCGCCTCTTCCGAGAGCCTCATTCCATGTGCCGGTGATCCGCTCTCGATAGAAGGGGTCGAGTACCAAGTTCCAACTTCCGGCCGGTCCGTCCTCGGAGTGCAGGCCGGTGTAATCGTACCAGACGTCGTTGCAATAGGTGAAGTCTCCATCCGGAGCGCTGAACCAGACGATCTGCGGGGAGCTCATGGATGCCGGCATGGCATCCACAAGGGTGCGAAGGCGCCTCTCGCTTCTCCGAAGGCGTTCCTCGGTTGCGCGAAATTCCGTGATGTCCCGTGAGATGCAAAGGAAGCCCTGTGGGGCAAGGTCGCGCCCCATGATGGGTGTAACGACGACATCCCACCACTTCTGGGTTCCTGTCATCGTTGCGCACGGGCCCTGGAAGCGCCCGATCCCGCCCGACTTGACAGCCTCGACAGCCGCGTCTGCGTCCTCGCCGGCGATACTGCTCCAGATCTCGGTCCAATGGCGGCCCTCAATCGTGCGGAAATCCTCGACTTCCATGGCACGCATGCCGCCTTGGCTCATGAAGCGGAGACGCCCTCTCAGGTCGAAGACCTTGATGCAATCATCGGAGCTGGCCAGCAGGCGGCGTGTGAACTCCTCGCTTTCCGCTGCCGTCTTGCTGGTGAGTTTTAGCTCGAGCTGACACATGACGGCTTGGGCGAGCGTAGCAAGCGCTTCTCCCTGCTGTTCAGTGAGGCCATCAGGGCGCGTGACGTAATCGAGAACGCAAAGCATCCCAAGAGGCAACCCATCCTTCGTTCTGAGCGGAACCCCTGCGTAGAAGGATAAGTCGGGTTCACCTTCGAGACGAGCCCTGTCTTCAAAGCGCGGGTCGAGGCTCAAATCTGGGACGACAAAAAGGCCTGGCTGCAGGATAGCATGATTGCAGACCGAGTTCTCGCGGGGAGTCTCTTTAAGCTCCAGTCCAATTGTGGCCTTGAACCACTGCCGACGTTCATCGAGGAACGAGATGCAGGCGATTGGAGTATTGCAGATATGAGCCGCTATCTTCGCAATGCTGTCGAACTCAACTTCCGGTTCCGTATCCAGAATGTCGAAGTTCTGGAGCGCAGCAAGGCGATCGACTTCCTTCCAACGAGGCAGATTGTCGTGACCATGACACTTTATCATTCAAAAACTGCCCGCTGGATAGCATCGGAACTGTTCAGGAATGTCGGACTTCAACCGACCCAACGGAGCGGCATCATGCCTCGAGCGCTCGCTCGATCCGTTGCAAACCTATGATCCGGGCCAACCGGTAAAATGGCAGTGCGTCATGCAGGTCCTCAGCGAGGACCTGCCATAATGCTGATGACTTCCTGTCCGCAATGATTGAACAATCACCAAACAAATGAGGTACTTGCCGCTCTGCGAGAGGTCAAGAAGCGGCACTGCGATACCAAGTTTTAGAGTTAACAGAAGCCTCATATTCGGCTCACTCGCTGCAAGGCTTGCAGATTCCTATTCGGCCAGCGCCGCAATCCGTCAGTTCTACCTGTCGTGTGCTTATGCCTGAAAGAGCTTTGCTCCCCGAGTTGTAAGAGACATGAGCTCTGCAATCTGACCTTGGAAGCATGCTGTCTTCGCAAGTCGCGTAGGTGGTTCTACGTAGCCTCAAATTTCGGGAACTACGTAGTTGCACGAAGATATAGCGGCTCTCGTGAGAGGAATGAGAGCGAAGGCTAAGTTCTAACGTTTTAAAAACATCAGGCTTTACAATTCCTTGATCTTACTGCCTGGGCGATGCTGCTACGAGCGGCGGGGGCATTCTCTCTCTGAAAGCTTTGATTAACGATAGTTAAGGAGCATTAACCATAAGCGAGTAACAGATACCATTATTTACGTATTGCCCGTTGAAGTGCCAAAATATAGTTTCTGTCTCAGCCGCTTAACGAAGTCCAACTAAGTAAAAAACGTGATCGGCTAGCATATAACAACTAAACGCACTTAATTACTAAGGCGGGGCAGAAAAAATGTATATCGTCGTCGATGACCGGCAGATGGTTACGTCTGGATATGTTGCGAGCTTCAAGCGTGAAGGCATATCCTCCCTTGGCTTATACGCAGATGAGTTCAGCGATTGGCTTGAGACGGCCTCCGATTCCGATCTGGAAGCCGTGCAGGGTTTCGTTCTGGGCACCTTCGAGGAGCGGGTTCACTCCGCCGAAAGCATCCGGCGCTACTCCAAGGCGCCGATCATTGCCTTGAGCGATGTTCGCTCTCTCGAAGAGACTCTGGAACTCTTCACTGCAAAGTTTGACGATGTCGTTCGTAAGCCCGTTCACGTCCGGGAAATTCTCGCACGGACCGAAGCCGTCTGGCGCCGCGTGAACGCAAGCGCGGGAAAGAAGACCCAGGACAATAGTGACCGGCTGAAGGTTTTCTTTGATGGCCGTGATCCGGAGATCGATGGCCTTCCTCTCTCCCTCCCGCGCCGTGAGAGGCACATTCTCGAATATCTGGTTCGCAAGAAGGGGCACCGGCTCACCAAGAAGCAGATCTTCGATGCGGTCTACGGGATCTACAGCGATGATGTCGAGGACAGTGTTGTCGAGGGGCATATCAGCAAGCTGCGCAAGAAGCTCCGGCAGCGCCTCGGTTATGATCCTATCGATGCTAAGCGGTACATCGGTTATTCCTACGTAGGGGCCGCGATCTAATTCTGGTCACGGGGATATATGGCTGCCACAGTAAGCTGCGGCAGCCATACGCATTTGGGGATCCTGCAAGGCAAGTACGATTTCTGGACGGCCTTCGGATCTGCTCCCTATGAGAACTGATTGAGGCCGGCTGGCAGCTTGAGTGCCCGGTGCGGATCAAGGTTGCCTGATCACGTAGTTTGACTGAGTTTTGCAATGCTCATGACTTAATGGTTGTGGCTGAACTGCAGACGGGCAACTCTCAAAGATCCTGCTAGGCCGCTCCGAATGGAGGTGCAGGCTGTGGTGGCAAATACATGCCCCAAGCTTGCAGACATGGCAGCAGTATCAAATGCAACAATGATTCTATTTCGTCTTGCGGTTTTATTTGAAAATAGGGCGATTCGGACCTCATCTCCTTCGTGCGTTAACTCTATTGCAGGAAACGCCGACCTATTCTTCCTCAACGTCATGGCTGCGACTTAAGAGGCGTGAAGCTCAGCGGGTCGACTCTTCGTCTGATTACAGTCGAAGTGATGATCAGGTCCAGCCGCTCAACCTTGATGGTTGACAAAGTGATGTAGTGAACGAGGCGTACTGGGGCACGATCATGAGGATAAGGATTTCGCGGGCTACCGTCTGCATGCGGCTAATGCGCAGCAGGCGCTTCCGGGACTTCTAATTCTGAGCCGATACCTGCCCTTCAGTTCCCACGCATGAACATGAGGTTCAGCGCTTTATTGCCGGCGTGTAGGCCGCACAATTCTCCCAATCTGAAGCGCCAGATGACCGGCGTCGTTCAGTTCACATAGTAAGAGTTGAGACACGGCAATGGACGACCTTCTTCTTGAGTTTCTTACGGAGACCAACGAGCACCTCGAAACGGTCGACGTGGAGATGGTCCGTTTCGAGCAGGATCCAAACAACGAAGCGATTCTTAGTAACATTTTCCGCCTGGTCCATACCATCAAGGGAACCTGCGGTTTCCTCGGCCTGCCCCGGCTCGAGGCACTTGCCCATGCAGCTGAAACGCTGATGGGTAAGTTCCGCGATGGAATGCCGGTCACGACCCCTTCCGTTTCGCTGATTCTCAGCACCCTTGATCGCATCAAGGAGATTCTCGGGGAACTCGAGCGTCAGGGTGCTGAACCGGAAGGATCCGACAGCGATCTCATCGAGATGTTGGACAAGATGGCCTCGCAGGAGCCGACTGCTCAGGAAGTAGCTCCGGCTCCAAAGACGTCGCAAACTTCAGGTGCTGCAGTCTACCAAGTACTCGAGAGGGAGCTGAAGCCGGGCGAGGTCTCGCTCGACGAATTAGAACGCGCCTTCCGGGAGGCTCCTGGTCCGGAGAAGGCTACGACCGCTGGCACCCTGGCGTATCAGGTGCTTGAGCGCTCTCTGAAGCCAGGAGAGGTCTCACTGGATGAGCTGGAGCGCGCATTCCGTGAGGCGCCTGGGCCGGCTGCTCTCGTGATTGAGAAGCCGATGGCGAAAGCATCAAACGAGAAACCGACTGCTCTTGCCGCAGTGCCTGCAGTTTCAAAGAAGAATATGGACCCGGCTGAGGCTGGGGAGAGCGGTGAAGCAATCCCTGGTAAGGTTCAGACGATCCGGGTCAACGTGGATACCCTCGAACATCTCATGACGATGGTGTCCGAACTCGTCCTCACCCGGAATCAGCTGCTCGAGATCGCCCGACGCAGCTCGGAAGATCACGGCTACAAAGTGCCGCTGCAGCGTCTGTCGCAGGTTACCGCCGAGCTGCAGGACGGGGTGATGAAGACCCGGATGCAACCGATCGGGAATGCTTGGCAGAAGCTACCGCGCGTCGTGCGCGACCTCTCGAACGAGCTCTCGAAGAAAATCGATCTCGTGATGCAGGGCGCAGACACCGAGCTCGACCGGCAGGTCTTGGAGGTTATCAAGGACCCTCTCACTCACATGGTCCGCAACTCGGCGGATCATGGCGTCGAGAGCCCGGCCGAACGAAAGGCTGCCGGTAAGCCGGAGAAGGGCACGATCCGCCTCAATGCCTATCACGAAGGCGGCTCGATTACGATCGAGATCGCCGACGACGGCAAGGGATTGAACTTCGCGGCTATCCGGAAGAAAGCCGCCGAGCGCGGAATCGCAAGTGACGCCGAGCTGGAGCGGATGAGTGATGCCCAGGTGGCAAAATTCATCTTCCATCCTGGCTTCTCGACCGCCGCAAAGGTCACATCTGTCTCTGGCCGCGGCGTCGGTATGGATGTGGTCAAAACCAACATCGAGCTCATCGGCGGAACAGTCGATATCCGCTCCGAGCAAGGGCGCGGAACGACCTTCACGATCAAAATCCCGCTGACCCTGGCGATTGTGGCAGCGCTCATTGTTTCCTCTAAGGATCAGCGCTTTGCCATTCCGCAGATCGCGGTATCGGAACTCGTACGGGTGTCGCCTACCTCCGAGCATTCTATTGAACGTATCAACGGAACACCGATCCTGCGTTTGCGCGACCGCCTGCTGCCAATCGTGCCGCTGTCTAAGGTCATGGGCCTGTCCGGAAATGAGGATGTCAACCATGGCTTCGTGGTGGTAACGCAAGTCGCGCATCAACGCTTCGGCATCCTCGTCGACGGTGTATTCCATACCGAGGAAATCGTGGTGAAGCCGATGTCCTCGAAGCTGAGGCACATCCAGCTCTTCTCGGGCAACACGATTCTGGGTGATGGCGCCGTCGTGTTGATTATCGACCCCAATGGACTCGCCCGCATGGTGGGTTCGGACGCGGACCGCAACGAGTTCCAGAGCGACGCGAACCTCGAGCAAGCGGCCGTTGCAGCGGATGAACTGACGAGCCTGTTGGTCTTCCGTGGCGGAAGCGAGAGCCTGAAGGCCGTCCCGCTTTCCTTGGTGACGCGTCTTGAGGAGATCGAAGCATCGACGATCGAGTGGTCGAGCGGACGTCCAGTGGTCCAGTACCGTGGACGCCTGATGCCGCTGGTCTCCTGTGACGAAGAACTCGCGATCAAACGCGAGGGCATGCAATCTCTGCTGGTATTCTCGGACGGCGACGTGTCAATGGGTCTGGCAGTTGCCGAGATCGTCGACATCGTAGAGGACAAACTGGATATTGAACTCCTTGCCGAGCGGTCAGACCTTGTTGGGTCTGCTGTCGTCAGGGGGCGCACCACTGAGATTGTCAATGTTGCACACTACCTGCCGATGGTTCTTGAGACGTGGTCGCGCAAGGAGCGAAAGGGAAGGCCAGAGCGGTCTCTGCTCCTCGTCGACAGCTCGACCTTCTTCCGGGACATGCTTGTGCCGGTTCTGAAGGCATCCGGATATCGCGTTCAAACCGCCTCGACAGCCCAGGAAGCGGTTCGCCTCCTATCCAGTGGGCTGCATGTTGACGTGGTCGTTACGGATCTCGAACTTTCAGGACATTCCGGCTTCGCCTTGGTCGCGTCCCTGCGGGCCGATCCGCATCACACCACGATCCCCGTGATCGGCCTGACCGTCAGGTCTGATCCACAGCAGATTGCCTTAGCAAGAAAGCTGCACATTTCCGAGATCGTCTCGAAAATCGACCGCAGAGGTCTTCTCTCCGCTCTCGCAGAGCTCAATGAAACGCTCGAAGAGGCTGCTTAATCATGAAGCTCATAGATTCAATCCCTTATGGAAACCCGAAGGCAGCCTCCAAACAGATGGAGTTCGTGACGGTCATGGTGGCAGGACAATTGCTTGGACTGCCGATCAGCCGTGTACACGATGTCTTTGTCGTGAGCGAGATGACGACCGTTCCTCTCGCACCGGGAGAAATCGCAGGCCTCTTGAACCTCCGTGGTCGGGTCGTCACAGCTGTGTCGTTGCGCCGCCGTCTCGGGTTGGGCGACACCTATGAAGGAGGGCGACGCATGGCTGTCGGCCTTGAGAACCAGGGTGAAGCCTATGGTCTGCTCGTGGACGAGGTCGGCGAGGTTCTTAAGCTGAACCCAGACGAAATGCAGCCAAACCCGGTTCATATGGATCGGGGCTGGGTGGGGCTGTCGCAGGGCGTACACCAGTTGCGTGACCAGCTACTGATCGTGCTCGATGTTGACGCCGTTCTTGCCTTTGAGACGGAGCGGGAGGCTGCATAAGCCATTTTCGTCGAGCGCATGTGCTTCATTTTATGTAATCCAGATACAGGAAGTTTGTCGTGAGCCTTGATCTATCCACCCCTGTTCTCATCGTTGACGATTACCAGACGATGCTGCGCATTATCCGCAACCTGCTGAAGCAGATCGGCTTCAACGACGTCGACGAGGCCAAGGACGGCTCCGAGGCTTTGGGCAAGCTCAAGGAGAAGAAGTACGGGCTGGTGATCTCCGACTGGAACATGGCGCCCATGACCGGCTTCGAGCTGCTGCAGAAGGTGCGGGCCGACGCGGAGCTGGGCAGCCTGCCGTTCATCATGATCACCGCGGAGGCCAAGACCGAGAACGTGGTCGCCGCCAAGCAGGCCGGCGTCAACAACTACATCGTCAAGCCGTTCAATGCCGATACCCTGCGGTCAAAAATCAGCGCTGTCTTTGGTGCGTGAACAGAACGAGAGCGATGATCATGACCTATAGAAAGAGCTATCGCATCGAGGCAAATCTAGGCGTTGTCTCACAGGACGAGGGAGTTCTAGATCGTCATTCCGAAGTTATGGGGATGCTGGCGGTCATCAAGGAATCAATCGTTCCTGCGAAGGAGATCTCGTCCTCCCTGCTGGAGGAGCACCGCCGCGACATGCAGGAGGCTCTTCGCCTGAAGGCGGAACTCGATTCGATCTACGAAGCGATCGAGCGCACGAAGAGAGAGATCGCCACACTCCGATATGCTGGTGCTCAGGGAAAAGAGATCACCCGGGTCACGGACGAACTCGGCGCCATCGTCACCGGAACGGAAACTGCTACAAATTCGATTCTGGCAGCAGCGGAAAGAATTGATGATCTCTCCAGCAATCTCTCGTCTAGATTGGCCGGAAGTGATCAGGACATCGCCCGTGAGATCCTTGATCACGTGATCAGTATCTTCGAGGCCTGCAATTTCCAGGACATTACCGGTCAGCGCATCAGCAAGGTCGTCGGTGCGATGAAGTTTGTTGAGGAGCGTGTTCATCACATGATGGAAATCTGGGGTGGCATGGAAAGCTTCAAGGATATCGAAACCATCGACGATGCGAAGCGCCAGGGAGAGAAAGCACTCCTGAATGGGCCTGCTTTGGCCTACGATAACGGCGTGACGTCCCAGGATGCCATTGATGCGTTGTTCAACTAGTCCGAGTTGAACCGCAGTCAGGACTACATGTGTTCCACGAGCCCAGCCTTCAAAGGCTGGGCTTTACTTGCATGGCAAGCGCGGCTTGAAGGAAAAGTTAGTTCAGCAGGTTCTGCACCTCTTGGGAGGAAATGAGGGTCATGAGCCTCTTCAAGCCGTCGTCAGTTATTGCAAGGACCGCGCCTCCACATATTACTGATGCACCGGTTAAACCATAGCTCAGCACATTGGCAGGCCGAAGGCCGCCGCTGCCATCTGAGAGGTAGCCCTGCATTGATCCGGCTCGGCTGGTATGTCCATTCTGAACCCTTAAGCCGGTGAACTGCCCTGCAACAAGATGAGGTATAATCCGCAACCTATCCTGCTTGTGGAAAGCAATGGCAAGCTTGCTGTTGGCCAGAGCAACCGCAATAGTGTCTTCGAAGTGAAGATGGGCCTCGAAGCCAGTGGTGCTCTGGGATGATCGAAAGTGATCAAGAATGGCGATCGCGTTCATATCGTCCAGGCACACGAAGATGCGCGAATGATTGTAGCAAGGGCCATGCACATTTGTGCCTACTTTAACTGCATGGGCTTTCTCGAGCGAAAGCGTTGCTTCAATCCAACCATAGCCTGCATTCTGCTCGCGAGAATCCGGAATGGCCACATTGTGGGCCCGGGATGAGAGTAGATACTGGCGCGCAGGACCTGCCTCCATAACCCCTGACCCGCCTGGATCCGTGATCCACCTTACTCCGCGAGCGGAATAAACGAAGGAAGTGCAGTCGTAATGCCCGTTCTCATGCCGTTGCTCGCCGATCGACGCGCAGAGATAGCTCCAGTCAGGCCTCTGCACATAGTTTCGAAAGGAAATGAGGCCTGCGTAACCCGATGTATAGAGCCTCGGGCCTAGAGGGTACGCCAATTCTTCCGCGAGTGCCCGGTCCGACAGGAGTTGTCTTCCGTACCCGGAGATAAGGCGTCGGAGCCAAGAGGCATGATGAAGGTTGCGCGGCGTGTCTCCGAATGGAGCAAGCATGCCAGCCGGATCTGTTACGGCGACGAGAGCTTTTAGACCATCTTTAAGGCGGACATCGAGAAGCTGTCCGAGGTCCTCAGCCTCATGTTGACCCTTGAGTTGCTGAGCCAAGATCATGCCGAGTGAGATTAACTCCAGCCGGTAGTGCTGGGATTGCTCATTGGATGAACCTTGCGGACCGAGGAGATGGTCGAAGCCGTTGCGCAATTGAGCAAGGGCGACAGATCTCCAGTAAGGGGAAAGGGCAAAGTTCCGGAGTCCGATCGAGACGCTTAGAAGAGCGCAGGCGATCCGGACCTGAAGAACGGAATGCAGAAAGATGTTTTGGCTCAGAATCTCGGAAAGCGCGAAACCGTGCTGAATGACCTCCGCAGTGAGTACGCGCAGCTTTTCTATAGATTTCTTCTTGACCGAGTTTGCGGCCGCAAGCAGTCGAATCAGAACATCTGTGCGTATGGAGATCGACGCAGGGTATGCGCTGAGAGGATCCTTGGGTTGACCCCATGGATTGGCTCGAGACCAGGAAACAGCGAGATCTATGGCCTTCTGTACCCCGCTCTCCTCTTGGTCGCGAACGAGATCCAGAAGCCAGGATAGGGACTGGTATTCCAGGCGCCACGCCGGCGACTTAAAAGGATCTTCAGTCCAGTCCGGCATTGAGGGCAAGGGCCACGCCTGGAAGCCGTCGAGAGTAAGCTGGTTCCCAGCAAGGACTGCCGATTCACCTTGCTGAACCGCTTTCAGCTTGTCGTGTATGGTTGGCGCCCGTGACAGGATCTGGTGATCGATCAGACCGTCAATCAGGTTGGTGTCACCAATTTTGATCCCAAAATTAGAGCTCGGCTGAAGCCGTCTGAAAACTTCGCCCGCAAGAGCGGGAGCATCGGAGCCCTCTTCACTGAGGATGCTCTCCAGCAGGAGATCATCACCCAGAGATGTCTCCAGTGGTGTCACAAGGCTGATCTCTGCCTCATCGCGCCAGACCTGAAAACCGAGTTCGACCGCTACGGCCTGATGTGGTGGGGTGAGTTCAATCGTGAAGCGCCTGGTCTGACGGATGACTGGAATGTCGATGTAGGTTCCGACTGCCGGTGAAGTTGGCAGATCGTCGAGTGAGGCGACGATTTCACCGTTCCCGTTGCGAAAAATGACACGCGCCAGAGCTCCTTCGGCACTGACACCCTGGTTAATTAGCTGACCTCGGATAAAAAGCGTTTTAGCCGGGACGACTCCATAGGCCAGCCACGCTGGCTCAGTCTTCAGCTGAATCCAGGAACGACGTGGGTTGTTCAGTGCCGGAGAAGAAGCTGCTTGCGCTAAATCTGCTCGAGCATCATCACCCGTAGTTTGAGCAACCTGCAGAAGCTTCGGGTCGATGATCGTGAAGGGATGGGAGTTGCGCCAGCTGCGGAAGGTAACCGAGATGCGCTTCGTTGGAGAAGGAATCAGAAAGGCGCAATGAACCCTCCCAATGTGGGCCTGATCGCCGCTTCGGTCGTAGTAGTCAGGTCCCGCGATGTGGGAGCTGTGAGGGTCGATCTGAGCCCTGGCCAAACCCGGAACATAGGCGAAGTCGATGCTTGACCCATCCTCGGTCAGGAAGTCGATACCAATGATAGCGAAATCATGTGCCGTCCGGCTTTTCTCTTCAGGGTGCCAAGAGATCTGGAAGCCGAGCTCACACCAGACGTCCTGAGAAAGGTCCTTGAATTCGAGTGTGGTTCGCGACCATCGATTTTGATTGGAGACGATAAACTGCCGGATTTCGGTTTCTTCCTGGGCTACCTCGTCGCCGCGCTCTCGAAGCGTCGGAAGGATCTGTTTGATATCGGCCATTCAGGCACCAGAATTCTAGGTTGGAAGGGTTTTCCGAGGAGGGACGCAGTACACGCGAGCGTGGGATCAGATGGCGTTGACAGATCCTATCGCGGCGCGGGCCTTTACTTCCTTTGGGCATGGGGAGGAGGCCGTCAATTGGACCTTCGCAGTTCGCCAGCGCCGCAGGCTTGGGCTATACGTCATCTGCTGGCGCGTTTAGCTTCCCGTCGCGACCTCCAGGAACAGGGCCATACGGATCAGCTCGGAGAGACTCTTGGCCTCCATCTTCGCCATGACGTTCGACCGATGGATCTCGACGGTGCGGATGCTGATGGTCAACTCGTGAGCAATCATCTTGTTGGCTTTGCCGGCAACCAAGCCATCGAGCACCTGCCGCTCCCGCTGTGAGAGAGATTGCAGCCGCGCCTGGGTCCGAAGAAGCTCCTGATTCCTGCGAACGCTCTTCTCGTCGCAGACCAGCGCAAAGCGGACCACCTCCAGGAAGCGGTCTTCTCGGAACGGTTTTTCAAGAAAGTCGATTGCCCCTGCCTTCATGGCTTCCACGGCTAGCGGAATGTCCGCATGACCGGTCATGACTACGACAGGAACGTTCAGCCCGCGCGCATTAAGGCGCCGAATGAGTTCCAGCCCGTCGATGCCGGGCATCCGCACGTCTGTGACAATGCAGCATCGCCCAGGATCGCTCACCTCATCGAGAAAGGCTTTGGCGGATTCGTATAGACGAACGTTCAGGCCAGCCGACACCAACAGGAAAGAGAGGGCTTTCCGCACTCCGACGTCATCATCCACCACATACACGATCGGCGTGTTCGACACTGGCCATGTCCTCCTTGTCGACGGTTCTCAGGGTAAAATGAAAGGTGGTGCCCTCACCGGGATTCGATTCAGCCCAGATCTTGCCGCCATGGGACTCCACGATCGTGCGGCTGATCGAGAGGCCCACGCCCATGCCGCTTCGTTTCGTGGTGGTAAAGGGCTTGAAAAGGTTCTTCAAGACCTCTGGCGCAATCCCTGAGCCAGTGTCCTGAACGCTAACCTGGACCATGGAATCGAACGGCACAGATTTTGCTTTGATCACCAGTTCGCGGCGATCTACGTCCTGCATCGCCTCGGTGGCGTTGCGGATTAGGTTGAGCAGAACCTGCTGGATCTGGACACGATTCACAAAGACCAGCGGGTTCTCAGACGGAAGGTCATATTCGACCTTCACTTCTTTCTCCTTGGCGCCCACCAGAGCTAAGGCGCTGGCCTCCTCCACAAGACGCTGAAGCTCTTCGATCTGGTGCTCGCTTCCTCCGCGGGACACGAACTCTCGCAACTGCCGGATCACTTCTCCAGCGCGCAGGGCTTCCTCGGCAGCTTCGTTCACGGCATGGCGGACGAGAGATATTTTGTCGCCTTCAACGTTGCTGAGAAGAAGGCCACACCCTTTCAGGTAGCTTGTAATGGCTGTCAGCGGTTGGTTGATCTCATGGGCCAGTGTCGAGCCCATCTCTCCCAGGGCTGTAAAACGGGACATGTAGGCGAGCTCGGACTGCAGTTCCTGCATCCGGGTCTCGGTACGTTGGCGTTCCGTCAGATCTCGGATGAAGGCCGTGAAGAAGCGCTCACCATCCGATTCCATCTCGCCAACCTGAACCTCCATAGGAAAGGTCGAGCCATCCTTGCGCTGGGCAACCACCACGCGTCCGCTCCCGATGATGCGCCGCTCTCCCGTTTCGCGGTAACGGCGGATGTAGCCGTCATGCTGCTCACGATAAGGCAGAGGCATCAGGAACTTGACATTCGTGCCGATGATCTCCTCGGGCCGATAGCCGAACATGTTCACGGCTGTCGCGCTGAAGGAGCGGATGATGCCGGTCTCGTCCGCCACGACCATGGCGTCGGGAACAGTCTCGAGAATGGACCTGAGATGCGCCTCGCTCGTGCGCAGGCGCTCTTCGCTCGAGCGCAGGGCGTTCTCGGCCAGCTTTCGCTCCGTGATATCCTGAACTGTCCCGATCTTGCGGATGGGCCGCCCATCATCATCGACCAAGGTGCGGCCAATGGCTGTAACCCAGCGCTCCTCTCCCGTGTCGGCACGGATGATCCTGAAGCTGCCACTGTAGGTTAGATCGCTGCCCGGCTGATCATCGTAAAATGTGTTCGCCATCCGCTCACGGTCGTTGGGGTGAACGCAATCTAGGATGAGTTCGCGCGTGACGGTCACATCCGGCGCCAAGCCGAGGATCTGCCGCGCCTCGGGCATCCACTGACGCCGGCCGGTGACAAGGTCCTGATCCCAAATGCCGAGCGCTGTTGTTTCGATGGCTAGGCGCAGCCTTTCCTCGCTGCTGCGCAGTCTCATCTCAGCCTGGCGCTGATCATGGATGTCTGTGACGGTTCCGACCCATTCCTGAACATGGCCCTCTTCGTTCAGCAGTGGGACCGCCCGGGTGAGCATCCAGCGGTACTTTCCGTCGAGGCGCCGGACACGATACTCAACCATTCCCGGCTCTTCCAGCGCGCGGATAGTTTGCCACTGCGTGAGAAGCTTTGCCCGATCGTCTGGATGAACGGTGTTCAAGAAGCCAAAACCTGTATAATTCTCGTTGGACTGACCGCTGAAAGTCTCCCAACCCCAGACCTTGGTGATCGCTCCGTCGGTTGCTGCGCGCCACACAATGGCAGAACTGGCCTCGATCAGAGCACGGTACTGTTCTTCACTTCGGCGCAGCCGTTCATCGGCACGCTTCTGTTCATGGATATCCGTGACGGTTCCAACCCATTCCTGAATTGCGCCATCAGCATCGTGAAGGGGAACGGCTCTCGTTAGAACCCAGCGGTATTGGCCATCGGGCGCAAGCACCCGGTATTCATTAGTTCCGGCTTTTTCCGAAGCCAACGTCTCCAGCCAGGCTGCCGTCACGCGGTCCCGATCTTCAGGATGAACAGCATCCAGCCAAGCATAATCACCGTCATTTCCAGAAGGCGTGGAGGGAGATAGGCCCCAACTCAGCGACCCATCGATGATTATTCCGCCAGCATCTGCACGCCATACCATTGCGGAGCTTGCTTCGATGAGAGCCCGGTAACGCTCCTCCTGAGTCTTCAGGGCCGCTTCTGCGGCCATGAAGCGGCTGATATCTCGGGCCGTAAGAACAAAGCTGCAGCCCTCGCCGGCCTTGGGGCTGATCACGTCAAGCGTTACTCGGCACAGGATGTGAATGCCATCTTTTGTCCTGCATCGGATCTGGTTGACAGAGTGCCCCAAAGTGGCTGCTGTGTTGAGATCTTGAAGGGGCTTTCCGCGAAGCTGTGCATCCGAGGAGTAGAGAAGGGAGAAGTGGCAGTTCAAAATCTCATCTGATCGCCAACCATAAATGCGTTCTGCGCCAATATTCCACGATATAATATTTCCTACCTGATTGAGGGTGATCAGCGCAAAATCAGTTACGGCGTTGAGAACGCGGGCAGGATCGGGACTTGCGTGAACCGCAGGCCCGCCGACGAAACCCTCTAACGCAGATGTATGAGTCATAGCCCCCAACCCAAGAGCTGCGTTGCTTGCAGGTTTTTAACGTATTGGCAATTGATCGCGCAAATCGGAAGTCCGGATCGGCACATGCCATATCGGACAATGTTCGGCGACTGCGCTCTTCATGAGGATAGCTGGCTGAAAAGCAACTGATTCGGTTGCGACATGGTAGCGCTCACAGGCGCAATGCAGTTTGGTTCTGTCGTAAGAAACGTGAAATAGAGTTGCGGGCAGTTTGTGCAAGCCGTCGGCTCGGACCGAGTTCCTGAGAACTGAATCTAGCCTCTGCATCCCGTCAGGCTGGCATCCATCGAGGCCAAGTCAGCCTCGTGCAAGGTTGGCGGCTTAAATGCTTCTTTACCATGTTTGCTCGGAGATTCCTGTGACGGCACCTGTCTATCTGTTCGATTTGGCATCGCGACAGGCTCAGTGGCTTGCCGCTCGCCAGACGACGATTTCCGGCAATGTCGCCAATGCCAATACTCCCGGCTATCGGGCCCGGGATGTCGAGCCTTTCGCCGATGTTCTGGACAAGACGAAGCTGGTCATGGCGGCAACGGATAACGGCCACATCGGAATTTCTCCATCGCGCGCTGAAGCCACGAAGGTGAAGAAGTCCGAGAGCTGGGACACGGTCTACTCGAAAAACTCCGTGAGCCTTGAGCAGGAGCTCATCAAGGCAGGCGAGGTCAATCGCCAGCACTCCCTGAACACGAGCATCGTCAAGTCATTTCACAGAATGCTGCTGACCAGCGTGAGGACTCCGTCATGATCGATCCATTGATTGCTTCCGGCAAGCTCTCCAGCGCCGGCCTTGAGGCGCAGTCGGCTCGCTTGCGCGTGGTGTCAGAGAACATTGCCAACGCGAACTCCACCGGGAGGGCTCCGGGTTCAGATCCTTATTCGCGCAAGACGATCACTTTTCGGTCCGAGCTTGATCGAACACTCGGCGCGGCTTCGGTATCGGTGAAGGACGTTGGCCAGGATGAGGCCCCTTATCCCGTCGAGTATGATCCCGGTAATCCGGCCGCCGACGAGAACGGCATGGTCAAGAAACCGAACGTCAACATGCTGATCGAAATGGCCGACATGCGGGAGGCCAATCGCTCCTATCAGGCCAACTTGCAGATGATGAAGCAGGCGCGAGCCATGATCTCCGCAACAATCGATCTCATGAGAGGCTGATATGATCAGCGCCGTATCCTCCATCTCTTCAATGATTGACAGCCCTGCGGCGGTCACGGCCGTTCCAGCCTTCAGCACAGCGCAGCCGGCCGCAGGAGCCGTCACCGGCGCCGCGCCTGTGAGCTTCAGCGACATGATGGCTCAAGTGGCGACGTCATCCATCGACACGATGAAAGCGGGTGAGGCCGCGTCGATTGCCGGTATCCAGGGGAAAGCCTCGGTACAGCAGGTGGTCGAGGCGGTGATGTCTGCCGAACAGACACTTCAGACAGCGATCGCCATCCGCGACAAGGTGGTTGCGGCCTATCAGGAAATCGCCCGGATGGCGATTTAAGAGGATAATGCAATGAGAGCGCTTGCGATTGCTGCCACGGGAATGAATGCACAGCAGCTGAATGTCGAGGTGATTGCCAACAACATCTCGAACGTCAACACCACCGCATTCAAGGCGGCACGGGCGGAGTTCACGGACCTTCTCTATCAGACCGAGCGCTCGCAGGCCATTCCGAACCAGGCAGGCTCAAGCCCAGTACCCGAAGGAGCCATGCTGGGCCTGGGTGTGAAGACCGCGGCCATTCGCAATCTCCACCGGCAGGGATCCCTGACGAATACCGCGAACCAGTTCGACCTCGCCCTCAACGGACGCGGCTGGTTTCAGGTGAACGCACCGAGCGGCGAGATCGTCTACACCCGCGCGGGATCATTCAACAAGAATGGCGATGGACAACTCGTCACCCTCGACGGCTATACCCTCAATCCTCCCATCATTGTCCCGCCCAACACACTTGACGTGACGATCAACGAATCCGGCGAGATCTTCGCGAAGATCGCCGGGCAAGCTCAGCCTCAGAACCTGGGACAGCTGACCCTTGCAAATTTCGCCAACGATGCCGGCCTGGAGCCCCTCGGCGGCAACTACTATCGCGAGACGCTGGCTTCGGGTGCACCGGCTGTGGGCATCCCGTCCGATCCCGGCTACGGGAAGATCCACCAGGGATATCTTGAAGCCTCGAACGTGGATCCCATCAAGGAAATCACGAACCTGATCTCGGCCCAGCGTGCTTTCGAGATGAACTCCAAGGTCATTCAAGCTGCGGACGACATGGCCGGAACTGTCTCAAAAGGCATCCGCTAAAGGCGGCATCCGGGTGACCCTATCATGAAGCATCTCGTTCAACTCGCTCTCGCCGCAATCGTGCTCTGCGTCGCAACCCTGCACGGTGCGTCTGCCGAGGAGCGTATACTCCCGGTTCCAGCCGTTACCATCTATGCGGGCGATACGATCCAGGAGTCGATGCTCAAGGACAGGGCCTTCCCGGAGAACTACCGCTACCGCACCGCAGTTGTTGAGTCCCCCCGCGTCCTGACCGGAAAGTTGGCGCGCCGGACTCTCCTTCCAGGCGAGCCAATCCCGATGAACGCGGTCGACGACCCCAAGCTCGTCACGCGGGGCGTTCAGGCTCAGATCGTGTTCGAGGAAAGTGGACTCTCGATCATGGGCGTCGGCATTCCCCTGCAATCCGGCACCATGGGTGAGACGATCCAGGTGAAGAATGTCGACAGTGGGCGGGTGATCACCGGGCGCGTTCAGGCCGATGGCCGAGTCCGGATTGGAGTCTATTGATGCTCCGCGTCATCCTCTTTCTCTTCACTGCTCTGTTTGCGATGCAGACTCAGGCCGCCACCCGCATCAAGGATGTGGCGTCGGTTCAAGGCGTCAGGGACAACCAGCTGATCGGCTATGGCCTCGTCATGGGCCTTCAGGGAACCGGCGATACCCTCCGCAACTCCCAGTTCACCGAGCAGTCCCTGCAATCCATGCTCGACAGGATGGGTGTGAACGTCCGTGACATCAATCTGCGCACCCGCAATGTGGCAGCCGTCATAGTCACGGCCGATCTGCCCCCCTTCGTCGGCAGCGGATCGCGCATCGACGTGACTGTCACGTCCATGGGCGATGCGACCTCGCTGAAAGGCGGCACCCTCATGCTGACCGCCCTGCAGGGCGGCGACGGACAGGTCTATGCGGTTGCTCAAGGTGCGATTGTAGTGTCTGGCTTCTCTGCACAGGGTCAGGCTGAGACCCTGACCTCCGGCGTCGCAACGGCCGGCCGCATTCCGAATGGCGCCTTGATTGAGCGTGAGGTCCAGGGCGGCTTTGATGCCGTCGGTGGGCTGGCCTTCGAGCTAAAGAACCCCGACTACAAGACGGCGACCATGATCACCGACGCGATCAATCAATATGCCCAGCAGCGTTTCGGTGTTCGTGTCGCGTCCCCCCGTGATTTCCGAACCGTCGTGCTACAAAAGCCGAAGAACATCGCAGCGACCCGCTTCATTGCCGAACTCGGCGACCTCGAGATCAGGCCCGATACTCCCGCCCGCATCGTCATCGATCAGCGAACCGGGACGGTCGTGATCGGTAAGAACGTGCAGATATCCACCGTAGCCATCACCCATGGGGCTCTCACGATCCGCGTGACGGAGACGCCCGAGGTCTCGCAGCCGGATCCCTTCTCGATGGGCCAGACCGTGGTGGTGCCGCGCACACAGATTACGGCAGCAGAGGAGCGTGTGCCCCTCGCGATTGTCCGAGGCTCGGATCTGCAGACCCTCGTCAAGGGCCTGAACCAGATGGGCCTCAAGCCGTCCGATGTCATCGCGATCCTCCAGGCGGTCAAGACGGCCGGAGCCCTTCAAGCGGAGTTGGTGATCCAATGATCTCTCGCATCACCTGCCAGAAAGTATGGGGAATGGCGGCCTGTGGCTTGGTCCTGGGAGCCATGGCTTCCGGCGTTGCTCATGCCCAAGAAGCGAGTACACCTGCCAAGAACAGCCAGTACTGCACCAATATCGCCGATGCCGCGTCGGATACGCGCTTTGCACTGCAGAAGCAGGCGCTTGCCGACATGGAAAAGGAAATCGAGGGCCGCATCAAGGTCTTGGAGGCGAAGCGCGCCGAGTACGAGGAATGGCTCAAGCGCCGCAATGAAGTCCTCGAGAAAGCCGACGAGACGATCGTCATGATATACTCGCGGATGCGTCCAGACGCGGCGGCTCTCCAGCTCATGAACATGGACGAGGAGATTGCGGCCGCCGTCATCGCCAAGCTCAATCCGCGAGCCGCAAGCGCGGTTTTGAACGAGATGGAGCCGGCTCGGGCTGCCCAATTGGCCAATGTCATCACCGACGCTCCCAAGCGTGAAAAGAACCCCGTGAGGCAAAATTGAAGCATCTTATTGCCATTGTCGGCCTGTGTTTCCTCGCCGCCTGCGCGACGAGGCCGGAGGATCTGGGGCGTGAACCGGGCATGACGCCGGTCGGCTCAGGCATCTCTGTTCAGCGCGAGCCGCTCCCGCATCTGTTCAAGGGCAGCGGCCCGTCCGCCGCAAATTCCACTTGGAGCAATGCCAGCGCCGACCTCTTCACCAGCCCGCGGGCCCGGCAGGTGGGCGATATCGTGACGGTGAATATCCAGATCGACGACAAGGCGGAGTTTGAAAATGCCAGCGACCGGTCGCGGCGATCCTCCGTGAGTGCCGGTCTCGACTATGCCTTCTCATTTAAGGGCTGGAACGCGGATGGCACGGCGGATGCAGGCATCAACTCTTCATCCGATTCGACAGGGCAGGGAACCATCGATCGCTCGGAGAAGCTGCGCCTGTCGGTTGCCGCTATCGTCAACGAGGTTCTTCCAAACGGCAATGTGGTAATCAGCGGCTCGCAAGAAGTGCGTGTGAACTACGAAGTCCGCGTGCTCAACATTGCCGGCATCGTACGGCCCCGCGATATATCGCCGAAGAACACCATCAGCTACGACAAGATCGCAGAGGCCAGGGTTTCCTATGGCGGACGCGGGCGCCTGATGGAGGTCCAGCAGCCTGCCTATGGGCAGCAGCTGTTCGACGTTCTGGCTCCCTTCTAAGCGGAATACGAGGACCAGAGAGATGGCCAAGACATTGGAACTTCCTGCTCCAGCCGACAGCGCACCCGCTCGAGAGGGATCGTTGAGGTGGCTCCTCACGCTCGGTCTCCTGACCCTGCTGTCGGCTGCGATCGGAGGCGGGTTTGGGCTCGTGATGGTCTCTGGCATCGAGAAACGCGTCGAGGAGAAGTACAAAGCCCTGCCGGAGAAGACCGAGGTCGCAAGCCCCTACGCAGGCGATATCGGGATCAAGAAGCTCGCTCCTGTCGTCACAAATCTGGCCGCCTCGAAGGAGGATTGGGTGAGAATTGAGGCTTCCATTGTCTACAAGACGAGCGAAGAGCAGAACCCCGATGTGATGGCCGGAGAGATACGGCAGGATATTCTGGCCTATATCCGCACCCTATCGTTGGCACAGATTCAGGGGCCGAGCGGCCTTCTGCATCTCAGGGAAGACCTCAACGAGCGCGTCAAATTGCGCTCGAAGGGCGTGATCCAGGAGCTTGTTCTCGAAACCCTTATCGTTCAGTAGGTCGGACGCAGTCTGAGTTTTCAAGCCGCCTGTTCATTTTCCCGAAAGACCATTGCCATGTTTCTCCGTCTGATCCTCATCGGCGCATTCATCCTCCTGGCGTCCAGCGCCAATGCCCAGTTGGCGGATCTTCAGGCTCTGCTTCCTTCAGGAGAAGGCGCTGTCAGCGGGCGCATGATTCAGCTTGTCGTTCTCCTGACAGTGCTGTCCCTGGCGCCGGGGCTTCTGATCATGGTGACAAGCTTTACCCGATTTGTAGTGGCGTTCTCGTTCCTGCGCTCGGGGCTTGGCCTTCAGAGCACCCCGGCCAACATCTTCCTGATCAGCCTGTCTCTGTTCATGACCTTCTTCGTCATGGGTCCGACCTTCGACAAAGCATGGAACGATGGGGTTCGTCCGCTGACGGAGAATCGCATCTCCGAGACGGAGGCCTTCACTAGGACGACGGAGCCGTTTCGGGATTTCATGCTGACGCATGTGAGGCCAAAGGACCTTCAGATGTTCAGTGACCTCGCAGCAGTCAATTATCCGAAGCCTGAGGAGGGCGAGAAGATCGACCTGCGAATCCTGATTCCCGCCTTCATGATCTCCGAGTTGAGGCGCGGATTCGAGATCGGCTTCCTCATTGCCCTCCCATTCCTTGTGATCGACATGATCGTCGCCACCCTGGTGATGTCCATGGGTATGATGATGATGCCACCGACTGTGCTGGCGCTGCCGTTCAAGATTCTCTTCTTTGTCCTGATCGATGGCTGGAACATTCTCGTGAGCGGCTTGGTGCGCTCCTATTTCTGATTTCTTCTTAATATTCCCATCCTCTCAGTAAAATTCTGAAAGGCAGCAACCTTCGCACAAGGTTGGCGACGCAAAAGTAGTCTCGATAACATTTATCAGTACCGAGATTCCTCATGCCTGGTCGTCAACACGCCGAAAGAATCTGGAGTAGCTTGCTGCTGCTGGGCCCGCGTCGCCTGGCTGCCCTGGCCGCCATCGGCCTTGCTGTCTTCCTATCTGTCGGTATTGGAGCCTATTACCTCAGCCGTCCGGCTCAGGAGACCTTGTACACCGGCTTGGACCGCGAGGATGTCGGTCGCATGGGCGCCGTTCTCAAGGACGCCAGCATCCCCTTCGATGTCAGCGCCGACGGAACGGCTCTCCTGGTCAGCTATGGCAACACGGCTTCAGCCAGAATGCTTCTGGCCGAGAAGGGGCTGCCGCACAGCACGAAGTCCGGCTACGAGCTCTTCAACGATCTCGGCTCCCTCGGCCTGACCTCCTTCATGCAGGAGGTCACGAAGGTTCGCGCTCTCGAGGGCGAGCTGGCACGCACCATCCAGGGAATGAAGGGAATCAAGGCCGCCCGCGTCCACATCGTTCTTCCGGATCGGGGCTCCTTCCGCCGAGAACAGCAGGCGCCCTCCGCCTCTGTGGTCATCCGCACCTCGCCGGCTGACGATGCATCGTCGGCGCAAGCCATCCGGCACTTGGTCGCTGCCGCCATCCCAGGCATGGCGGTCGACAAGGTGACTGTCATGAACACGGACGGTACTCTTCTGATGTCCGGAGACGATGCCGCCAATGCCACAACAGGCAAGATGGCTCGCCTTGAGAAGACGGTAGGTCTGGAGATCCAGGACAATGTTCGCCGCACGCTGGCCCCCTATCTCGGCACCGGCAATTTCGAGATCAGCGTGGCCGCCCGGCTGAGCACGGACAAGGTCAGCACCAACGAGACGATCTTCAACCCTGAATCGAAGGTCGAGCGCTCGGTCCGCACGATCAAGGAGACGGAGGTCGCTCAGAACAGGAGCGGGCAAAAGCCAACCACTGTCCAGCAGAACCTGCCGGATGAGAGCGTTCGCGCCGAATCGGGTGATAGCTCAAGCGAAGACAACCAGCGCCGCGAGGAGCTGACGAACTACGAGATCTCATCGAAGACGATCCAGACCATTAGTGACGGCTACCAGATTAAAAACCTTTCGGTCGCAGTGTTGGTGAACCGGTCTCGTATTGCCTCTCTGCTGGGCGAGAATGCCACTCCTGCAGAGATGGATGCCAAGATCACGGAGATTGAGCAGCTGGTTTCATCAGCCACTGGATTCAGCAAGACGCGGGGTGACCAGATCAAGGTCGCGGCTGTCAACTTCGTCGACGATGGCGGCATGTTGCAGCCGGTGCCGGGTCCGTCTCTGACCGAGATCCTCATGCGCCAGTTCGGCACGGTCGTGAATGCCCTCACCATCCTGGCCCTGTGCGCGATGATGATCTGGTTCGGGCTACGCCCTGCCGTGAGAATGCTGATGGCGCGCCATCAGGCCGAACTCGAGCTTCAGCGTGAGCAGGCAGCTGCCTTGGCAGCGGCCGAGGCTGAGGAGGCCGAGAACGAGAATGGAAGGCAGGCACTGCAGGCCGCTCTCGAGCGGGAGGAGCAGAATCTCATCGAGATGCCCCGCACCCCGCAACGCAAACTGGAGCAGATCATTGAGCTCAGCGAAGAGCATGCTGCTGCCGTGCTGAAGCAATGGCTCGGGCGGGAGGCTGCGTGATGGCGGGAGCAATCGCGAACCTGCTGGAAGACTTCTCGCCTGCACCCCGCAGCGAGCCAGTGGGAATCGGGATCCTGCGTGCCGTCAAGGCCGCTGCCGAGCCCGATCTGACACCCGCCTCACCGCCGGTGGATCGACAGGCCGAACTGATGAAGGCTGTGGAAACGAAGGTGAGGGCTGAGGAGAAGACTATTGCTCAGCGGCAGCTTGAAGACGCGATTGCAGCCGAAAAGGCTCGATATGAGGACGAGTTGGCATCGCAGCGCGTGATCTGGGTGGAGCAGCAGGCAGGCCAGCTCTCGACACAGATCGTGGAGGGTATCGGCCGGATCGAAGCTATCCTCTCGGATCGGGTCGCGAACATCCTGAAGCCATTCGTTTCCGAGGCTTTCCGGCAGCAGAGCATTGTCGAATTCAAGGAGGCGCTCGCAACGCTTCTCATGAGTGATGAGACAGAGTCCATGAAAATCACGGGTCCCGAGGATCTCGTGCAGACCATGAAAGAGAATCTCGGCCCCCATGGAGGCGCGATTGAGTTCCTCCCGGGCGATCATGTCGAGGTAAGCGTCACCGCCCGCGACACGATCGTGCAGACCCAGCTGAGTGCTTGGTCGGATCGGCTCGAACAAACATTGAGAGCTGAATCATGATGTCGAAATCGGATAAGCAGGAGATCGTCATCGTCAGGAGAAGTGACGATAGCGAGGAGGTCGTAAAGGGCGGAGCGTGGAAGATCGCCCACGCGGACTTCATGACCGCCATGATGGCCTTCTTTCTTGTCATGTGGCTCATCAGCCTGACGGATGAGGAGACGCGCAGCGGCGTGGCCAATTATTTCAATCCGGTGCAACTTGCGGAATCGACCCCGAACAAAAAAGGACTCGACGACCCGCAGAACGTGCCCCCCGACAACGAGACCGACAATACGAAGGACGGCAAGGAGAAGGGGAGTGGCGAGGGAACAGGCGGGAAGTCCCACCAGTTGCAGAAACCTCGTTTCAAGGAAGGGGCTCTTTTTCAGGATCCTTACGCTGTACTCGCCAGGATAGCGGATGAGATCGAGGCAACGCCACATGACACGCTTGGCGCCGACGTCACTCCCGGTGAGAACGACGTGCCTGGCCTGAAGGCGGGTGAAGCGTTTCGCGATCCGTTCGATCCGCTCTACTGGCAGGTTGCACCTGTTGAGGAGCTGAAGACGGACACCCCGTTGAAGCCGGGAACAGCGCCCTCTGCTCCGTCCAAAGCCGTCATCGATGCGATCGCGTCCTTAAGCGAGAAGCCGCAGACAGGCCACAAAGCGCAACAGCAGGCAATCGCGGGCAATGCAGAATCGCCTGAGGGACGGGCCACCTCTTCAGCAGGGACTCAGTCCGCTACTCCCGGCTCCGCTGCGGAACAGAATGCCGCCGATCAGAAGGCGGCAGATCTGAAGCGGGAAATTCTCAAAGCCGTTCAGCCAGCGAAGGATGTTACGCCTCAGCCGCATATCGAGGTCCGCCGGACCGGTGCGGGAACCCTGATCAGTCTCACGGACGATTTCGACTTCACGATGTTCGCGGTAGGGTCTGCGGAGCCGCACGCCAAGGTCGTGCATGCCATGGCCCAAATTGCGAAGATCCTGCAGGCCCGAGCAGGCAAGATCGTGATCCGCGGTCACACCGATGCCCGGCCCTTCAAGTCGGCCAATTACGACAACTGGCGCCTGTCTCATGCCAGAGCCCAGATGGCCTTGTACATGCTCGTTCGAGGGGGGCTGGATGAAAAAAGGATCGTACGTGTCGAGGGACATGCGGATCGTGAACCGAAGACCCCGTCCGATCCCAATGCGGATCAGAACCGTCGCGTTGAGATTCTTTTGCAGGAGTGATGACGGTGAAATTGTGCCTGCCCGCTGCTCTTGGGATGATCCTGCTGTTCGTTGCGGTTGCCGCCGCGAATGAGAGCAGCCGCCCTGCTGATGCTGAGGCAGAACCTCTCGTTGAGCAGGAGCCCAGACCGTTGGCGACGCCTAGCCCTCTGCAGATGGTGCGCACGCTGCACCTGATGCAAGATCAGATCGCAACGGGCTCCACGGAGGCCCATGTTGGGCAGCGAGGTCTGCTCAGCGTCCTGGACATCCGGTTAATGGAACTCGCGGCAGAGGTTTGGCAGAATGGCAAGAACGTTCATGCTGCCGTATCCTTCGTCCTGAGCGGCGGCAACCCTGGTCTATTGAGGAAGCTTTTGGAGCTGGGCTCCTCCGTGGTCACGGAGAACGACAGGCCTCTCGTCGAAGGTGCTCTCGCCTATGTCGAGGGACGGGAGGAGGCCGCCTACAACGCTCTGGTATCCCTGGACCCGCGCACCTTTCCACCGACCATGAGTGCGCAGCTGGCATTGGTGCAGTCTGCACTCGCTGTGCGGAAGGATCCTGCGAAATCCGATGAACTGCTCGACTTTGTACGCCTCCAAGCTCCTGGCACGCTCCTGGAGGAGGGGGCGCTGCGTCGACAGGTTTTCGTTGCGAGCCAGACCGGGCATATCGAGAAATTTCAATCTCTCGCAACGGATTACCTGAGACGCTTCCGTCACTCGGTCTATGCCGGCAATTTCCGTCAGCGCTTGGCCTCGGCATCGACGCGCATCGACTTCGGTCAGGACAGGTCCCGCTTCGACGGCTTTGTCGCGATGATGCAGGAGCTGGAGCCTGAGGCACGGCGTGACCTCTATCTCCTTGTCGCTCGGGCATCTGTCGAGCAGGGATTCGCCAAATCCGCTCGCCTGCTAGCCAGCAAGGCCAAGGAGCTTGCGGAGGGCGATACGGTCAGCATCGCACGCGCAAGGCTCTATCGCGCGGCCTCAATGATCACCTCACCTGAGGAGATCAAAGCCGCGGTCGAAGAACTCCACCAGCTCGACCGAGCCCTTCTTCCTGCCAGTGACGTGGCCTTGCTGGACTCAGCTATTGCAATGGCAGGGCACATCCAGACGATGCCGGGCGCACCGGCTGCTCTGGCTGAAAAGGCGAAGCCTTTGCTCACGAAGGCTGCTGCCGAAAAGACAGCAGACCTGAACACCCAAGCGCAAGGGCTGGAACAGCTTCAGGCTTTATCCAAAGCCCGTGACGCCTTGAGCCGCGTCGACAAGTTAATCAAGAATCAGGCGTCCGTAAGTCAATGAACCGTCTCGATCTCAAGCCCCAGACACCGCCGCGCCTCCCTGAGACGGCACAGACACCGCGCGGATCATCCTCTGCGACCGATGCGCAACAGGGCGGCAAAGGTTCTGGGAGCGGGATGATGGGATTCGACACCCTGCTCGAAGGCTTCTCGCGGGAGCAAAGCCGCGAGGGCGTCAATCTCCTTCAGGATGACAGTCTGTTAAGCCTGAACGAGCAGACAGTGGAATCGCCCGTAGTTGATGCCACGGCATTGCAGGCTTTACTCTCAGCCACTTCGACGGACGCGGCCTCTCTGGGAGTGGCTGCTCTCGCGCCGGGGAGCCAGGCCTATTCCGTTCTCGAGAGCCTTCTGCCCCGAATTCTGTCGCAGGCGGGTGCAGGCGGCCAGCCTAATCCCGAAGCACACAGCAATTCCTCTTCGATGCTGCCGTTGCTGACATCGGACGCGACTGCGGACAGCATTCTGAGCCCTGCCATTGGGCCGAAGCTATCAGTCTCTGTTCAGAACCAGGAAACCTATTTCCGACCCGTCATTGAGGGTTTCGAAACGGCGCTTCAAGAAAAGTTACCGGCTGAGTCAGTCGACCTTTCGACTGGAGTTCTTCCGGCCGATCTTGGCAGCAAGAAGTCCGTAGGCGTCGCAATGAAGATGCCCTCAGTCAATCTGCAGCAAGAGTTGGGCAACGATCCGGTCGTTCCTGATGCCGAGACGGCTAGCCCCCCTCGGAATGATGAGGATGAAAGCTTCGATAGAATTTCCCTCAGCCGAATGGCTGATCGTGCTGAGGTGCAGAAGCAAGCCGCTCCAAGCCTTCAGAAGATAGATGGCGGCTCACTGCCGGCCGGAACGCTCCACCAGATGGCTAGAGCGATCCTGGACGATGTGTCGGAGGTCTCCGGCCTTCAACAGCCGTCCTTCCAGGGCGATGGTATGCACCGCGTTGCCGTGGCCCGTGCCTCAGGGGGTGTTCTCAGGGTCCTCAGCCTGCAGCTCAACCCGGTGGAGCTGGGGCTTGTGACGATTAAGATGCGTCTTTCCGGAGACAGCCTGGAAATGGAGCTTCAGGTGGAAAAACAGGAAACGGCCGAACTCCTCAGAAACGATGCCGAGAAACTCTCCAGCCTGCTGAGAACCTCCGGCTATCGACCCGATGTGATCAATATCCAGACCGCTGAATCGATGAACCATGACCGCAATTCATTCCAGCGTCCGCAGCCGGGGACACAAGACCAAAGCTTCCAGGGCAGTGCAGGCGGCCAGAGCCATTCCTCAAGGCAGCATGGGCCGCATGGACAGGACGAGGCGGAACTCCGTAATGAGCCGAAACAGAAACGGACTGCTGCTAGCGGCAGCTCTGGCGGCATTTACCTCTAGCACCATTCCCGTGACGTCAGCCGTCGCTCAGCCTCTGGCAGGGCTGTGTGAGCGGGAGATGATGCGTGCCTCCGCTTTGTATGGCGTTCCGCTGGGAATGCTCTACTCTGTGGGCCTCACTGAAACCGGAAGGCGCGGAAGCCTGCAGCCCTATGCCATGAATGTAGAGGGCAAGGCGGTCTTCTCGAACAGCGCGACTGAGGCGATCCATAAATTCGAGCAGGCGAGCCGATCCGGAGCGAGACTGATCGACATGGGCTGCATGCAGATCAACCATCACTACCACCGCGAGAAGTTCCCGTCGCTGGAGAACATGTTGAACCCGCGCATGAACGTGGAATATGCTGCGCGCTTTCTCAAGGAGCTGAAGGCCCGCCATGAGACGTGGACTATGGCGGTCGCGCGCTATCATGCCGGACCCAACAACGATCCGGCGCAGAAGCGCTATGTCTGCCGGGTGATCGCCAACATGGTCGCAACGGGATTCGGCGCCTGGACCCCAGGCGCGCGCTCGTTCTGCGCGGATGCTCCCGGTCTCAACCCCGGACAAACGGCTGCGACAGATTAGAGAACTTCCACGAGTTGCGTTTCCCGATGAGACGCGCTGTCCTAGCGTGTCATCGTCAGTGCAGTCTCTGAGCCGTTCAGCGTACCCGAGAGAGCCGCTTCGGCGCCTGAAAGCCGGGCGACGACCTGGCCGCGGGAGAACAGGATGACATGATTGTCGCTTATGCTCCATCCGTTGACCGTCTTCAGAGCGCCGTTGGAGCAGCCCTGGGACGAAGCCTTGTACAAATCGAGCGACGGGACGCTCGAGAGCTGGACGCGGCACGAGGTGGAACTGACTCTGGCATTCCACATTCCAGCATAGGACGACGGGCGATGTGGTGGCCTGAAGACCCCAGGGGCACTGGCTTGAACATCGTCGTTGGTTCCGAGTTGTGCGGGGGAGGGGTATTGAGGATCGGGCGCGGGCAGAGGCTCCGGGGCTGAGCCGACATCAAACCCGGGCCGACTTGGAAGAGGCCCAGGAGGCAGCTCCGGCTCCAGATGGGCCTCATAGCCTTTCCGTGCAAAGCGAGAGGGCGATTCCACCATATGAATCGGCTCATCGAACGGCTGAACGGCAATCCCATATGTAGGGACGGCCGGCCGACCGCCCCAAGGAGCGGAGTATGCAGGGTAGCTCCTTGGCGTGGAGGCGGGTCCCCATGGGCCTTGGCCATAGAGATTTTCCGTTGAGTTGCAGGCTGTAACCGCGCCTGCAACCATGAACAAGGCAACCTTGGAAACTGCTTTGCGATTCATGAAGGTAAGCTGCCAGCGCTCAGCCATCAATGCCGGATAGATTCGGCAAGGCAATAGGGTGATTGGAAGTGCGGAGGAAGGGGTCGCAAGCGTGCAGAGGAAACGATGCGCGCGAAGGAGGAAAGGTTGAAATCGGACCGCTTGAAGGCCGGATCGAGCAGAACCCTGCTGATCTTTACCCCGATATAATAATCGCCGAAGATGAGCTGGAAGAAGACGGTCACCGCATCATGCACAAATTCCATGTCGAGGACAACACAGGATTGATTGCCCCGGACTGTGCTAACATGAGCGACATGGCCATATGACAGCGTCTCGCCCTTGAAGAACAGCTCGGCGGATGAGGTCAGCATCTCATCCATGTTTCCGTGCAGCTGGTTGTCAGCATAGAACCTGATGATATCGGCATCCGCGAGACAAAAATCCGCAATGACATCCTTGATATTGCAAGCGAGAACCTCCTCGAACGCCTGGATGTCCAGATGCTCGCTAGACGAGGCCACCATGTCCACGGTGCGAATGCTTCTCATTTCGACCTCGTGAGAATGTAGAATAGGATCTGTGCGACAGCTTTGTAGAAGTCGGGAGGAATCATACGATCCACCTCAACATGATTGTACATGGATCTTGCCAGAGGCTTGTCTTCGATAACGGGAACGCCGCTCTTCTCCGCGATTTCACGTATCTTAAGTGCGATGAGGTCTTGCCCCTTGGCAACAACGATCGGTGCGCTAGCCTCGTTGCGCTCGTAGCGCAAGGCGATCGCGTAGTGGGTTGGATTTGCAATGACGAAGGTCGCCTTTGGCACGGCAGCCAGCATTCGCTTGCGGCTTCGATCCTGAGCCAGGGAGCGCATGCGCGCCTTGACCATGGGATCGCCTTCCATCTGTTTGTATTCCTCCTTCACCTCCTGCTTGGTCATCATCAGGTCGCTGCGCCACTTGAAACGGGCCCAGAGCAGGTCGGCGGCGACGAGGACGATCGTTGCGATCGCGATGGCGGAGACGAGACGCATCGCCATGGTCAACATCAGCTCCGGAAGAAGGGACGGATCACTGAACATAGCATTCAAGACCTTATATTGCTCCGATCTCAGGAGCAGGATGCTGACCAGTGTCATCGTTCCGAACTTGAACAACGACTTTAAGAATTCGACGAGACCCTGCCGACCGAAGATTCGTTTCCAGCCGCCCATCGGAGAGACCCTGTTCCATTGCGGCCTGATTCTCTCGGACACCACGGATGGAACGTTCTGAAGGATGGAAGCTGCGAGGCTGCATGCGGCAAGGATGACGATGACGGGAATCAGGCACTGTGCGACCTCGATGGCAACAGCCTGCATCAGGTTTGCCGCATCGGCTCCTGTCTCCAGGCGAAAATCCTGCGGCCGGTTGATGAAAAGCGACAGTTTCTCCGTCAACGTTTTGGTGTTGCTGCGGACTGCAAAAGCCAAGCCGATGAGGATGCCCAGGATCGAAGCGAACAGCGGCGCCTCCCTTGAGAAAGGGATGTTTCCCTTCTCAAGGGCGTCGCGCACCTTCTTGTCAGAGGGCGCTTCTGTCTTGCTGTCCTTGTCATCCGTATCAGACATGGGCTGAAGCCTGTCGGTTAGAAGTAGGCTTCATCCTCGGTCTCTGAATTGATGACGATCTCTCCGCGGCCGGCCATCTCGAGGGCAAGGTCCGTGATGGTCCGGCGGGCTTCGGCAATATCGCGGTGTGACGAGGGCTCTTTGCTGTTCAGCTCGTGCTCGATCATGCGGCGGACGCGCGATGAAAGAGCCGACAGGACAACCTTGCGGAACTCTTCGTTCGTGCCCTTAAGCGCGAGGACGACGCGATCTGGCGGAACTTGGTCGAACAGGGTCGTGCGATCCTTCGGAGTAAGCTTGACGATATCATCGAACGTGAAGAGCAGCCCTCTGAGGATCTCCGCCGACTTGGGGCGGACGGACGAGAGATTGGTCAGGACGTCTTCCATGTGGTCGCGTTCCATCTTGTTGATGATGTCGGCGATCTTTGCGTGGGTGTCCGCGCCTGCGTTCTTCGAGAAGTTCGCCATGAAATCCTCATGGAGAGTCTTCTCGATGTTCTTCATGGTCTCGTCCACGATCGGCTTCATGCTGAGCATGCGGCGCATGAGGTTGTTCCGAAGCGGCTGAGGGAGCTGGGTCATCACCTTTGCGGCGCAGGAGGGCTTGACCTTCGAAAGGATCAGGGCTGCCGTCTGCGGGTGCTCCTTCATCAGGTAAGAGGCGATGGCGCTTTCCGATACCGTCGAAATCCGCTCCCAGATGCTCTTGTTCGCGTTGCCGACCACCTCGCTCATGATGCTGGAGATCTGCTCCGGGCTCAGGATGCCGGTAAGCAACTTTTCGATGTGAGCGACGCCTCCGATGAGGTCTGCCCCGTCCGTGAAGTTGGAGGCGAACTCCTCCACCAGCTGCTCGATCTGCGTGGGTGAGACGGGACCCAGCTGCGCGGCCGACTTGGTGACGAGGCGGATCTCATCCTCGCTGAAATGCTTGAGGATCCTACTGGCAGCAGGCTTCCCCATTGCAAAAAGCAGTGTTGCGACACGCTCGGGTCCCTTCAGGACCTTGGAGCCATTCGCCTTCATGGGAACTGGTGCGACCATGCGGAAAAACCACTTCAGCCGTTAAGATCGTTGCTCGGGGGGCCGACGATCTCGGTAAGCGAGATGCCGAAGCGGGAGTTGTCATCCTCGACGACCACGACCTCGCCGCGGGCGATGATCCTGCCATTCACGACGACGTCGACAGGTTCGCCCACGCGATGATCGAGAGGAACGATTGCTCCCCTACCGAGCTTCATGAGGTTGGCGACAGGCATGGTGGCGGATCCAAGAACCACTTGGATCGTGACCGGAATGCGCAGGATGGAATCGAGATTCCTGCCGCCGAACTTGTCGTCCTGCGAGGAGATGGCGCTCTCCTGCTGCCAGATGGCTTTGTCTTGAGATTTGTTTTCGAAAGGATTTGTCATGGGATCCGACTTTACGAATTAAGAGAATTGGAGCGGGACTGAGCCTGCCGGCCCGCCTCTCTCGTGAGGGTTTCCAGCTGCGCCGCGACTGCCTTGGCCTCCTCGATGCGAGCACCGAGCAAGGCAAGAGTCTCCTTGCCTTCGGTCCCGAAACTCATGACGGCCGTCTGAGCGCTCTTGAGGGCTTCTCCAGTCCGGTCGAAAATCTGCTGATACTCGGCATGATACCGGTCGAACTTCTTGAGCTTCACATACATGACCGCAACCATGATGCTGGTCGTTACGAGAGCCAGGAAGAGGATGATGTTAGCGAGGGAGGACATCGTCGAGGAATTCCTTTTCTTGGTCGATATGTTCGTCAACCTTAAGAACATAGCTGCCTTCAGACTGACCGATATTGCACCAGAACAGGCCTTGCTGGTTGCCTTCGAGCTTGACCCGGCTGCGGGGTGTCGCCTGCAGCTCGATGACATCGCCCACCTTCAGATCGGCGATCTCGCCCAGTGAGAGGTAGCGTTCCTCAAGCACCGCCTTGAGCGTCACTTCGGTCTTCTTCACCTCGGTTGCGATCTGCTTCATCCAGCGCGGATCCCGGCCGGAGGACTCGCTGGAGACAACGCGGGAGAGCACCTTACGCATCGGGTTTAGAACCGATTGCGGGATGACGACGAACATCTCGCCGCCGCGGTTGAGGGCCTGGAGCAGGAACTTCGCAGCGACTGCCTGATTGTTCCGGCGCCCGATGACCGCGAAGTCCATGCGGGTTTCGATGCGCTCAAGCTTGAATTTCGTATCGGCAACCAGTGCAAAGGAGGCTTGCAGAGCCTTGGCAACCTGCTCGAACAGAGTCTGTGCCATCCGCAGCTCAATGGTGGAGAAGCCGCGAGCTTCCTCGACAGGCGGCTCGGATCCATCGGATCCGAAGAGAATTTCCACCATCGTGTAGATGAAGTCGCGATCGAAGCCGATCAGGATGTGGCTGTCCCACTCGGGAGCGTGAAAGATGCCGGCGACCGCATTGGCCTCATACATCTCAAGGATCTCGCTGACTCGCCCGCTCTCGAGCCCGCTGAGCGAATAATACATGGGCGAGGCCGCCATGTGGCGCAGATGTTCGGCGCAGCTCGTGGTCATGCGGTCGAAGATGACATGGAGCATCGGAAGCCGGTCGAGCGAGAGGCCCGCCGAATCCAGCAGCATGTCGCGAATATCATTGGCATTCTGTGTCGCGCTCATCGATTAAGCCGCCTCTTTCAGCTCTTCGGACCGACCGCCTGTGGTGGTGGCGGCTTCGACCTCGTCGATAGTCGGGCGGTATTCCACCGAGATGCCCTTGCGGCCATGCTCGACGGCAATCTGCGGTAGAGCGCCGTTCATGTAGGCAATGAGCGCCTGTTTCACGATCACATAAACACGTGTCTGCTTCTCCCGTGTCGCCTTGACCTTGTTGGCGAGGGGCGACAGGAACGCATAGGAGATGAAGATGCCGACGAATGTTCCCACAAGAGCCGAGGCGATCAGGCCGCCCAGGATGGCGGGGGATTGGTCGATGGCGCCGAGCGCCTTCACGATCCCGAGCACGGCAGCCACGATGCCGAGCGCCGGCAGGGCTTCAGAGACGGTGTTGAGGGAATAGTATGGCTTCATACGATCGCGCTTGAGAGTTGCGATCTCCTCCTCCATGAGCGCCTCAATCTCATGGGGACGGGCATTGCCGATGATGATCAGGCGGGCATAGTCGCAGATGAAGAGTGTCAGGTCCCGGTCTTTCAGGACGCTCGGGAAGGACTTGAAGATCTCCGATTCCTCGGGCTGATCGATGTGGCCCTCGACCTCGTTGCGCGGCCTGTTCTTCAGTTCCCGCATCAGGGCGTAGAGGAGGCCGAGGATCGAGAGGTAGTGTTCCCGCTTGGGGACGGCGCCGGAGATTGCCTCACGGGCGGCGCGCCCGGTATCCTTCACCAGGGGCATGGGGTTGGCGATGATGAATGTGCCGATTGCGATGCCGCAGATGATCACGTACTCCCAAGGCTGCCAAATAATGGCCAAGTGCCCGCCCATGGCGACATAGCCGCTGACGAGCGAGCCGATGGCAACTGCCAGTCCGATCAAGACGCCCAATGCCGTAGTCCCCTATCGAAATTCAACCTGTTGACCATGTCCTAATCGCGGAGGCTTGCGCGAAGCTGGAACCGCGGGAGCAAGCCTCGTGCAAGGCTGCTCGATTACGGATTTTGCATTGATCGTCGGGCCTGCAGCTGCCGCACATGGAAGGCTGGCGCACCACCCGGTGACATCAGTGTCCCATGGGACACAGGCTGGAGGAGTTCAGATGCAATCTTCGCTCTATGTGGCGCTGTCCGCTCAGGTGGCGATGGAAAAGCGCCTCAGCACGATTGCGAACAATGTTTCGAACATCAACACGAGCGGTTTTCGCGCCGATGAGGTCAAGTTCGAGGAGATCTTGTCTCTGGCGGCGAAAGAGAACGTCTCTTTTGCATCATCTGGTCAGAACTTCGTGTCACGGCGCACGGGTCCCGTCATCAAGACGGACAATCCGCTCGATGTTGCGATCCAGGGAGAGGCTTGGTTCGCCTTCAACGGTCCCAATGGAGCTGTCTACACGCGGGATGGTCGCCTCAGGATGAATGAGAATGGCGATCTGCTGACAGTGGAGGGATTTCAGATTCTTGATGCGGGCGGAGCTCCCATCGCCCTCGATCCCATGGCCGGAACTCCCACGATCAGCCGGGACGGCACCATCACACAGGGCGGCAATCAGGTTGGAGCCATCGGCCTGTTCAACCTGAGGCCTGACGCCAAGCTCACCCGCTACGCAAACTCGGGAGTGATCTCGAACATTCCCGGCGACGTCGTTCAGGACTTCAACTCGAACGGCATTCAGCAGGGCTACAGTGAGGGCTCGAACGTCAACCCTGTCCTGGAAATGACCAAAATGATCGCCGTTCAGAGAAGCTTCGAGAGCGCGGCGACGACGATCCAGGAGAGCGAATCGACGCTCATGGATGCGATCAAGACCCTGGGTCCTAGCACCTGATGGCCGTTATGAATGCGCTGCAGTCGCTTGAAGAGCTTGTCCTCACTGAAGGTGGGGCGAGACGGAAGATCAGGATCAGCGGCGTCATCAACGAGGTCACGCCGAGCTATTACCGGGTCGCCGGCCTGTCACAGTTCGTGAAGCTCGGAGATCGGGTTGGGTTTTCAGCTCAGGGCAAAACCGAGATCGGAGAGGTGGTCCGCATCGATAGTGGCGGCGTCACGGTCAAACCCTTCAATGGGAGGATCGAGGCCGGCCTCGGAATGCCCGCCTTTCTCGTGGGAAATGTCGGATTGAGCCCCGATCACAGCTGGCGCGGGAGGGTGATCAACGCCCTCGGAGAACCGCTGGATGGATTGGGACCCCTCATCCCCGGCGCGACAACGGTCCGGAACGATGCCGAGCCTCCGTCGGCCATGCTGCGCTCCAGGGTCAAGGAGCCGCTCCGGACGGGCGTCAAAGCCATCGACCTGTTCACGCCGATCTGCAAGGGGCAGCGCATCGGCATCTTCGCCGGTTCGGGCGTCGGCAAGTCCACCCTCCTGACCATGCTGGCGAAATGCGACGGCTTCGACACCATCGTCGTTGCTCTGGTCGGCGAGCGCGGTCGCGAGGTCCGAGAGTTTCTGGAGGGGCCGATCCAGGCCAACCTCCACAAATCCATCATGGTCGTCTCTACCGGCGATGAGAGCCCGATGATGCGCCGTCAGGCGCCGAGGACGGCCGTAGCCCTGGCGGAATACTTCCGCGATTGCGGCGAATCGGTTTTGCTCATCGTCGATTCCGTGACCCGCTATGCCCATGCGGCCCGCGACGTGGCGCTTGCCGCCGGCGAGCCTGCAGTCGCACGTGGATATACACCCAGCGTGTTCAGCGATCTCCCGCGCCTTCTCGAGCGCGCCGGGCCGGGCGAGGATGGCAGAGGAGGAGCAATCACAGGGATCTTCTCGGTGCTGATCGATGGTGACGACCACAACGATCCTGTGGCTGACAACATCCGTGGAACGCTCGACGGGCATATCGTTCTTGATCGCGCCATCGCCGATCAGGGGCGATATCCGGCCATCAACGTTCTGGGCTCCATCTCGCGTCTGGCCGATCATGTGTGGTCGACCGATCAGAAGGAACTCGTTCGTCGCCTGCGCAGCCTCATCGCTCGGTTCGAGGATACGCGTGATCTCAGGCTCATGGGCGGATACCACCCCGGGAACGATCAGGAGCTCGACCAGGCCGTGGTGCTCGTACCAAAAATCTACGAGGCTCTGCGGCAGGATCCGTCCATGCCGGCGAGCCGCGATGCCTTCATGGATCTGGCTCAGATCCTGAGACAATAGCATGAACCCTTCACCCCTTATCCAAAGCATGGCCCAGCACAGCTTCGCACAAGCGTCGTGGTGTTTAGTTCAAGCTGAAATCTAGGAGCTATCCATGAGTCTTTATGGCGTTCTTCGTAGCGGCGTCTCTGGCATGAACGCCCAGTCCAACAAGTTGGGGACTGTCGCCGAAAACATCCAGAACTCGAGCACGACCGGATACAAGCGCGCCTCGACGGAGTTCTCGTCGCTCATCCTGCCCTCGAGCGAAGGCAATTATAATTCCGGCTCCGTCACGAGCCGCGTCCGCTACACCATCGCCGATCAGGGTCCTATTGCCTATACGACGTCCGGATCTGACCTGGCGATCTCGGGAAACGGCTTCTTCGTGGTGTCCGATCCGAGCGGCTCTCCTTACCTCACCCGCGCCGGCAACTTCGTCAAAGATGGACGAACCGGCAACCTGATCAACGCCGCCGGCTTCACGCTGATGGGCTACAAGCTCGGAGCGGAGGCGGTCGATCCTTCTCTGAACAGCCTCGACGGTGTCGAGCCGGTCAACATGGCTTCCTTTGGCATGCAGGCGACAGGGTCGACGGCGGGTACCTTCAAAGGCAACCTTCCTTTCGGCCAGCCTGTCGCGGTCGCTAATGGTGCAGCAACGCCTGCAAGCGTGGCGCCGCCTGTGGCCAGCAGCGTTCTTTTCGCAGGTCCCGCCGTGAGCCGTGGCGCGCAGATCGCATTCAGCGTCGGTGGCGGTGCCGATCAGATCTTCACGGTCACGACGCAAAAGACGCCGGCCGAAGTCGCCACAGCCATCAACGCAGCCGTAACCGCCGGCACGCTGACCGGGGTCAACGCTTCCACGAATGCGGCCGGCGATCTGATCCTGACCTCGACCGATCCGGCCTTTTCGACGAATGTAGCAGGGTCCTTCACCTCGGTGAGCAAGGCATCGTCGCTGCAGGTCTACGATAAGGTCGGTAATCCAATCAAAGTCGACATCGCACTCTCGAAGATCGATGCCGATACGTGGACCATTAGCGTCTTCAACGGCAGCGATCCCGCCGCGCCCCTCACGGGGACGACCTCGATGGAGCTGAACTTCGATGCGGACGGCAAGCTGACCGGATCGGGCGCGCTTGGGTTCAACATCCCCGGGGGCGAGGCGTTCAACCTCGACATGTCGGGCATGACGCAGCTTGCTGGCGAGTACAACGTCACCGGCAGCTCCAACGGCAATGCGCCGTCAGCCGTCAAGGACGTCGAGTTCGCCGCTGATGGCACCGTTTATGCGGTCTACGAGGACGGCACCCGTGTCGGCGCCTATCGGATCCCGCTTGCGACCGTCCCGAGCCCCGACAACCTCAGCCCCCGAGCCGGCAACGTCTATGAGACGACGGCAGCCTCCGGTGGCTATCAGGTCGGCTTCCCGGAGATGTCCGGCTTCGGCTCGATCGCTTCGGGAGCCCTGGAAGGGTCGAACGTCGATATCGGCACCGAGCTCACGGCGATGATCGAGGCCCAGACCAGCTACACCGCGAACTCGAAGGTCTTCCAGACCGGATCAGAACTGCTCGACGTTCTGATGAACCTGAAGCGGTAACCTGCACTCTCTTGCCCCAGGGCCATTGATCCATGTCTTTGTCTGTTGCCTACAACACGGCACGTTCATCGCTCCAGGCGTCGCAGTCGCAGATGGCGGTTGTGTCGCGCAATACGGCTGGCGCCTCGGACCCAAGCTACTCCCGCAAGATCGGGGCGCTCACGACGACGGGCGGGTTCGCCCGCATCACGGTGCTCCGAGCGAGCGACAGCGCCCTTTTGTCGAAGATGCTGGAGACCACCTCCAGCGCCGCGACTCAGAAGGCCTTGCTCGAGGGGCTGCAAAAGCTCAGTGTGACTATCGGTGATACGGAACTCGATCAATCGCCTGCGGCTCGCATGGGAGCCTTGAACAGTGCGCTGCAGCAATATGCGAATGCGCCAGACAATCCTGACCTTGCTCAGGCCGTCGTCAAGGCCGCCACGGAGATGGCGACGAGCCTCAATGACGCGACAGCCACGGTTCAGGCTGTCCGTCTTGAGACCGATGGCCAGGTCGGGGATTCGGTTGCGCGCATCAACGATCTCCTTCGCAAATACGAGAAGGCGAACAACCAGGTGATGAGCGGATCGGCCCTCGGAGCCGACGTGAGCGATTCGATGGACCAGCGCGACAGCCTGATCGCGCAGCTGTCCGAGGAGATCGGCATCACGGTCGTCCCCCGTGCCGGCCATGATGTTGCTCTCTACACGGACAGTGGCGTTCCGCTCTTCGACCGAAGCCCACGGACCGTGACCTTCTCACGGACGACCGTGTTCGGGCCTGCCGTGACGGGAGCGGATGTCCTGATCGATGGAATTCGCGTCACGGGGCCGGGGGCGCCGATGCCGCTGAATTCTGGCAACCTCGCGGGTCTCACCCAGCTGCGTGACGATGTCGCCGTAGCCTACCAGGAGCAGCTCGACGAGATCGCCCGTACCCTTGTCGAAGCCTTCGCGGAGAAAGACCAGACGGCCGCCGCAAAGGCCGACAGGCCGGGTATCTTCACCTATCCGGCTGCCACAGGTGTGCCCGGAACCCCAGCTCCGACAGGTCTGGCTGGGGTGCTTCGGGTGAATTCCGCAGTCAATCCAGCCGAGGGTGGCAAGTTCGAGCTGATTCGCGACGGCGGCATCAACGGGGTGGATTACACCTACAACCCTGCCGGCGGCGCGAATGCTGCATTCTCCGGGCGCCTCTCCGGCCTGGTGGATGCCATGTCCGTTCAGCGTCCGATCAATACCGGCCTCGGATTCGGTCCTCAATCATCGCTTCTGAGCCTTGCCTCATCGTCGGGCAGCTGGCTTGAGGCAACACGTCAGAGCGCGCATCAGCGGGTTGAATACCAAACGACACTCCTTGGGCATGCATCCGAGGCGCTGTCCAACGCAACAGACGTGAACATGGATGACGAGACGGCACTCATGCTGCAGTTGGAGAAATCCTATTCCGCTTCGGCCAAGCTGCTCTCCGTCATCGATCAGATGCTCAAGACACTCCTCAGCGTGGTGGGCTAATCCATGAGAACCTCTTTTGTCTCGACCCTGGCGCTCTGGAATTCATCCAAGACGTCCCTCGACAAGATGCAGACCGGCCTTGTGAAAGCGAACAAGGAGCTCGTCACCGGCCGCGATGCGGATGTAGGTCTCAAGCTCGGCTACAAGACCGGCCAGACCCTGTCCCTGCGCCAGGACCGCGCCGAGATCGATGCCCTGATCGACAGCAATGCCTCGATCCTGCTTCGGATGAAGTCGAGCACGACGGCCCTCGATCAGGTCCGGACCAACGGCGATAAGTTCATGGATGCGCTCATTGCGACGCCATTGAATTCATCGAGCCTCACGACGGTCATGTATCAGGCGAGAGTCAATCTCCAAAGCATGGTTTCGTCGATGAACAGCAACGTGGGTGGTCAGTACATCTTTGGCGGCATCAATTCGCAGGAGAAGCCGCTCAATGACTACTCGGGCGGAACGCCTACCTTACGCGCGGCTGTCAGCATTCCCGTATCGGGCTTGTCGGCCGGCGATGTCATCAGGTTCGGCGTGGGCGGCACTCCGGAGCAGGTCTTCACTGTCACCGGAGAGACCACCGTCGACGCTCTTGTCACGTCCATCAACGCAGCGGTCGCGGCGACCACCCTCAGCGGCGTGGAGGCTTCCCGCGATCCGGTGACCGGCAACCTCGTGCTGAAATCAATCGATCTGATGGGCAAGACCGACGTGACCGGCTCCTTCACGGATGTGGACGGGGCTGGGATCCCGGTCGAGGGATCCGTCACGCGAAGCCCTCAAGCCGCTGTCGCCTCGGCTTTCAGGTCGACCTTCGGGTTCGGGGTGGGTGACGCTGCCGTGTCGACGATCACGCCCGGCGACATGAAGACCTTCCTGGACGGTTCTTTCGCGGCGCTGTTCGAGGGTTCCAACTGGCAGGACTGGTCGAATGCATCGAGCCAGAACATCCAGAGCAAGATCTCCGCGACGGAAAAGGTAGAGGCGTCCACCAACGCCAACGGCCAAGGCATCCAGAAGATGGCGATGGCCTATACGATGATCTCCGAACTCGGTCTTGATCGTCTTGGCGAAACCACCAGGGAAGCTCTCGTCAGTAAGGCACTTGAAACTTTCTCCGAGGCAACCACGGGCGTGAAAACCATGCAGTCCAAACTTGGAGCCGTTCAGGAGAAGGTCGAGGAGGCCGACGAGCGGATGAGCCTGCAGAAGGATATCCTCGACGCGAAAGTCATCCATCTGGAGGCGGTTGACCCGGCCGAGGCGAAGATCAGGGTCGATCGGCTGATGACGCAGATTCAGACGTCCTACTCCCTGACGGCACAGCTCAGGACCATGAGCCTGATCAACTATTTGTAATGGGTGGAGTGAAGTATGTACCGTTTCTCCTACGCCGAAGTTATTGAGGACTCCTCCAGGGATTGCCGCGACCGCGAGTACCAGCTTTTCGACCGGGCCATCACGATGATGAAGGCGGCCAAAGGCAAGCCGTCCCAGTCCCAGGAAATGCTTGAGACCATCGTCTTCGTTCAGCGTCTCTGGACCTTCCTGATCAAGGATATCGGGCACCCCGACAACGGGCTCCCGGATAAACTCAAGGGACAGCTCATCTCTATCGGCCTCTGGGTCATGCGCGAATCCGACCGCGTGATCCGAGGCGAACACAACAATCTCGATGCTCTGATCGATATCAATGCCATGATCCAGGAAGGCCTGAAATGAAAGCGAAGATGCGGTTTTCCCTCAAGGCGGGCGAGCGGATTTTCATCAACGGTGCGGTTCTGACGGTGAGCCAGAAGGTCACTTTGAGCCTTCTGAACGAGGCGCGCTTCCTCCTGGAGAGCCACGTGCTTCAGGTCGCGGAGGCGACCACGCCGATGCGCCAGCTCTACTTCGTCGCGCAGTCCATCCTGATCAACCCTCAGGACGCTGAAAAGGTGATGGGCGCCTTCCGCACGCTGTACGACTCGATTCTGCTGATGACGACCAACGAACCCGCGAAGGAAACGCTTCGCCGGGCCGGCGATCTGGTCGAAGCAGACAGGATCTTTGAAGCCCTCAAGCTCATCAAGACCCTGTTCGAGCCGGACGAGCGCTCTGTTGCGCCAGCCGCTGCAGCCGTCCAGGCCGCCTAACAGGGAGACTTGCAATGAATGTGACCTCCGTATCGTCGCCTGTCGCAAGCCGCTCGAACGCGACCGGCCAGTCGACCGCCACGGCGACCTACGACAACTTCCTGAAGCTCCTGATGGCCCAGATGAAGAATCAGGACCCGACGGAGCCCATGAAATCCACCGAGTACATGGCTCAGCTCGCGACCTTCTCTCAGGTCGAGCAGACGGTGCAGAGCAACGCCAAGCTTGATGCGCTGCTCGCGTCGTCGGCTCTTTCCCAGGCCGACAGCGTCATTGGCCGGACCGTGACAACGGCCGACGGTAAGATCTCCGGCAAGGTGGATTCGGTGATCATCACCAACGAGGGAGCCGTCGCCAAGCTGACGGGTGGCGCCAATGTCCTGCTCGGCCCGGGCATCGTGGTGAGCTGACATGAACGAAGTCGACGCCCTGGAACTGGTCCGCGCTGCGATCTGGACCGTCATCATCGGAGCAGGACCGGCTGTGGCCGCGGCCATGGTCATCGGCATCGTCATCGCCCTGATCCAGGCGCTGACCCAGATCCAGGAGGTCACCCTCACATTCATCCCGAAGATCATCGCGATCCTCGTCGTCGCTCTGGTGACGGGCTCGTTCGTCGGTTCCCAGATCTTTGCGTTCACGGAACTCGTCTACGGCCGGATCGTAACAGGGTTCTAGCGGCGGCCGGAACCCTGTGCTGACCAAGAGGGCGATCCACTCATAGACCTTTAAGGCTTGCGACCTCCGCGCAAGCTTCGTGGTGCATCTGTCAGGTTCAACGTTCAATCGGTGAGCTGACAGGCACATGGAAGCAGTTCAAACTACAGCACTGAGCCGCAGCAGGGATCTGGCCTTCGCCGGCGGCGTGGTGGCCATTCTGGCCATTCTCTTCCTGCCGATTCCTCCCCTGCTGATCGACATGGGTCTCGCCCTTTCGGTCGCCATGTCCGTCCTGATCCTGATGGTGGCTCTCTGGATCCAGAAGCCTCTCGAATTCTCGGCCTTTCCAACCGTTCTCCTCATCGCGACCCTATTGCGCCTCGCCTTGAGCATCGCGTCGACCCGCCTGATCCTCTCCGATGGTCACAAAGGCGTCGATGCGGCTGGACACGTGATCAGCGGTTTCTCCCAGTTCGTGATGAGCGGTGACTTCGTCATCGGCATCGTCGTCTTCATCATCCTCATCACCGTCAACTTCCTGGTCATCACCAAGGGCGCCACCCGCATCGCGGAAGTCGGCGCCCGCTTCACCCTCGATGCCATTCCCGGCAAGCAGATGGCGATTGACGCAGACCTCTCTGCGGGTTTGATCGACGAGAAGGAAGCCCAGCACCGGCGGCGGGAACTCGAGGAGGAAAGCGCCTTCTTCGGTTCCATGGACGGTGCCTCCAAGTTCGTCCGCGGTGAGGCAATCGCGAGCCTGATCACGATTGCTGTCAACATTTTCGGCGGTATCATCATCGGTGTGACCCGGCACGGCATGGAGCTGTCCAAGGCCGCCGACGTGTTCACGCAGCTCTCTGTGGGCGATGGCCTTGTCAGCCAGATCCCGGCGCTGGTGGTCTCCCTCGCGGCTGGTCTCCTGGTTTCGAAGGGCGGCACGCGCGGTCAGGCGCAGCAGGCGGTTCTCGATCAGCTGGGAGCCTATCCGCGGGCCCTGATGGTCGCTTCAGCCCTGATGTTCGTGTTCGCCATCATGCCCGGGCTGCCCATGATCCCGTTCCTTCTGCTGGGCGGCTGCATGGGCTTCATTGCCTACACAATCCCGAAGCAACGGGCCGACCAGGAAGCAAAGGTCAAAACTAAGCTCGCTGAGGAGCAGCAGAAGAACCTGCTGGAATCGCGGGAGTCGGTGAAGGAGTCTCTGAAGCTCGCGGAGATCGAGGTGTGCCTCGGCAAGCATCTCGCATCTTATCTCGCAAGCTCGCATGGCGATCTTGCGCACCGTGTCAGCAAGATGCGCAAGAAATTCGCGCAGGATTACGGTTTCGTTCTGCCCGACGTGAAGCTCTCCGACAGCCTGATGATTCCGCCGAAAAGCTATCAGATCAAGATTCACGGAACGGTGGTGGCGACGCAGGAGATCCGGCCGGGCGATCTCCTCGTCGTGCTCGGTGACGGCCCGATGCCGGATGTCCCGGGTGACGAGGTCCGCGAGCCTGCCTTCGGAATGAAGGCCCTGTGGATCTCCGACGTCTATGTGAATGAGATCAAGCGGCAGGGCTTCACAGCAGTCGACGGAGCCTCAGTCCTCCTCACGCACCTGAGCGAGGTGATCCGCAACAACCTTCCGCAGCTTCTGTCCTACAAAGACGTTCGCAATCTTCTGGACGGACTGGACAGCGAGTACAAGCGGCTGCTCGACGACATCTGCCCCTCGCAGATTTCCTATTCTGGCCTTCAAGCCGTGCTGAAGCTCCTTCTGGCGGAGCGCGTCTCAATCCGAAACTTAAGCCTCATTCTCGAGGCTATCGCCGAGATTGCCCCCCATGCGCGGCGGGCCGAGCAGCTGGTGGAGCATGTGCGGGTGCGCATCGCCCAGCAGATTTGCGGCGATTTGGCAGAGGGAGGCGCCCTCAACGTGCTGCGTCTGGGCAACAAGTGGGATATCGCCTTCCATCAGAGCCTGAAGCGGGACGCAAAGGGCGATGTGGTCGAGTTCGACATCGACCCGCGACTGGTCGAGCAGTTCGGCACTGAAGCGTCGGAGGCGATCAAGACCCGCATGGGGCAGGTTCAGAGCTTCGCCATCGTCACTGCGCCGGATGCGCGCGCCTATGTGCGGATGATCATCGAGCGCATGTTCTCGTCGCTCCCTGTCCTGTCTCACCTGGAAATCGCGCGCGGCGTGGAGGTCAATTCCCTCGGTACGATCTCGTGACCCAGGCCACTTCCGAGATCCTGCTCGGGATTTTCCTGATCTTCTGTCGGATTGGGGGCTGCCTGCTCATCGCCCCCGGCTTCTCAAGCTTCCGCATTCCGCTTCAAGTTCGCCTGTTCATTGCCCTGACGACGAGCCTCGCCTTGGCCCCCGTTCTGCTGACGAAGCTGAGCGATGGGGTGACGGCGCTCGTTCCCGCCACGATGCTCGCCTCGATCGGGTCCGAGCTTCTGACCGGTCTCCTGATCGGGCTGCTGGGGCGTGTCTACTTTCTGGCCCTGCAGACAATGCTGAGCGCCGTTGCCATGGCCTTGGGTCTCGGCGGTATGCCCGGGACCCCCATTGACGAGTCAGAGCCCCTCCCGCCGATCAGCTCCTTCATCATGATGGCGGCAACGGCAATCCTGTTCTTCTCCGATCTCCACTGGGAGCTCTATCGCGGATTGGTGGAGTCCTATACGCGACTGCCGATAGGCGTGGGCTTCGGCGCGCGCCTGTCCTTGACTCAGCTGGTCGACCAGATCGCCGCGGCCTTCGTTCTGGCCCTCAGGATCAGTAGCCCTTTCATTCTCTATTCCGTCATCGTCAATCTGGCCGTGGGGCTTACCAACAAGTTGACGCCGCAGATCCCAGTCTACTTCCTGGCGACCCCCTTCATCATGCTCGGCGGCCTGTTCATCATGTACTTCGCCGCCCAGGATTACGTCCTTCTCTTCATGGATGCCTTTTCCGTTTGGCTCCGGAATGGATAACTGACATGAAACAGCGCATTCGAAAGATGAACCGCATTCTGAAGGTACAGGAGCGTCTCAAGCAGGAGGCCGAGCTGAAAGTCTCGCTTCTCGAGAGGGAAGTTGCAGAGCTGAGAACCGCGCAGGAGATGATCATTCATTCGATGAACGATCACGAAACGCTGCACGGATTGTTCGTCGACGTGGCCGCCAAGCGCCTGCAGGCGCTGTCGACCCAGGAGGGTCACGCCGAGAAGGCAAAGGTCGCGCAGAAGGCAATCGCTCTTGATAAAGCGATGCAGACGAAGCGGACCGAGAAGATGCTGACGAACCTTAAGAGCCAGGATCGCCGAGAGACCGAGAAGAAGGATCTCACCTCGATCCTGGAGTTATTGGTAAAGGGCGCCAGCGCAAGCTTCCCGTAAGCTAGCCGATGTAGAAAGAAGCAGAATTCAAGAACCGAGAGTGATGCGATGGCAATCAGCCCGCCCTCAGATATTATCAATGACGTTGCAAGAGCAGCGGACCCGGCCCGCCTTCAGGCCGCGTCCCGCAAGCTCATGGAGGGAGCCTCGGGTGCGGAGGGTGCAAGCTTCGACGACGCCGTGAAGGAGGTTGCCGACAAGCCCCTTATGATGCCGGGTTCTGACATCTATTCGCTGCGCAACTCACTGCGCAACGATGCCGAGACCGCGAACGCCGACAAGGTGCGAAAAGCCCATCAGGAGTTCGAGGCTTACATCCTGCAGACCTTCGTCGAGTCGATGCTGCCCAAGGAGGCCGAGAATACCTATGGCAAGGGCAATGCGGGGTCGATCTGGAAATCCATGTTGGCTGAGCAGATTGGCGGGCAGCTGTCGAAGGTCGGCGGCATCGGGATAGCCGAGAGGCTTCTCAATGCCCGCAAGCACGGTACTTCCGCTTCCGCGCCGCAGGCGCCAAGCCAGTCGATAAACACCCTGCTGGGCAAGGTATGACGCCTGCCATGAGAGTTCATTCGAACAAAGGAATATGCCCATGCTGATGAAATCGCTGGACCGCCTTGAAGAAACGCTCGACATGGAAACATCGGCGCTGATGGCGCGGGACCTCTCCAACCTGGACGAGTTCAACCGACGCAAGAGCCAGTGCCTTCTCGAGATCAGCCGCATTGTCCGGACGGCCGAAATCAGCGCCCTGGATCCCAATGCAACCAAGCGTCTTCAGAATCTGCAGGGCAAGATCGAACAGAACCAGGATATTCTCCGTCGCCACATGCATGCCGTGCAAGAGGTTGCAAGCATTATCTCGAGCGCGATCCAGAGGGCTGACTCCGACAGCACCTATTCGGCTCATATCGCCAAGGCAGGTTACGGCGCATGATCAAGAACGTCATGGCGGGATTCTGGGTCTGCGCCGTCACGTTGGCGTCATGCTATGCGGCGGTGACATGGACAGTCGGAAAGGCGCCTGTCGAGGATAAGGGAAGTTATGAGGGCCTGCAGTACAAGAAGCTACCAGCCATGAACATCCCGGTCATTGCCGAGGGAGCTGTCCAGGGATACGTGATCGCCAATCTTGTCTTCACGGCCGATGCCAAGACGCTGCGGGAGATTTCGGTCCCGCCGGAAGCCTTCATCCAGGATGAAGTCTTCCGATACGTCTATGCTGACGAGACCCTCGATTTCAGGAAGCTGTCCCGCTACAACGTCAACGGCATGATCAGCAGCGTTCGCGACAGAATTAACAAGCGTCTGGGTGCCGAGATCGTCAAGGAAATCCTGGTCGAAAATTTCAACTTCGTCGACAAGTCCGCCATTCGCTCCTAGTCAGTGTGCGCTCCGCCAGGAGCCGAGCTGCTCGGGAACAGGAAATTTTTAAATGAGCTATTGCTTGATCATTGATGACTCGCGCGTCATCCGGAAAGTCTCCCGCGAAATCGCTGAAGGCTTAGCCTTCCGGGTTGCCGAGGCCGAGAACGGCGAAGTGGGGCTCCAGGCGTGCCGGGCGGAGATGCCGGACGTGATCCTCTTGGACTGGAACATGCCCGTCATGGACGGGTACAGCTTCCTCAAGCACCTGCGGGCGACGCCAGAGGGTCAGGCCCCGAAGGTCGTGTTCTGCACGACGGAGAACGACATCGACCATATCACACGCGCTTTGGATGCTGGTGCGAACGAGTACATCATGAAGCCGTTCGACAGGGATATCCTTGCAGCCAAGTTCCAGGAACTCGGCGTCCTTCCCGTCTCCCATTCAGCGTGACATCATGTCGATTGCTCCCGTCATTCAGCCTGGTCCAGCGCAGAGCAGGCCCACCCGCGTCATGATCGTCGACGACAGCGCCGTCATCCGCGGGATGATCGCGCGCTGGCTCACAGAGGCTGGCGGTTTCGAGATTGTCGCCACGGCGTCCAACGGGCGCATCGCGGTTGATGCTGCTGAGCGCTCCAAGCCGGAGATCATCCTCCTCGACATCGAAATGCCAGAGGTCGATGGCCTCGCGGCGCTTCCCATGATCCTCAAGGCTCATCCGACCAGCAAGGTCATCGTCATCTCGACGCTGACGCAGAGAAATGCGGAGATCTCGCTGAAGTGCCTCTCCCTGGGGGCCGTCGATTATTTGGCGAAGCCGGAAAGCGCCCGCGCGGCGGGAGCGGCGGCCGACTTCCAGCGCGACCTTATTGCAAAACTGCGCGCCCTCGGTGAGGCGAAGAGCCGCCAGACGAGATCGTCGGCACCGGCTCTCTCCGTCCTGCCGACACCATCTGCTTCACCGGCTGCGAGGCCCGGCACGGTGAAGCCGCAATGCCTGCTGATCGGATCCTCCACCGGCGGTCCCCGTGCGGTCGAACGGGTTCTGCTCGACCTTAAGCCTGCTCTTTCAAGTATCCCGGTGCTGATCGTGCAGCACATGCCCGCGATGTTCACGGCCGTCTTCGCCGAGCACCTGCAGTCCTTCCTCTCCGTTCCGGCCCGGGAGGCCAGGGATGGTGACATTGTCAGTCCAGGAACAATCCTCGTCGCCCCCGGCGGGCGGCACATGGGTGTGGTTTCGTCCGGCGGCAGGGCCGTCATCCGGCTCAACGATGGACCGCCTGAGAATTTCTGCCGGCCCGCCGTCGATGTGCTCTTCAGGGACGCCGCCGGCGTGTTCGGCGCCTCCGCCCTTGCGGCCGTGCTCACCGGCATGGGGTCCGACGGAACGCACGGAGCGCGCCACCTCACCAAGGCGGGCGCCACAGTGATCGCACAGGACGAAGCCACGAGCATCGTCTGGGGAATGCCGGGAAGCATCGTGAAGGCCGGCCTGGCCCACGAGGTTCTTCCCTTGGAATCCATCGGCCGCTCTCTGAAGGGCCACATCACTGGATGTTCGAAATGACCGAGGCCGAATTCGACGCCCTGCGCGTCTTTCTCAAAGCCCGCTCGGGCCTGGCGCTGTCCCCGGACAAGCGATATCTCGTCGAGAGCCGCCTCTCATCGGTCTGCACGCGTTTCAAGATCGACAGCCTGTCGCACCTCGTGCGCGAGATCAGGGCAGGGCGGTCGATCGCCTTGGAGAAGGCGACCGTCGAGGCCATGACCACGAATGAGACCTTCTTCTTTCGGGACAAAGGTCCGTTCGATCTGTTCCAGGACGTCCTGTTGCCGAAATACCTGAAGGAGCGCGCATCGAACCGCAGGCTCCGGATCTGGTGTGCAGCGGCCTCCACCGGCCAGGAGCCGTACTCGCTCGCCATGCTGCTCAAGGAAGCCGCGCCGCGCATGCCGGGGTGGCACATCGACATCGTGGCCACGGACATCTCCAACGAGGTTCTGGAGAAGGCGAAAGCTGGATTCTACAATCAGTTCGAAGTGCAGCGCGGCCTGCCGATCCGCTTTCTGGTCAAGTACTTCACGCAAGTCGGCGACCAGTGGCAGATCGCCCCCGAGATCCGCACGATGGTGGATTACCGCTACCTGAACCTGATCGAGGACTTCAATCGCCTGGGCCAGTTCGACATCGTCTATTGCCGCAACGTGCTGATCTACTTCGACGCCAACCTGAAGGCCGATGTGCTGCGCCGGATCGCAAACGTCATGGTGCCCGACGGCTCCTTGCTGCTCGGCGCATCCGAGACAGTGCTCGGCGTAACCGATGCGCTGACGCTAGATCCTGCTCATCGCGGCCTGTACTCCAAGAATGCTTCAAGCGCCGCGCCGAAGATGTTCGCTGTCGGCGGACGGTAAATCAGAGTGCAGAAACCTGCTCATCTTAGGTTTCGCTATTTCATGCGCATTATTCATACGTTGAGTGATGTGCATGGAATAGTAAATAACCCTAGCTTTCATAGTTAACAAAAGATTAACGACAAAAATTTCTGCTCCAATGTCGATCTTGACGCTTGACGTTGGAGGAGGGGGTTGGTAGACAAGATCTGCAAGCACCGCAGACGGAGAGCGCAAGCTCTCCTGGTGCAGAGAAAGCACTATGGTACGCCTTCACGAGAAGGCCAGGCATGATGCCAATCCATTTTGCCGGTAAAAGCCCGGATGTCATGTGAGCAGCGGATCGAGATTGTCTCGAGGCATGAAGCCACTCCGCTGGGTCGGTTAGATCCCGACATTCCCTGAACAATCACATCATTCAAGGAAGAAGCACATGTCTTCAATCAACACGAACCTCTCCGCCATGACCGCTCTGCAGTCGCTCAAGTCGACTCAGACGGCCATGAACAAGACCCAGAACCAGATCTCGTCCGGCCTCCGCGTCGGCGAGGCTTCGCACAACGCCTCCTACTGGTCGATCGCGACCCAGATGAAGTCCGACAACGGTGCCCTCGGCTCCGTGAAGGACTCCATCAAGCAGTCGAAGTCAATGATCGACACCTTCAGCTCCGCGATGGACAAGGCTCTCGTCCACCTCAACGAGATGAAGAAGAAGGTCGCCACCGGCGGCAACCCGGGCGCCGATCTCGGGGCGATCCAGACCGAGCTGAACCAGCGCATTGCTGGCCTCAAGAGCACGGCGGACTCCGCCACCATCAACGGCCAGAACTGGCTCAAGGGCAACCCGCAGAGCGTGCAGCTCGTCACGTCCTACGACAATGGCGTGCTTGGCAAGCTTGCCATTGATACGGCCGGTGTCCAGCTGTTCCAGAACGCTACCGCCGGCACTGGCGGTCTGCTGGCTAACGTGGCGTCGATCAACGTCGCTGCGGCGCCTTCGGCCAGCTATGTTGACTTTGACACCTCCGTGGGCGGTGCAGTTTCCACCCTCGATGCGGCCACCGCTGGTACGCTGACGGTACAGTTCGGAACCGGTGCTACCGCAACGGCTGCATCCGTAACGTTCGTTGCTGGCGAAGCCAAGACGATCAACGACGTGGTCAACAAGATCAACGGTGATGCTAAAATGAGCGCACTGGTGAGCGCCCAAGTCGTCGATGGCAACCTGCGCCTGGTCTCTAAGCTGGATGGGCAAAGCATGGATAACGCGACGACAATCGCGGATGCCACGCTGGCTGCTGACCTGGGCAAGATCGGCTCCACAGCCGCCGCTGGTTCCGGCTCCGGCACCTCTGTCGATACAGCTCTGGCTAACATCGAGCGTGCCATCGAAGCTGTGACGAAGGGCTCTTCGATGCTCGGCGCCACCAAGGCTCTCCTTGAGACCCAGGAAGAGTTCATCGGTGTCCTGTCCGACTCGCTGACCGCCGGCGTGAGCGCCTATGTCGATGCCGACATGAACGAGGCTTCGACTCGCTATCAGGCTCTGCAGACCCAGCAGCAGCTCGGCGTGCAGGCTCTCTCGATGGCTAACCAGAACAGCCAGATGATCCTGAAGCTCTTCCAGTAAGAGTTCCAGCATCCACCTGAAGGGAGCCTCGCCTTGCAAAGGGCGAGGCTTCTTTCGTTGGAAAGGAGGATCACGATGCTGAAGAAGCTATCGTCTTATACTCGCTCCCGCATCACGGCGCTCACCGCAGGCTTTGCCTCTATCGCGCTATTGCTTGTTGTGCCGAGTAAAGCCGGCGCGCTAGCGAACCGGTTTGGATCATGGGATTATGTCCTCAGGCACGATGCGGAGGGACAGCCTCAGGCGGCCTTCGCCCGCCTGTATGGGCAGAACGGCTCGCTTCTGTGGCTGACCTGCCAGCGCCAGGTGTTGGACAGCGAACTGCCGCCGACGCCTTTCATCACAGCGGCCGTTCTCCAAAAGCAATATCTCGGCCGGAGCGATCCTCGGGGGAGGAGCACCGTCTACTGGTTCGACGGCGGCTCTCCGGAGGTTGGTCACTGGGTCTATCGCGACCGGCACGGGCAAATCCCGGATCCCGAGCAGGTCCATGCTTTCATCCAGAGACTCGCCCAGGCGCGAACGCTCACTGTCGAGCTCTCGAACTATCGCTATGAAACCAGGACTCTCGATTTCCACTTCGATGCGGGCGACACCAAGGATGTCGCCGACAGGTTCACGAAGGATTGTCGAGATATCCTCCGCGAAAACCGCACGTGATTCCCGCCGGCTTCGCAGCCAGCCTCATCGTCATTGAGCATTGGAGAGCTGCCCATGATCAGCACATCGGTCCGATACCAGATGATCTCGAACAACCTTGCACAGACAAAAGCAAGGGTCGAGAAAGATCCAACGGTCAAGCGTGAGACCGATTACTTCAAGGCCAATATCAAGAACGTCAAGAACATCGACGAATTCCTCAAGGACGATCGTCTGTACAAATACGCCATGAAGGCCTTTGGGCTTGAGGACATGATCTTCGGCAAGGGGCTTATTAAGAAGATGCTCCAGGAGGGTGTCACCAATCCCTTGAGCATGGCGAACAAAATGACCAATCCGCTCTACAAGGAGTTCGCCAAAGCCTTCGACTTCAAGAGCAAGGGGGAGGCTACGACCTGGGAGCCGAAACTGGCGACCGACACGGTCGCCCGATACGTCCAGATGGAGCTTGAAAAGAAGGAGGGCGAGCAGAATCAGGGCGTGCAGCTCGCCATGTATTTCAAGCGCAAAGCCTCGTCGGTGACCACGATGATGGGATTGCTGGCCGACAAAGCGCTTCTCAAGTTCGTCCAGACCACCTTCAACATCCCCCAGAACGCTTCCAAGGCGGATCTCGACATCCAGGTGCGCAACCTGGAGAAGCACATCAACATCAAGGATCTGCAGGATCCAAAGAAAGTGGACAAGCTGATCCAGCGCTTCAACGCCATGTGGGACGTGACCAATCCCAGCATGGCCACTGCTGCGCCGGTGCTGACGCTCTTCGATCCATCGTCGTCTCAGCAAGGCTTCAGCGTGGATCTGATGATGAGCATCGCCAAGCTCCGTCCCGGCGGTTTCTAGTCTCGCGATAGCGCTCAGGTCACGCAGCGCTGTTGGAGACGCTTAGCCCTTCGCCTGGATGCCTACGATGATGCGCTCGGATACGGGGATGGCATCCGATGGAGCATGGACGACGTATACCCCGTGACAGATCCGGGTGATCTGACGGACAGGCGTGTGGTGTTTGTCTGCTCCCGTCAGGTAGTTCACCGTGTAATAGGGCGCGCCGCCCACATAGGCTGTCGTCTTGGTTTTGAAGACATAGCCGACTTGGCTGGCGTTGATGCGGTACACGGAGGTGGGAGGACCGTAGGCTGCAATGCGCGACGAGATCGGCTTCCCGATGTAATCCGAGCAGGACATCTCGGCCGCCTCATAGGTGGCTGTCGTGCATCCACCGACGCTAAGCGCGATCGCGAATGAAGCGAAAATGGATCTCAAGCGGGCCTCCCAGTGACCTGCAGAACGTATCACGAAATTCCTGGCGCTCCGATCCATTGTGATCAGCCTTCGCGTCGTTTGGTAAAGACGACATTTGCTCCATCCGATGCTTTTTTGCGAGCTGCTCTCGCATGATCGAGCCAGTTTCGCACAAGGATGGCCGCGCATGCTGCGCCTTGAACGACGAAGCTGTCGGACACTTGGGAGGGTGGAATGAGTATCATTCTGGTGCCGGTTATTGCTGCATCGCTGATCGGCCTTGTCGGTACGCCCACTATTCGCCTCATGACATCGTCGAAAAGAGCCAGGACTTGGGCCAGGAGCCAGAGCGGGTTTCTGCGCCGTTACTGAAGAAGGTTGGACTGGCCTGGTGAGAGAAGATGCCGCGCCGCCAATCTACTCGACGCGGAAGGGCGGCTTCTTGCTGGTAAAAAGTTGCTGCGAACTAAAGAGTCGATTTCTGCGATCCTCTTCATTCGAAGAGTATCGGCAAACGGCATATTGTCCGCTGGTCGGCCTGTTGCTTGAAGTCAACACTGCGACATCGTTCTGACATCTTACCCCGAATCGCGCTTGCGCAGATCTCGCGCGGCTGACAGCTTTGATGAAAAGAAGCGGATGGATGCGGGGGCATGAACAGGACCGATTTCTTAAAGCAGACGGGGAGGCGGCTTCGGGTAGCTGCGGGGCTTGGCGCCGTGATCCTGTCAGGTATGGCTGCAGTGAGTTCAGCACATGCGTTCCCGCAGTTGAACCTGCCGGTGATGAGCGCAGCAATCCTGTCGTCCGGACAGGCCGGGCCGACGCCGGCGTGGGTCGCGTTCTGCAAGCAGGTGCCGGGCGAGTGCGCGCTCGATGCCTCAGAGCCCGCCATCATCGCGCTGAATGCGGAGACTTGGAAGCTCCTCGTCGATGCCAACGAGCGCGTGAACGCTACCATCCTGCCGGTGACGGACCAGGAGCATTGGGGCGTGGCGGATCGCTGGGACTATCCGGATGACGGGATGGGGGATTGCGAGGATATCCAGATCCTGAAGCGTCGCGTGCTCATCGACGCAGGCCTGCCGCGCCGGGCCCTGCGGATGACCGTGGTCATCGACGAACTCGGCGCAGGCCATGCGGTGCTGATGGTGCGCACCGATCGCGGCGACTACATCCTGGATAACAAGCGTGCGGCCGTCCTGTCCTGGCAGGAGACCGGCTACCGCTATGTGAAGCGGGAAGGTTCCGAGGGCGCGACCTGGGTGTGGCTCGGCAATCAGGCCGCACCGATCGTGACGGCCACCAAATAGGCAGATTGCATGAGCGCGCGAGCCGCGCTCATGCAGACAAAGCGCATATCAGCTCGCAGCCTTCGAGGTTGGCCGCTGGCTGATCATCGTCTCAGACGTCAGAACGACCCAGCCATTGTCGGAGCGTTCGATTGAGATGATCTGGCCAATGCCGGGAAGCGTCATCCCCGGTGTGACCCACCAGACACCTTCCGGGCCTTCGATCAGGGCGGACTCGCTTGTGGCGCGATGAATCACGTAGCGCTGGAACTGGCTCTGCCGGTCGATGGCGAGTAGCGCCTTGTCGCTCCTGGCCTCCAGGGCAGGCTCCACGTTCTTCTGCCTGTTCAACGAACCGGTCGTTGTCGGGCTGAGATCGGCCGCACGCGCATGGTTTGCATCTGTGCCTTTGCCCATACCTAAGCCTTTGCCTGTGCTTTGGAGATAGGCATAGCCGTCGCTGAGGTAGACCGCATAAACCGGTAGAGCGACGGCCGAGAGGGTGAGCGCCAGCCCGAGGCACATGACAATCCGATCGCCTACCACCTCGCGCGCCCGGATCAGCTCCTCCAGGCGCCGCACCTTGCGCTCTTGGGTTTCGATGGCGGCTCCGCGCCCGGCCTGTCCGGCCCTGGCCACCTGCTCCAACACTTTATCGAACCGTACGCCCATGGAACCCGCCGCTATGAAAATCGACTGCAATCATTCCTATGAGGTTATGCTTAACAATCCGTCACTTGCCGCAGAGAAACCCTGTTGAAAATCTTGAGCCGCCAGAGCAAGCCTCGCACAAGCATTCCGTGAATACTGCGGTCTCTATTCACGCGATATTTCGGATCAAGCCGACTCTGGGGGATGCATGAAGATCAGAACGAAGATATTTGCGCTTGTCGCTGCCTTGAGTTTGGTTGCGGTGGTCATCGCCGCCGTCGGCATCAGCACCTTGCAGACTTACAATCAGGCGGTTGACGATGTGCGGCTCGCAGCCACGCGCGCACTTCATGGAGAGCGCCTGAACCGGCTTGTGACGCACGTAGTCATGGAAGCGCGCGGCATCTATGCCTCGAAGACGACGGCCGATGCGCGCAAGTTCGGCGAGGGACTGACCGCGAACTTGAATGAGATCGACGCGCTCCTGAAGGAATGGGAGCCGATCGTTCCGGATTCGCACAGGGCGCTGTTCGATGCCGTGGTCAAGGACGCCGCCGCGTTTAAGACGTTTAGGTCCGAGACCGTGCGCCTCGGCGCCGAGGTGTCGCCTGAAGCGGCTAACGCCCAGGGCAACAATGACGCCAACCGCGCCAACAGGAAGGCTTTCCAGGTCAGCATCGATGCCTTGACGCAGAAGGGGAGCGAAGAGATCCAAGCGGTTAACCGCTACTCGGCTGAACTCTACGGCGAGCGTCTCACCCTGCTCGTCTCGATTGCCCTTGGCGGCACGATCCTGGCGCTTCTAATCGGCTGGCTCGTGGGCCACAGACAGATCGCCCGTCCGCTGAAAATCGTCAACGAGGCGATCCAGAAACTGGCAGCCGGCGATTACAATCTGCCGAATGCGAAGGTCGGCAATGACGAGGTTGGCGATATCTGGAAGGCAACGCAGGTCTTCGCCGGCACCATGCAGGAGGCGGACGGGCTCCGGCGCCAGCAGGCGGAATCCGAAAAGAACGCCATCGAACGCCGCAGGGTTGAGATGATGACGCTCGCGCAGAGCTTCGAGGGCAGCGTGGGCGGTCTCGTCCAGCACCTCTCGGTCGCTGCCCAGCAGATGGAATCGACAGCCCGCTCGATGGCCACCACCGCCCAGCAGACGAACCAGCAGTCGAACTCGGTGGCGGCGGCGGCCGAGCAGACCTCCAGCAACGTCCAGGCGGTGGCTGCTGCGACCGAGGAACTCGCGGCGTCCTCCAACGAGATTGGAACGCAGGTAGCGCAAACGTCGGCTGCTGCGGCCCGGGCCGTGCAGAACGCGCGCAAGACCAACGAACTCGTGGAGACGCTTGCGGACGGCGCGCAGAAGATCGGCGAGGTGGTTGCCCTCATCAACAGCATCGCGAGCCAGACCAACCTGCTGGCGCTCAATGCCACCATCGAGGCGGCTCGCGCCGGTGAGGCCGGGAAGGGCTTTGCCGTGGTGGCAGCCGAGGTGAAGGAACTCGCGAACCAGACCTCGCGGGCGACCGAGGACATCACTTCGCACATCAACCAGATCCAGCAATCAACCAAGGGGGCGGTGGACGCCATCCGCGAGATCGGCCTCACCATCGAGGAGGTGCACCAGATCGCCACCAACGTGGCGGCTGCGGTCGAAGAGCAGCAGGCGGCCACGCAGGAGATCGCCCGCAATGTCAGCGAAGCGGCCCGCGGCACGCAGGAGGTGACCCAGAGCATCGTCCAGGTCCAGGGAGCGGCGACCCATGCCGGATCGGCGGCCTCCCAGGTGCTGGCTGCGGCCGGGGAATTGTCGACCAACTCGTCGGCCCTCAGCCGGGAGGTCGAAGGCTTCCTGCAGGGTGTCCGGGCGGCGTAACGCTAAAAATCAACGACGAGAACAAAAAGGCGCAGCGCTTTGGTCTGCGCCTTTTTCTGTCAGGCTACCTGTTCCGGGAGCCGTCAGGCCATCTTGGAGATGTTTTCGATGGGCGCGCTCTCGCTCGCGCCGCCAGCCTCACGCGTGAGCCGACGAGCCTCCTGCGCCCTCTTGGCCGCTGCCTGGACGTGGGACACCAGCGTGGCATTCAGATAGGGCTTTGCGATAAAGACAGCCCCCGGCGGCAGATCGTCCTCTCCTGGCCATTCGCGGCCGGAGGAGACGATGATCTCGACCCCAGGCCAGTCCCGATGAACGTGGCCAACCAGCTCATAGCCGTTCATGCCAGGCGGCATTTCCACGTCCGAGAGCAGCACGTCGACAGCGACCTCGGCTTTCAGAACGCGCAGGGCCTCCTCGGCGTCGCCCGCCTCGATGACGTGGAAGTCCGCCTCCATCAGGATGTCGGCCGTGACGAGCCGCACCAGCGGTTCGTCTTCGACCAGGAGAACGACGCCTATGGGTTGCTGATGGGACACGGCACCGACGGGAAAGAGGACAAGAGGATAGGACAAGGGTCAAACGTGGCCATTGATAGACGGTTCCACCTGAGAGGGCCAGCCCGACCCGCGTGGTGACTTAGCGCACAGGGGTGGAGAACCCCTGAGGCAGCACGACGTTGTCCGCCTGTTGTATGCGTCAGGGGCAGGAATGAGTGCTGCATCCGTTACGGTTCTACCACGCCGGACACCGCCGAGCATCCTTGTCGTCGAGGGCGATGTCCGGATCCGGTGTCGTGTGAGCGACGAGTTGCGGGCCTGGGGGTTCAAGGTGCTGGAGGCTGGATCCGCATCCGAGGCCCTGACGGTGCTCGATGCGGTCCCGGTCGATCTTCTGTTCCTGGCTCTCGACCTGCCGGTGGCCGGGAGCGGCTGGGACATGGTTCGTCACATCCGCGAGAGGCGAACTCCCACGAAGATGATCCTAACATGCGGGGAAACGGATCCGCTGGACAGCCCCGAGCCGTTTGTCCGCAAGCCCTACCGGGTCGCTGAGGTTGCCGAACTCGTCGCACGCACCCTGAATTGGCACAATCCTCCACAAGCTTGACCGCAGGAACAAAGGCAAAAGCTCGGCGGTTAGCTATGCGTGAGCACGTCATCGACCCATCTCTCGGCTGAGGCCAACACCCCCCTCCAGACCATCCTCGTGGTCGAGGACGAGGTGCTGATCCGCCTCGTGATCGCCGAATACCTGCGGGAGTGCGGCTACCGGGTCCATGAGGCCGTGAGCGCCGAGGAGGCAATCCTCATCCTCCAGGCGCCGGAGGTTTCGGTCGACATCGTGTTCAGCGATGTCGAGATGTCTGGGGAAATGGATGGCTTCGAGCTCGCCCGCTGGGTCCGAGCCAACATGCCCGAGACCCAGGTCATCCTCACTTCCGGAGCGGAGCGGTCGGCAGACATCGCCGGAACCCTCTGCGAGGCCGGTCCCCTGCTGAAAAAGCCGTATCACACGCAGGAGGTCGTAGACCGAATCAAGCAGCTGAAGGCCAAGGCAAAGCGCTTCTAAGCTTACCTCGGCCACCTTGCGGCAGGCCCCCGGCCTCCGCGCCACAGCATCACGGCCGCTTGGCAGGGAGGGAACCGGACGGAGCCTTTCCCGTTTCTTGCTCGATGAAACCGCATCGCCGCATCGTAAAGCAGCCTGTCATCCTTCTGGTCGAAGACGAACCTCTCGTGCGTCTGACTCAGGTCGACATTCTGAAGGAATCCGAGTTTTGGGTCGTCGAGGCCCAGGACGCCGACGAGGCGTTCGAACTCCTGAAAACGCGGCCGGAGATCGATGCCATCCTGACCGACGTCAATATGCCCGGCTCCATGGACGGCTTCGAGTTCGCCCGGCTGGTGCGGCAGGGCTGGCCGGAGGTGGCCGTCTTGGTGATTTCCGGCAAGACCGGTCCCGGACCGGGCGATCTGCCGCCCAACGCCATGTTCCTGCACAAACCCATCATGCCCGACGACCTGATCGCGGCGCTGCAGGAGGTGATGGCCCGGCGGCCGCAGAACAGCCTGACACCGGAGGCCTGAGGGCGGCGCATCCAGACAATCGGAAAGGTGGGGCCAAACCCTCCTCGTCATCACCGGCCTTGTGCCGGTGATCTCGACCCGGAAAGCGCAGCGCTTCATAAAATCGCGATGGCCGGGTCAAGCCCGGCCATGACGTTGAGGGGTGACACGGAGCAATAGGCGCTGCATCCCAAGTTCAGTAAAGCGGGTCTTCACGCGTGAGCGGCCTCGCGCGGGCGCGTGTCGACCACCTCCGGCTGCTCCGCCACACGCGACCACAGGCGCTCGACCTCCGCCTGCACCTTGTGGATGGCCTCTTCCTTGACCGGGCCATAGCCGCGGATGTCCATGGGGGCCTTGGCAATCGCCAGAAGATCGGCGGAACGCTGCGCGTCGAGGCTCGCGAGAATTTTCTCGACCTGCGCCTCGTACCAGCCGATCAGAGCGCGCTCAGTGCGCCGCTCGGCCGTATAGCCGAAGATGTCGAAAGGCGTGCCGCGAACGAACTTCATCCTGGCCAGCACCTTCATGGGCGTCTGGATCCAGGAGCCGAAGGCGCGCTTCTTCGGGCGGCCCCGGGCATCGCGCTTGGAGGCCAGGAGCGGCGGCGCAAGATGATACTTCACCGTGAAGTCGCCTTCGAATTCCCGCTGCAGCGTATCGAGGAAGCCGGTCTCCATGTGGAGGCGTGCGACCTCGTACTCATCCTTGTAGGCCATGAGCTTGAAAAGCGAACGCGCCACCGCGTCCGTGAGTGCCTCGGAACCGAAGGCAGCTTCAGCCTTGCGCACCCGCGACACCATCATCTCGTAGCGGGCGGCATAGAGCGCATCCTGATAGGCGGTGAGGAACGCGACACGCCGCGCGATTACTTGATCCAGCGTCTCGGGCTCGTCCGGCTTGTCGTTCGCGATCTCATGCACGATGGCCGGATCGGCGCTGAGCAGACGGCCCCAGGCGAAGGCCTGCCGGTTGCGCTCGACCGCTACGCCGTTGAGTTCGATGGCGCGCGCAAGCGCGTTGAGCGAGACCGGCACGAGCCCTTGCTGCCAGGCAAAACCCAGCATCATCACGTTGGCGAAAACCGTATCGCCGAGCAGCGTCTCAGCCAGCGCATTGGCGTTGACCGCCGCCATGTTGCCGGCGCCGATGACGCGTTCGATGGCGCGCAGGCGCGTGCGGCCCGCCAGATCCGCATCGCGGAAGCGCACCACGTCGCCGGTGGGCATCTCGGCGGTGTTCATCACGGCGCGCGTGCCATGCCGATAGGTGCCGGAGGCCTTGGGCGATGAGCTGACCACGACATCGCAGCCGATCAGCGCGTCCGCCGCGCCCTGGTCGATGCGCACTTGGTTCAGCTCGCCTGGATTTGTGGCGATGCGCAGATAGCTCAGCACCGGTCCGAATTTTTGGGCGAAGCCGGTAAAGTCGAGCACGGAAACGCCGCGGCCTTCAAGATGCGCCGCCATGCTGATGAGTGCCCCGATGGTGACCACACCCGTGCCGCCGACGCCGGTGACGAGCAGGTCGAAAGGCTTCTCCAGATTCGGAAGGGTAGGGGACGGCAGCGTCGCGGCGCGTGCATGCGCATCGAAGCCGGACGTGGTCTTCGCCCGGCGCGTCGCGCCCTCCACCGTCACGAAGCTCGGGCAGAAGCCCTCCAAGCACGAGAAGTCCTTGTTGCAGGTGGAGAGATTGATCTTGCGCTTGCGCCCGAACGGCGTCTCCTTCGGCTCCACGCTCAAGCAGTTCGACGCCACCGAGCAGTCGCCGCAGCCCTCGCAGACGAGGTCGTTGATATAGGCAAAGCGCTTCGGGTCCTCCATCTGGCCGCGCTTGCGGCGGCGGCGCTTTTCCGTCGCGCAGGCCTGCTCGTAGATCAGCACCGTGACGCCGGAGATATCGCGCAGTTCCTTCTGAACTCCGTCGAGATCCTCGCGGTGGTGGATCGTCACGCCTTTCGGCAGATCGGCGGGCACGAATTTGTCGGGATCGTCAGAAACAAGCGCGATGCGTTGCACGCCCTCGGCGCGCACGCTGTGGGCGATGGCATAGACACTGATAGGGCCGTCCACAGGCTGGCCACCGGTCATGGCGACCGCGTCGTTGAACAGAATCTTGTAGGTGATGTTGGCGCCCGCCGCGATCGCTTGCCGGATCGCCATGGAGCCTGAATGGTAATAGGTGCCTTCGCCGAGATTCTGGAAGATGTGACCCTGGCCGGTGAACTTGGAGGAGGCCGCCCAGTTCACGCCTTCGCCGCCCATCTGGATCAGCGACGAGGTCTCGCGGTCCATCCAGCTTGCCATGAAGTGGCAGCCGATGCCGGCGAGCGCCTTGGATCCTTCCGGCACCTTGGTCGAGGTGTTGTGCGGGCAGCCGGAGCAGAAATAGGGCGTGCGCGTCGCGCCCGGAACAGTGATCACACGCTCCGGATCAGGCGACAGGGCTGCTACGCGCTGCGCGAGGTTGAGATCGGGGAAGATGGGGTCGAGGCGCTTTGCCAGAACACCGGCGAGGAAGCGCGGCGTGAGTTCTCCCGTCCAGGGGATGAGACGTTCGCCGGTCTCGTCGTGTTTGCCCACCATGCGCTCGGGCTTGGAGCCCGGATAATCGTAGAAGTATTCCTTGAACTGGCTCTCGATGATGCCGCGCTTTTCCTCGACCACGAGGATCTCGCGCTTGCCCTTTACGAACTCCATGGCGTCGTGGAGCGGCAGCGGCCACACCATGCCGACCTTGTAGATGTCGATGCCATGCTGGCGGCAGGCGGCCTCGTCGAGGCCGACGAGACGCAGCGCCTCCATCAGGTCGAGATGAGCCTTGCCGGCCGTGACGATGCCGTAAGACGCGTTTGGAATGTCGTAGATGCGCCGGTCGATGGGGTTGGCTTTGGCGAAGGCATAGACGGCGTGCTTCTTCGCCTCCATGCGCTCCTCGATCTGTGGCCCCGGCAGGTCCGGCCAACGGTAGTGCAGGCCTCCTGGAGGCGGCGTGAAATCGGGTTCACGGAACTGGCGGGGAGGGCGCAACTCCACGGAGGTGCCGGATTCCACGATCTCGGATACGGCCTTGAACCCGACCCACATGCCGGAGAAGCGACTCAGCGCATACCCGTATTCGCCGAACTCGAGATATTCGGCGACGCTCGCCGGATGCAGCGTCGGCATGAACCAGCTCATGAACGCGACATCGGATTGGTGCGGCATCGACGAGGACACGCAGCCGTGGTCGTCGCCCGCCACCACCAGCACGCCGCCATGGGGCGAGGAGCCATAGGCGTTGCCGTGCTTCAAGGCATCGCCCGAGCGATCGACGCCGGGACCCTTGCCGTACCAAAGGCCGAACACCCCCTCGACCTGCCGGTTCGGGTCGGTCTCCACCTGCTGCGAGCCCAGCACTGCGGTGGCCGCGAGGTCCTCGTTGACGGCGGGCAGAAACTCGATCCGGTGCTCCTTGATCTGCTCCTTCACACGCCAGAATTCGAGATCGACCCCGCCAAGCGGCGAGCCGCGATAGCCCGAGACGAAGCCTGCCGTGTTGAGGCCCGCCGCCCTGTCGCGTTTGGCTTGGTCGAGCACGATCCGGATGATGGCCTGCGTGCCGGTCAGGAACACCCGGCCGGTCTCGCGGGCGTAGCGGTCGGAAAGCCGGTAATCGTCGAGGGAGGGAACGCTTGTCATCAGCCTGATCCCAAGGAGAGAGCCATGTCCTGGCTAACTATGGTAGTTCCGAGCGGCTGGTAGGTGCTTTCTCTTTGTTCCTGGTTGAGCCTTCTATGTGGTAGATGTTTCAGTATTTGGCGCTATATTTGGTAAAAATTACCAACAGGAGGGCGCCATGCTGGAGAAGCAGGACGAGCACATCCTGGTGCAGCTCCAGAAGGAGGGGCGCACCACCAACCAGCAGCTGGCTGAGGATGTGGGCATGTCAACCTCCGCCTGCTGGCGGCGTGTGCGCGCGCTCGAAGAGACAGGGGTGATCGTCGGCTATTCGGCCCTAGTGGACCGAGAAAAGGCGGGGTTCACCACCTCGGCGATCCTGCACGTGTCACTCGAACGGCACGACGCGAAATTCGTCGACGAATTTGTTTCACGTGTAACAGCCCGTGCTGAAGTGCTCGAATGCTTCGCCACGACGGGCGACGCCGATTATCACCTGCGGGTCGTGGTGCGCGACATGAAGGCCTACAACGCATTCCTCGACGAGTTCATGTTCCGGCTGCCCGGCATCCGGTATGTGCGCACCAACGTGATCCTGAAGGAGATCAAGACCAGCGTCGCGCTGCCGTTTTGAAGCAGCAGCCTATTTGCTCTCAGGCAGCAGCGCATAAGCGAGCTGCGCGATAGCGACGGGCCGGGTGTCGCCGGCGGCGGTGAGCGTCACGCTGCCGAATGCCATAGTCCGCCCAAGGCGAACCACCTTCGCCTCTGCCAGCACATCAGCGCTCGCTGCCGGGCGCAGGAAATGCATGGTCTGATCGACTGTGGTCATGGGGCGGTACGCGCCTCCGGCCGAGGAGACCGCAAACACCATGGCGGTGTCGGCGAGGCTCATGAGCGCCTGTCCGCAGATCACGCCATTGTCGCGGCACAGCCTCTCCGAAAACGGCATCCGCAGAACCGCGCCCTCGGAGCCGAGGCTCTCAATGGAAAGGCCGAGTGCCTGGATCCATGGAGCGAAGACATCGGTGAGCATCCGCTCGGCGGTGGCTTGATCGAACGTGGACAATAGTTTCCCCCGGTCGTTCTTCTTCTGGTATCCGACACCAGCTGTGAAGTGGCATCAGATATCCAGCTTATGTCAAGGCAACTGGTATATGCTACCAGACTTCTTCCATCACGGGCGCACCGCGTTCATGGTGAGCAGGTCATAGGTTGCGACCGTCTCGTCCTTGTCGGTGGTGATCTCCACGTCCCAGCGCACCTCGCCATACTGCTCGTTGCGCGGCGACTTGGATTTCGCCGTGAGGCGAACCTTGATCGTCTCGCCCGGCTGCACGGGCTTGATAAAGCGCAAGGAGTCTAGGCCGTAATTGGCCAGGACCGGACCCAGATCCGGATCGACGAACAGGCCGGCTGCGAAGGACAGGAGCAGGTAGCCGTGGGCGACGCGGCCGGGGAAGAACGGATGGCCCTTCGTGGCCTCCTCGCTCATGTGGGCATAGAAGGTGTCGCCGGTGAACTCGGCGAAGTGCTTGATGTCCTCCAGGGTGATCGTCCGCTCCTTCGAGATGAAGGTCTGGCCGATGGCGAGATCCTCGAAGTGGTAGCGGAAGGGATGCCGTCCTTCCTGGACCATCGGTGCGCCCTTGATCCAGCTCTGCGTCACACGCGACAGCATGGCGGGTGAGCCCTGCAGAGCCGTGCGCTGCATGTAGTGATGGACGCCACGCATGCCGCCGAGCTCCTCGCCGCCGCCGGCGCGTCCCGGCCCGCCATGGACCATGTGCGGCATGGGCGAGCCGTGGCCTGTCTGCTCCTTGGCGCAGTCGCGGTCGATCAGCACGAGACGTCCGTGGAAGGCGCCGACGCCGAAGACGAGATCGGACGCAGTGACGGGATCGTACGTGTAGACGGAGGCCACAAGGCTGCCATCGCCGCGATTGGCGAGAGCGACTGCCTGATCGAGCCCATCATAGCCCATGAGGGTGCAGACCGGACCGAAGGCCTCGACACTGTGCACGTTGGTGGCGCGGATCGGATCCGGGCAGTGCAACAGGAGCGGGGGGATGAAGGCGCCGCGCTCGCTGTCTGCCCCCTCGACCGTGAAATTGTCCGGATCACCGACGACGATGTCAGCCTCGCTCCGCAGCTTCGCCACCTGCGCCAGCACGTCCCGGCGCTGGCCAAGGCCGACGACGGGGCCCATGCGGACGTTGTCGAGTTCCGGGTTGCCGACGGTGACTTTCGAGAGCCGCTCGCGCAGGGCCTCGATCACGGCAGGCACATGGACGTTGGGCGCGATGGCCCTGCGGATGGCAGTGCACTTCTGCCCCGCCTTGACGGTCATCTCCTTGGCGACCTCCTTGACGAAGAGGTCGAATTCCGGCGTGCCGGGTCCGGCATCGGGTGCAAGAATGGCGGCGTTGAGCGAGTCGCGCTCCGCAATGAAGCGGACGGATTCTCTGGCGATGACTGGGTGCCGTTGCAGCTTCTGGGCCGTGTCTGCAGAGCCCGTGAAGGACACCACATCCTGGCAGGTGAGGTGGTCGAAGAGATCGCCGGTGGAGCCGATGATGCACTGGAGCGTGCCTTCGGGAAGAATGCGGGACTCCGCGATCATACGCACCAGGGCATGCGCTACATAGGAGGTGATGGTCGCCGGCTTCGTGACCACCGGCACTCCGGCCAGGATGGCAGGCGCGAGCTTCTCCAGCATGCCCCAGCAGGGAAAGTTGAAGGCGTTGATGTGAACGGCGACACCGGCTAATGGCGCCATCACATGCTGGCCGACGAAGCTGCCCCCCTTGGAGAGCGGCTCGACGGCGCCATCCAGGAGGAAGGTGGTGTTGGGTAGTTCGCGACGGCCCTTGGAGGCGTAGACGAAGAGGGTGCCGATGCCGCCATCCACGTCGATGAAGTTGTCGGACCGCGTGGTACCGGTCTGATAGGAGATCTTGTAGAGTTGCTCCTTGCGCTCTGACAGATGTATGGCAAGACGTTTCAGAAGCTCTGCGCGCTGATGGAAGGTCAGTTGCCTCAGATTGGGGCCGCCGACCTGCCGGGCATAGGCCAGCACCTCGCCCATATCGAGACCGCCGCTGGCGACCTCGGCGACCAAGTCGCCTGTCACTGCGCTGCGAACCTCTGCCAACTCCTGACCCGGGGACATCCAACGTTCGCGAACGAAGCTCTCAAGTCTCATCTGGACACCTCAAGCAATGGGGTGGCAGCGTCGGCTCAAATGGAGCTGCGCCTTTGTCCGCATTATTGACCGACCGGTCGGTTAGTCAAGAAATTTTGGGGATCCTGCCTCCGGGGTTCCGGAGTCGACAGGGACCGGGGAAGCATGAATAGGTTAGGGCACAATGGACCATGAGGGCGATGGTCGCCTGATCTGAAGCAACGGAGTTGGCTTGAATGGCCGCGTTTGTCGAATCCCTCCTGGACCGGTTTCATGAGCGGACCCCTATCCGGGCGGGTTCGCTGATCGTGACGGTCTTCGGGGACGCGGTCGTGCCACGGGGCGGGGTCTTGTCCCTGTCTTCGCTCCACGAGATCATGCGGGCCTTCCGCATCAGTGATACTCTGGTCAGAACAGCCCTGTCCCGTCTCGTGTCGGAGGGCTGGTTCGAGCGGTGGAAGGTGGGGCGGAACAGCTATTACCGGCTAACACCCCAAGGGCAGGAGGCCTTCGCTCGGGCGACGCAGCGCATCTATGCCGAGCCGCCGCAGAGCTGGCACGGCTCCTTCGATCTCCTCCTCCTCGACAACGGACAGGATAGGGGTGCTCTCCGCACCGAGCTGACCGGGATTGGCTATGGGGTTCTCGGGCCGGACCTCCTCATCGCTGCCGCACCATCTTCCAATGAAACGGAGGGCGTCCTTCGCCTCTCGGCCGCTCCGGCTGATCTCGCGACCGCCCGGCGGCTGGCGGGGCGGGCCTGGCCTCTGGAGAGCATCGAAGGCCGCTACCGGCGCTTCATCGACACCTATGCAGGAACTCTCACGGCGCTAGAGGGAGGGGCCCGGTTCAGCAGCCTCGACGCCCTGCTGATACGCATTCTCCTGATCCATGACTACCGTCGGGCCGTTCTGAAGGACCCCTTGCTTCCCCAACGGCTTCTCCCGGACCCCTGGGCGGGAGCGGCTGCCCGCCTGCTGTGCGGGACGGTCTACAAGACGCTTCTGCCTGCCGCCGAGGGCTGGCTCGATAACCACGCGCAGAACGATCAAGGCCCGCTTCCGCCTGCGGATCAGGATTTCCAGCAGCGGTTTGCCGCGGTTCAGCCGGCTGCAGAATTGAAGGCCAGCTAATCGATATGTTACAAAAATATCTTGAATAGAATGTTTTGTGTGACATATTATGGTGTAGTCGCTCATCCTCGGGGCGGACTGTCCGATGCCTGCTTGCTGATGCATGGAAAATTGCTGCCGTGCTGGCGTTGACTGAAAGCTGCGAGGACAGACAACACAACGAAGGCAGGGAGAAGCGCCGTGTACGCACAGATGGTGAAGACGGGCGTCGAGCACATCCAGTCCAAGGAGGAGATGTCTCCGCAGGAACGTGCCTTCCAGGACCGGGTCGATGCCGACATCAAGATCGAGCCCAAGGAATGGATGCCGGAGGCCTATCGCAAGACCCTGATCCGGCAGATCTCGCAGCATGCTCATTCCGAGATCATCGGCATGCAGCCGGAGGGCAACTGGATCACCCGCGCGCCGACCCTCGAGCGTAAGGCCATCCTGCTCGCCAAAGTGCAGGATGAGGCGGGCCACGGGCTCTATCTCTACTGCGCCGCCGAGACCTTGGGCGTGAGCCGCGACGAGATGTTGGAGCAGCTCAACAGCGGCAAGGCCAAGTATTCGAGCATCTTCAACTATCCGACGCTGACCTGGGCCGATATCGGCGCCATCGGCTGGCTCGTGGACGGTGCCGCGATCATGAACCAGGTGCCGCTGCAGCGCTGCTCCTACGGCCCCTATTCCCGCGCCATGATTCGCATCTGCAAGGAGGAGAGTTTCCACCAGCGTCAGGGCTACGACATCATGATGAAGCTTGCGAAGGGAACGCCAGAGCAGAAGGCCATGGCGCAGGACGCGCTGAACCGCTGGTGGTGGCCCTCGCTGATGATGTTCGGTCCCTCCGATGCGGAGTCGGTGCACAGTGCCCAGTCCATGCGCTGGAAGATCAAGATCAACTCGAATGACGAGCTGCGTCAGAAATTCGTCGACCAGACGGTACCCCAGGCCGAGTATCTCGGGCTCACCGTCCCGGATCCGGATCTTAAGTGGAACGCGGAACGCGGGCACCACGACTTCGGCGAGGTCAACTGGGACGAGTTCTATCAGGTGGTCGCCGGCAACGGACCCTGCAACCGCCAGCGCTTGCGCACACGGGTGAAAGCCTACGAAGAGGGCCAATGGGTGCGCGATGCTGCCGATGCCTATGCGGCGAAGAAGGCGGCACGCGCCAAAGCCAGGGCCGCATAAGGGGAGGACGGCGATGACCGACAAGAAGGAGTGGCCTCTCTGGGAGGTGTTCATCCGCAGCCAGCATGGTCTAGCCCACCGGCATGTAGGCAGCTTGCATGCGCCGGATGCCGAGATGGCGATCATGAATGCGCGCGACGTCTACACGCGCCGCAATGAAGGCGTGAGCATCTGGGTGGTGCGCGCTTCCGACATCGCGGCGAGTTCGCCGAGCGAGAAGGGTCCGCTCTTCGACCCGGCCAACAGCAAGGTCTACCGGCACCCGACATTCTACGAAATCCCTGAAGAGCTGGGGCATATGTGATGAGCGGGCAGGAGGCTCTTTTCGAGTATCTGCTACGCCTTGGCGACAACGCCCTGATCCTTGGTCATCGCCTGTCGGAATGGTGCGGGCATTCGCCGGCTCTGGAAGAGGATCTGGCGCTCTCCAATGTCGCGCTTGATCTCATCGGGCAGACGCAGCTCTGGCTGAACCTTGCCGGAGAGGTGGAAGGCAAGGGGCGGGATGCCGACAAGCTCGCTTATCTCCGCGACGCACGCGACTTCCGCAATGTCCTGCTCGTCGAACAGCCGAACGGAGACTTCGCCGCCACCATGGCGCGCCAGTTCTTCTTCGATGCCTGGCACTACCTGCTGCTGCGGGAGCTGACGGGCTCGAAGGATGCTCGCATCGCCGAGATCGCTGCAAAGGCTCTCAAAGAGGTTACCTATCATCTGGAGCGCAGCCGCGACTGGATCTTACGCCTCGGTGACGGCACGGAGGAGAGCCATCGCCGCATGCAGACGGCGATCGACGACCTCTGGATGTATACGGGCGAGATGTTCGAATCCGACGAAGTCGATCAGGCCATAGCCCTCGCAGGTCTGGGACCCGACCTTGCGACGTTGCACGAGCCCTGGCTCGGCCTCATTCGTGCGACAGTGGAGGATGCCACGCTGACTCTGCCGCAGCCCGGATGGGCGCAGCGGGGCGGCAAGCGCGGCCTCCATTCGGAGCATCTCGGTTATATCCTGGCCGATCTCCAATTCCTGCAGCGGGCCTATCCCAACGCCACGTGGTAAGAGGCAGACGCCGATGGCTGGCAGCCTGACACAACCGGACCTGGACCAGGTGAAGTCTTGGTTGGGAGAGGTTCCCGACCCGGAGGTGCCGGCGGTCTCCGTCATGGATCTCGGCATCGTCCGGGATGTGCGCTGGGAGGATGATGAACTCGTCGTCTCGATCACGCCCACCTATTCAGGCTGCCCGGCGACCAGCGTCATCGCTCTCGACATCGAGGCTGCCCTGCGGGCGAACGGGCTCGACCGAGTGCGGATCAACCGCAGGCTCTCGCCGCCCTGGACGACGGACTGGATCAGTGAAGATGGACGGCGAAAGCTCGAAGCCTACGGCATCGCACCGCCAGCCGAGAAGGCGGGGGAGGCTCCTACGCCCTTCGATCGCTTCCTGCGCAAGCCCCTGGTCATCGCCTGCCCGCGCTGCAAATCCGAGAACACGAACCGGGTGAGTGAGTTCGGTTCGACGCCGTGCAAGGCTCAGTATCAATGCCGCGACTGTCTCGAACCCTTCGATTATTTCAAGTGCATCTGAAACGAGCGGCTGCTCCATGACCAAGTTCTATCCCGTCACCGTTGCCGACGTCAGGCGCGAGACCCGCGACGCCATCATCCTCACCCTGGATGTGCCGGATGAGCACAAGGAGGCGTTCAGCTTCTCGCCGGGGCAATACCTGACCCTGCGCACCACCATCGACGGCGACGAGGTCCGGCGATCCTATTCCATCTGCGCCGCGCCAATGGAAGGTAAGCTCCGGGTCGGCATCAAGAAGATCGCAGGGGGCGTGTTCTCGAACTGGGTGAGCGAGCAGTTGGCTCCCGGACATGTGATCGAGGCCATGCCGCCGATGGGAAACTTCTTCGTGCCTCTCGACCGCACGCAGAAAAGACACTTCGTAGGGTTTGCGGCGGGCAGCGGAATCACGCCGCTGCTGAGCATCGTCAAGACGACCCTTTTGGCAGAGCCGCAATCGTCCTTCACCCTGTTCTATGGCAATCGCGCATCGAGCTCGATCATGTTCCGGGAGGAATTGGAGGATCTGAAGAACGAGCATCTGGAGCGCTTCAGCCTCATCCATATTCTCAGCCGTGAGCAGCAGGACATCGATCTCTTCAATGGCCGTCTGACCAAGGAGAAGTGCGATCAGCTCCTCGACCACTGGATCGACGCCTCTTCCATCGATATGGCCTTCATCTGCGGGCCGCAGGACATGATGCTGGGCGTGGCCAAGAGCCTTGAAGAGCACGGCCTCGACAAGCGGCAGATCAAGTTCGAGCTGTTTGCCACATCGACCCCGAGCCGCCGCCAGCGCACGCCCGAAGAAGTGCAGGCAAGGAACCACAAGGATCTCTGCGAGGCCACCATCGTGATCGACGGACGCGCCCGCACGTTGTCCTTCGAGAAGGGCACCGCGTCGGTGCTCGATGCTGCGACCCAGGAAGGTCTTGAGCTTCCTTATGCCTGCAAGGGCGGTGTCTGCTCCACCTGCCGGGCGATGCTGGTCGAGGGCGAGGTCGACATGGATGCCAACTTCGCCCTGGAGGATTACGAGATCGCCCGGGGGTATATTCTCACCTGCCAGAGCTATCCGGTGACGGACAAGATCCTGGTCGATTTCGACAGGTGATCGAGGAGGAGCGCCATGGTCGATGAAGAGGGCCTCGTCAGCTTCGTGGCCGGCGGCGGGCGCCTGAGCGCGCCCGACAACGTCACGCCCCGCTATCGCGCGGAACTCATGCGTCTTATGGCGATCTTCGTCGATTCCGAGATGGCAGGGGCCTCGGGCTTTGCAGACTGCATCAATCTGGCGCCGGGGCTTAAGGAGCGGATTACGGCCACGCGTATGGTCTTCGACAAGTTCAATCATGCACGACAGGTTCTGGAACTGATGGAGCAGTTCGGCGCGAATACGGGCCAATATGTCGGCGCCCACCCCTGGTCGTCGCGCCTCGACCGCAGCGTCAACCTCAGGCTCCGGCGCATGGACGGCGATATGCGCCTCAACGTGTTCCACTACCCAATCAACGGCTGGGTCGATGCGGTCGTGATGAACTGCCTGATGGGACAGGCGACCGTGGTGCAGCTCGACGAGCTGACGCGCGGCTCCTACCAGCCCCTTTCTGATGTACTCGCGGTTATCCTTCCCGTCGAGAAGCGCCACGCGGAACTCGGTGAGCACGGGCTGAAGGCGGCACTGGAGAAAGGTCACGACAGGACCGATGCTCAAGCATCGGTGAACTACTGGTATCCGCGCGTCGCCGATACGTTCGGCAGCAGCACGTCGGATCATTTCTCGCAACACCGGAAGTACGGGTTGCGTCAGAAGGGCAGGGAAGAACTTCTCGCTCAATGGCAGAGCATCGTCCATCCGATCCTCTCGCGGTTCGGACTTGTTGCTCCGGGCGATGCGCCGCATGAGATGGGTGAGCAGGTCTCTTTGCAGTAATCTCCGGCCTCTGCAGGCTTAACCCGTTTGCTATTCCGCAGCCGTAATACGTCGTGGTGCCGATGTGGGCTCTGCATAGAGATTACGGGTGCCGTCCACGATCAGCTGCGAGACGATCTCCGCATAGTCTGTGCGCGTGACTTCACCTGTGCTCTTGAACCAGAGATAGTGCCAGTTGATCATACCGAAGAGCGACATGGTCACCGGCTTAAGCAGCTTGGTTCCCTTCATCTGAGGCGCGACGCCCGCCACCGCATCGGAGAAGATGCGCACGAGGTCGCGCTCCATTGCCTTGATCTCGGCCTGCCGGTCGGCGGGCAGGAGGCGCAGCCCGTTGATCTGCACATTGTGCTGGGCATCCGCGTCCCGATAGGCCTCCAGGAGGGCCGCCACGAGTGATCTGAGGCGCTCGCCCGGGGAAAGGTCTGGTTTATCGGCGCCCTCCACCACCTCGAGCAGTTCCTCAAGGTGGAACCGGATGACGTCGAAGAGCAACTCTTCCTTGTCCTTGTAGTAGTGGTACAGATTGGCCTTGGAGACGCCGCACGCCTCTGCAATCCTGCTCATCGAGGCACGGTCATAACCATGCTCGGCAAAGAGCTCGGCCGAACGATCGAGGATCGCGCGGCGCTTGTCGTCGTAATCGGTGGCGCGGGTGCGGGCCATGGGGGCTGCTATTCTTTCGGTCTGCGGTCGATCACGCGCCTCGCCTTGCCAAGCGAGCGCTCGATGCCTTCCGGATCCAGGACGTTGACCTGGGCGGTAATGCCAATAGTCTCCTTGATAGCCTGACTCAAGCGGTCTGCTGCGGCTTTCCGGGTTTCCGGATAGTCGGCTTCGGGCCTGATCTCGGCCTTGATCTCCATCTGATCCATGCGTCCTTCGCGGGTCAGCACGATCTGGTAATGGCCGGAGAGGGCCGGAACGGTCAGGAGCTTTTCCTCGATCTGGCTGGGGAAAACGTTGACGCCCCGGATGATCATCATGTCGTCGGTGCGACCCGTGACCTTTTCCATGCGGCGCATGCTGCGCGCGGTTCCAGGCATGAGGCGCGTCAGGTCCCGGGTGCGGTAGCGGATGACCGGCATCGCCCCCTTCGTCAGCGACGTGAAGACGAGTTCGCCTTCCTCTCCATCCGGCAGCACCTCGCCGGTGTAAGGGTCGATCACTTCGGGATAGAAATGATCCTCCCAGATGTGCAGGCCGTCCTTGGTCTCGATGCACTCGCACGCGACGCCCGGTCCCATTACTTCCGAGAGGCCGTAGATGTCCACCGCATGGATGTCAAAGGCTTCCTCGATCTCTGTGCGCATAGCGTTCGTCCAGGGCTCGGCGCCGAAGATGCCGATCTTCAGGGAGGACTTGCGGGGATCGAGGCCCTGTTTCCGGAACTCGTCGAGGATCGCCAGCATGTAGGAGGGCGTGACCATGATCACGTCCGGCTGGAAGTCGTTGATGAGTTGAACCTGGCGCTCGGTCATGCCGCCCGACATGGGGATCACCATGCAGCCGAGGCGCTCGGCGCCGTAATGCGCGCCCAATCCGCCAGTGAAGAGACCGTAACCGTAGGCGACGTGCACCTTCATGCCCGGACGTGCGCCGCTCGCGCGGATCGAACGGGCCATCACGTCGGCCCAGGTATCGATGTCGCGTTTGGTGTAGCCGACGACCGTGGGCTTTCCGGTGGTGCCGGATGAGCCGTGCACACGGGCGATCTGATCTTGAGGTACGGCAAACATGCCGAACGGATAATTGTCGCGCAGGTCGGTCTTGGTGGTGAAGGGAAACTTGGCGAGGTCGCTCAGATCCTTGAAATCATCCGGATGCACGCCCGCCGCATCGAACGTTGCCCGGTAGTGCGGCACGTTCTCGTAGGCATGACGCAGGGACCAGGCGAGACGCTCGCGCTGCAGAGCAGCAAGCTCGTCCCGCGAGGCCAGTTCGACACGGTCGAGCTGCGCCGGCTGAGGCTTGAGTTCGGAGAGCTTGCGAAGCGGGATTTCGGCCAAGGAAACCTCCCATCCTGTCATTCTTGTTGAGCGCCGCTGCCTGGGGCGGATGCGAGCAGCGTGCCGGCAATGGTGCGCGAGTGTCCCCGGAACTCGGCGACGACCTCACCCCGGCCATCGCGAACCGTGACATCGTAGATGCCGGAGCGGCCGGAGCGATTGCGCTCGACTGCATGAGCGGTCAGCGTGTCGCCTCTGCGACCCGGCTGAAGGAACGTCACGGCGCAGTGCTGGGCAACGGTGCGCTGGTTGTAGGTGTTGCACGCGAAGGCAAAGGCCGAGTCGGCGAGCGTGAAGATGAATCCGCCATGGCAGATGCCATGGCCGTTCGTCATATCGGGTCGGATTGGCATGGACAGAACGGCCTCGCCCGGCGCAACCCACTCCACGACCATGCCGAGGCCCTGGCTCGCCTGATCCTCGGCCCACATGGCCTGCGCGCAGGCTTGCGCGATATCATGTGCCGCGATTGCGGAAGAGGATGCGTCCATCAGGCTCTCCCGGTAAACTTTGGCTGCCGCTTCTCGAAGAAGGCCGTTACGCCCTCCATGTAATCCGGCGTGCGGCCAGCCCGGCCCTGCAGGTCGCGTTCGAGATCGAGCTGCCGGTCGAGGTCGTTCGTCTGCGAGGCATCGAGCGCCTGCTTGATCAGTGCCAGTCCGGCAGTGGGCTGCGTTGCGAAGTGAGCGGCAAGACGATGGGCTTCATCCATCAGGCTGGAATCATCGACCGCTTTCCAGATCATGCCCCAAGCTTCCGCCTGCTCTGCCATGACGGGCTCCGCCAGGAGCGCGAGAGCGCGCGCACGGGCAGGTCCCACGAGGCGCGGCAGGAACCAGGTTCCACCGGAATCGGGTACGAGGCCGAGCTTTGCAAAAGCTTGAATGAACTTCGCCGAGCGGGCCGCCAGAACGATGTCGCAGGCGAGCGCAATATTGGCCCCGGCACCGGCCGCGACGCCGTTGACGGCGCAGATGACCGGCATCTGCAGGTCGCGCAGCTTGCGCACGAGGGGATTGTAGAGCCGCTCAAGGGTGGAGGAGAGATCCGGCACCTGTCCGGGGCTGAAGACACGGTCTGAGAGATCCTGGCCCGCACAGAACCCGCGTCCGGCACCCGTCAGAACGACCGCCCTGCAGCTGTCGTCAGCCTCAGCTTCGAGGAGCGCGGACATCAATGCCGCATGCATGGCCTCGTTAAAGGAGTTCAGGCGATCGGGCCGGTTGAGGGTGATGACGCGATATCCCTCGCGCCGCTCCGTGAGGATGAGATCAGTCTCCACCGTGGCCCTCCCAAACTATCGCTGATGGCAAGCGGGCTTTCTGCATCTTGTGTAGTATTGACCAACCGTTCGGTCAATTATATTGATTGGAGAAGCAGCGTCAATGAGCCAACACTCGGCCCTCAAGGGAGCAGACAGGATGGCATTTTTCGACGACGGACAGGATGCGCACGCCATGCGCCGCAGCTTGAGTGCTGACGTTTTTTCGACGTGCGTCATGCTGCTGTCTCCCAGATCCCCGTGCTTCAATTCCGCAACGAACCGCAGGCTCATTTGAGCCCCGCTGCCTGCGCAACAACAAGAAAACCGCCGACAACGAACCAGGAGGAAACAGATGAACTCGAAAGCAACGTTCAAAAGCTTATTGGTCGCCAGCGCCATGGCGATTGGCATGTCACAAGCCGCTCTCGCGCAGGATACCGTCAAGATCGGCTCGGTTCTCTCGGTCACCGGTCCGTCGTCGTTCCTCGGAGAGCCTGAGGATAAGACGCTGCGGCTCTACGTTGAAAAGATCAATGCGGCTGGCGGCGTCGCCGGCAAGAAGATCGAGCTGGTGATCTATGACGATGGGGGCGATGCCAACAAGGCGCGCACCTTCGCGACACGGCTTGTCGAGGATGACGAAGTGATCGCCATGGTCGGCGGCACGACGACCGGCAGCACCATGGCGATGATCCCGGTGTTCGAGGACGCCAAGATTCCCTTCATCTCGCTCGCGGGCGCCATCGAGGTGATTGATCCCGTGCGCAAGTCCGTCTTCAAGACGCCACATACCGACAAGATGGCGTGCGAGAAGATCTTTGAGGACCTGAAAAGGCGCAATCTGACGAAGATCGGCCTGATCTCCGGCACCGATGGCTTCGGCGCGTCCATGCGCGCGCAATGCGTGAAGGTCGCGCCCACCTACGGCATGCAGATCGTCGCCGACGAGAATTACGGGCCGCGCGACAGCGACATGACCGCTCAGCTCACCAAGATCAAGAGCACGGCCGGCGTGCAGGCGGTGGTGAATCCGGGCTTCGGCCAGGGTCCCGCCATCGTGACCCGCAACTATGCTCAGCTCGGGATGAACACCATTCCGTTCTACCAGAGCCATGGCGTCGCCTCGAAGAGCTTCATCGATCTTGCGGGTGCTGCGGCGGAAGGTGTTCGCCTGCCGGCCGCGGCCCTGCTCGTGGGCGACAAGCTGCCTGACAGCGATCCGCAGAAGAAGGTGGTGACCGAGTACAAGCAGGCGTATGAGAGCGCCACGAAGCAGCCTGTCTCGACCTTCGGCGGTCATGCCTATGACGGCCTCTTCATCCTGGTCGAGGCCATGAAGCGCGCCAACTCCACGGATTCGCAGAAGATCCGTGACGAGATCGAGAAGACCAAGGGCTTCGTCGGCACGGCGGGCATCGTGAACATGTCGGCGACCGATCATCTCGGCCTCGATCTCTCGGCGTTCCGCATGCTCGAGATCAAGGGCGGCGACTGGAACCTGGTGGCGTCAGGCAGCTGATCCGCGGTGATAGAGACCAGCGGGAGGCGGGTTCATCAGCCTCCCGCTGGTCAATCTGACGATCCCAGGACATCATCATGGCCGAGTTCCTCCAGTTTCTCATCTCCGGGCTGACGGTGGGCGCCGTCTATGCGCTGGTCGCGATGGGCTTCACGCTGATCTACAACGCATCCGGCGTGGTGAACTTCGCGCAAGGCGAGTTCGTCATGCTCGGGGGTATGGTGACGGTGTTCGTATCGGCCGCCGGCGTGCCGCTGCCGCTGGCTGCTGTCATCGCGGTCGTGGCCGCTGTGGTCATCGGTTTGCTCCTCCACCGTCTCGCCATCGAGCCTGCCCGCGGGGCATCGGCCGTGACCCTCATCATCATCACGATCGGGGCATCGATCCTGCTTCGCGGCATTGCCGCAATCGTCTTCGACAAGCAGTTCCACAAGCTTCCAGGTTTCACGGGCGAGGCGCCGATCGACATCCTGGGCGCGGCCGTGCAGCCGCAGAGCTTCTGGGTTCTCGGCGGAACCGCAGTCGTTGTGGTCGCGCTTTACGTTTTTCTGGAGCACACGCTCCTCGGCAAGGCTGTTCTGGCAACAGCAGCCAACAGGCTGGCAGCACGGTTGGTCGGCATCAACACGACCACGATCATGGCACTTGCCTTCGGAGGCTCCGCCGCCATTGGAGCCATCGCGGGCATTCTCGTGACGCCGATCACATTGACGAACTACGATGTCGGTACGCTGTTGGCCCTGAAGGGTTTCGCCGCCGCCATGCTGGGAGGCATGGGCAACCCGTTGGGTGCTGTCGTGGGCGGGCTTCTGCTTGGTCTGCTGGAGGCCTTTGGTGCGGGCTATTTGAGCTCCACCTACAAGGACGCCTTCGCGTTCCTGGTCATTCTCATCGTCCTGTTCGCAGCCCCGCAGGGGCTGTTCGGACGCAGAGCCGTTGAGAGGGTGTGAGAATGGGTGCTCGCCTGAACCAGCGCTTCATGATCCTTGCTATTCTGGCGGTGGTTATCGCCGTGCTCCCGTTCCTCTTTCCCTCGAGCTACTATTTCCGCGTGGCGTCGCTCGTATGGGTGTCGGCGTTGGCCGCCATCGGCCTCAACATCCTCATGGGGCAGGCGGGACAGGTCAGCCTCGGCCATGCGGCGTTCTTCGGAATCGGAGCTTACGCCGTTGCCATCGGGCCAACGCATCTCGGCATCCCGCCCTGGGCGGCGCTTCTCATCGGAGCCGCGCTGTCCGCCGTGCTCGCCTATCTCGTGGGGCGCCCGATCCTGCGGCTGAAAGGGCATTATCTGGCCATTGCGACCCTTGGCCTCGGCGTGCTCGTCGCGCTCGTGATCTCGACAGAGAGCAGATGGACCGGCGGGCCGGACGGCATGCCGGTCGAGCGGCTGACCCTGTTCGGCTGGCGCGTCAGCGGGTCCTATACTTGGTATTGGGTGACCGGCGCCCTCCTGCTCGTCGGAACCTGGATCGCGCTCAACCTCGACGAGACACCGACGGGACGGGCCTTCCGTGCGCTGCACGACAGCGAAGTGGCCGCCCAGGTGGTGGGCGTCGATGTCGCCCGCTTCAAGCTGCAGGCTTTCGTGATCGCGGCCGTTTATGCCTCGATCGCAGGCTCTGCGCTGGCTTTCATGAACGGCTTCATCAATCCGGATCAGGCAGGATTCCTGCACTCCGTGGAACTCGTCACCATCGTGGTGCTCGGTGGCCTTGGATCCGTCGTCGGCAGCATTATCGGCGCCGCCGTCCTTGTCACGCTGCCGCAGGCGCTGACGATCTTCGCCGAATACGAGCATCTCCTGCTCGGGCTTATCATCATCGTGTCCATGATCTTCATGCGCAACGGCATCGTGCCGAGCCTCTCGGGCCTCTTGCTGAGGAGGGCACGGTCATGACGATCCTCAGGGCAACGGATATCGGCATCTCCTTCGGCGGTGTGAAGGCCGTCGATGGCGTGAGCTTCTCCGTGAGTTCGGGGCAGATCCTCTCGATCATCGGCCCCAATGGCGCCGGAAAGACGACCCTCTTCAACATCGTGTCCGGCATCTATGCAGCAAGCCGTGGCACGATTCATCTGGCCGATGAGGACGTGACCGGTCTTTCGCCGCATAAGCTGGCGGCGCGCGGGCTGTCCCGCACGTTCCAGAACCTGCAGATCTTCCAGCGCATGACGGCTTGCGAGAACGTGATGGTCGGGCGCCACCTTCGGGAAAAGTGCAGCCTTCTGCCGGCGCTGTTCAGAACCCCGTCTGTGACGCGTCAAAACCGGGAGACGCGCACTGCGGCGCTCGATCTTCTTGCTTATGTCGGCTTGAAGGATGTGGCCAACGTGCCGGCCGGCTCGCTCCCCTACGGTGCCTGCAAGCGTCTTGAGATTGCCCGCGCTCTTGCCGCCGAGCCGCGCGTGCTGCTTCTCGATGAGCCGGCTGCCGGCTGCAATGCTGTCGAGACCGAGGAAATTGATCATCTGATCCGGCAGGTTGCCGATAGGGGTGTCGCCGTCGTGCTGGTCGAGCACGACATGAAGCTCGTGATGAAAATCTCCGACAGGATCCTGGTTCTGGAGCGAGGCAGGCCGCTGGCCGAAGGAACGCCGCGGGAGGTGCGCGATGATCCAAAGGTCCTTGAGGCTTATCTGGGACAGCACGGCGCCCGGGAGGCTGCCCGTGCTTGAGGTGGAGAACCTGCGCAGCGCCTATGGCCGGATTGAGGTCCTAAAAGGCGTCAGCCTAGAGGTGCGCACCGGCGAGGTTGTGGCGCTCGTCGGCGCGAACGGTGCCGGAAAAACGACGCTGTTGCGCACACTCTCAGGTGTGCAGCCGATGACCGGTGGGGAGATCCGTTTCAACGGACAGCGCATCGATCGCCTGCCGTCTCATCAGCGGGTGGAGCTCGGCATCACCCAGTCGCCCGAGGGCCGGCAGGTATTCGGACCTCTTACCGTCGACGACAACCTGAGGCTCGGCGCCTACAGGCGGCGTGACAAGGAGATCGAGCAGGATCGAAACCGGGTTTTCGCGATGTTCCCGATCCTGGCCGAGAAGCGTCATCTCCTGGCTGGTGGATTGTCGGGCGGTCAGCAGCAGATGCTGGCCATCAGTCGGGCCCTGATGGGGCGCCCGAAGCTCCTGCTGCTGGACGAGCCTTCGCTTGGATTGTCGCCGCTCCTGGTCGACCAGATCCTAGATGCCATCGTTTCCCTGAGGAAGGACGGGATCACGGTGCTTCTCGTGGAGCAGAACGCCAGCGCGGCTTTAGGTATCGCCGATCGCGGCTATGTGCTTGAGACCGGCAAGGTCGCCTACAGCGGAACGGGTTCTTCCCTGCTCGCTGACCCCCAGGTGAAGGCGGCCTATCTCGGCATTGCGTAACTCGCCGACCCCATCACTCCGATGTGGCTTTCACCGGCTCAATGCTCTGCTTCGCAAGGGCAATGGCTTCTTGGAGCACGGCATGCTCGCCGATATGGTTGGCAAGGATCAGGACGAGGCGGCTGTTGAGCGCCGCACTCTCCTCATCTGACAATCCGCGATGAGCCTCGATCAGGGCGCGATAGCTGCGGTCCGGATCGGCCAAACGGTTTTCAGTCACAAGCGCGCTCATGCATGCCCTCCCTCAAGGCCTCGCAGGCGTCGCGAGGCGCCCTTGATCAGCGAGGGTGTTCCGTGGCGCCAGCGTGCTGCGAGGTGCTGGTCAGGCCGCACGAGATAAGTGCTCCCAGGCCTCGCGTCGAACCGCTGCGCGAAGATGCCGTGCTCGTCGATAAGATCAGCCCCGAGGACGAGAACGCGAGAGCCGTTCGGTGGTGGCTGAACCCCATTCGGGACGTGCAGGATCGTCTCCTCACCGCGGAGCGCCTCCAGCAACCAGATTGATCGTCCGCTGCGATCTCGCATGGGAGCGTCGGGAACAGGGGCGCCGAGACGGGCAGAGCCGGACCAAGGGTCCACATCCGGTGTCGAAAGGGGCGTTTCATAGGTGGATGGCATCGACAACCTGCCGGAATTCACCATTCGCTTGGCAAAGGGAGCATGGCGCGCGAGCGACAGAGCAGCATTGCGGAAGCGAAGCTCCTGCGCCGAGCGGGGTGCGATGAAATCCGTTGAACGGGTGGAGTGGGCGATATTCTCATCGGCTGCGGCGGAGCGTTCGACATCGTAGGACTCGATCAGGCTATCCGGCGCCTCTCCTTTGAGGACGAAAGCAAGCTTCCACGCCAGATTCTCCGCGTCCTGAATGCCGGAATTCGCGCCTCGTGCGCCGAAGGGCGAGACCTGGTGGGCTGCGTCTCCGACAAAGACCACGCGGCCATGCACGAAGCGTTCCAAGCGACGGCACTGGAAGGTGTAGACCGAGACCCACTCAAGCGAGAATTCGTCGTGACCCAGCATCTGCCTGAGCCGCGGGATCACACGCTCAGGTGCCTGCTCGGCTTTCACGTCCGCGTCACGCCCGAGCTGCAGATCGATACGCCAAACATCATCCGGCTGTTTGTGCAGCAGAGCGGAGTAACCCTCGTGGAAGGGTGGATCGAACCAGAACCAGCGCTCGGGCGGGAAATCACCTTTCATCTTCACGTCGGCGATCAGAAAACGATCCTCGAAAGCCTCGCCCTGGAATACGAGACCGAGCATCCCGCGTAAGGCGGAGCGAGCGCCATCGGCGGCGATAACCCATTCGGCGTCGAGATCATAGAGGCCTTCGGGCGTCTCTACCGTGAGTGTGGCGCCATCATTGCGGCGCTTCAGGCCAGCCACCTTGTTGCGCCAACGGATCTCGAGATTCGGCAGTGCTGCAGCGCGCTCTACGAGAGCATGTTCCAGGTAGTACTGCTGGAGGTTGATGAAGGCCGGCATCTTCTGCCCGTCCTCGGGCAGAAGGTCGAAGGCGTAGAGGAGATCATTGTTCTGGAAGACCTTGCCGATCTTCCAGGTGACGCCTTTCTCGAGGCAAGGATCTGCAACTCCTAGGCGGTCGAGGATTTCAAGGGTGCGCTTGGCATAGCAGATGCCGCGTGACCCCTCACCGATCCTGTCCGCATCGTCGAGCAGCACCACAGGAATGCCGCGCTGCGCGAGATCGATGGCCGTACACAATCCGACAGGTCCGGCCCCGATGACGATAACAGGACGCCGGGCAGGGGAGGCGCGATCCTGATCAAGGCAGCGGCTGTAGCCGTATTGATAGAGGATCTTGCGGGTGTTCATGGCGCTTCCCCTTCCTCCATCTCCTATCGAGCATCAGCTCTGAAGAGCCGCCCACATCTCGCGATCCCGGTCGGCCGTCCAGATCACCGGATGGTCGATTCCGGAGGCCTCATCAAAAGCCCGCGAGACGTTGAAGGGGAGGCAATGCTCATAGATGGCGAAGCCCCCGAACTTCGGGTCCATGACGGCACGGGCTGCGGCAAAGGTCTCCTTCAGCGAGCGCCCACGCGCCACCGACAGCTCGGCCGCGCCATAAAGGCTGGTGACGAAGTCGCGGGTCATGGCCACCGCCTCACGCACCTGTTGGCTGCCCTGCAGGGCGGCGCCGCGACCGGGCGCGATGGCCTGCGGCTGGAAGTCCAGGATGGCATCGAGTGTTTGCGGCCACTCGCGCAGGTAGGCATCGCCGCAATAGCAGGCCGAGTGGTACTCCACGAGATCACCCGTGAACATAACTTCGGCATCCGGCACCCAGGCGACGATATCGCCAGCCGTATGGCCAGCGCCCAGATGGAACAGCTTCACCTCACGCTTGCCGAGGAAGACCGACATGCCGCTCTCGAAGGTGAGCGTCGGCCAAGTGAGGCCCTCCGGAATGCTGCTCTCGCCCTTGAACAGGCGCGGGAAGCGGCCGATCTCCGAGGCCTTGTCCTGCTCGCCGCGCTCGACGATAAGGTCGTAGGTGGCGTTCGACGCGATGATGCCCTGCGCGTTGTAGGCCGAAGCGCCGAGAACTCTGACGGCATGGTAGTGCGAGAGCACCACATACTTGATCGGCTTGTCCGTCACGGACCGCACGCGGGCGATCACGTCCTCGGCCATCATCGGAGTTGCCTGTGCGTCGATGACCATGCAGCCGTCGTCACCGACGATGATGCCGGAATTAGGATCGCCTTCGGCGGTATAGGCGTAGAGATCCGGTCCGATCTCGGTGAAGGACACTGTCTTGTCGGACATATCTCCCGTCGAGGCGAAAGTCTTCTCAGTCATGTGTTCCTCCCGCTTGCCGAAGCCCTTCTTCCGTCGTTTGCGAGACGGTCAAATGACCAAAGGCGCTGTTTGAGAGCAGGTTAAACCCGTCCCCGCGACCGTCAAGTTCTTGCAGCAGGCGGGGGCGATCAGCGCAGATTGAAGCGCAGAGGTACTGAGATGGTGAATTGCTGCTGAGGAAGAGCCGCCGGTGCCGGAGGAAGAGAGGAGCCCGGTCCTGCGGCCGCGAGCGCAGCTTGGTCGAGAGCTGGATGGCCAGCGCTGCGCACCAGAGTCGCACTGATAATGCGCCCCGAGCGATCCATGGTGAAGCGAAGGGTCGCGAGCCCGCTTACGCCCTGACTGCGTGCGATATTCGGGTAGCGCAGACGACCCCGCAGAGCTGCGGTGAGAGAACTCACATATCGGTTGAGCACGTTCGGATCGGCCGAGGCTGCGGCTCCTCCTGTGTTCTCACGCGAGGAGGATGCCTGTCCTTGACGTGCCTCCGACGGGGGCTGCGGCGGCTGCGCGGCGGCCCGCCGTTGAGAAGGCTTCCGCTCAATGGGCTTTGACGGTGGCGGCTTCTTCTCGGGCTTTGGCTCGGGTCTCAGGGATGGCGGCTCCTGAAGAGGCTTTGCGACAACCATCTCAGGTGGGGGAAGAGCCACCACAGGCTCGGGCTCTGTCGCCAACTCCGCTTCGACGGGAGGCACTTCCGTCGGTTCTTGTGGTTCGAGGAGTTCGGTTACTTCCTTCGTTTGCTCTGCCGGTACTTCTTCAGGCGGCAGAGGTTCGAAAGTCTCCGGTTCCAGCGGTACTGTTTCCGGTTCTGCTGAGGGCGCTGCCACCGCGGCTATCTCCGCAGGCGCCACGGATACTGCCTCCTCCATGGCGGGAGCAAGATTGATGGTGATCTCCTGCTCGCCAGGGGGATTATCACGTTCGGTGGAATGCCAAAGCGTCAGCCCACCCAGAACGGCTCCGTGCAGGGCAAGGGCCGTGACGAAGGCAATCCCGAGCCGACTCGGCTCCTGTGTCGATCTAATGCTTTGGGCTGACATCGGACGTGCTGCAGGTCTCACTGAACCGGTAGTCCGCTCGGAGCCTGTGCTATGAGCGATACCTTGCTGAAGCCAACTGCACTCACTTGTCCCATGATCTCGACGATGCGACCGTAAGGAACTGCCCTGTCGCCGCGGACCAGCACGACCTGAGTCGGATCGGCACTCGCAAGCGCCTTGAGCCGAGGCATCATCGTGTCCGGCGTGAGCGGATCCTTATCGAGGAACGGCTGGCCCTGCGCGTCGATGCTGATGACAACAGGCTGCTTCGGCTGCGACACCTTCGCCGCTGCCGTCTTCGGCAGGTTCACTGGGACGCCAACGGTCATCAGCGGTGCTGCTACCATGAAGATAATGAGCAGCACGAGCATCACGTCGACGAGCGGTGTGACGTTGATCTCGGACAGAGGTGCAACACCGAAATCGCCGTCGGATTCGCCTGCGCGGAGCGGTCCCATGCCCATTATTCGGCGGCCTCTGCGCGCAGATGAGGCTTGCGGTCGCGCGCGAGCCGGTCGCCGAGCGCCGTGATGCCCGCCGCAAAGGATTGCTGCAGGCGTCCGAGATCGGTCGTGAGCTTGTTGTAGGCGATCACGGCGGGAATGGCGGCGACAAGGCCGATGGCCGTCGCGAACAGGGCCTCGGCGATGCCGGGCGCCACTACTGAGAGGCTGGTGTCCTGGCTTGCGGCGATAGCGGAGAACGAGTTCATGATACCCCAGACTGTGCCGAACAAGCCGATGAAGGGGGCAGCCGATCCCGTGGTGGCCAGGAACGGCAGTCCTACCTGAAGCTGGCGCATGTCGGCAGAGAGCGCTGCACGCATGGCCCGCTCGATCCGCTCCCGTCGCTCCCCACGGCTCTCCGACGGGTCCTGATCGCGCCACGCCTCGTGACCGGCGGCAATGATCCGCCCCGTCGTCCCGGCAGATTGCGGGTGAAGGTTTTCAGCCGAGCGGGCTGACTTTTCAAAGGTGCGCGCCTGATAGCGGGCATTTCTGAAACGCAGGAGCTTCTCGACGACAATCGTCCAGCAGCCGAGCGATGCCAAGATGAGCAGGATCATAACCCCTTTGACGATCGGGTCGGCCTGCAGGAAGAGACCCAGAAATGACAGATCGTGCAGAGTGGCGGGTACGGTGTCAGTCATCGCAGCAATCTCATTTCGTGAATGAAACGGTGTCGATCTTGGAGGACGTCTCGACTGCGGACAGACACTCTTCCCGTGAATCTGCAGCATCCTCGCATGCCATGACATCGTTGAGGAGAACGCGGCCGAACCGGGAGCAACTCAAGCCTGGAAAGTCGAAGAGCTTGATGAGGGTCTTGCGGCCGGGCACCGGGCCGACTTCGACTGCCAGCCTCTTGGCCGCGACACCGTCAGTGTCGAGAGCAAAAAGATCGAGTTTCAGCGAGCGCCAGCTGTCGCCCTTCTGGTTATCGATCAGAAAGTAGGTTCGGCAGTTGTCACCCGCAGCCTCGATCTTGTTCAGCTCGATCCGTAATGGAGTGGGCGAAGCACGGTCCTGAGCCAGAGCCGATCCGCTGAAGGGAAAAAGCAGGGCGAGGCATGCCCATATGCTGCCTGTCGAAAATCCAGGCTCGTTCCACGTGCTTGTCCCCATGAACTCTTCCTCCTCGTTCGTATCGACGAGCGCGCAGAATGCGCAGACTCACGGACGCGAGATAAAACGCTGGCGTCCCTGTGGTCCGCTGGTCCGGGATCAGCGAAAGCTTCTTGTGAGACGATCAGATGAAATACCTGGGAGAAGTCATTAAGATCAAGGGGTTATGCGAAAGTCAGAGGTGTTCTAAAACAGGCCCTACAGTGTTGAGAACGGGAACGAATTCGCTTCCTTAAAATACCTTCAAAGTATTTTCTCTGCTTTTTGGTAGCGTCGCGTCTGCCGAGTGCTCTCGATCGCTCTCGAATGAGCATCCTCCATGCTTCACAAAAATACCGTTTTGGAAAAGGACAAGAAACCAACAGGACGCTCTGCATCGAGGAGTTCAGTGTGGGTTTCAAAGATCACGAAAAGCCTTTTCCCGCTTGGTATCCTTATGCCTTCGTCGGCGGGATCGCGGCCCTTGCAACGGCGCTTTATGTCATGGGCTGACGCAGGTTGAACGGCTGACGGCAGATGATTAGTCCAAAACTGCCGAGCTTTTTTCATATCCCGCGATAAATTCGCGGGCCTCGTCACGCCCTAAGACACTGCATCCCAAAGCGAAGCGAGGCAGTACATCCGTGCCTCCTTCACTTATGGGAGAGTGTTGATCCCTATGTTGGATCAGCCCGAGCATGGTTGCCGGAATATAGTTAACACAGCGTTAAAAGATGCTTCCTTAAGGTAAGAATTGTCAGATGGCGGCCTGGCGCACCGCGCCCCTGACGCCTCCTGGAGAGAGAAAGGGCAGGTGAGGCGGGCAGAGGCTTTCTCCCTTCGCTCCTGGTCACATGACAGCGCCCACCTGCCAGGGCACGAACTCAAGGTCGCCGTAGCCCAGTTCCTCAGACTTCGTCTGCTCTCCGGAAGCCACCTTCAGCAGAATATCGAAAATTTCTTGTCCCTTGTCCTCCAAGGAGACGCCGTCGAGGATGTCGCCGCAATTAATGTCCATGTCGTCGATCATGCGGCGGTAGATGTCCGAGTTGGTGGCGAGCTTGAGCGACGGCGCAGGCTTGCAGCCGAAAGCGGATCCACGCCCGGTGGTAAAGGCGATTAAGTTGGCGCCGCCCGCTACCTGGCCTGTTGCGGCGACAGGATCGTAGCCGGGCGTGTCCATATAGACGAAGCCGTGATCCTTCACCTGCTCGGCATATTCGTACACGGCCTGAAGCGTGGAGCGCCCGCCCTTGGCCGTGGCGCCCAGAGATTTCTCGAGGATCGTCGTAAGGCCGCCTGCCTTGTTGCCGGGTGACGGGTTGTTGTTCATCTCGCCGCCATTACGCTCCGTGTAGGCCTCCCACCATCTGATCCGCGCAACGAGCTTTTCACCGACCTCCCGGGTTGCGGCGCGGCGGGTGAGCAGATGCTCAGCGCCGTAGATCTCCGGCGTCTCAGAGAGAATAGATGTCCCGCCGTGCCGCACAAGCAGGTCGGAGGCAACGCCCAAAGCGGGATTGGCAGTGAGGCCGGAATAACCGTCAGAGCCGCCGCATTGAAGAGCCAGGATGAGTTCAGAGGCAGGACGTGTCTCCCGCTGCGCCTTCGCGACGATGGGAAGCATAGCTTTCACTGCATCGACAATAGCCTGCACGGTCTTCCGCGTGCCACCTGTCTCCTGGATCGTCAGCGTGCGGAATGTGTCCGTCTCGGTGAGTCCGTATTCCTGCTTCATGCGCCCGATCTGAAACACCTCGCAGCCCAGGCCCACCATGATCACGCCCGCGAAATTGGGGTGACTGGCATAGCCCCACTGGGTCCGGCGCAGAATCTCGAACCCCTCGCCATAAGCCGCATGGCCGCAACCTGTGCCATGGACAATGGCCACGATACCGTCGATGCCGGGATAGTCGCGCAGGATGCCTGAGCGCTCGACTTCGGCTGCCGCGAAGCGCGCGACGGACGCGGAGCAGTTCACAGATGTGAGGATGCCGATGTAGTTGCGGGTTCCAGTTTTGCCCGAGGCACGCCGGTATCCCTGGAAGGTGGCCCGCAGTTCCGGCGGAAGCAGATCGCTGTCTCTCGCATCGGCGCAGAAGGCATAGTCCCGCTCGAAATCGTGCAGTCCTACATTGTGCTCGTGCACCCATTCGCCTGGCGCAATATGATTCTTGGCAAAGCCGATGATCTGACCGAACTTCCGAATAGGATCCCCTTCGCGGATCGGCTCAACGGCCATCTTGTGGCCGCGCAGGATGCGCTCGCGGGCTGTCAGACCGGCAGCGTCGGCACCTTGGCTCACGAGATCGATGGCAATGACGACGTTGTCATCAGGTGAAAGACGGATTGTGCGGGGGGTATTCATGGCAATCACTTTTCAAAATCAAAGGTAGCCGTTTTCCTTGAGGAATTGCGGCAGCCAAAGGACGGTTTCAGGGACAAAGGTGATGAGGATAAGAACGAGAAGCAAGGGGATCAGCCAAGGCGCGCAAGCCTTCATGCACTCCTCGAAGGAAATGTTCGCCACGCGGGTCAGCACGTAGAGGACCATTCCGACAGGCGGCGTCAGCAATCCGATCATCAGGTTGAGGACCATGATGATGCCGAAGTGAACCGGGTCGATGCCGAGCTTGATGGCAACCGGCAGCAGCACTGGGGTCAAGATAGTGATGGCTGCAATCGTCTCCATAAAGCAGCCGACGATCAGCAGGAAGACGTTCACCAGGATCAGGAAGGTGATTGGATCGGCCGCATAGGTGATGATCCACTCACCAAGAGCGTCGGTGGTACGGGTTGTAGTCAGCACCCAGCCGAAGATCGAAGCACCTGCCACGATGAGAAGAACTACAGCCGTTGTCTCGATCGTGTCCATGGTGACACGAACGAGCTGGCGCAGGCTCAGCACCGAATAGCGGGCTCGCTGCCCCCGTAACGCCAACAGCATATTGAGACTGCCATGGATCACGGTCGACAGCAGCAGCGCATAGGCGCAGGCGAAGACGGCCGCTTCAGTGGGCGTGAACAGGCCGAAGCTCATGCCACCGATGATGATGGCGGGGGTGAGAAGAGGCAGGAAGGCATTGATAAAGGAGCGTCCAAGGCGGCCGAATTCGAACTTCGCATCGCGCCCGATCCCATAATGATGGGCATAGAGAGCCACAGTGGCTGACATGAAGAGTGCCATGATCAGACCGGGGATGATGCCTGCGACGAAGAGTGCATTGATCGACGCGTTGGCAACCACGCCGTAAATGACCAGCGGCAGGGATGGCGGAATGATCGGCCCGATGGTCGATGAGGCTGCAGTCAGACCCACGGCGAACTTCGTGTCATAGCCATGGTCGCGCATGGCCTTGATCTCGATCGTTCCGAGACCGCCCGCGTCCGCTACAGCGGTTCCCGACATGCCGGCGAAGATGACCGAGCCTGCGACGTTCACGTGGCCTAGGCCGCCCCTGAGCCAGCCGACGGCTGCGACGGCAAAGTCGTAAATCTGCTTGGTGATGCCGGCAGAGTTCATCAGGTTGCCAGCCATGATGAAAAAGGGGACAGCCAGCAAAGGAAAGGAATCGACTCCGTTCACCATGCGGTGGATCACCGTGATCACCGGGGTCGTGATCTCACCGGTCAGGTTTCCAACGAAGAGGAACAGGAGCGAGGAACCGGCCAGTGCCACCGCAATCGGCACACCGATGACGATCATGACCAGGAGCGCGACGAGCATCAGGGTGATTAGCATGGAATTATCAGCTCTCAGTCGATTGTCAGGCTGTGAGGAGCATCCGCCTCGTGGCGCCGGAGACGCCGCAGGAACCGTAAGGTTGCATGCACGGTCACGCCAGCCAGGGCCGCGGAAACCGCCCAGTACAGGTAGCTTTTCGGAATGTCGATGGAGACCATGTAGCCTGGGGCAAGCGCGCCGAGCTGGTAGGCATACCACGCCATTGCGCCGCAGAAGAGGGCAACGAGGCCGTCCACCGCAACAAGGGTCCAGTGCCGGGCTTCACGGGGAAGGTAGACGAGAAGCGCCTCGACGGCGATGTGCGAGCCCTTGCGCATGGCCGTCACCGAGCCGCAGAAGGTGACGAGGATGAGGAAGTACCGGGCGATCTCCTCCGTCCAGCCCAAGGAGTTGTTCAGGACATAGCGGGTGAAGAACTGCAGGAAGACGATGCTGAACAGGATCCAGAAGATCGCGAACACCAAGGCATCCGACCACCGGAGGTCGGAGAGATCCACATGGGTCTCCTCCTCGCGCCATTGCTCGAACAGCTCATCCACGTCCCGGTGGATGTCCTCCGGAGGAGCTGCATTGTTCCCCGTTGCAGTCGCGGCGGGAGCCTGGGTGGTCTGGGTTGCGGGCATGCGTTCCGGCTTTTCTCAATGAGAAGCGTGAGGCTCTCTCCACGAGGGAGAGAGCCTCGATGGTCGTGCTAGTTGGTGGTTGCCTTGATGGCCTGGAGACGATCGTAGACCGCCTTGTCCCAGGTCGCGTCGGGGCCCATGTGCATCTTCACCACAGCTTCGCGGAACGGCACCCGGTCCACCGTCACCATGTTCTTGCCCTGTCCTTTGAACCAGTCGACCAGCTCCTTCTCCATCTTGGCGATGTCGTCGGTGCACTTGTCTGCCGCTTCCTGCAGGACTTCGGTCAGCGCCTTCTGCTCTTCGGCCGAGAGGCGCTTCATCGTGCCGCCGGACACGATGCTGAGAAGTGCGTCTGTGATGTGCCCCGTCAGCACGATGTTCTTCTGGACCTCATGGAACTTCTTGGCCTGGATGGTGACGAGGGGATTCTCCTGCGCGTCGACCACGCCTTGCGAGAGCGCCAGATAGACTTCCGCGAATGCGATCGGCGTCGGGTTGGCCCCAGTGGCTCTCGGGAACATGGTGTAGAGCGGCGCATCGGGCACGCGGATCTTCACCCCTTTCATGTCCTCGGGCTTGGTGATGTCCTTGTTCGCCGTCACGTGCCGCTCGCCGTAATAGGTGAGGCTCACGACGCGGTGGCCGGTCTTCTTCTCGTATCCCTGACCGAGTTCCTTGAAGAGATCGGATTTCCGGAAGGCGTTCCAGTGGCCGAAGTCGCGGAACATGTAGGGAGCGCCACCGATGGCGACAGGCCCGTGGGCGCGGCCGGCGAAAAGCTGGCCGGTATAGATGATGTCGACCGTGCCGAGGGACAGGCCCTCGTTGATGTCGCTCTCCTTACCGAGGGACGAGGCTGGGAAGACCTCGATCGTGTACTTGCCGTTGGTTCGCTTCTTGAGTTCCTCACCGGCCCAGAGGGCCCATTTGTGATAAGGCTCGGACGTCTCGTAGACGTGGGCCCACTTGAGCTTGGTCTGGGCGCTTGCCGGCAGGGCGGGGAGGGCGACGGTCGCGGCGGCGATGAGGCCGAAGGCTAGGCGGCGGGTCAAAGATGACATAGGCGTTCCTCCGAAATAGCCCGGCTCTGCGGCCGGTTCGTGATGATCGGCGAGCAGCCCGCTCACCGGAAGCACCCGACAAGCTGATAGCTTTCGCCCATCGGTTGGACTAACATGTTAGGCATATGGACGCGTTCGACAAGAGAAAATACTACGAATTCCTAATTCCCTTGGAACGTGGACCGCGGGGGAACACGACCGAGCAGGTCGAGCGCTCACTTCGGTCGGCCATCGTCGATCTCGATTTCGAGCCGGGCGAGTTCATCGACAAAGGGGCTGTTTGCGCTGCCCTCGGGGTCTCGCGGTTTCCTGTCTCGGAGGCTCTTGCGCGCCTTGCGGCGGAGGGGCTCGTCGAAATCCTGCCGCAGCGTGGCAGCCGTGCCGCACGCATCCGCCTTCCGGAGATCAGGGAATCGATGCTGATCCGCCAGGCTCTGGAATGCATGGTGGCGGAAAAGGCAGCCGAACACCTGTCGGCGGCCGATCTGGAGGCCCTTCGCGAAAACCTGCAGGCCCAGCAGGAGGCGGTCGAGCGTGGGGATCGCCCCGGCTTCTATGCCCTCGATCTCGTGTTCCACACGATCCTGGTCGAAGGGCTGAACCTGCCCCGCGTGGCTGCCGTGATCGATGCGTCCCGGGCCAATATCGACCGGGTGCGCCGGCTCCTCTCGTCGCCTCGCCGCCATACCGTGACCCTGGCCGAGCATCGCGAGATCTTCCAAGCTCTTGAAACCCGTGACCCTCAGACGGCGCACCAAGCCATGGCGGCTCATCTCCAGGCGGTCATGGAGGAACTGGGGCGTTTCTCGGCCGAGCATGCGGATGTCTTCGTGCATACCTGAAGGGAGGTCGAGAGGCTTGAGCTGAGTCGGACCATCCCTGATTCAGCAGAAGCAAGTTGGGGATCAGCAAACTCCGCTCTTGGCTCTCATGTCCGCATCGTTGCACCTATGGCCAGACGGTGTTTCTTTCCTAGTTCTCTCCGGAGGAGAACAACAAATCATGACGTCTGACGCCCCCTTGTCTCTTCACGTGCCGGAGCCGGCCGTTCGTCCGGGAGGAACCCCGGATTTCTCGAATGTCAAAATCCCCAAGGCAGGAGCCGTGCCCAGGCCCGAGATCGATGTCGATCCGGAAACCATCCGGGATCTCGCCTTTTCCATCATTCGCGTTCTGAACCGCAATGGCGAGGCCGTCGGTCCGTGGGCCGGCCTACTGAGCGACGAGGAGCTGATCGAGGGCATGCGCCACATGATGACGCTGCGGACCTTCGACGCCAGGATGCTGATCGCCCAGCGCCAGGGCAAGACGTCCTTCTACATGCAGCATCTCGGGGAAGAGGCGATCAGCTGCGCCTTTCGAAGGGCGCTCTCGCCGGGCGATATGAACTTTCCGACCTATCGCCAGGCCGGCCTCCTGATCGCGGACGGCTATCCCATGGTCGACATGATGTGCCAGATCTATTCCAACGCGCGCGATCCGCTGAAGGGGCGCCAGCTGCCTGTCATGTACAGCTCCAAGGAGCACGGCTTCTTCACGATCTCCGGCAACCTGGCGACCCAATACATCCAGGCGGTCGGTTGGGCGATGGCATCGGCGATCCGCAAGGACACCAAAATCGCTGCAGCATGGATCGGTGACGGGTCAACGGCCGAGTCGGACTTCCATGCCGCCCTCGTCTTCGCCTCCACCTACAAGGCGCCCGTCATCCTCAACATTGTCAATAACCAATGGGCGATCTCGACCTTCCAGGGCATCGCCCGAGGAGGGTCGGGCACCTTTGCAGCCAGAGGCATAGGTTTCGGCATTCCGTCCCTGCGGGTGGACGGCAACGACTATCTGGCCGTTTATGCGGTGGCAAAGTGGGCCGTCGAGCGGGCCCGTCGCAATCTCGGGCCGACGCTGGTCGAATACGTCACCTACCGGGCCGGAGCACATTCCACCTCCGACGATCCCTCGGCTTATCGGCCGAAGACCGAATCCGACGCCTGGCCTCTCGGCGACCCGATCATCCGCCTGAAGAACCATCTGATCGTGCGGGGCGTCTGGTCCGAGGAGCGGCACAAGCAGGCTGAGGCCGAGATTCTCGATACGGTGATCGCCGCCCAGAAGGAGGCGGAGAGCTACGGCACGCTGCATGCCGGCGGAAAGCCGTCTGCGCGCGACATGTTCGACGGGGTCTATGCCGAGATGCCGCCTCATCTGCGCCGGCAGCGTCAGCAGGCGGGGGTCTGATCCATGGCACGCATGACGATGATCGAGGCCATCCGGGATGCAATGGACGTGATGATGGCGCGCGACGAGCGCGTCGTGGTGTTCGGGGAGGATGTGGGCTATTTCGGGGGCGTCTTCCGCTGCACGGCAGGCCTCCAGCAGAAATACGGAAAGACGCGCTGCTTCGATGCACCGATCAACGAGGCCGGCATTGTCGGAGCAGCCATAGGCATGGCGGCCTACGGGCTTCACCCCTGCATCGAGATCCAGTTCGCCGATTACATGTATCCGGCCTATGACCAGATCGTGTCCGAGGCAGCCCGCCTGCGGTATCGCTCGAATGGCGAGTTCACCTGTCCGCTCGTCGTCCGCATGCCGACCGGTGGCGGAATCTTCGGCGGGCAGACCCACAGTCAGAGCCCGGAAGCACTGTTCACCCATGTGTCGGGATTGAAAACCGTCATGCCGTCGAACCCCCACGATGCCAAAGGCCTCCTGATCGCCGCCATCGAGGATCCCGATCCGGTGATCTTCCTCGAGCCGAAGCGGCTCTACAACGGCCCCTTCGACGGTCACCACGACCGCCCGATCACGCCCTGGTCGAAGCACGACCTCGGCGAAGTGCCGAGCGGGCATTTCACCCTGCCCCTCGGCAAGGCATCCATCGTGCGTGAGGGGGCAGCCGTGACCGTGCTGGCCTATGGCACGATGGTCTATGTCGCCCAGGCGGCGGCAGTTGAAACAGGTGTCGATGCGGAGATCATCGACCTGCGCACCCTGCTTCCCCTCGACATGGAGACGATCACGGTGTCCATCAGGAAGACGGGCCGCTGCGTGATCGTCCATGAGGCGACGCTCACGTCCGGCTTCGGGGCGGAACTGGCGGCACTCGTGCAGGAGGCCTGCTTCTTCCAGCTCGAAGCACCGATTGCGCGGGTGACTGGATGGGACACACCCTACCCGCATGCGCAGGAATGGGACTACTTCCCGGGGCCGGCCCGGGTCGGGCGCGCGCTCGTCGAAACGGTGGAGGCCTGACATGAGTGAGCACCTGATCAAGATGCCTGATGTCGGTGAGGGGATCGCTGAGGCCGAACTCGTTGAATGGCACGTCAAGGTCGGCGATCTCGTGCGCGAGGATGCTCTGCTCGCCGCTGTGATGACTGACAAGGCGACAGTGGAGATTCCGTCTCCCGTCGATGGCGAGGTCCTGTGGCTTGGCGCGGACATCGGGGACGTCGTCGCGATCGGATCTCCCCTGATCCGCCTGAAGACAGGGGACGAGGAGAGCGCTGCCTCCGGTCGAGACGTATCCGAGAAGGGGCCTGAAGCGCCGGCTCGGCCGAAGGACATCGAGGCGCAGGCCGATGGTGCAGTTAAAACCTCGGATGCCGTCGTCGAGAAGCAGGCGAGGGAAGCCCCCCGGCCTCAACCTGCCGCAGTTCCGCAGAGCCCGCCTGTGAGGGCGCACCGCCCCTCCGTCCCGCGGATGGAGGGTGACAAGCCGATTGCCTCGCCGGCCGTTCGGCTGAGAGCCCGTGAGGCTGGAATCGACCTGAGGCAAGTTCCCGGCACCGGCCCTGCTGCCCGGATCACCCATGAGGATCTGGACGCGTTCCTCACCCACGGACCGCAGGTCGCCAGAGCCCAGGGCCTGGTTCAGGACACATCGGTCCAGCACGTCAAGGTGATCGGGTTGCGCCGCAAGATTGCGGAGAAGATGGCGATCGCGAAGTCGCGCATCCCGCACATCACCTATGTCGAAGAGGTCGATGTGACCGCTCTCGAGGACCTGCGGACGACACTCAACGCGACCAAACGAGCCGACAGGCCAAAGCTGACCCTGCTGCCCTTCCTGATGCGCGCCATGGTCAAGGCCATTGCCGAGCAGCCGCACCTGAATGCGATCTATGATGACGAGGCGGGCGTTGTTCACCAGCACGGCGGCGTTCATATCGGCATCGCCACGCAGACCGGCTCAGGCTTGATGGTGCCAGTCGTCAGGCATGCGGAGGCGCGGGACATCTGGGACTGCGCCACAGAATTGACCCGTCTGGCCGAAGCCGCCAAGGCCGGTCTTGCCACCCGCGAGGAGCTGGCCGGCTCGACGATCACCATCACGTCGCTTGGCGCGATGGGCGGCATCGTCACGACACCGGTGATCAATCACCCGGAGGTTGCCATCATCGGAGTCAACAAGATCATGGTGCGGCCTGTGTGGGACGGCTCGACGTTCATTCCGCGCAAGATGATGAACCTGTCCTCCAGTTTCGATCATCGGATCGTCGACGGCTGGGACGCCGCGGTCTTCGTGCAGCGCATCAAGACGCTGCTGGAGACACCCGCCATGATCTTCGTGGAGGCTTGAAGTCATGAAAGATATCTCCTGCAAGCTCCTTGTCATCGGAGCCGGACCGGGCGGCTATGTCTGCGCCATCCGTGCCGGGCAGCTTGGGATCGATACGGTGATCGTCGAAGAGAAAAAGCCGGGCGGAACCTGCCTCAATGTGGGCTGCATCCCTTCCAAGGCGCTCATTCATGCGGCGGAAGAATACGATCGGATCGTTCATCTCGCATCGGGACAGAACCCTCTTGGGATCAGAACGACGAGACCCGAGATCGACCTGTCTCAAACCATTGCCTGGAAAGACACCGTCGTAAGTCGCCTGAACAGCGGCGTGTCGGGTCTCCTCAAGCGCTCCAAGGTCAAGATGGTCCAAGGTCGGGCACATTTTAGAGACGGGAAGACGGTCGAGGTGGAAACCGAGACCGGTCGGCAGATCATCCGTGCCGAGAATGTCGTGATCGCAACCGGATCGGCTCCCGTCGAACTCCCCAACCTGCCGTTTGGCGGCACCGTGATCTCCTCGACCGAAGCGCTTTCGCTGACATCGGTTCCGGAGAAACTCGTTGTCGTCGGCGGCGGCTATATCGGCCTGGAACTTGGAACAGCCTTCGCCAAGATGGGCGCAAAAGTGACCGTGGTCGAGGCGCAGGCGCGCATTCTGCCGCAATACGATGCGGAACTCACCCGTCCTGTCTCCAAGAGGCTGCAGGCTCTCGGCATCGACGTTATGGCACGTGCAAAGGCCAAGGGACTGGCCAAATCTGGCGGGACTCTGCTGGTGGAAACGGAGAGCGGATCTGAAGTGCCGCTTGCGGCCGACAAGATCCTCGTCACGGTTGGCCGGAGGCCGGTCACTCATGGGTGGGGTAGGGAGGAACTTGTCCTTGATATGGATGGCCCCTTCATTCGGATCGACGAGAGGTGCCAGAGTTCGATGCGGGGCATCTATGCCATCGGTGATGTGACGGGCGAGCCGATGCTGGCCCACCGCGCCATGGCGCAGGGTGAGATGGTGGCCGAGATCATCGCAGGCCATAAGCGAGTCTGGGACAAGCGAGCCATCCCGGCGGTATGCTTCACCGATCCGGAGATCGTCGCTGTTGGCCTGACCTCGGACGAGGCTCAGAAGATCGGCAGTGAGATCCGCGTCGGCCACTTCCCCTTCTCGGCGAACGGGCGCGCCATGACAAAGCTCGGCGAGGACGGTTTCGTTCGCGTCGTGGCCCGGGCGGACAACCATCTGATTCTCGGTATCCAGGCCGTCGGGCAGGGCGTGTCCGAACTCTCCGCAGCCTTCGGCCTCGCCATCGAGATGGGGGCACGTCTTGAGGATATCGCCGGCACCATCCATGCGCACCCCACACAGGGCGAGGCTTTCCAGGAGAGTGCCCTGAAATCCCTGGGACGTGAGCTCCATATCTGAGACCGGCGGACGGTGCCGGCCGTCCGTCTTATCTATTCGGGAGGGACAACCCTGTAGGCCTCGATATCGCCCTTGCCCTTGATGGGAACAGGTCCCAGAGGAGCGGCGTCGACCCGCGTCCGGACTCGCTCCCAGGCGGGGGCGCTGAGATTAATGCCGCTCTGCCTACCGTATCCGGCAAGCCGTGCGGCGACGTTCACGGTATCGCCCCAGATGTCGAAGCTGAATTTCTGCCGGCCTACGACGCCCGCGACGACCGGGCCGATGTGAATGCCGACTCGCACATCCCAGGGCAGAGGCAGGCTACGGGCGGAGGCAATAGTCGCTATTGCGCATTCGATGCTCGCCATCACCGGATCCGGATTGGGCAGAAGCAGGCCGGCGGTTGCGAGAAACCCATCGCCGATGGTCTTGATCTTCTCAAGGCCGTGCTGCGACGCGATGTCCTCGAAGGTTGAAGCGTAAACATGAAGGTTCGCGACAATCTCCTCCGGCGCAAGGAGATCGCAATAGGCCGTAAATCCGACGATGTCTGCAAAGAACACGACCACATCTTCATGGCGGCGGGGGATCACGGTATGGGACTGCTCGAGCTCGTCCACAGCCTGTGACGGCAGAATGGCATGAAGGAGCGCCTCAGCCCGTCGCCGCTGATGGTCGATCTCGGTAAGATAATTGACCTCTTGGTCATGCAGTCTCTTCTTTTCAAGGCAGGCTCTCACGCGTGCTCTCAAGAGCGCCGGGTTGAAAGGCTTGGGTAAGTAGTCCTCGGCTCCGAGTTCGATGCAGCGGACGACACTTTCGAATTCCGACAGGGCGGAGATCATCAGAACCGGAATGTCGCGCGTAGCCACATCCGTCTTGAGCCGCTTCAGGACTTCGTAGCCGTTGATCTCGGGCATCATGATATCGAGAAGAACGAGATCGAAGCGCTCGTCGGCGATCAGGGCGAGAGCCTCGCGTCCATTCTCGGCGGTCGCCAGATCAGTCCATCCCTCACGTTGCAGCCTCCGCGTCAGCGTATATCGGTTGTCCTCATTGTCATCCACGACAAGGATACGGACGCCGGAAGCGGTCATGGAAAGCTCCGGCTCCGGATGAGTGCATCAATTTTCTCAAGCAATCGCTCGAAAACAATCGGTTTCGCATCATAGTCGTCGCAGCCGGCGCTCAGCGCCTTCTCCCGATCTCCTGGCATCGTGTGCGCAGACAGTGCAAGAATCGGAATATCCTGGGTATCTGGCCCCTGCTTGAGCTGACGTGCCGCCGTCCAGCCGTCGAGAGAAGGCAGACCGAGATCCATCAGGATCAGATCGGGCTTCTCCCGGTGAGCCATTTCGATACCCTGTGTGCCATCCGAGGCAATGCTGACTTCGAAGCCGTGTCTCGTCAGACGCTGGGTCAGCATGTAGACATTGTCCTCGTTGTCCTCGACGTAGAGAATTCTGGTCATACTCGCCCCTGGTGCTCCGGTCTGCCGAGCCGAAGGCAATCGGCAATGACGTCCCGCAAGGTGGCGAGCACCTCATCCCTGCCACCTAACTTCTTGCGCAGGATCCTTTGAATCCCACCGCTCAGGCGACGCTGAGCTTCCTCGTCGACATCGGCTGCCGTCAGTACGATCAAAGGAAGATGCCGCGTCTCCTCATTTCGATGGACCTCATCGACGAACTCGAAACCGTCCATCTCCGGCATCATGAGGTCGAGGAGGATGATGTCGGGCTTGACGAGCGGAAGCCGGTCCAACGCAACCCGTCCGTTCTCGGCCTCGGCCACCTCCCACCCGTCCTCACGCAAGATACGGGCGAGCCATCCTCGGGTGTGTGGGTCATCTTCCACGATCAGAACTCGAGAGCTTGCGTGGTCGGTTCGGCAGGCCGTAAGAGCTTTCAGGAGACACTCGCGATTGACTGGCTTCGTCAGATAGGCGGCGGCACCTAAGGCATATGCCTGGTTCTCCTCGTCGACGATGGTGACCATGATGACAGGAATATCTTGAAGCTCAGGATCGCGCTTCAATTGCTGGAGGGTACTCCAGCCATCGAGACCCGGCATCAGCACATCCAAGGTAATAACGGACGGCCGGATCTCACGGGCGATCTCGATCCCTTGTTGACCGCTCTCCGCCATCACCACCTCGAAGCCTTCACGCATCAGGATCTGGCGCAGGATCTCCCGCGATGTGGTCTCGTCATCGATGATCAGCGCGCGTTGTCCTTGCCCGAGAGGTTGCAGCATCACGGAAGAGCTCCCTGCGCTGGAGCGTCTCCTGGGAGGGCCCACCACCCCGCCCGTCGGCATGGAAACGGTGAACGTGCTGCCGACCCCCACGGCGCTTTGCACGCTGATGTCTCCACCCATGACACGGCAAAGTCGGCGGCTGATGGCAAGTCCAAGCCCCGTTCCTCCGAATTTTCGTGTCGTCGTGCTGTCCGCTTGGCTGAACTCCTGAAAGAGCCTGTCGCGTTGCTCTGCTGTCATGCCGATGCCTGTATCGCGAACCGCGATGGTGATCGTGTCTCCTCCTCGATCCATGATCCGAGAGGCCGTTACTGTCACGGTTCCGCCTTTGGTGAATTTGCAGGCATTGCTCAACAGATTGAGCAGAACCTGTCGCAGGCGCACAGGATCGGTCTGCATCCGGCCGATATCCGAGGCGATCTCGACCTTGAGATGGTTGTTGTTCCTTCTGGCGAGAGGCTCAGCCGTCATGGAGGTTTCTCCGATCAGAACACGGAGGTCGATCTCTTCCGGGTGGAGCTCGAGCTTGCCCGCCTCGATCTTGGCAAGGTCGAGGATTTCATTGATCAGGGTCAACAGATGCGTGCCGGCATGACGGATCCTGTCCAGCGGCTCCACCAGCGGCTCTTCGCCGGTCTCCTCAGCTTCTTCCTTGAGCATCTCGGTGATGCCGATAATCGCATTCAGTGGCGTTCTGAGCTCATGGCTCATGTTCGTGAGGAACTGGCTCTTCGCCCGTGTCGCTGCCATGGCTTCATCGCGGGCGAGCTCCAGCTGTGCCGCATGGTGTTTGATTTCCGTGATGTCGGTGTAGACCGCGACAGTTCCGCCTCCTGCTATCCTGCGTTCGCAGACCTGAATCCAGCGATTGCCATCGCGGTGCTGGATCTCGGCTGCGACCGGGTTCCTGTGCCGATCCAGCCTTTCGGCAACCCAGGTGTCGACCCGTCCTTTTGCCTCCAGGATGAGACCGCGCTCCGCCGCGCGTCGGATCACCGTCTCAAACGGTGTTCCTGGCTCCATGGGAACACCGGTTCCAGGATAAAGGAGCTCCTCATAGCGGCTGTTGCATAGGATGAGGCGATCGTCGGCGCCATAGAGGGCGAAGCCCTCGTTGATGCTCTCGATTGCATCGATCAATCGTTGCCGGGCATCGGCGACCTCGCGCAGGTTCTTCTCCTCGACCTCAATCGCCGTGTCTCGGAAGACGGCGAGAGCCTTTGCCATCTGTCCGATCTCATCTCCCCCGTCCCTTGGCAAAGGAGCGCACAGGTTGCCTCCGGCGATCGCCAGCATGCTGTTGCTCAGGTTCTGCAGCCGCGCAACGAGATTGCGATCGACATAGATCCAGACAATGAGCAGAGAACTCAGAAGACTGAGAGATACGACACTCAGCAGGATATTCCGGCCGATGCTCTGAGCCATCAAGGCCTCGTCGCTTGCCGCACGAATATCGCCGCGGGACGTTGCGACAAGACCATCGACTGCTTTCGTCAGTTGTGCGGAAAGGCCAGCATTCTCCGCAAGAAGTCGCTCGGCATCCTCGACGAGGATAAGCTCCGTCCTCCGTGCGGACAGGATGCTGTCCTGCCCATCGGTCAGCCGAGCGAAGTCCGAGATCCGCTGATCGAAACGCGATCGCAGACGCTGATCCGCGAGTTCGGAAGCGATCTGGCGCAATGCCGACAGGGAGCGGTTGAGAGGGAAGCTCATCACCGGGATATCGGCAGGCTTCTCGGCAAGTGACGCCTTGAGCAAGCCGTCACTGATCGAGGCGAATTCGAGCTGCGCCTTCTGCATAAGAAGATTCTCGGCAATCTCCTGCACAATCACCGAAGGAGGTTGCGGGAAGCCGGCAGTTGTCTGCTCGCCACGGTCCATGCGACGGGAGGCTGCAAACTTGGCGTCCAAAACCACAAGAGCAGGGGCGATCAGGCGTTGCGCTGCGACTGTTGCGTTTGAAAGGCGCTGGACGAGTGCATCTTTTTGCGCTGCTACTGCGAGGCGTCCTGCCACAAGGCCGGCGAGCGCCGTGAGGTTGCGCCGCAATCCCGCGACAGCGGGCTCCATGGCGGCGACCGTGGCGGGATCAACCTCGCTCCGGATCTGGGCAAGCAGATCTTCGAGACGCTCGACTTCCGCTGTAACGGCGGCAGAGATCTCCCGATACTGCGCCTGTGAGCGGGCTGTGAGAAGCGTTGGCGCTGCGGCAACAGTGCGTTCGGCTTGCCGCGACAGGTCGAGAGCAGCAAGAGCGGAGGGGACGCGCTGCTCCGTGATCCGTTCAATCACATGGGCCATCTGGCGGAAGGCATAGGTCCCCGTGGCTGCGGCCAGCACCGCGAAGGCGCTGATTCCGAGAAAGGCGAGGAGCAAGCGCCAGCGGACGCTCAGGTAGAAGGGCATTCTAGCAGGGGCAAGGCCCCTTCCTCATTCCAGGGGCACATATTGGCCACTCCGCCAGATGAACCATTCGAAGCCGGGTTGCCGCACGTCGCCCTTGGCATCGAAGCTGACCTTCCCAAGAATGGTGTCGAACTCGTTCGAGCGAAGCGCGCTCATTACGGCTTGAGGCTCGGTTGAGCCTGCCTTGGCAACGGCCTGAGCCCAGGCCTGAACGGCGCCGTAGCTGTAGAGCGTGTAGCCTTCAGGTTCGAACCCTTGGTGCCGGAAGCGCTCGATGAGAGAGGCGGCGCCGGGGTTTCGGCGGGGGTCTCGGAAGGAGGTGAATACCGTGCCTTCTCCAGCCTCGCCCGTTACCTGTACGAAGGCTTCGCTCGCGATGCTGTCACCGGACACCAGCTGCAGATTGTAACCCTGCTCGCGGGCATTGCGGATCAAAATGGCTGCTTCCCGGTAGTATCCACCGAAGTAGGCAATCTGGATACCGGCACCCTGCAGCTTTGCGATGAGGAGTGAATAGTCGTTCAAACCTGGCTCAAGCTCCTCGGAGAGTGTCTCTGCGCCCCCATGTTGGCGGAGTTGACGCTGGGTTTCCTCGGTAATCCCTTTGCCATAGATCGAGCCGTCGTTGAGGATGGCGATCTTTGCGTCCCTCCCTCGTTCTGCCAGATAGGCCCCAGCGATTGCGCCCTGCTGGTCATCTCTTCCACAAATGCGAAAGACATTCGCGCGACCCTCTTCCGTCAGTCGTGGATTGGTCGAGGCCGGAGTCATCTGGATGACGCCGGCTCTCTCATAAATACCGGCTGCTGGAATGGAGGCGGCCGAGCATTGGTGCCCAACGACAAAGACTACTTTCTCGGCCACAAGCTTGTGAGCCGCGGCGATCGCTTGGCCGCTGTCGCAAGCATCATCAACAGAAATGAGCCTCAGTTGCTGGCCGAGCAGACCGCCGGCAGCGTTGATGTCTACGATGGCCATCTCCACGCCCTGCTGTTGCTGCTCGCCTTGGTAGGCATTAGGGCCAGTGAGTGCTCCTGCCATGCCGATGAGAATCTCAGCGCCAGCCGAACTGGCCCCCACCACTGCAAAGACAATGGCCGCAGCAAGACGCAACAGTTTCCGTTCCATGGCGATCCTCCCGCCACTTGGCTGCATCAACGTCTTCGGAGCACTTGCCAGAAGAGACTATGCTGACATTATAACAGGCGAACCCTCTCTTTGCTGGTCGTCCGAGCCAGATCAGGTGTCACTGCAGTTTATCGGTTTATGCTCCAAGCCGTATCCTAAACGATGTGACAGCTAGGGTCGATTCATGAATAGCGCTGACAATGGCCATAGCGGGACTATAAGGGAATACATCACAGGGATGTGCAGCCAACGTCTGCCGGCATCAAAGTTGCATGCTCCGAGATGATTACGAAAGCCTCTATGAGAGACGCGCATAGGCCAGTTTATCAGCAGAGCTAAAGCAGCGCTGGATTTTAAAGCCGAACTGTTGACATTGTTACAATCAATGTTGATGGATGGAGGGGAGCCACCTCCCTGAAGCACTCTTCCTCCGATTCCAGCCAAAGTCACCATCATGAGCCGGATCCTGAACCTAGCCCACCTCTCAGATTTGCACCCCAGCATAGCCCGGCCACATTATCATCGTGCAGAACTCCGGGCTGGCATTCTCCACGTCGGCGTCGGCAACTTCCATCGCGCTCATCAGGCCGTGTATCTGGATGATCTGTTCAATGCCGGCAAAGACCTTGATTGGGCTCTCGTCGGCGCGGGCATTCGCGCTGGTGATAGAGCGATGCGGCAAGCGCTCGAGCCTCAGGACTGGCTCACTACCGTGGTGGAGCTTGAGCCCGGAGCCAACCATGCCCGGGTGACTGGTGCGATGGTCGACTTCGTTCCTATTGGAGAAGATGGCCGCGCGATTGTCCAAGCCCTCAATGATCCTGCGCTGCGGATCGTGTCTCTCACCATCACAGAGGGAGGCTACTGCATCGATCCGGGCACAGGGGCCTTCAATCCCGAGCACCCGGACATCGTGCATGATGCCGCTCACTTGCAGACGCCCAGGAGTGTGTTTGGTGTCATCCTAGCGGCCCTCAAGCGCCGGAGGGATGAGGGACTTGCGCCCTTTACCATCATGTCGTGCGACAACATTCCTCATAATGGGAGGGTCGCGAGGGAGGCCGTTGCTGGCCTTGCGGATCTGATTGACCCGTCTCTTGCAGCTTATGTTCGGGAGCAGGTGGCCTTTCCCAACAGCATGGTCGACCGCATCACACCAGCAACCACGGACAGGGAGCGCGCCGCCTTAGCCGAGCGCTTCGGCGTGCAGGACAACTGGCCCGTTTTCTGCGAGCCGTTTCGTCAATGGGTGATCGAGGACCATTTCCCCTCCGGACGTCCGGCTCTGGAGGAGGTTGGTGTCACCTTCACGCCTCACGTAGCGGCGTTCGAGCTGATGAAGCTGCGCATTCTCAATGGCGGGCATGCGGCCATCGCCTATCCGGCTGGGCTTCTGGGCATTCATTTCGTCCATGAGGCCATGGAGGATCCGCTGGTGCGTGGCTTCCTCGACAAGCTGGAGATGGAGGAGATCATCCCCTGCGTGCCTCCTGTGCCGGGTGTCGATCTCCAGGATTACTACCGGCTGATCGCCCGCCGCTTCAGCAATCCCGATGTAGGGGACACAATCCCGCGTCTCGCCCAGGACGGCTCCAACCGACAGCCCAAGTTTATCCTTCCCTCGACACGTGACCGACTGAAGGTTGGCGGTGATGTCACAGGGTTGGCCCTCGTATCTGCGCTCTGGTGCCGGTACTGCGCAGGTCTGGACGATCAGGGCCAACCGTTTTCTCTTGACGATCCGAATGCCAGCCGTCTGCAACCGGCCGCATTGGCTGCAAGAGACGATGCGCCCGCCTTCCTGAACCTGAGAGACATCTTCGGCGATGTTTCCGAAAGCCCGGTCTTCCGGTCCCGGTTCGCGGCCGCATTGAGCGGACTCTGGCGCGAAGGCACTCGCGCAACCCTGCAACGCTATCTAAGCGGGCTGGTCTAAGGCCATCCGGCATCCATTGGGAGCAGGTTGCTCTCAATGGATGAGATCACCCACGACATTCTCGTCCTGTAGCCGGAGTTCCTCAAGGAGCCGTGGCGTCAGATTCGACGTGCGATTGTGCGACAGGCATTTCGTCTGCGTGAGACGGACACAGGTTCGCCGCCTGTAAAAGCCCGTGCCCGTAGGTTTGGTCACGGCCCGGCTTGCCTAAATCCAATGCGTTGCTATCGAGAGCAGCCTCGAGGTCAGCCGGGTTCAGGGTTGTGTCGGAAGCGTGCAGGATTGCGGCAGCGGCGGAGATGAAGGGCACGGCATAGGATGTGCCGCTTTTCGTCGTGCCGCCTCCACCCGGCGCGGCAACCCACAGGTCCACTCCGGGCGCCGCAAGGTCGATGTAATCGCCCTGAGTCGCACGGCGATAGACATCGCGCTTATTGTCGACGGCCGTGACGGCGATCACGCCTGGATAAGCGGCGGGATAGGATGGCTCGGCGCCTGCACCATTGTTTCCGGCTGCGGCTATGATGGTCATGCCCTTTGCTTGGGCCGAGGCAATAGCCCGCTTGAGCACTTCGTTGGGAGGTCCGGACAGGCTCATGTTGACGACGCGTACTTTTCTCTCCGCCAGTGCCTCCAGGGCCATGACGAGCGTCGTCACGTCCGTTCGATCCGCCGTTCCGCCATCGCGATAGAAGGCATCCACCGCCAGAATGCGTGCTTCGGGCAGAAGACCTGGAGCGCTGCTTCCACTCCGACCCACGAGAAGAGCCGCGATAGCGGTGCCGTGGTCGCGCTGAGAAGGATCGCCGTGAAGTTGCAGTCCGGAAACAATCTCAATTGACTGGCCCCGCAGAGCCTCGTGCTCGCGGTCGATGCCCGTATCAATGAGGCCGATTGTCGGAACTGGACCGCATTGCTTGGTGGCCGGCAGGTTCCAGCCAACCAGGGAGACCGCCTCGCAGCTGACCCCAGTGCAGCCCGAAGCTCCATCCGTATAGTAAAAGTGATCATAATCGGCGATAGCCGCCGCATCGGCTACGCGCACGGCGCGCTGTGCCTGAGCAAGAGACATGCCACGGGGCGGGACAAGACGCACTACGCTCGCGAGGGTGCCCTTGGTCTGCCTGTCAGCTTGAAATCCTCGCGCCCTCAGGCGCGTGAGGCTCTCCGAAGTGAGTCCGACAGCCACGATTGAGCGCGATGCCTGCTTGGGTTTAGGCAGGTTTTGATCCGCAGCCGCACCTGTTGCCTGGACGCGTGCTCGAAGTGGAGGGCTAGGGGGCTTTGCAGAGGTTGCCGCGGCCTTGCTGGGATTGGGGTCAGCTTTGCCTGGTCGCGCCGCTTTCTGCGATGAGGTTGCGTTGGATTTCGCGGATCGAGCAGAATTATCTTTTGGAGTGCCCCTGGGAGCCAAGGCTCTCTCGATGGCTTTGACAGGAGCTGCTGCAATGGGGCGAAGGCTGTTGGTGATCGCCCCTAAAAATCCTGGCATCCCTGCAGGTGTCGGGGAGCGCGAAGCGCGGCTGTTTTGAGAGGTATTCCCCGTATTCCGGCCTGAGGAATTTCCTTGCGTAGATGAATCTCCTCGGCCTGACGTCCCTCCGGCGTTTGACGATCCCTCTTGGCCTGAGGATTTGCCTTGACCGGCCCCTTCATTCCCGGCCCCTCTGCCGTTGCCGTTGCCGTTGCCGTTGCCGTTGCCGTTGCCGTTGCCGTTGCCGTTGCCGTTGCCGTTGCCGTTGCCGTTGCCGTTGCCGTTGCCGGAGGAGCTATTGTTTCCAGCAGAGTTTCCGGCGCCCCCGGCATTGCCATTTGCGCTGCCGCTGCCATTGTTGCCAGAATCTCCTCGACCTCCTGTGTTTCCACTGTTGCCGCGATCCCCTGCGTTCCCGCTATTTCCGCGGTCACCCGAATTGCCGCCATTTCCTCGGTCGCCTGCATTGCCGCTGTTGCCAGAATTTCCTGGAGACCCGCCGTCACCTCTTCCGCCCCCGTTCCCGCCGCCATTGCCACCGTTTCCGTTGCCCCCATTGCCATTCCCACCGTTGTTGCCGGGCTCGGCTATGGCTCGAGCTCCGGTGATGGGTAGGCTCATACCTTCGGCGATCTCAAACTGGATCTTAGCCGGCCAAGCAATGGCAAGACAGGATGCCAATACCAGCAAGGAGCGTCGTTTCGATGTCATCATCCCGGCTCGCCAATGTGCCCTGAACGGGCCCATGTTCCCGCAATGGGCTCTAATGGCCCAGTGAACATAAGATAACGGTCAGAGCGCCAGCTGGTTTCAGAATCCCTCGAAGTCTCTGGGCAGCGGCAGCAAGTTAGTAAGTTGAAGCAGTTGGCTAGAAGTCACTTGGTTTAACAAGCTAGGTAAATGATGTACGTCAATGTAAAGAAGTGAGCAGGTTCAAAATATCACATTCGTATTTATTGGAATTTTATGAATATTCGCCGCCATTCCTGTTCATCGTACGTTCATGAAGATTTTTATGTAAGAACATCGGCATCTGTATCTTTGTTTCTTGGAAACTACTTCGCTGGCAGCGCGTTGTCGGTTGCCGGGTGATAATCCCGAAGCTTTGTTCAGGAGTCAGATCATGTCGAAGAAGATTCTTCTCACCAGCGTTGTTCTCGCTGCTCTTGCCCCTGCGGCGGCCTTTGCACAGTCCGGCGGTGCCGCTGCGGGTGCAGCCACGGGTGCGGTTGGTGGCGCGGTCGTTGGCGGCCCTGTCGGTGCGGCCGTGGGCGGTGTCACGGGTGCGATCGTGGGCGGTATTGCCGACCAGCAGCAGCCGGAATTCCGCCAGTATGTGACCACGCAGAGCGTGCCGTCTTATACCTATAAGGAAGAGGTGCGTGTCGGCGCGACCCTGCCTGAATCCGGTGTGACTTTCCATGAGGTTCCGGCCCAGTACAAGGTGAAGGGCTACCGCTATACGGTGGTGAACAACACCCCCGTGCTTGTCGAGCCCGGCACCCGCAGGATCGTGCAGGTTATCCGCTAACGCTAACTAGGTTTAGTATTGAGCTTGGGGCGGCCTCTGGGCCGCCCTTTTTCATTTTGGTTGGCCAAGCGAACGTCCTCCTCAGCGCCTCGGTGAAGTCGCCTCCTCTTGAGGTTGGAATAAAACGACTAGCTTTCCCGTTATGGTTCTATCAGGTCACGTGGAGCAGGAATGGCAACAGCCATAGGACAGGAACTTGTGGCGCTTCTCCCGAGGCTTCGACGCTTCGCGTTGGTGCTCTGCCGCTCGCAGCCCCTTGCGGATGATCTTGTTCAAGGGGCCTGCGAACGCGCTCTCGCCAACGCGAACACTTGGACGCCGGGCACCCGGTTCGATGCATGGATGTTCCGAATTCTCCGTAATCACTGGATCGACCACCTCAGACGAATGAGAACCGAAGGCATGATGGAAGACGTGGATTCGCAGACGCAGCTGATCGGCGATCCGGGCGAGCAGCCGATCATGAGCAGGCTCGCCTTGGCGGAAGTTCAGCGGGCGATCGATAGCCTGCCGCAGGAACAGCGCGAGGTCCTTGCTTTGGTGTGTGGAGAGGATCTCACGTACCGGGAAGCTGCAGAGGTGCTGCAAATCCCTGTTGGAACGATCATGAGTCGTCTGGCTCGAGCCAGAAAGCGACTGGTCGAAATGACAGCGGCTGCCTGAGGGCACAAGAGATAAGAGTGGAGTAGGAAGATGTCGGAGCTGCATCTCACCGATGAAATCCTGATGGCCTTTGCGGACGGAGAGCTCGATGAGCCCGTGGCTGCAGCCGTCGCCAGAGTCATGGCCCAGGATCCAGCAATAGCAAGGAAGATTGTCGAGTTTCAGCGAAGCCGCCGCCTGACACGTTCATTTTTTGCCAGCAACCTTGCTCCTGATGTCCCAAGTGAGCTTCATGCAGCCATTTCGGCGCAGATTGAGGCCTATGAAGCTACAAGTCAGAGCGGCGATAGACCTACACCCATAGAGACAAGGAACCTAAGGCCAAGCAGACCATATCCCATGAGGATGGCTCTGGCCGCCTCCTTTGCAGCTGTCGCGGTGGCCGCAGGCTATTTGATCGGGCAGCAATCCCAGCCGGAGGCAGGTCGCCTGGCACAGCTGGAAGACCCCCTCGTTCGGCAGGAACTGAGCCGCCTCGGATCTGGTCGTGAGGTCGAACTTCCGATTGGGCGGCTAAGGGTGGTCTCGACATACCGACTCGCAAATGAATCGCTATGCCGAGAGTTCAGGCTTCACTCCACCTCCAGCGCAACCAATGCAGTCGCCTGCCGATCTGATGAATGGAACGTGACCTTTGCTTTGGCAACTCCTGTGAAGGAGGCTGAGTATATGCCAAGCTCGGGCGGTGACCTTGTCGATGCCTATCTTGGCAATCTCGGTGCCGGGAGCCCCCTGGAAGGAGAGGCGGAGGCTAAGGCATTAGCCGAATTCGTACGCTAGTCTGCAGCCTACCTCGGAAGAGGTATGCCGTTTTTTGTAAAGGATCGGAATAAACCTCATGACCGATCCGTTCTCTGTCCTAGCACGCTAGTGATAGAGGATAACCATGCAAGCCGCGTATCATCTGGCTTTAGCCGTGTTCTCCATGGGCATCGTTGCAACGCCCACTACAGCGCCGAATGCCACCCATCAAGCTGGGCCGCCCATGTCAGCGCACCAGCAACACGCTCTTCTTGATGCCACACACAACATTGCCTCGCCCGCCCCGGTGAGAACCAGCCCGCGGCAGGATTTCAATTTGGCCTCTCATTTCAGCCGAGGCGCACTTATCGGAGAGACGCTGTCTGAGGATATCGAACTCCACCTGATACCGCACCATGAAACCTATCGATATGCTCTCGTGAACGACCATCGGGTTATCGTGGACGCGGCCTCGCGCAGGATTGTTTACGTACTTCGTTAGAGTCCATCTCCTAGTTAATGGGAGCATCCCTCTGCTCATGAAAATAGCGGTTTAATCCATGTCATTGCAAAACTTGATAGAAGAGCGGCAAATCCTTCAATTGAAGGAAAAGCCTTCAACGACAGTGTTCCCGATCTGCAGCAATCCACTCTTGCGGATCGGCCTAGAAACTGTTCTGGCCGGCGGAGTATTCAACGTATGGCACGAAGTCATCGACGATATATCAAACTTACCAGAAGCTCTTAATGGGGAGCATTCTCTCTTCATCATTGATGGGCAGAGATACAGCGATGGCGCCGTCGGAATCATCACCCAACTTAAGGCGCTCTTTCCCGATGGAAGAATCGTGATTCTGGCAGAAACGTTCGAGCTTAACGCTGTGTCCGCAGCATGTCAGGCAGGGGCACACGGCTTTTGCCTCTCTAACAGCCAACGCGAGATCCTCGTCGGATCTCTCGAGCTTGTCATGCTTGGTGAGATCGTTCTGCCATCAGCCTTCGTTCTATCCATGACTGGGCCGAATGCCGATCATGCTGCGACTGCGCCGGCAGATGACTTGAGACGATGCGAAGATTATCGAATGCCAGGCCGAAAGCTCTCGGTGCGAGAGGCGCAGATCTTGGATTTCCTAAGGGAAGGAGCGCCGAACAAAGTCATTGCCCGCCAGCTCAACCTGTCCGAGTCGACTGTGAAAGTGCACGTCAAGGCGATCTTGAAGAAAGTTGGTGCCTGCAATCGAACTCAGGCTGCGCTTTGGGCAACACGCCATGTCTCGACGGATGCTGAGGCCTAAGCATCTGCAGGAAGAAGGGCTCTGCAGATCCTTCCGCCGGATTCAATCGGTTCCTGACGGTACTTCGGATCTGGCGAAAGTTTCGTGCCTTTCGGCTATGGCCGCGGCCAATGATCCGTCCAGGCCCAACTCGATAACCATGCGACTCGCTTCACGCATCTCCGCGGCGCGCCGAATGCCGTGCTGCTTCACGCGGGACATCATCACCTTCGCTACATTCTCCCAATCCATGCCTGGATAGGAGGCTTTCAAGCTCGCCAGTACAGCCGGCATAACACCCGCCTTTTCAGATGCGAGCGTGAAGTCCACCATGAGCGCCTCCATGCCCTTGATGACGATGCTGCGGCAGAGCTTCGTGGCAGAGGCCGTTCCGATCTCTGGGCTGACAGGCGTGATCCTCATCCCCAGTTCGTTGAGTCGGGCAGAAACTGTTTCGGCCGTCTCACCGCCGCTCAGGATAGGAACCTCGATCCCGACACCGTTCACGGGAGCCATGACGGCAAACTCGATGAAGGATGCACCTCCCTGGCGAACCTTGTCGGCTACGCTCCGTTTCGTAGCAGGGGAGATTGAATTCAGATCAACATAGGTCTGCTGGGGCTTGAGGTGAGGCGCAGCCTGCAGTGCTACCGTAACGGCGGAGTCCGCTGTAACAGCCGAGATAACGATCTCTGCTGTCCGGCAGGCGTCGGCCGTGCTGTTGGCCGCATGAACCTTGCCAGCTGAGGCGCGCCGCTTCAGCTCGGGGCCTCGGATTGGGTCGTTGAAGAGGATGTCGTAGACGGTCGCGCGAATGCCCGGCTTGGCCGCGAGCTGACGTGAGAAGAGTTGCCCGACTTCCCCATAACCGATGAAGGCGATCTCAAGGCTCATGTGTTCCCACCATCCTTCGACAGGAGAAGGGCTTTGCCCTTACTCCTCATCCTTGTATTCGAGGTAGACGAGACCCGCGTTCGCGAGCGGCTCTCGCATCTTGTAGAGGTCGAGGCCTAGAATGCCAGAAGCGAGTTGCTCGCGCTTTGAGCCCTCATTGGCAACACGCGCTTCACCAGCGATAGCCACGGTTTCGGCTTCCCGTCTCGGCACCACCAGAACGCCGTCGTCGTCGGCGACGACCACATCACCTGGCTTCACCAGCGCGCCCGCGCAGACCACGGGAACGTTGACGGAGCCCAGGGTCGCCTTCACCGCCCCTTTGGCCGAGATGGCGCGAGACCAGACGGGGAAGCCCATCTCGGTCAGGGTCTTCACGTCGCGTACACCGGCGTCGATGACGAGGCCGACCACCCCGCGGGCTTTTAGGGATGTCGCCAGCAGGTCACCGAACATGCCGTCGGTGTTGTCGGTGGTGACTCCTACGACCAGAACGTCGCCCGGCTTGCACTGCTCGACGGCCACATGGATCATCCAGTTGTCGCCTGGCTGCGCCAGCACCGTCACGGCGCTGCCGGCCACCTGGGCACTCGACCAGATCGGCCGCATATAGGGCTTCATGAGCCCTGAGCGGCCCATGGCCTCGTGGGCGGTTGCGACGCCGAGCTCCGCAAGCCGGTCGACGACGTCCTGGCCGATGCGCGGCGTGTTGGTGACGACAACCGGCTTCATGCGAGTTCCTCGACAATCTGTGGGAAGATACGCTGATAGGCTTCGCCATAAGTCATGGCACGTCCGGAGTTGCGCCCGCCCTGCATGCCGCGGTTCAGCGCCACGCGGGTGTAGTATTCCCACAGGTGCTTCTGCGCCGCCAAGATCTCGAAGGCCTTGCGCTTGGTCTCCCACACGTCGTCGATGTTGAGGATCACGTTGGGCTTGTAGTTGCACTGCTCGGGCTGATGCGGCTCGAATAGGAAGACCGGTGGCGCATTGTAGGCCAGGTCCGGGTTGGGCTTGTGCCCGGCCGCTTGGGCGACGATGCGGGCCTCCTGCGCAAAGCGTGTCGCCTCCGGATGATCCACGTTGTAGGGATCCTCCAGGGAATGGGTGAGCACGAAAGAGGGCTTGAGCTTCCGGTAGATATCGACCAGACGATCCAGCATCTCAGGAGTGGTGTGGAGCGGGTAATCACCCGCATCGAAGAACTCGATCTCAGCGCCGAGCGTTTCGGCGGCGCGCTCAGCCTCCTCGCGCCGCTGCGCCTTGACCTCGGCCAGCGAGACTTCGCCCTTCTTCCAGGCCCATTGGCTTTCGCCGCGCTCGCCGAACGAGAGGCAGACGATCTTCATGCGATAGCCTTTCTTCGCATGAAGGGCGATGGCGCCGCCTGCGCGCCATACGAAGTCGCCAGGATGGGCGGTGACGACAAGTCCGGTCTTTCCAGTCATCATAGAGGCCTCAAAAGGAGGTGTTGAAAGAAGCTAAGCAGCGTCGCGGTCGGCTTCAGAAGACAGCGCAAGCGACTCATGCGCAAAAACATGACCTTCGAAGAGCAGGCGGGCGGTGCGGAGAAGACCGGCCTTCTCGACGACGGGGTTCTCCTCAGTGCCCCCGACCTCGATCACCACGCTGAACTCGCCGGTAGGATGTTCGACCGAGAGGGTCTTCTCGCGTCCCGGAGGGATCTGGGCCATCCGCGATGCGGGAGAGCCCGGCAACACGCAGGCTGTTGCAACCGTCACGGCAGCAAAGACGCCGATCGATGCATGGCATTCGTGAGGGATGAAGCTGCGCGTACAGACATGGCCGCCGGCAGCGGGAGGCGCCACCAGGGTCATTTTCGGGACAACCTTGGACGAGACATCGCCGAGCCCCATGAGCTTGCCGGCCTCCAGGCGGATCTCCTCCAGGCGGGCCTTCAGCTCCGTGTCCTTGTCGAGCACATCGCGCAGTTCATATCCCGTGCGCCCGACGGCGGAAGCCTCAAGCACAACAACCGGCATGCCGTTGTCAATCAAGGTCACGTCTACACCCGCGACGCGATCCACCACGTTGCCGGTCGGCAGCAGGGAGCCGCAGACGGAGCCGGCAGCATCAAGGAATTCGACTGCGATGGGCGCTGCGGTGCCCGGCACACCGTCGATGCGAGCATCGCCGCCATAGATCACATGACCGTCACGCGTCTGCACCGTCAGCTCTGCGATCGTTCCCGTGTTGACGGTATGCACCCGCACCCGTGTCACGGGATCAACAGCCTTCACGAGGCCGCGCTCGATGGCGAAAGGCGCGACGCCCGCAAGAATGTTGCCGCAATTAGGCGTGACATCCACCTTCGGCTTGTCGATGCCGACCTGCCCAAACAAGAAGTCGATATCGCAGTCGGGGTGCTTGGATTTGGACACGATGGCGATCTTGCTCGTCAGAGGGTGAGCGCCACCGATGCCGTCGATCTGGCGCGGATCGGGCGATCCCATGACCGACAGGAGCAGCGCATCGCGCCGCGCCGGATCGGACGGAAGATCGTCAGCCAGGAAATAGGCGCCCTTGGAGGTGCCACCCCGAAGGATCATGCAAGGAATGCGAGGCTGAATGGTCCTTCTCCCCTGATGTGACAAATGAAGTTCGGGGAGGGTGCATCAGGGGGCTTTATGCAGCAAATGGTTTGTTTATGGCTTTTGATGAATTTTTTTCACGCTCTGTGCAGGCTTCTTGGCTGTGCGCTTGAGAGGGGTGCGCTCTTCGCCAGTGAAGATCTCAACGACAATCTTGCGAAGCTCGTCGGCAAGCGGGGATAGCGGCGTTCCCCGCCGTGAAACGATGCCGAGTTGGCGGGTGATGCTCGGGTTGCGCAAGGGCACCAGCCTGAGGCCGCGCTCATCGACGGAGTCGAAGGCCCGGCTGGGGATCACGGTCAGGGCGACCCCGGCCTTGACCAGGGCGACAGCCGTCTGGATGTGCTGGACCTCGAAACGCCAGGTCAGGCCTTCCCGGCGGCTCCCCAGAGCATCGTCGATGATCATGCGGTTACCAGTCTGCGGGCTGATCCTGATTAAGGGCTCTTCCGTGAGATCGGACCAGCTCACGGTAGGTTGGGAGGCCAGGGGGTGATCCTCCGGGCAGACGAGGGTGAAGGGGTCCTTGATCAGCATCTCAATGTCGAAGTCCCATCGATGGGCGGCGACCAGGGTGATGCCGAAGGCGATGGTGCCATCCTGAACCAGATTGCTGATCTCGGTGGCGGAGTTGTCGTAGATCCGCAGCACAACGTCAGGATGCCTCTCTTGGAAGCGGCGCAGGGCAAAAGGAAGGCGCCCGGACGCGATGGTGGGCAGACATCCGATGGACAGGGTCTCCTGACGGCTGCGCCCCTCGTCACGGAGAGCATCCAGGGATACCGACAGGCTTTCGATGGTGGCTTTCACCTTGGGCAGCAGATTGAGGCCGGCCTGGGTCAGCGATACCTCTCGCGTGGTCCGGGACAGGAGCTTCACCCCGAGATCCTCCTCCAGCTTACGGATCCTGTGACTGAGCGCTGTCTGCGACAGGTTGAGATGAGCCGCCGCCAGTTGGAAGCTGCCGCGTTCCGCGATGGCCACAAAGGCGTGAAGGCCGAGGAAGTCGATACGCATGGAGGCTCCAAGGGAGGAGAGCTGCCGCTATATATGAAGCATATTCATCAATTGCCAAAAATAAACCATTTGCTTCATTGCAGTCCTGTCGCGTTTCCTGAGAGTCATCAATTTCATGATGAGGGCCGATCAGACGAATGACGTCAGTGCCTACGATCCCGCCGCCGCATCCCGACCCGCGGGTCCCCTCGTTCAAGCTTCCACCCGGAAGCTGCGACACGCATTGCCATATCTTCGGACCTGACCGCCTCTATCCTTATGTCCCGGAGCGGCCCTACACGCCGCCGGATGCACCGCTGGAGATGTTTCGCGCTCTGCACGATCGTCTCGGAGTCGAGCGGGCAGTGATCGTCAATGCCACACCGCATGGACGCGACAACCGGGTCGTCACCGATGCCATTGCGCAAAGCGGCGGACGGTACAAAGGCATCGCCAATGTCGATGAGACGTTTGAGGACCGGCAATTGAGGGATCTGGCGGAGGCCGGAATCGAAGGGTGCCGTTTCACCTTCCTGCCGCGGCTCGGAAGGATGCCCGACATGAGCGTCTTCGACCGGGTCGTCGAGCGTATCGCGGGTCTTGGGTGGCATGTCGATCTTTATCTCCCGGCAACTCTTATCCCCGAGTTCCGTCCCCGACTGATGAGCCTTCCGGTGCCCTATGTGATCGACCACATGGGTGTGGTCGATGCGAGCCAGGGACTCGAGCAGCCCGGGTTCGTCGCCCTGCTTGATCTCCTGCGGGATGACGAGAAGTGCTGGGTGAAGGTCTCCTGTCCGGAGCGGATTTCGCGTGCAGGCCCGCCGTTCCACGACGTGGCCCCCTTCGGTCACGCTCTGGTCGAGGCCGCGCCGGACCGTGTTCTGTGGGGAACAGACTGGCCCCATCCGAACGTGCCCGTCATGCCGGACGACGGCGATCTGGTCGATCTGGTGCCGCTTTATGCGCCGGATGCTGCCACCCGGCAGAAGCTTCTCGTCGACAACCCGGCGCGTCTGTTCCGCTTCGGGCAGTGACACAACAAGATCAAAAGCTAAAGAGGGAACGCACGCATGTTCGCAACGACCACCAGACGATCCATGCTGCTGGGACTGGCAATGGCAGCGGGTTTGACCTTGCCCGGTCCCGCGTCCTCGCAGGCGGATTATCCCACACGCCCGGTCAAGATCATTGTGCCGTTCGGCGCTGGCGGCGTGGCTGACGTCACGATCCGCATCGTCGCCGAGAAGCTCAGCGAGAAGATGGGGCAGCGGTTCGTCGTCGAGAATATGCCGGGCGCCGGCGGCATTACGGCTGCGCGTGCGGCCCTGTCGAGCGCGCCCGATGGGCAGACGCTGGCAATGCTCACCAACGGAACGGCCGTGAGCGTGCCGCTCTTCGCCAACCTGCCGTTCGATCCGCTCACCGATTTCGTCCCGATCTCCACCCTTGGCACCTTCGACTTCCTCTTCGTGGTGAACGCGAATTCCGAGTACAAGTCCTTCAAGGACCTGATCCAGGCTGCCAAGGACAAGCCAGGGACGCTGAATGTTGCGACCATTGCGGTCGGGAGCACGCAGCATCTCACCTCCGTCCTGTTCAAGGGCGAGGCAGGCGTCGATTTCCGGCACGTCCCGTTCCGCAACACGCCGGACGCAATTGTGTCGCTGATCCGGAATGACACGCATCTCCTGATCGACTCCCAGGCTGCATTGAAATCGGCCCTGGAGGGGCAGCAGGTGAGGGCGCTGGCGACATCGGGTCCGCGCCGCTCGGCGGCACTGCCTGATGTTCCATCCGTTCAGGAGACTGGCATCTCTGGCTTTGACGTCACATCCTGGAATGCTCTCTTTGCACCGAAGGGCACTCCGGAACCGATCATTCAGAAGCTGAACGCTAGCCTGAAGGAGATCCTTACGGCTCCTGAAATCAAGTCGCGGCTGCTGGAGCTCGGAATCGAAGCGCGCAGCGAGACGCCTGTGGAACTCAAGGAGCGACTCCGGGCCGACATCGAAAAGTGGCGGGCGGTGATTGAGAAGGCAGGCATTCCGAAGCAATGAGGAGAGGCCTCTGATCACTGTCCTCCCCAGCCACACCGAGGAGTGCAGCAATGACGGCAACGAACGAGCATCCGACGATCCTCCTTCTGCCAGGCCTCCTCTGCGATGCGAGTGTCTGGACGGCGCAGATCGAGGCCCTACGCCCCCATGCACATGTTCTCGTCGCTGATTTCTCGCAGCACGACTCCCTTGGGGCCATGGCCCGTTCCGCGCTGGCGATGGTAGAGGGGCCGGTCATCGCCATAGGTCATTCCATGGGCGCCCGGGTCGGCATGGAGATGGTCCACCTCGCGCCTGAGCGCATCGTGAAGCTCGCCCTCATCGATACTGGCGTCGACTCCCGCCGGGAAGGCGAGGAGGCCAAGCGGCAGGTGCTGGTGGATCTGGCATATGCAGAGGGCATGGGAGCTCTCGCCGACCGATGGCTCCCGCCCATGGTCCATGCGGACCGGGCGGAGGATAAGGCGCTTCTTGCCCCTCTCAAAAAGATGGTCATGCGGGCAACGCCCGAGCAGCACCAGCGACAGATCCGGGCGCTCCTCAACCGCCCCAATCTGATGCCCCGTCTGGCTGGCATCGCTTGCCCGACCCTGGTCATGGTTGGACGCCAGGATCGGTGGAGTCCGCTCGCACAGCACGAGGAGATGGCTGCTAGGATCCCAAATGCGGAACTCGTGGTGATCGAGGACAGCGGCCACATGACCCTGCTCGAGCAGCCGGAGCAAGTGTCGAACGTCCTGTTGCGCTGGCTGGGCGTTGGGACCAAGCTTGCGGGCACGCACACCGGCGCAGCGATGGAGAGGTGACACCATGGAAGAGAAGCCAGGACAGGATCGCATTCCCGACACACCGCTCTTCGACCGCAAGCGTTCGTTGGGCGGATACCGCATCAACAAGATGGCGATGGGTCTGAGCAAGCCTGAAAACCGCGAGTCCTTCAAGCAGGACGAGAACGCCTATCTCGACCGCTTCGGCCTGACACCGGAGGAGAAGGAAGCCGTCATGACGCGCAACTGGCGTGAGATGGTGCGGCTTGGCGGAAATCTCTTCTTCATCCTCAAGATCTCCGCCGTCGATCCTGTCCGCATCACCGAGATCGGTGCCCATCAGGCGGGGATGGAGCACGATGATTTTCTGCGCAACCGTTTAGGGAAGAAAGTATAATGGCGAAGCTCATCGGAGGATTAGGGACGTCCCACGTTCCCTCGATCGGCGCAGCGATTGACAAAGGCTTGCGTGACACGCCGGATTGGAAGCCGTTCTTCGACGGATACATTCCAGGGCAGGAATGGGTGAAGGAGCATAAGCCTGACGTGGCGGTCGTGATCTTCAACGACCACGGCAACTCCTTCTTCCTCGACAAGGTGCCAACCTTCGCCGTGGGCTGCGCCGAGGAATACCGCCCGATCGACGAGGGCTGGGGACCTCGAGCCATTCCGCCTTTCAGGGGTGCGGTCGATTTCTCCTGGCATTTCATCGATACCCTGATCGAGAACCGGTTCGACCCGATGATCTGCCAGGAGATCGAGGTGGATCACGGCATTCAGGTTCCTATGGAATTGTTCTGGGGCCGCCCCGCCGAATGGCCGGTGCGGGTGGTGCCGATCTTCGTCAACGTGATCCAATATCCTATCCCGCTTCCGAGCCGCTGTTACGAGATGGGGCGCGTTCTGCGGCAGGCCATCGAGAGCTATCCCGGCGACGAACGCTTCGTTGTTCTCGGCACCGGCGGCTTGTCCCACCAGCTCCAGGGGGCTCGTGCGGGTTTCGTGAATCCAAAGGCAGACCAAGCCTTCCTGAATGACATCGCGACCGATCCCGACAAGCTCGCGAGCATGTCCCGCGAGCAATACGTGGAGATGTTCGGCAGCGAAGGCGCGGAACTGATGATGTGGCTCGTCATGCGCGGGGCAATGGATGCTGATGTGGTGGTGCGTCACAAGCACTACTTCGTGCCCGCTTCCATGACGGGGGCCGGCATGATCGTGATGGAGAACAAGGCACCGGCTTCTCCAGCGGTGGCGGCATAGCGTCATGTACTGGCTCATGATCTGCCGCCACAAGCCGGGCATGTCGGAACTGCGCGAGCAGCACCGGGATGCGCACCGCCAGCACGTCGCTACGGGCGGGGGCGGCCTCGCCAGGGTGCTGATCGGCAGCGCTCTGACGGAGGACGACGCGCAGAGCCCGATGGGGAATTTCGGGATCCTGGAGGCCCCCACGCGGGAGGCTGCTCAGGCTTTTGCGCAGAACGATCCATTCGCTCGCGCGGGCCTCGTCGAATTGATCGAGATCACAGCCCTGGCCTCACGGTTCCAGGCCCATCGCATTGATCCCATGACCGCTTGAGGAAGAGGAGCGGCCGCCCCGCATATATGAATTTCTTTAAGCAATGCCGCCGAAGAATTAATTTGTTTCAGGAGTCGTTTGATGGCGTCTTATGGGCACGACTGCTCAGCATGAACTGAGCGGTGCCCTGGGAGGAGACTTCGCATGACAAACGGCATGTTCAGAGGAACTGTCCGCTCCAGCATCACCCGCCGCCATGTTCTGATGGGAGCGGCAGCCTGGACGACCGCCGTTACGCTGTCCACACGCGCTCCGGCACAGACTTATCCGAGCCAGAACATTATTCTGGTCGTGCCTTTCACACCTGGCGGATCGACAGACATCTTGGCCCGTCTGCTCGGACAAAGGCTTGAGACAGCACTCAAGAATCCGGTGATCGTGGAGTCCCGTCCGGGTGCCGGGGGGTCGGTGGGCGTAGCCTCCGTTGCCCGTTCTCCTGCGGATGGGCACATGCTCGTGATGGGCCATATCGGCACCTTTGCGGTCAACCCGGCGCTTTACCCAAAGCTGCAATATGACCCGATGAAGAGCTTCGAGCCCGTGAGCGGTATTGCGAATGTGCACAACATGCTCGTCGTTCACCCGGATGTGCCGGCCAAGACGCTCCAGGAGTTGATCGAGTACGCCAAGCAGAACCCTGGAAAGTTGAATTATGCTTCGGGTGGTATCGGAAGTGCAGCCCACATCGCCATGGTGGCGCTTGCCGATCGTGCCGGCATCTCCATGACCCATGTCCCCTACCGGGGCACCGCGCCTGCCGTGACGGATCTGCTTGGAGGACGTGTGCAACTCACATTCACTGGTGCTCCCAACCTGCTCCAGCATGTAGAGGCCGGTACGATGCGGGCTCTTGCGGTTTCCGGTCTCTCACGCCTCAAGGGAGCATCCACTATCCCAACCGTTGCTGAGTCGGGCTATCCAGGCTTCGAGGCATCGCAATGGTACGGCATCCTGGTTCCGGCCGGTACGCCCAAAGCGGTGGTGGATCGTCTCAACACCGAAATCAGAACAGCCATGGCTGCTCCGGAGATCGCAGAGCGGTTGTCGCTGGAAGGTGCCGAGGTCTGGACCAATTCGCCGGATGAGTTCCGCAACCATATCGCCACGGAAATGGTGCGCTGGGGTGATCTCGTGAAGCGCACCGGAATTAAGCCAGAATGAGCTGAGGAGCGCCCTGAAGGCGCTCCTTACCTCCGCTCCTGTGAAGAGGCCGCAAGTGTCTTGGCAGGAAGGCTGAGGGAACACAAAGGGAGGAGAGAGAAGAGATGAAACGTCGGATATTCATAGGTGCTGTGGGAGCCGCAGCCGTGACGCTGGCCCTGAGCGGGGGAGCCCTGGCGCAGGAGACCGTGAAGATCGGGCTCATCCTGCCGATGACGGGGCCGTTCGCCTCGACGGGTCGGCAGATCGAAGCAGCGGCCAAGCTGTACATGCAGCAGCAGGGCGACATGGTGGCGGGCAAGAAGATCCAGCTGATCGTGAAGGACGACACCGGTGTGGCGGACGTGACCAAGCGCCTGGCACAGGAGCTGATCGTCAACGACAAGATCACCGTCATGGCAGGCTTCGGCCTCACGCCGCTGGCCCTCGCGTCGGGTCCGCTCGCCACGCAAGGCAAAGTTCCGGCCGTAGTGATGGCAGCCGCGACCTCAACCATCACGGAAGCTTCGCCCTTCATCGTGCGCACCAGCTTCACAGCCGCGCAAGCCACCGTCCCTCTTGCCGATTGGGCCGCCAAGAACGGCCTCAAGAAAGTCGTGACCCTGGTCTCCGACTATGGCCCAGGCATCGACGTGGAAAAGTCTTTCACGGAAGTCTTCACCAAAGCTGGAGGCCAAGTAGAGAATCTTCGAGTGCCGCTGGCGAACCCCGACTTCTCGCCCTTCCTGCAGAAGGTGGCGGATGCCAAGCCCGACGCGCTTCTCGCTTTCGTGCCTTCCGGCGTGGGTGCGCAGTTCATGAAGCAGTTCGTGGAGCGCGGCCTCGACAAGAGCGGCATTCGCCTCCTCGCTGAAGGGAGCGTGACGGACGACGATCTGCTCAACAACATTGGGGATGTGGCTCTCGGCGCCATCAGCACGCATCATTACTCGGTCGCGCATGACAGCCCCGAGAACAAGACGTTCGTGGAAGCCTTTAAGAAGGCGAGTGGCGGCACGCGTCCCAACTTCATGGCGGTGGGCGGCTATGACGGCATGCACCTGATCTATGAAGGCCTGAAGAAGACCAACGGCCAGGGTGGTCAGGCGCTGATCGACGCCATGAAGGGCATGAGCTGGACCAGCCCGCGTGGACCCGTGTCCATCGACCCGCAGACGCGTGACATCATCCAGAATATCTATGTGCGCAAGGTCGAGCGGGTGAACGGGGAGCTCTACAATGTGGAGTTCGCCACGATCCCGAACGTCAAGGATCCGGTCAAAGCCGCCAAGGCTAACTGATCGCACCACACCACAGGCAGCGCCGCAGCACATGCGGCGCTTTTCCTTTATGTATACACCAACCTCGCTCTCGCGCTAATTGCTGCTATGCAGCAACGAAAAAGGGCCACAATAGCACTTCGTATAGTTGTCTTGGCGCCCTGTCTGTATACATTCTGCATCCGTGGAGGAAGACCATGACAGATGCCCGACCATTTCCGCTGAACGCTTGGTACGCTGCGGCCTGGAGCCATGAGATCAAGCATGAGCTCGCTGCCCGGACGATCTGCAACAAGGATATGGTGCTCTACCGTCGCTCGGATGGTCAGGTGGCCGTGCTCGAGGATGCGTGCTGGCATCGCCTGCTGCCTCTCTCCATGGGCCATCTCAAAGGCGACGAGGTGGTCTGCGGGTATCATGGCCTCGTCTTCAATGCTGCAGGCCGCTGCACCTATATGCCGGCCCAGAAGACCATCAATCCCTCGGCTTGCGTGCGCGCCTATCCGGTGGCCGAGCGCCATCGTCTTGTCTGGGTATGGCCCGGCGATCCGGCACTTGCCGATCCAAACAAAATTCCCGATTTCCACTGGAACGACGGGGCTGACTGGGTGGGCGAAGGCGGCACCTTCTACAACCTGAAATGCGATTACCGCCTCGTGATCGACAACCTCATGGACCTGACGCACGAGACTTATGTCCATGCGGGCAGTATCGGCGACGAAGCGATCACCAGCGCGCCCTTCGACGTCACGCATACGGACCGCACGGCAACCGTGACCCGCTGGATGATCGACATCGAGCCGCCGCCGTTCTGGGCCAAGCAGCTCGACAGGCCCGGCGAGCACGTGGACCGGTGGCAGATCATCTACTTCCAGGCGCCCTCGACGGTGGTCGGCGACGTAGGTGTGGCCGTGACCGGAACCGGCGCGCCGCAGGGTGATCGCTCGCAGGGCGTGAATGGCGCGTTCCTCGCCGCCATCACACCGGAAACCGACAAGACCTGTCACTACTTCTGGAACTTCGTGCGAACGTTCCGCAAGGATGACGAGCAGCTCACGCGCGACATCAACAAGGCGCACGTCAACGAGGGTAAAGGCGTCTATGATCAGGATCACGTGGTGCTCGAGGCGCAACAGGTGGCCATCGACAAGAACCCGCGCCTGCCTTTCTACAACCTGAACATTGATGCCGGTGCTCTCTGGGCCCGCAAGCTGATCGACACGATGCTGGAGGCCGAGCATGGGCAGCCAGCTCACGTGCCGAGCGAGGCGGCCGAGTAGGTTCGCGATGAGTAAGCAGGTCGAATGGCGCAAAGGAACCTTGCGCTCGGTGCGGGACCTCACCCCGGACATCCGGCTCTTCGAGATCGAGCCAGAGGGTGAGTTCGTCGCTCCGACGCCGGGGAGCCATATCAATGTGGGGGTGCAGATCGGGGAGCGGCCGGATGTCCGATCCTATTCCGCTGTCGGCCCCTGCACGGACAGGCGTTACCGGATCGCCGTGAAACGCCTTCCCGACAGCCGCGGCGGATCGCTCTACATGTGGAGCCTCTCGCCTGGCGCTCAGCTCAGCATCTCGACCCCTGGCAACCACTTCGATCTCAGCTTGGGACGGCCGGAATACCTCCTGCTTGCGGGCGGCATCGGCATCACGCCGATCTACACCATGGCGCTTGCCCTGGCGCAGGCCGGCGCGAATTTCCGCGTGCTCTATGCGTGCCGAGGCCGGCAGGACATGGCCCTTGCTGATGAAATGCGGGCGCAGGTCGGAGATCGACTGCAGATGTATCTCGATGAAGAGGGAGCTCGTGTCGATCTGGACGCGGAGATCGCCCGGCTTGCACCCGGCGGGGAGCTCTATGTCTGCGGTCCCATTGGGATGCTGGAGGCAGCCAAGCGCGCCTGGCAGAGGAGCGGCCGGCCTGTGGACCAGTTGCGCTTCGAGACTTTCGGCAACAGCGGCCGCTTCGCCACCGAAGCCTTCAAGGTGAAGATTCCACGGCTCGGCATGGAGCTTGAGGTTCCGCCGAACAGGACCATGCTGGAAGCTCTGGAGGCAGCCGGTGTTGCGATGATCTCCGACTGTCGTCGGGGCGAGTGCGGCCTTTGCGCCTTGTACATTGTCGAGACGACCGGGGCGGTCGATCACCGGGATGTGTTCTTCAGCGACGAGGAGAAGGCCGAGAACAGGAAGCTTTGCACCTGCGTATCCAGGGTCGCTGGCGGGGATATTACCATCGACACGGCTGACAGGGCCGCGTGAACGGCCTAGCTTGAACGCGGAAAAGGGATTGAGGGGACCATGATCAAGGCCGCGGAAAATGGCAACGACCGCTCGGTGACGCAGACCGTGAGGGCGCAGCTTGCCCTGCGCGATCTTGTCCTGCGCGGCGAGCTCAATCCCGGCGAACGGGTTTCCGAGCTGCAGATGGTCGAGCGCCTCGGCGTCTCCCGGACGCCTGTCCGCTCCGCGCTAATCCGGTTGGAGGAAGAGGGGCTGTTGGAGGCGATCCCATCCGGCGGCTTCTCCGTCAAGACCTTCTCGGAGAAGGAAGTGTTCGAGGCCATCGAGATCCGCGGGACCCTTGAGGGCCTCGCAGCACGTCTGGCCGCCGAGCGGGGCGTCAGCCGGACGGAGATCCGGAACGCTGCCAACTGCCTTGAGGCCATCGACGAGCTCATGCGTCGCGATACGACGGATATCGATCTTTCGCGTTATGTGGAGCTGAACGCTCAATTTCACGAGATCCTGGTTGGCATGGCTGACAGTCAGGCCCTGACCCGGCAGCTCGAACGGGCCAGCGCGCTGCCCTTCGCCTCGCCCAGCGCCTTGGTTCCTGTTCAGTCACGCTCCCCGGAGATGAATTACATCCTCAGCGTGGCACAGGACCAGCATCACTGCGTTCTTGCCGCCATCGAGCGGCGGGAGGGAGCCCGCGCCGAAGCCATCATGCGCGAGCATGCCCGCATCGCTCATCGCAACCTGGAACGCGCACTGACAAACCAGAGGGACATGGATCTCGTGCCTGGTTCCGCACTCATCAAGAGGCGCATCCGCGCCTAACATGCAAAGGCGAATACGCTAGAGAGAAAGAGAGAGAAGCACATGCGACGTCGGACATTTATGCGTGCTGCAGGAGCAGCCGCCGTAACGCTGGCGCTGAGCGGGGCAGCGTTAGCACAGGAGACGGTGAAGATCGGCCTCATCCTGCCGATGACGGGGCCGTTCGCCTCGACGGGCCGGCAGATCGAGGCGGCGGCCAAGCTGTACATGCAGCAGAAGGGCGACACGGTCGCAGGCAAGAAGATCCAGCTGATCGTGAAGGACGACACCGGTGTGGCGGACGTGACCAAGCGCCTGGCACAGGAACTGATCGTCAACGACAAGATCGCCGTCATGGCAGGCTTCGGCCTCACGCCGCTGGCTCTCGCACCTGCGCCGCTGGCCACGCAGGCGAAGGTTCCGGCCGTGGTGATGGCTGCTGCTACGGCTACCATCACGGAAGCCTCGCCGTTCATCGTGCGCACCAGCTTTACCCTGCCACAAGCCACCGTGCCCATGGCGGATTGGGCCTCGCAGAACGGCATCAAGAAGGTCGTGACGCTGGTCTCCGACTATGGTCCGGGCATCGATGCGGAGAAGGCGTTTACTGGAGCGTTCACAGCCAAAGGCGGTCAGGTAGAGAACCTGCGGGTGCCGCTGGCGAACCCGGACTTCTCGCCCTTCCTGCAGAAGGTGGCGGATGCCAAGCCCGATGCGCTGTTCGTGTTCGTACCCTCGGGCATCGGTGCGCAGTTCATGAAGCAGTTCGTGGAGCGTGGACTCGACAAGAGCGGCGTCAAGTTGATCGGACCCGGCGATGTCACCGACGACGATATTCTGAACGGCATGGGCGATGTCGCTCTCGGTGCTATTACGACGCAGCATTATTCTGCGTCCCATGACAGCCCTGAGAACAAGGCCTTTGTCGAGGCGTTCAAGAAAGCCAATCCCAACATGCGGCCGAACTTCATGGCGGTGGGCGGCTATGACGGCATGCACCTGATCTACGAGGGCCTGAAGAAGACCAATGGCCAGGGCGGTCAGGCGCTGATCGACGCCATGAAGGGCATGAGCTGGACCAGCCCGCGCGGGCCGGTGTCGATCGACCCGCAGACCCGCGACATCATCCAGAATATCTATGTGCGCAAGGTCGAGCGGGTGAACGGGGAGCTCTACAACGTGGAGTTCGCCACGATCCCGAACGTCAAGGATCCGGTCAAAGCCGCCAAGGCCAACTGATCTCACCACACCACAGGAAGCGCCGCTGAAGGGCGGCGCTTCCCTTAAGTTTTTCGGAGAACGCGGTGCTCACCATTCTCTTCGATGGCATTGCCTACGGCATGCTGCTGTTCGTGCTGGCATGTGGCTTGGCCGTCACGCTCGGCCTGATGAACTTCGTCAATCTTGCCCATGGCGCCTTCGCCATGGCGGGCGGGTACATCACGGCCGTGCTCATGAATCGGAGCGGGGTGCCCTTCCTGGCAACCCTGCCGCTCGCCTTCATCGGTCCTGCGCTCCTCGGTCTGGTGCTTGAGAGAACCCTCTACAAGCGGCTCTATACCCGCAGCCATCTCGATCAGGTGCTGTTCTCCATCGGGCTTGTCTTCATGGCGGTCGCTGCCATCGACTACAGCTTCGGCTCGCAGCAGCAGCTGATCCAGCTGCCGGGTTGGCTCCAGGGCCGCATCGATATTCTGGGCGTTCAGGTTGGCCTCTACCGCAGCTTCATCATCGTCATCTGCGGCGCGCTCGTAGTCGCCCTGCAGCTGATCCTGACTAAAACCCGTTTCGGCAGCCGCCTGAGGGCTGCAGTAGATGACCCTCGCGTCGCGCGCGGGCTCGGCATCAATGTGAGCCTGATCTTCGCCACGACCTTTGCCTTCGGTTCCGGACTTGCGGGCCTGGGCGGCGCACTCGGCGCGGAGATCCTCGGTCTCGACCCGACATTCCCGCTCAAGTTCATGATCTACTTCCTGATCGTCGTCACCGTCGGCGGTACGACAAGCATCACTGGGCCGTTTCTGGCCTCGCTCCTCCTCGGCATCGCCGATGTGGCCGGCAAGTACTACGTGCCGAGCGTCGGCGCCTTCGTCATCTACACGCTGATGATCGTCGTTCTCGTTCTGCGACCGCAAGGGCTCTTCGAACGTGCACGCTGATCCAACAGGACCTGAAACCATGTCGACGAACATCGCCGATTACGTCAGAACCACCCTGGTCCGAAGAGGGCGATGGAAGATCGGCGAAATTCTTTTTTGGCTGATCGCCGCTGCGACCCTGTACTTCCTGCCCGAGCGCCATCTGATCATGAACGAGATCGCGATCATCGGTCTCTTCGCACTCTCTCTCGATCTCATCCTCGGCTATGCCGGCATCGTATCGCTCGGCCATGCAGCCTTCTTCGGGCTGGGAGCGTACACGGCCGGAATCCTGGCGAGGGATGGGATTGCGGATCCACTGCTGGGGTTGGGAGCTGCAGCAATCGCCGCGGCGATTCTGGGCTTCGTGACCAGCTTCCTCGTGCTGCGTGGTTCCGATCTGACCAAGCTGATGGTGACGCTGGGCGTGGCGCTCGTCCTCGGGGAGGTTGCCAACCAGGCCTCGTGGCTCACAGGTGGCGCGGACGGTCTCCAGGGAATTACCATGGGTCCCATCCTCGGGCTGTTCGAGTTCGATATCTTCGGCACGACGGCCTATGCCTATAGTCTCACGGTGACCTTCCTGCTCTTCATTATCGCGCGCAGGATTGTCGTTTCGCCCTATGGCCTCTCGCTGCGCTCGATCCGCGACAATCCCCTGAAAGCCCGTGCCGTCGGTATCCCGGTCAATCGTCGCCTCGTGGCAATCTATACGCTTGCGGCAGCCTATGCGGGCGTGGCGGGCGCCCTGCTGGCGCAGACCACGCAATTCGTGTCGCTTGACGTCCTCGCCTTCCATCGTTCTGCGGACGTGATGCTGGTGCTCGTGATCGGCGGCGTCGGTTACCTTTATGGCGGCCTCATCGGGGCCATCATCTTCAAGGTGCTGCAGGATGTTATCTCGGCTTGGACGCCGCAATATTGGCAGTTCTGGATCGGGCTGATCCTGGTCATCATCGTGCTCGCCGGGCGCGAGCGCCTGATTGAGCGGGTAAGGGTGCTGTGGAAGGGCATAGCTGGCCGCGCGGCCAAGAGCCCTGAGACGCTGCCGAAAACGTCCGCCCGGGAGGTATGACATGACGATCGCTCTCGAAACCAAAGGCCTCGTTAAGCGCTTCGGCGGCCTCGTGGCGACGGATAACGTGTCATTCAAGCTGGAGCAGGGCGCACGCCATGCGCTGATCGGCCCCAATGGCGCCGGCAAGACCACGTTCATCAACCTGCTCACCGGTGTCATCAAGCCGACGGCCGGGCAGATCTTCCTCGAGGGTCAGGAGATCACGGGGCTGCGCCCGGAACTGCGGGTGCAGCGTGGACTTGCTCGCACCTTCCAGATCAACCAGCTCTTTCCGGCCATGACCCCACTTGAAACCATCGGCCTTGCGGTTTCCGAGCGCACAGGTGGGGGGCGCGACTGGTGGCGCGTGACAGGGAGCAAGCGAGAGATCATCGTCGAGATCGTCGAGATCGCTCAACGCTTCCGCCTCACCGATGTGCTGGACGAGCGAACCTCGAACTTGGCATACGGCAAGCAGCGTCTTCTGGAGATTGCGGTGGCCTTCGCCTGCAGGCCACGCGTGCTCCTTTTAGACGAGCCAGCCGCCGGGGTGCCGGAGGCGGAGCGACACGACCTGCTCGCGACTGTGGCGGCGCTGCCGCGGGATGTTTCCGTCCTCCTGATCGAGCATGACATGGATCTAGTCTTCAGCTTCGCCGACCGCATCACGGTTATGGTCAACGGTGCGCTGTTTACGGAAGGCACAGTCGAGGAGGTCTCGACCGATCCAAGAGTCCGGGCTGTCTATCTCGGGGAGAGCGTCGATGAGTGATCTTCTCACCTTGCAGAAGGTTTCCGCAGGTTATGGCGATGCGGTCGTGATCTCGAACATCGACCTGCGCCTCAAGTCCGGCGAATCTCTTGCCGTGCTCGGCCGCAATGGCACGGGAAAGACGACGCTCCTCAATACCATCATCGGCGTGACCCGCCAGCGTGGCGGCTCGATCGTGTTTGATGGTCGGGACCTGACGACGATGCGCTCCGACAAGCGTGCGCACGCCGGCATCGGCTGGGTCCCGCAGGAGCGTAACATCTTCAAGTCGCTGACAGTGGAGGAGAACCTTACGGCAGTGTCCCGTCCAGGGCCCTGGAACGTGAGCCGCGTCTATGAGATGTTTCCCCGTCTCAAAGAGCGCCGGACCAATCTCGGGAATCAACTCTCCGGCGGCGAGCAGCAGATGCTCGCGGTCGCCCGCGCACTCGTTCTCAATCCCAAGCTTCTGCTCCTGGATGAGCCGACGGAAGGGCTTGCGCCCATTATCATCGAGGAGCTGCTTGCAGCACTGACGCGGATCATCCGCGGGGAGGGCATGTCGGCCATCGTCGTCGAGCAGCATGCGCAGAAAATTCTCGGCGTGACCGACAGCGCGCTCATTCTCGACCGGGGAGCCATCGTTCATGCGAGCTCGAGCCGGGCTCTCATCGAGGATCCGGCGGCTCTCGAACAGCACCTGGGTGTCACGGCGAAGAAGAAGCCGATGCGCGCCGCATCTCACTGAAGCAACTCATTGGAGGATCGATCCATGCAACGTACCAAACCGCCTTTCCGCGCCGACATGGTCGGCAGCCTTCTGCGCACCGCGGCCCTGAAGGAAGCCCGTCACAAGCACCATGAGGGTGAGATCAAGAGCGAGGTCCTAAAGGAGGTCGAGGATCGGGAGATCCGCGCGCTCATCAAACGCCAGGAGGAGATCGGCCTGCAGGCCGTGACCGACGGCGAGTTCCGCCGAGCCTACTGGCATTTTGACTTCCTGGAGCACCTCGACGGCGTCACGTCTGTCGAGGCCGATTCCGGCATGAACTTCAAAGGCGGCGTCGGCATTGCGAAGGCGCTGCGCGTGACCGGAAAGGTCGGCTTCTCGGGCCGTCATCCGATGATCGACCATTTCCGTTTCGTGAAGGACAACACGGGTCGTGTTGCCAAGATGACGATCCCCGGCCCGAGCATGCTGCACTACCGCGGTGGGCGGAAGATGATGAACATGGGCGTCTACCCGAACATGGACGACTTCTATGCCGATGTCGGCAGCGCCTACAACAAGGCCGTGCACGCCTTCTACGACGCAGGCTGCCGCTATCTTCAGCTCGACGACATCTCGTTTGCTTATCTCTGCGATCCCGACCAGCGCGAAATGCTGCGCCAGCGCGGCGATAACCCGGAGAAGCAGCCCGAGATCTATGCCGGCATGGTGCGCGAGGCGCTCAAGGACAAGCCGGATGATTTAACGATCACCATGCATCTCTGCCGCGGCAATTTCCGTTCCACCTTCATCGCCTCCGGCGGCTACGAGCCCGTAGCCGACGTGCTGTTCAACAGTATGCCGGTCGACGGCTACTTCATGGAGTGGGACACGGATCGTGCTGGCGGCTTCGAGCCCCTGCGCTTCCTGCCGAAAGGCAAATCCGTCATTTTGGGTCTCGTGACTTCCAAGACCGGCGTTCTCGAGAAGAAGGACGACATCAAGCGCCGCATCGACGAAGCTGCTAAGTATGTTGACCTCGACCAGCTCTGCCTCTCGCCGCAATGCGGTTTCGCCTCCACTGAGGAAGGCAACACGCTGGCCGAGGAGGAGCAGTGGGCGAAGCTGCGCATGATCGTCGAGATCGCCGAGGAAGTCTGGGGCAGCCCCGGCTCCGGCGCCAAGAAGGCAGCCTGATCATCAGCTGGGGGCCCGGATGCTAAGCGCTCCGGGCTCCCGTTCTGCAGGCTCCCTGAAGCGAGAGACATGACGATGCAAGACGAACCTGTGCTCGATCTCGCTCATCTTGGGCATCTTGAGCTACTGACGCCGAAGCCGGACGAGAGCCTGCGCTTCTTCGTCGACGTGCTCGGCATGACAGAGAGCGGCCGGCAGGGTGACTCCGTCTACCTTCGCGGATGGGACGATTACGAGCGGCACTCGCTCAAGCTGACCACCTCGAAGAAGCCTGGCATGGGCCACATGGCTTTTCGGGCCCGGAGTCAACAGGCGCTGGAGCGGCGGGCCGCCGCTCTCAAGGGTTCCGGCTATGACATCGGTTGGACGGACGGAGACCTGGGGCACGGCCCGGCTTTCCTGTGCCGCGATCCTGACGGACATGCAATCGAGCTTTATTACGAGACCGAGTGGTATGTGGCTCCGCCTGAACTGAAGCCCGCGCTGAAGAACCAGGCTCAACGTTTCCCGGCACGTGGCGTCAACGTGCGCCGCCTTGACCACCTAAACTGCCTAGCGTCCGACATTCGCGCAAACCGCATCTTTTTCGAGGATTATCTCGGTTGCCGCCTGACCGAGCAGATTGTCCAGGATGACGGAGCCGAGGCCGGCATGTGGATGACGCTCACGAACAAGAGCTACGACTTCGCCTTCACCCGCGACCACACGGGAGCCAAGGGACGCTTTCACCACCTGACCTATGCCCTCGACAGCCGGGAGGATGTCCTCCGGGCTGCCGACATCTTTCTCGAAGCGGGTGTGCCCATCGAGTCCGGACCGCACAAGCACGCAGTCCAGCAGACCTTCTTCCTCTATGTCTATGAGCCGGGCGGCAACCGCATCGAAGTCTGCAATGCGGGAGCCCGCCTCATCCTCGCACCAGACTGGAAGCCCATCGTCTGGACCGAGGAGGAGCGCAAGAAGGGTCAGGCCTGGGGGATGAAGACGGTCGAGTCGTTCCACACCTACGGAACACCGCCTGTTGAGGATGTGGGCTGAGCCTGATCGTTGATCAGTTCCAAGCCGTCACGCAGGCGAACACCATGATCTGATGGTGAGGTAAGAGAAACTTCTGCGCTCCGTCAGGAGTGACAGGAACTCGTGGTACAAAGATCATCTATGGGGCTGGTATCACGGCGATCCTCTGCCTGGACATGAACAAGTAGTAGCTGACGGGTGCCGCCTCTGGATTGGAGAAGCTGTAGGTCGATGTCACATCGAAGCGCAACGCGTCACCGGGCTCCATGTAAAATGTCTCATCACCGATCTTGACGACAAGCGGCCCACTCGGAGAGAAAATCAACTTGCGGGTCGGCACAGGATAAGGAGAGAGCTGGCCTGTTGATTGTAATCCGGGCAGAACGTGTCGAACCAATTCGATGTCGTCACCCTCTGCAGGCGAGAAAACGGCCTCCCGCTCGAAGCCCGTCGAGGGATCCCGAAAGTGGCTACGACGGTTGGCGCGTTGCAGTTGAATAGCGGCAGACTGGGCTTGCTCGCCAAGCAATGCGGAAAGGCTCACGCTGAGCCCGGCCGCGATACGAACAAGAATCCCGACAGTCGGCATCTTTTCCCCGCGTTCGATCTTCGAAATCATCGCCCGGCTGACTTGGGCCCGTTGGGCCAGCATTTCCAGGGTCAGGCTTTGTGTCCGGCGAAGTTCTCGCAGGCGCAATCCAAGAACTGCCAGCAACTCCTCACCGGATTCGCTGCTACCCTCAGTCTCTTTGATCATGGGAGGGGGTATATGCATAAGATCGAGCCTACCAGAGATGACATAAAGTGAACGGACTTATGCTTTGAGCACTTATCACTTGCAACCATCACGGCCATGAAGATGCAGGCGGGGCCCTGACTTCATCACCTGTCCGTCGAGGGTACGCCCCACGAACTGCTCGGCCAGTCGTGCCGCTTCCATCAGGCGCGTAAGATCCAAGCCTGTTTCGATGCCTATTTCATGGAGCATGTGAACCATGTCCTCTGTGCAGACATTTCCGGCGGCGCTGGGCGCAAACGGGCATCCTCCCAACCCGCCGACGCTGCTTTCGAAGCGCACGATCCCCTCCTGCAGTGCGACGAGCACTCCCACAAGTCCCAAACCTCGCGTATTGTGGAAATGAAATGCCGGATCAAGTTCCGGCAACCTCTCCCTCAGTGCTTCGGCGAGCGCTTGAATCTGGCGCGGTGTAGCCATTCCAGTGGTGTCGCAGAAGCTCATTCGTGAGACGCCGAGTTGCTGAATTCTACCTGCAAGGTCGATCACCTCCTCAACCGGTACATCGCCCTCGAATGGACAGCCGAATGCAACTGAGAGCGATACATCAATCCGAGCTCCGGCAGCAGAAGTCGTTGTGACAACTTCGCGCAACTCTGCCAGGGACTCGTGAGAGCTTCGGTTGAGATTGCGTACACCATGTGTGTCGGTGGCTGAGAGAACGAACACCAGCACATCAGCTTTTGCCGCTAAGGCACGTTCGGCGCCACGAATATTGGGGACCAATGCCTTGAGTTCTACTCCAGGTGTGTGGCCAAGCGCAGCAAGAACGTCTGCAGCATCGGCCAGCTGCGGTACGCGCGCTGGAGAGACAAAGGACGTCACCTCCAGACTGGTGTGGCCCGCATCGATCAGCGCCTTGGCCAATGCCAGCTTCTCGTCCGGGGGGAGAATGCGCTTCTCGATCTGCAAGCCGTCGCGGAGGCCGACTTCGGTGATTGACACGCGGTCGGGTAAACGGCCCACGGCTCAGATCGTCCCGGTTTGCGAAAGGCGATCCAACTGAGCCTCATCCATGCTTAGCAGACCGCAATAGACTTCCCGATTGTGCTCTCCGACTGCAGGGCCAGCCCAGCGGACCTGACGTGAGGCGAGGCCGAACATAGGCACGGTTCCGGGATGAAGCACGCGGCCCAATTTGGGATCCTCCACCCACTGCACCATCCTGCGCGCGTTATATTGGTCATCCTCCGCGATATCCGCAGCCGTATAGACGCGGCTGGATGGAATATCGGCTTCGGCTAGCCGGCGCTCAAGAGACCTCGCGTCGTGCAGCCGGGTCCACGCGGTAATCTCGGTCTCGAGAGCATCAACGTTCAGGCAGCGAGCGGGATTGTCGAGATAGCGGGGGTCTTGCGCCAGCTCCGGCCGCTCCATCGCACCGCAGAGGGTTCGGAACAGCGCATCTGAATTGGCCGCGATTAAGACCCAGCCGCCGTCAGAAGTCGGGAACGCATTCGTGGGCGCAGCGGTGCTGATGCGTCCACCCGAGGGTTCGCGCACGAGGCCCGTGGCGCCATACTCTGGCAGCACGCCTTCCATAACGCTCAAAACAGACTCGGTGAGGGCTACGTCCGCGACCCGGCCGCTGGGTGCCTTGGACCAGAGACCCGCCAGGACTGCTATCGCGGCATAAAGGCCGGCCAGTGAATCGCCGATGCTGATGCCCACCCGGACGGGAGGCAGGTGGGTCGTGCCGGGCGTATGGTTCGAAAGATGTCGCAGTCCGCCCAGCGCTTCTCCGATCGCGCCAAAACAGGCCCGGTCGGCCAGTGGCCCTGTCAGCCCATAGCCGGAGACGTGGCATATGACCAAGTCCTCACGGATCTCGTGCAGCCGCGCGTCATCGAAGCCAAGTCTTGCCAGTTGTCCAGGCCGCAGATTCTCTACCAGGGCATCCGACTTAGCCACCAGCTCCTTGAGGAGCGAGCGGCCTTCCTCGGACTTCAGGTCGAGCGTGATGCATTTCTTGTTCCGGCCATGGACCGACCACCAGTAGCTATGTCCATCATGAGCCGCTCCCCATTTGCGTACTGGGTCACCGGAAACCGGAGGCTCGACCTTGATCACCTCCGCGCCTAAATCAGCCAGCAGCCGCGTCGCGAAAGGCGCGGCAATGTAGTGACCGATCTCCAGAACCCGCAGGCCTTCCAGCGGCAGGCTCTCGGCTTTAATCGGTTGAGTAGCGGTCATCATGGTTCCAGCTTACGGCGATCCGAGCCGCTCGACGACGCGCTCGGAAGAATCGCGATGATTTCACCGACGATGCCCTTGCGAAACAGCATGACGCAGGTGATGAAAGCGAGGCCGATGAAGATGCTGACAGGAATCGCCGTCGAGGCCATGTAGTTCTGGATTGTCAGAACGAGCGCGGCGCCAATGACAGGGCCGAGGAAGGTTCCGACCCCGCCCAGCAGCGTCATGAGGATCACTTCTCCCGACATCTGCCAGGCAACGTCTGTGAGCGTCGCAATCTGGAAGACGAGGACCTTGAGCGACCCGGCGAGCCCCGAGAGTCCGGCCGAGATCACGAAGACCGTCAGCTTGTAGCGGTTGGTATGGTAGCCAAGCGACAAGGCGCGCGGTTCATTCTCGCGGATGGCGGTCAGCGACGCGCCGAATGGTGAGTGAATGACCCGCCAGATCACCGCCATGCCGAGCAGGAAAACGGCCAGGACGAAGTAGTAGAGAGACAGATTGTCGGAGAGCGACACGATTCCGAGGAAGTCGGGACGAGGCACGCGCTGGATGCCATCCTCGGCATTCGTGAATGGCGCCTGGAAGAAGGCGAAGTAGGCCATTTGCGAGAGCGCCAGCGTCGTCATGGCAAAGTAGAAGCCCTGCCGGCGGATTGCGATGATGCCCATGAGAAAGCCGGTCACTAGGGCGAAGGCGACGCCGATCATGAGGCCGGAGCCTGCCCCGAAGCCCCACACCTTGAGGGCATGCGCAGTGATATAGGCTGCTCCTCCGAAGAAGGTTGCATGGCCGAACGCCACCATGCCGCCATAGCCCAGGACGAGATTCAATGCCGCGGCGAAGAGGCCGAAGCACAAGAGCTTCATCAGGAAGACGGGATAAAGGAACAGGGGTGCTATGGCCAGGAGCGCTAGGCTCGCAAGCAGCAGAACGATGGTGAGGTGCTTGCGCCGTTGCTGAGGAATTGGCAGCGATGCGGAGGCCATGGTGATCACTCCCCTTTTCCGAAAAGTCCGCGTGGGCGCAGGAAGAGCACCACAGCCATGATGAGGAATGGCACGAGATTTGCAGAAGGCGGCCAGTAGACCTTCGCCAGCGCTTCCAGCGCGCCCAGCATCAGCCCGCTGACGATGGCGCCGGTGATCGAGCCGAGGCCGCCGATGATGACCACCGCAAACACGACGATGATGAGGTTGGCGCCCATCAGTGGACTGACCTGAAAGACCGGCGCGGCGACGACGCCCGCAAAACCGGCCAGAGCTCCGCCGAAGGCGTAGGTGCATGTCAGGACGAGAGGGACGTTGACGCCGAAGACTTCGAGCAGGCGGCTGTTCTCCGTCGCGGCGCGGAGCTTCGCGCCTAGGGAAGTGTATTCGATGATCAGCCAGGTCAGCAGGCACAGGAGAAGCGAGGTTCCGATGGCGAACGCACGGTAGTGCGGCAGGAACATGAAGCCGAGATTGCTCGTGCCGCTGAGGACGTCCGGCACCTGGTACGGCTGTCCCGCCACGCCGAAGTAGAACTGGAGCAATCCTTCGATGAGCAAGGCGATTCCGAAGGTCAGCAGCAGTCCGTAGAGCGCATCGAGTCCATAGAGCTTTCTCAGGAGCGTTCGCTCCAGTACTGCGGCGAGCGCAGCGACGATCAGGGGAGCGATGACAAGGCAGGCCCAGAAGCTGAGGCCGGCGTAGCTGGTCAGAAGGAAGGCCGCGAAAGCTCCCACGGTATAGAAGGCGCCATGGGTGAAGTTGACCACGCGCAGCAGCCCGAAGATCACACCGAGTCCGAGGCTGAGAAGCGCGTAGAACGCGCCGTTGAACAGGCCGATCACGAGCTGAGAGGCCAATGCCACGAGAGGAACGCCGAAGATCATTGTCACGGCCTATACTCCGATCAGGCTGGAGACGGTTTCGAGACGCGCATCGAGATCGCGGGCAGGGAAGTCGTCAACCACTCGCCCTTCCTCCATCAGGTAGAAATGATCCGCCAGATGGCGCGCGAAATGAAAATTCTGCTCCACCAGCAGCATGGTCAGGCCATCCTTTTTCAGCGTGTTCAGGACGCGGCCGATGTGCTGGACAATAACGGGCGACAACCCCTCGGTCGGTTCGTCGAGCACGAGAAGCTCGGGGCCGGCCCTCAGCACGCGGGCGATGGAGAGCATCTGCTGCTCGCCGCCTGATAGGGTCCCGCCCGCGGAGCGCCGCCGCTCCTTCAGATTGGGGAAGAGATCGAAGATCCGCTCCAGGCTCATGCCGCGATCGCTGATCTTCGGCAGCAGATCGAGATTCTCCTGAACCGAGAGCGACGCGTAGATGCCGCGCTCCTCGGGAACGTAGCCGATGCCCGTATAGGCGATGCGGTGACGCGGCATGCCGATCAGTTCCGTCCCGTTCATGCGGACGGAACCCGTGGCTCGCGACAGAAGTCCCACGATGCCGCGCAGTGTCGAGGTTTTCCCGACACCGTTCCTTCCCAGGATGGCGATGGTCTGGGCGCGGGGAACCGACAGGTTGACCCCGTGCAGGATATGACTCTCGCCGTACCAGCCTTGGAGATTCTCGATCCAAAGCAGGGGATCATACCTCATAGCCGGCTCCGATATAGGCTTGGCGCACTGCCGGGTTGTCGCGGATCTCGCTGTAGGTGCCTTCCGCCATGACTTCGCCGCGCACCAGAACGGTGACCTTGTCGCAGAGGCTCTCGACGACCGAGAGGTTGTGCTCGACCATCACCACAGTGCGATCCTTCGCAACGCTGCGGATCAGCTCGACGATCATCGGGATGTCTCCCGCCGACATACCGGCAATCGGCTCGTCGAGAAGCAGGACCTTCGGCTCCATGGCCAGAGTGGTGGCGATCTCAAGAGCGCGCTTGCGCCCGTAGGAAACCTCCGAGCAAAGCCGGTCCGCCAGTGGCGTCAGTCCGACGCGATGGAGCAGCCGATCGGCCTCATCGTCGAAGCGACGCAGAACGCGCGATGGCTGCCAGAATTGATGGCTGGAGCCATGGCGGCGCTGCAGAGCGACACGCACATTCTCGCGCAGGGTCAGGCCTGGAAAGACAGAGGAGATCTGAAAAGATCGGCAAAGACCACGCAATGCAACGTCGGCAGGCCCCTTGCTCGTGATATCTTCGCCTTTGAGGAAGATGCTGCCTGATGTTGTGGAATGAAGCCGGGTCAGGAGTCCGAAAAGCGTAGTCTTTCCCGCTCCATTTGGGCCGATCAGGGCATGGATGCTGCCTTCCCGCACCTTGAGATCGACGTTCCTGACGGCGAAGAATCCGCCGAAACTCTTGCTGACCTGCCGGGCCTCGAGAACGATGCTCATCGGGTCGCCGCTCCGTCGCGTGGTGTGAACTTGGTAAAGAGGGGTTTTGTGGTGGCGAGCGAGGGGCGATCTTTCAGTGCTGCAACTAAAGCGGAAAGGTTCGTGCGCTCTGCGGAGTCGAAAGCGCCGCCAAACCGCATCTGCAGGTATTCCACGACGATTACCGGAAGAAAGGCCGCAATCCCGGGCCGGCTCAGCAATGCGTCGCGCTGCTCAAGGATTAACTGCTCCAGCCGGTCCAGGCTGCGGTGCATGGCGTCCTGCCGCCGGCGAGCGACAGAGGAGGAATCAAAGGCCGTATCGCCGACCGATCCCGAGGTCACCATGCGCCCGGCCATGATGGCGGCGGCGGCGTCAATGATGCCGAAGCAAATGCCGGCGAGTTGGCGCTGGGCTTCGGTTTGGAACCAAAGACGTTCTGACTCGCCCGAGCGGCGCGCTGCGAAGTCCGCGATCAGGAGCGACTCCGTTATTGTTTGCCTGCCGCTATCGTCATCCGGTCCGAGAACCAGAGCCGGAACCCGGCCGGCCGGATTATGCTCCAGCAGTTCGGGAGGATTCTGCCAGGGATCCAGGATGACGATCTCCAGCCCCTCAAGATGAGCCTCAAGGCACATGACGCACGCCAGGCGCGCGTAGGGAGATGTCGGACTGACATAGAGTCTCATGAGAGATCTCCATCATCTTGGACCTGCTCTGGCGAGCAGGTCCAAGCGGTTCTAAGAGGTTGGAGGTGGATGATCTCGCCCAGCGGGATCACTTCACGAAGGGGCAGCCGCTTTCCTTGGCAGTGCGGAACAAGCCCTCGGCCGGGATCTTGGCGACGATCTTGTAGAGGTCGTTCGGCCCCTTCGATTCCGCAGGAGTCTTCACCTCGACCAGCAGCATGTCATAGGTCACGCGGCCGTTTGCCTGAATACGCGGGTTTTCCCAGATGCCGGTGGTGATGGGGAGTTCCCGCATCTTCGCCGCCACCTTGTCCGGATCCTCCGTGCCGGCCGCTTTCACCGCTTCCAGGTAGTGCGTGACCGCGCCATAAGCGCCCATATGGCCCATGGTCGGAGTCTTGCCGCCATTCTTCGCCATCATTCTCTTGGCGAGCGCGCGAGTCTTGTCGTTCAGGTCCCAGTAGGTCGAGACCGACATGCGCATGCCCTTGGAGGCAGCGAGGGTCAGCGCCTCGATGTTGTTCTCGTAGACCATCATGGCGGCGAGCTTGCCGCCGACGCCGAACTGGCCTGCCTGCTTTACCGTGGTCTCAAGATCGGTGCCTGCATTGGCCAGACCGATGATGTCGGCACCCGAGCCCTGCGCCGTCAGCAAGGCTGAGGCCATGTCGTTGGAGTTGAGCGGGTGCAGGGTCTGTCCGAGCACCTTGCCGCCGGCAGCCTGGATCGACTTGGTGGCGTCAGCGATCAGGGTGTGACCGAACACGTAGTCGGCCGCAATCAGGTACCAGGTCTTCTTGCCTTCCCCGACGATTCGCGTGGTCACGGCACGCGAGAGTTCCTGCGTTGAAGGCGCAAACTGGAAGCCGTAGGGCGAGCACTGCGCCTCCGAGAAATTCGGTGCGTAGGCGCCGCTGGCGAGCGTAAACACCTTCGCCTCGGCGGCCCGCGCCTGTGCGGCAAGTCCGACCGCGCTCGATCCGCCAAGGGTCATGGCACGGATGCCCTGCTCCTGGATGTAGCGTTGGGCTTGGGCTGAGCCCACATCGGGCTTGTTCTGATGGTCCGCCTGCACGATTTCGATGGGACGACCCAGTACCTTGCCGCCTGCATCCTCAACCGCCATCTGCACGGCCAGCAGCGTACCGGGTCCTCCGTTGGCCGCGAAGATGCCGGACATGTCATCGAGCACCAGGATCTTCAGCGGCCCTCCCTGAGCGACTGCCGCCATGGGTACGGCCGTCGATAGAAATGCAGCACTCAGCAGTGTCTTCCACTTGTTCTTCATATCTTCCTCCCTCTAACTTCGGCAGGTTCTGCGGATATTCTCTCCGCGCGACGATGGGACCGCCTGCCAAGTCCCTCTCAATTTCCAAACCGTTCAGCCTGCCCTGGGCAATTCGCTGCCTCTATTGCAGGGTGAACGGGTTGGAAATTCTCGATTTCGGATTGATGAAGACGCTCTTCGCCTCAAGGTATTCGTAGATTGCGGCCTTGCCGTTCTCACGACCGATCCCCGAAGACTTGAAGCCTCCGAACGGCGCCATGTAGCTGACGACGCGATAGGCATTCACCCAGACGGTGCCTGCCCGCAGCCGACGCGGCATCGTGATCGCCCGCTCCAGGCTTTGGCTCCACATTCCGGCCGCCAGCCCGTAGGGCGTGTCGTTGGCAAGCGCCACTGCTTCGTCATCGGTTCGGAACTTGAGAACCGAAAGAACCGGTCCGAACACCTCTTCCCTCGCAATGCGCATCGTGTTGTCGACACCCGTGAAGATGGTGGGCTCGACGAACCAACCCTCCTTCAGGCCGTCGGCATCGGGGCGCTTGCCGCCGAGTGCGCAAACCGCTCCCTCCGACCGGGCGATGTCAATGAATTCCAGCGTCTTCGCCAACTGCGGTTCGGTCGCGATGGGACCCACATCGGTGGTGTCGCTGCGCGGGTCGCCAAGGCGCGCCTGCCGCATCCGCTCCACCAGCTTCTCGACAAAGCTGTCGTGAATGCTCTCGTGAACAATGAGACGCGAGCCGGCCATGCATGTCTGCCCCGCTGCCGCGAAGATGCCCGAAATGACGCCCTTCACCGCTGCATCGAGATCAGCATCCTCGAAAATGATGTGAGGCGACTTGCCACCGAGCTCCAGCGACACACGCTTGAAGCTCTCCGCCGCCGCGCGGGAGACTAGCCGCCCTCCGACGTCGGATCCCGTGAAGGCGATGCGGTCCACCAGCGGATGTTCCGCCAGCGCAGCGCCCGCTTCATGGCCGAAGCCGGTGACCACATTGACCACGCCGGGAGGGAAGCCCGCCTGTTCGAAAAGCTCGAGGAAGGCCAGCATCGAAACGGATGCATGCTCAGACGGCTTGATGACGACGGTGTTGCCGGCCGCAAGTGCGGGCGCGAGCTTCCATACGGTTAGGAGAAGCGGCGAGTTCCAAGGAGTGATCGCCCCGACAACACCCACGGGCTCGTAGCGGATGTAGTGGAGCATGTCCCCTTTATCGATCGGCGTCACTGCGCCTTCGATCTTGTCTGCAAGCCCACCATAGTATTGGAACCAGCGCGGAATGTAGCGCATCTGCCCCAGCATCTCGACCATGAGCTTGCCGTTGTCCCGCACCTCGAGTTCGGCCAGGCGCTGGGCGTTCTTCTCGATGAGGTCGGCGAGACGATACATGAGCATCCCGCGATCGCTCGCGATCATCTTCGACCACGGGCCTGACGTGAATGCAGTATGGGCGGCCTGGACTGCGCAATCGACATCGCTGGCATTGCCACGCGGGAGCCGCGCCCACGGTTTTCCGCTATACGGATCCTTCGTTTCGAACCAAGCTCCTGATGAAGACCCGCACCACTCGCCTCCGATCAGCATTCGGAAGTCCTGGAGCGGCGATGTTCCGACGATTGAGGATCCCACGACACTCTCCCGTTCAGGCTGCAGTGGGATGATCCGTAGGCTCCGAACCGTGCCCCACCGACTTATGGTTCATTATTATGTTGCCATGTCTACCATGGTAGAAATCAGCTGAGCAATAGAGAAAATCTCCTATAGTGGATTTTGTGAGCAGGGCGCCTGGGAGATGGGGTGTTATAAACTACAGGTTGTGGTTATAGCCTGCTGAGGTCGAGCGCTCTAATGAGACGAGAAATTTTCAGGAGAAGCCCAAGGTGCAAGAGTTCAGTCTTAATCCCAAGTCTTCAGGGCTTCCGTGATGTCGCTTCAGCTTCAGCTGTGCGACCGAGCCAGATCAGGAAGACGACACATGAGCACCAACTATATCTGGCCCTGCCGCCGCAGAGCATGTGCTCATGCGGCGGCCAGACTGCTTTAAGTCTTTATCGTCCCCAGCGCAGAACAACCGGATCGAGACGTTTTGCAATCTCGATGAGACCTTTTCTGGTCTCAGGATGCAGAGGCTGTAGGGGATGGCGCACCGCTTCCGAGCGGATCACGCTACCTTCCTTCATCAGCACCTTGGCAGCTGAGAGCCCGCACTGCCTGTTCTCGTAGTTGATCAGCGGCAGCCAGCGCTCATAGGCTGCTGCCGCTTCCTCACGATCACCGGCAAAGTATGGGTCGATGATCTGGCGGATGCCGTCCGGATAGGCGCCGCCCGTCATGGCACCCGTGGCGCCTGCATCGAGGTCGGCCATCAGCGTGATGGCCTCCTCGCCATCCCATGGGCCCTCGATGGCGTCGCCCCCGAGCGCGATCAGATCCCGCAGCTTCGCGGCGGTGCCAGCCACCTCGATCTTGAAGTAGGACACGTTGGCGATTTCCTGCGCCATCCGCGCGAGAAACGGCGCCGACAGGGACGTACCGGCCATCGGCGCATCCTGTATCATGATCGGGATGCTGATCGCGTCCGAAACTTGCCGGAAGAACGCGTAGATGCCCGGCTCCGACACCCGCAGAGTCGCGCCGAAGAAGGGTGGCATGATCATGACCATCGCCGCGCCTGCCTCTTGCGCGCGTCGGCTGCGCTCGGCGCAGATCTCAGTCGAGAAGTGGCTGGTGGTGACGATGACCGGGACGCGTCCCGAGACGTGCTCGAGCACCGTCGTCATTACGGCGTCGCGCTCATCGTCGCGCAGCAGGAACTGCTCGGAGAAATTCGCCAGGATGCACAGACCGTCGGAGCCCGCATCGATCATGAAGTCGATGGCGCGCTTCTGGCCTTCCAGATCAAGGCGGCCGCTGTCGTCGAAGATGGTGGGCGCTACCGGAAACACACCACGATAGGGGCGGGTGGAGCTGCTGCCGGTTGCAGACATGATCTTTTCCTTCATGATGGCAGTGTCATTCTCTAGTGGTTGTCACGCGGAACAGGTGAGCCGGTGCGACCCACCAGGAAGTCCAGATCGACCCCTCGGTCGGCTTGCAGGACATGATCGACATAGAGCTTGGCCCAGCCGCGCGTCGCGTGCGGCTCGGGCGCTACCCATGCAACCTGCCGGCGCTCCATCTCGTGCGACTCCACATGAAGATGCAGGCTGCGGGCTGGCACATCAAGGGTAATCAGGTCGCCGTTCTGCACCAGCGCCAGCGGTCCGCCGGCGGCGGCTTCCGGCGCCACGTGCAGCACCACGGTCCCATAGGCGGTGCCCGACATTCGCGCATCCGAGATGCGGATCATGTCGCGAATGCCCTTTTTAAGCAGCTTCTGCGGCAAGGGCATGTTGCCGACCTCAGCCATGCCGGGATACCCCTTAGGGCCGCAGTTCTTGAGCACCATGATGCAGGTCTCGTCGATATCGAGATCCTCGTCATCGATGCGGTGATGCAGGTCTTCGATCGTCTCGAACACGACCGCGCGGCCCGTGTGCTGCATCAGTTCCGGAGAAGCCGCCGAGGGCTTGATGACGGCGCCATTGGGAGCAAGGTTGCCTTTGAGGATGGCAATGCCGGCTTCCGGCTTGAAGGGCTCCTCGAAGGAGGTGATCACCTCCCGGTTCCAGCACGGCGCATCCCTGACGTTGTCCCAGATCAGCTTGCCGTTGACGGTCAGCGCATCCTTGTGCAGAAGACCGCGCTCACCGAGCGTGCGCAGGACGACCGGCAGGCCGCCGGCATAGTAGAAGTCCTCCATCAGAAAGCGGCCGGAGGGCATGAGGTCGACGAGGCAGTGGATGTCGCGCCCGAGCCGGTCGAAGTCATCGAGGGTGAGATCGATGCCGACGCGACCGGCAATCGCCAGCAGGTGCACCACCGCGTTGGTCGAGCCGCCAATCGCCGCCAGCGTGCGGATAGCGTTCTCGAAAGCCTCGCGGGTCATAATCTTGGAGAGGACGAGGTCTTCGTGCACCATCTCGACGATACGTCGTCCTGACATGCGGGCTAACTGGTTGCGACGGGCATCGCTTGCCGGAATGGCGGCATTCTCCGGCAGGCCGACGCCCAGCGCCTCGACCATGGAGGCCATGGTGGAGCCCGTGCCCATGGTCATGCAGTGACCGGCCGAGCGGTTCATGCCGCCTTCCGCCTCATGGAACTCCTCCAGCGTGACTTCGCCGGCGCGCAACTGCTCGCTCATGGAGATGATGTTGGTGCCGGACCCGATGATCTTGCCGCGATAGACCCCACGCAGCTGCGGCCCACCGGAGACACCGATGGTGGGCAGGTCCGCCGAGGCTGCGCCCATGAGGAGGGCTGGAGTGGTCTTGTCGCAACCCATGAGCAGGACGACACCATCGAGCGGATGGGCACGGATCGCCTCCTCCACATCCATGGCCGCGAGGTTGCGGAACAGCATGGCGGTGGGACGCATGGTCACCTCGCCCAGCGAGGAGACCGGGAACTCAAGTGGGAAGCCGCCGGCATCGAGCACGCCGTACTTCACGTGCTCGGCGATGGTGCGGAAATGCGCGTTGCAGGGGGTGAGCTCGGACCAGGTGTTGCAGATGCCGATGACGGGGCGACCGTCGAACTGGTCCTGGGGGAAGCCGCTGTTCTTGAGGAAGGAGCGGTAATAAAACCCCATCTTATCCTGGCGCCCGAACCAAGCCTGGCTGCGGAGCTGGCGTTTCCTGTCTTCGTTCATCGTGCTCGCCTTTGACACGCTATCGCACCCAACCGGATGGGCAGTGACCCCACGACTTTGGTTGTATAGGCGCTCTCTTTAATTCATATAATACTACTAATAGGCAGCTGTTAAGGCTGCTAAAGTCGAAGAGCAACGACAAATTTAGGGAGAGAACGCATGAAGGCCCGTCATCTTCTGACGACAATCGGCATGGCTGCACTGATGCTGTCCTCGGGTGCCGCTTACGCCCAGTCCAAACTGACCATCGGATTCTCGCAGGTCGGATCGGAATCCGGCTGGCGCGCTGCCGAGACCAAGGTCTCCAAGATCGAGGCCGACAAGCGCGGCGTCGACCTGAAGATCTCCGACGCGCAGCAGAAGCAGGAAAACCAGATCCGAGCTGTCCGGTCCTTCATCGCGCAGGGCGTCGATGGGATCTTCATTGCGCCGGTCGTGTCGACAGGCTGGGATGCGGTTCTCAAAGAGGCCAAGGACGCCAAGATCCCCGTGGTCCTGCTCGACCGGTCCATCGAAACCAAGGATGATTCGCTCTATCTGACGGCCGTAACCTCCGACACCGTGTATGAGGGCAAGGTCGCCGGCGAGTGGCTGGCGAAGGAGACAGGCGGCAAGTGCAACGTGGTGGAACTGCAGGGCACTGTCGGATCGAGCCCGGCGATCAACCGCAAGAAGGGATTCGATCAGGTCGTTGCCGCCAATCCCGGCATGAAGATCGTCCGCACCCAATCCGGCGACTTCACTCGCACCAAGGGCAAGGAAGTCATGGAAAGCTTCATCAAGGCCGAGGGTGGCGGCAAGAACATCTGCGCCGTCTATGCGCACAACGACGACATGGCGATCGGCGCCATCCAGGCCATCAAGGAAGCGGGCCTGAAGCCCGGCAAGGACATCAAGGTCGTGTCCATCGATGCCGTGCCCGATATCTTCAAGGCCATGGCCGACGGTGAGGCCAACGTGACCGTCGAGCTGACCCCCAACATGGCAGGCCCGGCCCTCGACGCCCTGATGGCCTTCAAGAAGGATGGCAAGCAGCCGCCGAAGTGGATCCAGACGGAGTCCAAGGTCTATACGCCTGAGACGGCGAAGGCGGAGTATGACAAGCGCAAGGATCTCTACTGAGATCTTAAGCTACAATGGCAGCAGGCGGGTTCTGCCTGCTGCCTGTTTGACCCCGCCGGGCTTCGGCGGTTTTGCGCATGGCCGGGCGAGGACGTGATGCAGCCATCGAGAGAGCAGCCTCAGCTTCTTGAGATCAGAGGGCTGGCGAAAGGGTTCCCGGGTGTACAAGCACTCGATCAGGTCGATTTCACTCTCCATGCCGGAGAGATCCACGGCCTGCTCGGGGAGAACGGGGCTGGCAAGTCGACCTTGATCAAGGTGCTCACGGGTGTGTTCAGGCGTGATGCCGGCACCATCCGTCTCGAGGGGCAGGAGGTGACAGCGCGCGATCCTGCCGATGCGCTCTCCTTAGGGATCGGCACCGTCTACCAGGAGGTCAACCTTCTGCCGAACCTCTCCGTGGCGGAAAATCTTTTCATCGGCCGTCAGCCGCACCGCTTCGGCCTCGTGCGAACCGGCGAGATGCGCCGCCGCGCCGTCGAATTGCTCACAGGCTATGGCCTCGTCATCGATGTCGCCAATCCTTTGAGCAGCTATTCCGTCGCCATTCAGCAGATTGTTGCGATTGCCCGTGCGGTCGATCTCTCGGCCAAGGTCCTGATCCTCGACGAGCCGACCGCAAGCCTCGATGCCCAGGAGGTCGAGACGCTTTTCGGGATTCTGAAGCGCTTGAAGAGCCGTGGCATCGGAATCGTGTTCGTCACGCATTTCCTAGAGCAGGTCTATGCCGTCTGCGACCGCATCACCGTTCTCCGCAACGGGCGCCTTGTGGGCTCCCGCCCTATAGCCGATTTGCCGCGGATCGAACTCGTGTCCATGATGCTGGGCCGTGAACTTGCCGCCGAGGCTCTCCACCGCAACCAGCGTCCTGCCGTTACGGGAGAGCCGCTCGTCGCTTTCAGGAACTACGGCAAGAGCCGTCTGATCGAGCCGTTCGATTTGGCTCTGCGCCCCGGTGAGGTGGTGGGGCTGGCCGGTCTCCTCGGCTCCGGCCGGACAGAGACTGCCAAGCTGGCTTTCGGCATCGAACGGGCGGACAGCGGGCAGGCCTTCGTCGACGGCAAGGCTGTTCGTCTCGCGTCCCCACGCGATGCCGCGCGATTGCGCTTCGGCTTTACGCCCGAGGATCGCAAGACGGAGGGCATCGTCGCAGAGCTCTCGATCCGCGAGAACATCATCCTGGCACTGCAGGCGCAGCGTGGATGGCTGCATAAGATCCCGAGAGCCAAGCAGGATGAAATCGCAAGTCGTTTCATCAAACTTCTCGATATCCGCACACCGGATGCGGAAAAGCCGATCGGTCTTCTCTCCGGCGGCAACCAACAGAAGGCATTGCTGGCCCGCTGGCTTGCCACCGAACCCCGCTTCCTGATCCTCGACGAGCCGACACGCGGGATCGATGTGGGAGCTCATGCCGAGATCATCCGCCTGATCGAGCGGCTGTGCGAGGAAGGGCTTGCGCTCCTCGTGATCTCCTCGGAACTCGAAGAGATCGCCTCCTACAGCGACCGCGTGGTTGTGCTGCGGGATCGTCGGCATGTACGCGAGCTTTCAGGAGACGAGGTGAGTGCCGATACCATCATGACAACCATCGCGAGCCATTGAATGAGCGGCATGATCCAGGCCATTGCTCCACGCACTTTACCCAAGGGGCTGCCGCAGGTTGTAGCGCTCCTGATCGTTCTTATCGTCAACTGGCTCGTCTTCCGCGACTTCTTCGCCCTGCGCCTGCAGGACGGCCGTCTGTTCGGCAGTCTTATCGACGTGCTGAACAGGGGCGCGCCCGTCGCCATCCTCGCCTTGGGCATGACTCTCGTCATCGCCACACGAGGGATCGATCTCTCCGTCGGTGCCGTCATGGCGATTGCAGGTGCGGTGGCCGCGACTCTGACAGCGCAGGGCTATCCGCTTCCTGTCGCATTCGCGGCGGCTGCCGGTGTCGGGCTCCTCTGTGGTTTATGGAACGGCATCCTCGTCGCTGTCCTTGAGATTCAGCCGTTCGTGGCGACCCTGATCCTGATGGTGGCCGGGCGAGGCTTCGCGCAGCTCATCACGGAGGGTCAGATTATCACCTTCGTGAGCGAAGGTTTTGCCGTGATCGGCGGGGGATCGTTCCTGATGATGCCGATGCCGGTTGTCATCGCCCTCGTGATGCTGCTCGTGACCCATCTCGTGGTCCGTTACACGGCGCTTGGGCTCTTCATCGAGTCCATTGGGGCCAATACCCGGTCGAGCGCTTATGCAGGGATCGGCACCAAGGCGGTTACCATTTCAGTCTATATGTGGTGCAGCCTCTGTGCGGCCATTGCGGGTCTGATCGTCACCGCCGATATCCGTGGGGCTGATGCCAACAACGCAGGCTTGTGGCTTGAGCTTGACGCCATCCTCGCCGTGGTGATCGGCGGAACCTCCCTGTTCGGCGGGCGCTTCAGCCTTGGCCTCGCGGTTGTCGGTGCGCTCATCATCCAGGCCATGAACACCGGCATCCTGCTGAGCGGCTACCCTCCCGAGTACAATCTTATCGTGAAAGCCATCGTGGTGCTAGCCGTGCTGCTCGCCCAGTCGCCGGTTCTGTCGGCTATCCGTTCCGTGTGGAAAGCAAAAGCATGATCAGGCGCCATCTCCCGGTTCTCATCACGCTTGCCGTCTTCATCGTCGGATACCTGATCTGCCTCGCTCAGTTTCCGAGCTTCGCCTCGACGCGGGTGATCGGCAATCTCCTAACGGACAATGCCTTTCTCGGTATCGTGGCGGTTGGCATGACTTTCGTGATCCTGTCCGGCGGTATCGATTTGTCGGTCGGCTCGGTGATCGCCTTCACGGGCGTGTTCCTGGCAGTCGCCATCGAGCGATACGGCCTTAACCCATACTTGGCCTTTGTCCTCATCCTCGGCCTTGCAGCGCTCTTTGGAGCCGGTATGGGCTTCCTGATCCACGCCTTCCAGATTCCGGCCTTCATCGTGACGTTGGCGGGCATGTTCCTGGCTCGTGGCCTCTGCTTCGTGCTCACCACGGACTCGATCCCGATCAATGCTCCAGCCTACGGCCATATTACCGACATTGCTTTCGCGCTTCCGGGCGGGGGGCGACTGACCTTCATCGCCATCGTTATGCTGCTGACCTTCGCGGCCGGCATTGTCCTAGCCCACTTCACACGCTTCGGTGCCAATGTTTATGCTCTGGGCGGCAACAGAACGTCCGCCGAACTGATGGGCATTCCCGTAGGGAAGACGACAGTCCGGATCTACATGCTGTCGAGCCTCCTTGCCGCCCTGGCGGGAATTGTCTTTTCCTTCTACACATCCGCAGGCTATTCCCTGGCCGCAACCGGAGTCGAGCTCGACACTATCGCGGCGGTGGTCATCGGCGGCACGTTGCTGACGGGTGGCTATGGAACGATTATCGGCACCCTTGTCGGCGTGCTGATCCAGGGATTGATCCAGACCTACATTACCTTCGAGGGGACCCTGAGTTCCTGGTGGACGAAAATTGCCATTGGTGCTCTCCTGTTCGCATTCATTGTCTTGCAGCGGGGATTGTCGGCGGCATCTGTTCGATCCCGGTCCAAATGAGAGAACAGGCCATGGTGTTAGTGAGCGGATTCCAGAGGCCTTCAAGAGCCCGGTCGGCCCATGATCTCGTCACCCATGGGATCGGTCAGAACATTATGCAGGGCCGCTTTCCTATCGGAAGCATCTTGCCGGGCGACGTAGAATTGATGGAGCTCTTCGGGGTTTCGCGCACGGCCCTCCGGGAAGCGTTGAAGACCTTGGCCGCGAAAGGCCTGATCGAGTCTAAGACGAAGGTTGGCACCAAAGTTCTGGATCGTAACAACTGGAACATGTTCGATGCCGACATCCTCGAATGGCATCTGGAGATGGGCGTCGATGCTCGCTTCCTCGGATGGCTGTTCGAGATCCGGCAGATGCTTGAGCCGCTTGCCTGCGCAACAGCAGCCCTGCGGCGGACGCCGGAGCAGCTTAAAGTGATGCACAAGGCTCTTCAGGGCATGTATGGGTGCGAGAGCAACCGGCAGGGTTTCACGAAAGCCGATCTGGCCTTCCACCAGGCCATCCTGGAGGCTTCTGGCAATCCCTTTCTGCAGTCGATCGGTTCTGTCATCGGTGCGGCACTGGCCACATCGTTCACGATCAGCTCCCCGGTATCGAGTGACGACCGCTTCAGGGAGGTGATGCGACAGCATCAAGCCGTCTTCGATGCCATTGAGAGGCGAAACTCGCCCGCCGCGAGCAACGCCATGGCCGCACTCATTATGCAGGCGGCGGAGAGGGTCCAAATCAAGCATGCCGAGAGTGCACTGGCTAAGATCCAGATCCATGCCTTTACGGGAGCTGATTGACGCGAACGGATGGCATGTTTGTTGTAGAAGTAAGTCTTATAGTATGATTTATTCTTGACCGGATCGAATGAACACTCGGTCAAGCAACAGAAGAGCAGGGCTGCACCAAAGCGGCACCTGCCGATAACAAGATCAGGCAGCTGGTTCGGCTCAGGCCATGGCTGCAACTGACGAAAAGCTCTTGAGTGGTGGGTGCCGATTTGTGTCGGGCGTCATGACGAAAGCCCGAGCATGGACAAGAGGGAGAACGACCTTGAAGACATTTACCACCACAGTGGCGGCTCTGGCTCTCGGAGCCTTCGGCCTGCTTGGTGCCGCACAGGCGCAGGATAAGGGTACTGTCGGCGTGGCCATGCCCACGAAGTCGTCCGCACGTTGGATCGACGACGGCAATAACATGGTCAAGGTGCTGAAGGAGAAGGGCTACAACGTCGACCTGCAATATGCGGACGACGATATCCCGAACCAGCTCTCCCAAGTCGAGAACATGATCACCAAGGGCTCCAAGGTGCTGGTGATTGCGGCGATCGATGGCACGACACTGTCCGACGCGCTGCAGCAGGCTGCCGATAAGGGCATCAAGGTTATTGCCTATGATCGCTTGATCCGTAACTCCAAGAATGTCGACTACTACGCCACCTTCGACAACTTCCAGGTTGGCGTCCTTCAAGGCGGATATATCGAGAAGGCGCTCGGCCTGAAGGATGGCAAGGGCCCGTTTAACATCGAGCTGTTCGGCGGCTCGCCGGACGACAACAACGCCTTCTTCTTTTACAACGGCGCCATGTCCGTTCTCGATCCCTACATCAAGAGCGGCAAGCTCAAGGTCGTCAGTGGGCAGACCGGCATGGACAAGGTCTCCACCCTACGTTGGGACGGCGCGGTCGCCCAGTCCCGCATGGATAATCTGCTCTCCGCCTACTACACTGACAAGCGGGTCGATGCGGTGCTATCGCCCTATGATGGCCTGAGCATCGGCATCATCTCCTCACTCAAGGGCGTGGGTTATGGCACGCCGAAGCAGCCGATGCCGGTGATCACCGGCCAGGATGCCGAGGTGCCCTCGATCAAGTCGATCCTTGCTAAGGAGCAGACCTCGACGGTGTTCAAGGATACCCGTGAGCTCGCCAAGGTTACGGTCAACATGGTCGATGCAGTGCTCTCGGGCAAACAGCCAGAAGTCAACGACACCAAAACCTATGAGAACGGTGTGAAGACCGTGCCGGCCTACCTGCTGAAGCCGGTCAGTGTCGATGCTTCGAACTGGAAGGAAGTTCTGGTCGGTAGCGGCTATTATAAGGAAACCGAGTTCAAGTAACTGGCTTAATGCAAGTGGACCCTGCGCATTCGCGTGGGGTCCTTCCTCGTTGCTGGAGAGACTGCCCGTCCGGTGCGGCTTGAGGTCATGCGATGAATGCGATCCTTGAAATGCGGGGGATCACCAAGACGTTTCCGGGCGTGAAAGCGCTCGACGATGTCAACATCACCGTCAAGGCCGGCGAGATCCACGCATTAGTGGGTGAGAATGGCGCCGGCAAGTCCACGCTCATGAAGGTCCTGAGCGGTGTCTATCCGCACGGCTCCTATTCAGGATCGATCATCTACGAGGGCAGCGAAAGGCGCTTCAAGGGAATCGCCGACAGCGAGGCGCTCGGCATCATCATCATCCACCAGGAGTTGGCGCTGGTGCCGCTTCTGTCCGTTGCAGAGAACATCTTCCTCGGCAATGAGCAGGCGAGATACGGCGTCATCGACTGGTCAGCGGCATTCGCGCGGACGAAGCAACTGCTCAAGGTCGTAGGCCTTAACGAATCTCCCGAGACGCTCGTCACAAATCTCGGTGTCGGCAAGCAGCAGCTTGTCGAGATCGCCAAGGCGCTCTCCAAGAAGGTAAAGCTTCTCATCCTCGATGAGCCGACCGCCAGCCTGAATGAGAAGGACAGCGACGCGCTCCTGAACCTGCTCCTGCAGTTCAAGGCTCAAGGCATTTCCTCGATCCTGATCTCGCACAAGCTCAATGAGATTTCGAAGGTTGCCGATGCCATCACGGTCCTTCGGGATGGCGGCACGGTCGAGACGCTCGACTGCCGGGCGGAAACTGTCAGTGAGGATCGCATCATCCGCGGCATGGTGGGGCGCACCATGGAGGACCGGTACCCGAAGCGTGATCCGAAGATCGGCGAGACTATCCTGCAAGTCGAGAACTGGTCCGCCTACCACCCGATCCACACCCATGTGCAGATGGTCAAGAACGTCAACCTGAACATCCGGCGCGGCGAGATTGTCGGTATCGCCGGGCTGATGGGAGCTGGGCGAACCGAGTTCGCCATGAGTTTATTTGGCCGCAGCTACGGTCAGAACATCTCCGGACGCGTGATGCTGCACGGCCAAGAGATCGATGTGAGCACGGTGGAGAAGGCGGTCTCCAACAGAATCGCCTATGCCACCGAGGACCGCAAGACCTACGGCTTGGTTTTGGCCGAGGACATCCGCAAGAATATTACCCTCGCTAATCTCGATGGCGTCTCAAAGAGGCTCATCATCGATGATATCCGAGAACTGGCGGTCGCCAACGACTATCGCACCAAGATGCGCATCCGGAGCCCCAGCGTCTTTCAGGAGGCGGTGAATCTGTCGGGCGGCAATCAGCAGAAGGTCGTTTTGAGCAAGTGGCTCTTCTCCGATCCGGAGATCCTCATTCTCGACGAGCCGACCCGGGGTATCGACGTAGGCGCGAAGTACGAAATCTATACGATCATCAACAAGCTGGCCGATGCCGGTAAGGGTGTCCTCATGATATCCTCGGAGATGCCGGAATTGCTCGGCATGTGCGACAGGATCTACGTGATGAACGAGGGCTCCCTGATCGCCGAGCTCGACATTGCCGAGGCATCTCAGGAAAAGATCATGCATGCTATCGTGAAATCGGGGAGGCGCTGAGATGGACACGAGAACCGCTGACGAGCTTCACGTTTCTCAGGCGAAGACCTCGTGGATGGATTTCATCAAGACTCATTTCCGTGATTACGGGATGCTGCTGTCGCTTCTGGTCATCATGCTGTTCTTCCAGGTGGTGACCAACGGCACGCTCCTGCGCCCCCTCAATCTTACCAACCTTGTCCTGCAAAACAGCTACATCGTCATTATGGCGCTCGGCATGCTGCTCGTGATCGTGGCGGGGCATATCGACCTTTCAGTCGGCTCTGTCGTCGGCTTCGTCGGCGGCTTGGCGGCCATGATGATGGTGCGGTGGGGCTTTGATCCCGTGACGACCACCATCGCCTGCCTGATTGTGGGTGGTCTCATCGGTGCGGCGCAGGGCTATTGGGTAGCTTATTTCAAGGTTCCCTCCTTCATCGTGACGCTCGCGGGCATGCTCGTCTTCAAAGGGTTGACCCTGGCGCTTCTCGGCGGCATGTCGGTGGGGCCTTTCCCGGTGGTATTCCAGCGCCTGAGCTCCGGCTTCATCCCTGATGCCCTTGGTGGCCAGGGGTTCAACTACACGGCTCTATTCCTAGGCATCGCAAGTGTTGCAGCGATCATCTATTTCAGCTTCCGCAGCCGAGCCAATCAACTCAAGCATGCAGTCGAGGCAGCGCCCTTCGGCCTTTTTCTCTTCAAGAACGGCTTGCTTGCCGTTCTCATGATTGCGTTCTGCTATCTCATGGCGACCTATCGCGGATTGCCGAATGTTCTTGTGATCATGGCGGTGCTGATCGCACTTTATGCCTTCGTGACCAACCGCACCACGATCGGCCGACGGGTCTATGCGCTGGGTGGCAACGAAAAGGCGGCGAAGCTCTCAGGCATCAAGACAGAGCGCCTGACTTTCCTCACCTTCGTCAACATGGGCGTGCTGGCAGGTCTTGCGGGCCTGATCTTCGCGGCACGTCTCAACACGGCCACGCCGAAGGCTGGCCTTGGCTTCGAGCTCGACGTGATCGCGGCCGTTTTCATCGGCGGCGCCTCGGCCACCGGGGGCGTGGGCAAGGTGACGGGTGCCGTCATCGGTGCCTTCGTGATGGGCGTCATGAACAATGGCATGTCGATCCTGGGCGTCGGTATCGACTACCAGCAGGTTATCAAAGGCCTCGTGCTGCTCGCGGCTGTCTCTTTGGACGTTTACAACAGGAAGAAGTGAGCTAGTGCTAGGAACGAGGCGCTGAGCAAATCGCACTGTTGCACAGCCTTCATGTTGATAGAGCTTATAGTGGCTGCGCCCAGGAATGTGCTTTACCAGGACCGTGCAAGTACCAAGCTGTCGAGCACCGCCCCATAGTGACAGGCGGCCGCAACGAGAACGAAGCCATGCCAGATCGCGTTCTGAAAGCGTAAATTCTCCCAGAGATGGAAAACGACACCAGCCGTGTAGATGATGCCTCCGACGGCCAGAAGCCAGAGAGTAGACGTGGTGAGCGCACCAAAAACGGATTCATAGGCCATGACGCCGCTCCAGCTCAGGAGCAGGTAGAGCACAATCGAGAGACGATCGAAGCGGCCGGGAAAGCGGAGTTTGAGTGCGATGCCCACTGCGGACGTTAGCCACACGCCAATCAGGAGCGCCAGAGACACCGTGCTTGTCTTCACCTGGGTGATGAACGGGGTGTAGGTGCCCGCGATCAGGAGGTAGATGGCTGAATGGTCAAACCGCCGCAGCATCCATTTGATGGGCGAGACCGGCCAGAGGTTATAGAGCGCCGATACGGTGAGAACAGTCAGTAAGCCGATGCCATAGACCAGAATGGAGGTGAACTCCCACACTCCAACGGATGGGGCGGCCATGATGAGTAAGGAAATGATGGAGACAGTTCCGACTGTCACGCCTACAGCATGTACAATGCCATCCGCGATCACCTCCTGCTTATCGTAGTCCCATCTCAAATTTGCGTCCTTTACGGTAGGGTGATCGCATAATACTAACTCAGCTTACGAAATGTAAATGCGACAACATTCTGCGGGTATTTAGATCTATTTTGAATCGCTTCAAGGCGAGGCCCTGAAATTGGGAGAGTGGATTCAGTATAGAGTAATCCCGAAAGATGATTGCATGCTTATGGAAATTCTCTCGGCCTGCGTGCTAACCATGGTTATGCAGACGCTGAAGCATAAGGAGGGAGGCTGAGCTCTTCTGTATATGGCGATGCAAGATCTCAAATCAGTCTAACTCTCGTCGCGCCTTTGCCTCGATTGGTCTTTGACTTATTGAGCGTCGTTGGGGTGTGCGGAGATCTGAGATGCATGAGCACAAGTTATTCCCGCTGGATATCGTTCCATCCTGGGTGAGGATTGCCATCCTGCGCGAATTCAAAGGACGCAGGCCTACTGTTCGAGAGGTCGACCGGATCTGTGATAGAAGCTGGTTAGCTGTTCCGGGGATCGGGCGGACTGCATTGGCGATCATCCGCCAAGCCACGGGCGAGCAGCAGCCCTTGAACGTTAATGGATCAGCCGCCAGAATGTCAGATGCCGAGTTGCTAACGCGCCTTAAGTCCCTTCAGGAGGGACTCCAGAGCTTAAGCGAGGTTCTAAGCGCAGCTCTCTCACCGGCGTCGAAAAAAAGGTTTCGTTCTGGGCGAATGCAGAGGGCTTCGTCGATCCCTCATGGGCATCAAAGCTCGAGCATCGCTTTCTAATCCGCCGGTCACGTGCGTGCTCACCCTTCCCCAACAACTGGCCGTGCCCTCGAAATAATGCAAAGCTTACCTTGGTTCCAGCCATACCTATAAAGTATCGTTCTTGCGTCCTGTCTCTTTGAGAGCCAGCTGTCGCTATAACGAAGCCATGGTTGGGATGTTGTGGGTTGACCCAAACTGAAGCTCTTTCCTTTTCAGGAGGCCATCAATGTGCGAGTGGCGGCCGCTAGAGACCGCGCCTCGGGACGGATCCAGGCTCGATGTATGGACAGAGAATGGGATCCGCTACATCGACGTGTTCTGGCATCACGGCCCTGATTTTCCTCAGGGTGCGTTCGTCTTCTACGACATTCATCTGCGCGATTACATCGACGTGGATGACGCAACCCACTGGATGCCGCGTCCTGCGCCTCCGAATGTTGAGAAAGCCCCGTAGAAAGAAAATCATCCTATCAGGTTGTGAATATGGCGCATGAAGATGCCCGGATACTACAGGTGAGTCGCCTGCGCCTCGCAGGTCGCGCCTCTGCTGGTTGGGCTCGCGCTGACGAATGTGAAGGCGTGTTTGCTGCGTCGTGCGGATCCAGTGAAAGGGCTCTTCTGCCATCGCCATATCTGACGGAATGTCTTCCGCCTCAAAGCATCACGCCGAGAGTAAAGCCGGTTGACACTACAGTCTTTAGATTCTGTGCTCGGGATCCTGGCCCTCCTTATGGGCACTGGTAAGCTCAAAGGTATCATCGTTCAGAATTCCCAATAAGGGTACATGACGAAGCCACAATGCAGTCCCGTATTAGGTGACTACCTAGGCGAAGTAATCGAAGCGAGAATTTTCATACCGAGATGGCGGGTCGCCCTTTTTATTATCCATTGCTGGGCTGACGACTAGATAACAGAGAGACGCCTATGATCCGGCAGATATTTCGGCGTTCTAGAATGGGGCACGAGGGAAGGTTCGCCCAGTTTGCCTTCGGCAAGAAGTGGTGGGGCATGGTTGGTGCTCTGATGGCGGGAGGCGCCACGGCATATCTATTGCCAAGTTTTGCAGATGGGCGGCGTGAAACAGGAGGTCACTTGCCGGATGTGGCCGATATTCAGCCCGCTCCGAACAACGCTGAGGTTGCCAGCCGCACTCCGCTCAACTTGTATTCCTCGCCAGCGCAGGAATGGCAGCGCCTGCCCCTGCTCGCGTCGCAAGGCTCCGAAGAGGTTGCTGCAGGTGGTGAGGTCAGGCTTCTTGCACTCCAGGCAGCTTTTGAGAGGGAGCGAAGCAGCGCCACTGCTGCGCAACTGCAGGTCGTCTCCCTCCAGGAGCAACTGAATGACATGCGGGAAAAGCGGGAGGAGGTCCTGGTTCTCCGAGAGCAGCTCGCGGATGCAGAGGCGCATGCAAAGCAGATGACCGAGCGCTCAAGCCCGGAGGTTGAGCAGAAGAAATCGGCGGAAAGTGCACGTTTGAGGGTGGCCGCCTTGCAGGAGGAACTGGCGATTCTGAGCACAGAGATCCTTAAAGACAAGACAGCAGCAGAGAGCGAGAAGGTGAGAGCTGTTTCTGCGCTTGAGCAACTGGACGCTGTGCAACGTCAGCTGGCTGCTGTCACTGTGCGGGATAATGACGGGACAGAGATCAACAGCCAACGGCGGGCAAAAGACGACCAGATTGTTGATGAGCCCTCTTCAAGTAACCCTAGAGATGCCCATCCAGCAGAGCGAGTCTCCAAGCTCCCTCTGCCTACTGGGACAAGCACGACCTCATCTCACAAGCAAAGACCAGTTCCGCTCCAAAGTGTTCGATCGGACAAAAGTGAGAGGGCGCTGATCGAAAAACCTCGTCAAGTTCTCTTGAATACTGGGGTCAAACCGCCGACCAGACCAGTCAACAAGACCGCGGCAGCTTCCGTTCGCACGCTTGAGCCCGACGCATCAAGACTGACGAAACCGCGACACGAGCCAGGAAACCAAAGTGTGCGGTCAGTTGGAAAGCCTTCGCAAGGAGCAAGTCAGCAGTCTCGACTGCTTGTTCATGACACTCACAAGCTGCGCGACCCTGGCGCTCTTAACCTGCCGAGTGATTTACTGCCTGACAGCAGGCTTTGGTGAAATCTCGTCGGCCTTCAGTCTCAGTGGTCACAGGAACCCCTACATCAGGAGGAGCCATGCTCCGGATACCTCTCACTTCAATCGTCATCGCTGCGTTGTTAGCCGCTCATCCTGTCGTCGCCAAGAATGAGGGCAACGGCGGAGGCAATGGTGGAGGAAGCGGCGGTGGGAATGGCGGGGGGCACGGCAATGGCAACGGGGGTAAAGACGGTGGGAACAGCCAAGGGAATGGAAACGGTGGTGGCCAGGGTCAAGGAAACAGCGATGGCAGTGGAAACAGTGGCGGCAACGGTAACAGCAGTGGCAACGCCAATAGCGACCGTGGCGGAAACAGTGGTGCTGGCGGCAACACCGGCAGTGGTGGACGCAGCGATCAAGATAGCGGGAGAAGCAGCGGTGCCGCTCACGGTAACGGGGGGCACAGTAACGGAGGCCATGGGGGAGGCAACGGCAAGAGCGGAGGGGGCGCTGAGGGCCGTGGCAGCCAGGGAAACAATATCGGCGGCGGAACTGCCGGAGGAGCCAGCAGCCAAGACAACGGAAGCACTGGCCGTGCACAAGGAGGATCCGCCAGCGTCAGGGGTATCGACAATCGGGAAGCCAGGGGTGTGGGCGTGCAGGCTGCGCCAAATGCGAGGGCCTCAAGAAATGTACCGGCAGCAACGGCATCGCTCCCAACTCGCGCGAGCTCGGCCGAGTTGAGCCTGCCATCGTCACTTATCCCTCGTTTTGAACCCTCTGATGCGGAGAGGGGAGGCTCGGTTGACGCGCGTACTCCGCGAAACGGCGTTTCAGGCCAGATTGTCGAGGTATGTCGCACTTCCATCGCAGCAGCAGCACTTCGCTTTGGAGCCATCCGGGTGGATGCGGCAGGCGCTGGGCGGACAAGCCGTCTGCCGGATGGCGGGGTCATGGCTCCTCTCCAGGTCAGCATCGTGTATGCCCGTGCGAATGCACGTCAGGTTCGCCAGTCCCGCGTTGGGTGCCGGCTCAATGCTGCAGGTTCGGTCGTGGCTCTGCGTTGACGCCTTCGCGTCAGCCTCGGATTTAGGTCACCGCTTCCGAGCCTCTCGAAGAATGTTTTGCTGCAGCTTCATTCAACGCGAACAGAAGAACACCAATATCGTCATTCAGCAGCCTGATCGCATTCCGAGCATACTCTCTGGAGCGCTCTTTGCTCGTAGCAGACCCGTTGTCCCATGAGCGTGCGTGTTGCTCAGCTTCGTAAATCGCTCGAGCCACGAGCTCCACTGTATGGTCAGTTCCGATTTTGCCCATAATGAGGCCTCCTGCTCCAGAGGGTAGGGATGTTCTGGCGCTATCTTGTCAGATGCTGGCGAGCAAGAGGCTCGCCCCGATTAAGGAACTGACGGAGGTAACGAAGAGGATCGAAGCCCGCCCGAGGGAGGGGCCAGTGTGGGAGCCATCGATCTGCTTCGAATTGATATCCTGTGAGTCCTGGCCGAGGGTCATGAGCCTATCCTGCGTTTGAGTGCGAATGCATGGCTGGCAAACGCAGGCAACCGTCGGGCTATTCCTTCACAAACTGTGTATGAGTGTTTCCGGAGCTTGGCCGCTCAATGGCCTGAATGTCGGTTATCAAGAAGCGGAACATCAGCGATCTGCAAGGCCTGTCAGGTAGGTATTATCCAAGAGCCGTAAGGGATTAGGCCACCAATCCCAAATGGGTCTGACTAGAACTCCCCCAGGTTCTGGTCTTAATCAGAAAGCAGACCTTCGTCATAGAACTCCAATATCGGCTATTGACCTAACCCGGTCTCTTAAGAGGCAAGGCTACCGAACAACAGGTCCTGGGAGACCACGGAGTACCCTGCCGCTCCTATGTCGGAGAGCAATCCACCCGGCGCCTTGCTTGGAGAGTATAGAGGCCTATAAAACATAAGCTTTCTTCGCTCATTTCGATTAAACCAGCAGTTGGCTTGGTTGGTCGAGGCGGTGCGGCCTGACACTCTCTGATAAATCTCAAGGGATCCCGATGGCATTGGTCAAGACGTCCGCACTGTCGGACAGGGGTGGCTTACGGCCGCTAAGCGATGAGGGAACTCCCCAGGGCGCTCAAGCCCCCACGCCAGGAGCGGCGTCCCAGCGCCGAACCCTTGAGCGCATCAGGGCTCGGCAACAGAAGGCCGCGGAGCGTATCGGTGTCGCTACCGAGGAACTGGCGAGCGGGGTAGCGGAGGCGTCGTCGGCCGCCGAGGAGTTGCGGCGCGCCATGGAGCAGATCGCCACCGGAGCGGAAGAGGCGGCCGGTGCCTCCCAGCAGTCGCTCTCGGCGATCGTGAGTTTGGGTACCTCGTTTTCCGAGGCCCGGACACATGCCAAGGCTGCGCGGGCCAAAACCACCAGCCTCCAGTCCTTGCTGATTGAGACCGGAGCCCAGATCGACGCCTCCGTTGTCGCTGTCGGAACCAACGCGGCACGCCAGAGGGCCATGGTGGACATTGTCTCTCTCCTCGAAAAGCAGGCGACCGAGATCGGCGAGATCACACGGGTGGTCGGCGATGTTTCCGACCAGACCAACCTTCTTGCCTTGAATGCAGCCATCGAGGCGGCCAGAGCCGGGGAGAACGGACGCGGCTTTGCCGTCGTGGCCGATGAGGTCCGGGCTCTCGCCGGCACCTCAGAGAGAAGTGCGCAGGACATCCAGACCCTGGCGGAAGGCATTGTCCGCGAGGTGCGGTCCGTTGCTGAGAGGATCCGGACGGCAGCCGAAGCCGCGACCGGCGAGGCTCAGATCGGGCGCGCGGTGGTCGCGGCTCTGGACAAGATCCGAACCGATGTCGCGCTCCTGGCTGAGGGCAGCCAATCCATTCTCGTTGCTGCCGTCGAGGCCGAGGCTGCCATCCGCGAGGCGCAACGTGGGGCCGAGCAGGTCGCCAGCGCCGCCGAGGAGCAGGCAGCAGCAGCAGCCGAAGCCCAGCGGGCTGTGCAGCAGCAGAGTGTGGCGTTGGACCAGAGCCAGCAGACCGCACAGGCGCTTGCTGCTCTGGCGGATGATCTACAGGCAAATACCGCAGGATCATCCAGCGCCGAGCAGGTCGGATCGGCCGCCGAGGAACTGTCGGCGGCCATTCAGGAGATCTCGGGAGCGGCCGGTGAGATCATGACGGCTGTCGATCAGATCAACCGGGGTGCCCAGATACAGGCTGCGGCCACGCACCAAGCCAACGTGGCCATGCAGCAGATCGATCGCGTAACGACCTCCTCGCGGGAGGTCGCCACCGCAGCCGTCGAGCGCATCGGAACCCTGGCGACCGACCTGGAGTCCAATCGCACCACGACCATGCGATTGGCCTCAGGGGTTGAAGATGGGTTGCGTGAGACCCGGGCGGTTATCGGATTAATGGGTGGCCTGGACGAGTCCAGCAGACGGATCGAGAAGATCGTTGATGGCATCGCTCTCGTAGCAGTGCAGACCAACATGCTGGCCGTGAGCGGCTCCATCGAGGCCGCACGGGCCGGTGAAGCAGGGCGTGGCTTTGCGATCGTGTCGGGGGATATTCGCAACCTGGCTCGCGATGCCTCCGAAAATGCCGACCGCATCAAGGATGTCGTACGCCAAATCCGCGACCAGATTACCATCGTCCGGCGCGATCTGGAGCAGAGCGCCGCTATGGCCGAGGCGGAATCTGCCAAGAACACCTTGGTGGCCGAGAGAGTGGGAGCCGTGGAAGCCGATGTCAGCGCACTCCGTCAGGGCAGCGTCGCCATCCTGTCAGGCTCGGAGACGATTATGACCGCCATACGCGAAATTAGGCTTGGCGCAGAGCAGGTTGCGGCTGTCGCCGAGGAAGCCGGAAGTGCCGCGGCGCAGGCCGCTACCGCGGCACGCCAGCAGGCGCGAGGAGCCGAGGACTTGGCAGCTGCCATCGAGGAGATCGCTTCTCTGGCTGATGAACTCCAGATGGTGGAGTCGTAAGACCGTGACGGTCCCTTCGGCTGTCGAGCAGTCGTTCCTAACGGTGCATGTGGGAGACGAGCGCTTCGCCCTGCCTGCTTCCGATGTTGCCGAGGTGATACGGCCTCCGGCTGTGACCCGCGTCCCGCTCGGTCCTCCAAGTCTGCTCGGAGTGGCTAACCTGCGAGGTGCAGTCATGTCGGTGGTGTCGCTGCATAGACTTCTCGGGCGTGACGGCAGCCCCTCCTCAAATGCGCGCGTCGTCGTGATTGATCGCGGCGCTCCTGTCGGACTTGTGATTGATAGGGTCGCGTCGCTGGGAATAGCGACGGATGATGCTGTCGACAGCAGCGAGCCGACACGGCAGATTGATCTGGATGCACTGCTAGCCAGAGACTTCGGCGGATTCAGCCGCCGGGGGCAGCACAAACAGTTCCTCTCCCCTCAAGCAATTCGGGAGCAGTCCGCTGCGGACCGGGACGAAATCGCCCTCGTGTGCTTTGCCGTGGCAGGCCAGGATTTCGCGCTCCCCCTCACGTCAGTCCATGAGGTGGTGGCTCTTCCCGATGGCATTACGGCGGTTCCGCAGACGGATGCGTTGATGCTCGGCGTTATGACCCTTCGCCGACGTCTGCTGCCTCTGGTTTCACTTCACGGGCTCCTTGGGCTTCAGGCAGACGGGCTGGGGAACGGCAGATCCCGTGTTGTGGTGGCGCGGATCGAGCAGGGGCTGGTGGGCCTTGCCATCGATAGGATGCGGGAGATTCTCCGCGTCCCATCTCATACGATCGATCCCGTCCCGACCATCCTGACCCGGGGAGACGCTGAGGCCCAGATCCAAGGCATCTGCCGACTTGAGGGCGGGCAGCGGCTGGTCTCGATCTTGTCGACTGAGCATCTATTCCGCGATCAGGCATTAGTGGAGCAGATTTCGGCTCAAAGGGAGGATAGCCACGACATGGGCGCAGCCGACGGGCTCTCGACAGCCGACGAGCAATTCATCGTCTTTCAGCTCGGCGGCGAGGAATACGGTCTGCCCATCGCGGCCGTCAACGAGGTGGTGCGCGTCCCGGACGCGCTGACGCGGCTGCCCAAGGCTCCTGCCTTCATCGACGGCGTCATGAATTTGCGGGGCCGTGTCGTTCCGGTCATCGACCAGCGCCGCCGGTTCCAGTTCGAAGGGCAGGGTGAGAAGCGACGGGAACGCATTATCGTCGTCAGGATTGACCACATGCACGCAGGCTTCATTGTCGACGGCGTGTCGGAGGTGCTCAAAATCCCCCAGATCCAGCTTCGCCCGACGCCCGATCTGGCTGCAGACGGGAGTCAGGTGATTGATCGCATTGCCAATATAGAGATAGCAGGGAGAATGATCCTCCTGCTCAATCCACGCGAACTGCTGGACAGGGCAGAGAGGGATCTGCTCGCAGCATTGGGCGATGATGCAGAGCGACCCGCTTCGTGATCCGGCTGCTGATTGTTGATGACTCCCCCCTGATGCGACGTCTCCTCGGCAACGTCTTCACGGACGAGGGAGATTTCGAGATCGCCTTCGCCCGCAACGGCGTCGAGGCCCTGGAGCAGCTGAGCGCATTCAAGCCGGACGTGATCACGCTTGATGTGAACATGCCCGAGATGGATGGCCTTGCCTGCCTCGACAGGATCATGCTGGAGAAGCCATGCCCGGTGGTGATGGTCTCATCCCTCACAGAGGCAGGTGCGAGCGTCACGCTGGAAGCCTTCGGGCTTGGGGCCGTCGACTTCATTACAAAGCCTGATCGTGCGGTCTCTCTCGAGATGGAAACCCTCGCCCCCCAACTCATCGAGAGGGTCCGGGCGGCATTGAAGGCCCGTCTGCCGAGCAGTCTGAGATTGGCTGAACGGGTCCGAATGCGCAGTGGTCTGGCACGCCAGGCGCCGGTTGCAGCGCCACGAATGCGCGCGCCTTCCGCACCGACGATGCGAGAGATCAAGGCTGCGCCAGCGCTTGGAATTGTGTTGATCGGAACCTCCACCGGAGGTCCGCCGGCACTTGATGCTCTGCTGTCCCGGTTGCCTGCAGACTTTCCTTGGCCGATTGTGGTGGCTCAGCACATGCCGGGCTCGTTTACGGGCCCCTTGGCACGCCGGCTCGACAAGCTGTGCGCCCTTACGGTGACAGAAGTGACCCATGCGATGCCGCTCGCACCGGGCAATGTCTATATCGGCAAGGGGGACGCTGACGTCATCATCAGTGTTCGACCGGATGGTCCTGTGGTGATGGCCGCTCCCTCGCTGCCGGAGCATCGCTGGCATCCAAGCGTTGATCGGCTGGTCGACAGCGCCATGCAGCACTTTGCACCCGGAAGCCTGATCGGCGTGCTGATGACCGGGATGGGGAGTGATGGAGCCGAGACCATGGCGAGGCTCCACGAGAGCGGCGGCCGAACGATTGCGGAGGCAGAAGAGAGTGCGGTTGTCTGGGGCATGCCCGGCGAACTGGTTCGCCGTGGTGGCGCGGACGTCGTCGCACCCCTGGAGCAGATTGTCGATCGGATCCTGAGCATGGTCGGGCGCTCATGAGGAGACCTCCCGGGGCGACGGACAAGGCCGCCAGCACCAGAAAGGCGCGCGCTCTCTCTGCCGATGAACTGCGTCATCTCTGCACGTTCCTCTATCGCCGCACCGGAATGATCTTCGGAGAAAGCAAGCGCTATTACATCGAAAGGCGTGTCGCCGACCGCATGGCGACGACCAGGGTGCTGCCTTTCCCTGCCTATTTCGCCCATCTCGAATCCGACGAGAGCGAAGTCGAGCACCTGATCAACAGCTTCACGGTCAATGAAACCTATTTCTACCGCGAGGAGCACCAGCTGCGGTGTCTAAGCCGCTCGCTCCTGCCGGGCATCGTGCAGAACAGGAAGCCGGGTGATCTCGTGCGCATCTGGTCAGTGCCCTGCTCGTCTGGCGAGGAGCCCTATTCAATTGCCATCTGGCTCCTCGAGAATTGGCCTCTGGTCGACGCCTACAACATCGAGATCGTCGGCTCCGACATCGATACGCGGGTGCTGCTGGAGGGGCAGGCCGGACATTATGGCGAGCGTGCCCTTTCGCGCTTGTCTCCGGATGTTGTCGCGCGCTACTTTGAACCAGCCTGTGATGGACAGCGTCAGCTGATCCAGGATCTGCGGGAGTCGGTGAAACTCACGTCGGCCAATCTCATCGACGCGGCGTCCGTTGCGAAGCAGGGTCGGTTCGATGTCATCTTCTGCCGAAATGTCCTGATCTATTTTGACGATGCCTCCCGCCTCCTGGCGGTCAACGGCCTCTACGACGCCCTACATCCGGGAGGTTACATTTGCCTCGGCCATACCGAGTCGATGACCCGGATCTCGAAACGGTTCGACCTTCGCCGCTTCGAGGATGCGATCGTCTACCAGCGGCCGGGAAGTGACCGCGATGGATGATCTTCTTCAGCACTTCATCGTCGAGGCACACGAGCTGATCCAGCAGGCCACGGATGACCTTCTGGCTCTGGAGCGCGATCCTTCCGGGACTATGCACCTGGACAGCGCCTTTCGGGCCGTTCACACGCTCAAGGGATCGGTTGGCCTGTTCGACTTCGCGCCGATGGGGCTTGCTCTCCATGCTGCCGAGGATCTGCTGGGCGCCCTCAGGGCAGGCCAGGGACATATCGATAGCGACGTGATCGACAGCCTTCTCGACTGTATCGATCAAACAGAGCGTTGGGCTGGAACGATCGAGCAGACGGGTAAGCTGCCTTCAGATGCTGCCGAGGAAGGCTACCGTCTGGCGCGCCTTATGCGTTCTCAGCTTGATAATGGGTCCACCAGTGTGGCTCCGGCAATTCCTGAGGCCGATCTGGGGTGGGTCGGCGAACTGATGGCCCGGAGCGATGTTTCGACTCCCTCGAGGGAGCAGGATAAACCTCTCGTGGCGGTCCGGTACACGCCGCGCGCCGATTGCTTCTTCGCCGGCGATGATCCGATTGCGCTCCTGCGCTCAGTGCCGGATCTCGTGGCTGTCCGCCTCGCGACCCGGGATCCGTGGCCCCCTGCGGCGGAGATCGATCCCTTCGCCTGCAATCTCAGGATAGAGGTGCTTTCCAGTGCAGGGCTTGATGCTGTGAAGGCTGCCTTCCGCTTCGTCCCGGATCAGGTAAAAATTCATGAGATCGCCCAGAGTCCAGGCGATCATGCTCACGTGGCAGAAGCCGGACATCAGTTTGCCGGACCGGCGGCAGGCACGACCGGAGGAGCCAGCGCGCGAATGCTTCGCGTCGATGCGGCACGGATCGACCGATTGGCAGACCTTGTCGGTGAGATGGTCGTTGCCAAGAACGCCCTGGCGCACCTGGCAGGCCTTGCGGCCGACGGGTTGGACAGGAAGGATTTTGCCCACGGGCTGCTTGCGAGTCAGGCTGCCATCGACCGTCTCGTGGCCGAAATGCACAGGGCCGTCATGGATGTACGCATGATGCCTATGCGGGACATCTTCCGGCGGTTTCCCCGCGTCGTGCGCGATATCGCAGGTCATCTGGGTAAGGCTATCGACTTCTCCATGGAAGGGGAGGACGTGGAGGCCGACAAGGCAGTCGTGGAGGGCTTGTTCGAGCCTTTGCTCCATGTGCTCCGCAATGCCGTCGGTCATGGCGCCGAACCTGAACATGTACGTCAGGAGGCCGGAAAGCCTACAAGAACCAGGATCGTGCTCCGGGCCCGTCGCATTGGCGAACGGGTCATGGTGGAGGTCGAGGATGACGGTCGCGGCATCGACCCGGCTGCAATCCGGCGGGTGGCTCGCGAGCGTGGAGTTTCCTCCGCAGATGATCTCGAGTGCATGAGTGATGCCGAGGTGATTGAGCTGATCTTTGCCCCGGGCTTCTCAACGGCATCGGAGGTGACAGATCTGTCGGGCCGGGGTGTCGGCATGGATGCCGTGCGCTTTGCTGTGGAGAGCCTGGGTGGTCAGGCCAGTGTTCGAAGCACACAAGGCCGCGGCACAACGATTCGCCTTTCCCTGCCTCTGACGGTGGTCATGACAAGGGTGATGGCGGTCAGGGTCGGTCGCGAGCTCTATGGCATTCCCCTCGATGGAATCGTCGAGGCCGCTTTCGTGCCTGCCTCCCGCATCCTTCCTGTCCGGGATGCCGAAGCCTTCGTTCTGCGTGACCGGACACTGCCTTTTGTCAGGCTTGCCGACCTGCTGGACATTCCGCGTCCGGCAGAGCCGCGGTCAGGCATGAAGGTGGTGGTGATGGAGGTGGGTGACGAACTGGTTGGGATTGCCGTAGACGAATTTGCCGAGAGAATGGATGTTCTGATGCGACCCATGACTGGGATTTTGGCCGGTGCCCCCGGTGTGATGGGCACGACCCTGCTCGGCGATGGCAGCGTCCTCATGATTCTCGATACCCCGGAGCTGCTCGGATGAGCGCGCGCCGTGACGGCAATGTCATCGTTCTGGAAGGGGCTTGCCGCGTCGAGGACGCGGAGCCCTTGCTTGCCTGGCTTCAGGCGGACAGAGGCCTCATCGTCGACCTGTCTGGAGCCGAACATCTTCACGCGGCCGTTCTTCAGATCCTGATGGCCATGAGACCGGCCCTCAAGGGGAGTGCCAGGGATGCCTTCATCCGAGAGTGGCTTACCCCGGTTTTGTCGGAGGCAGACCCGCTCGGCATGGCACCCCATGAGGGCTGAGCAGTTGTCATTCTCCCGGCATACACTAAAAGAAGCTTACAGCCTTCCTCCTGCAGATCCGGTCGTTCCGGGCAGACTTTCCCTAGCGGAGTACCTGAGTGGCGATAACTGTCCTGATCGTCGATGACAGCAAGTTGGCCCGCATTGTCGCGGGCAAGACCCTGGCCGCCTTGCAGCCCGAATGGGAGAAGATCGAGGCTGGCAATGCTCAGGAGGCCCTGGCTATTCTCGGTGAGCGGAAGATTGACCTATCCATGATCGACTTCAACATGCCGGAGAAAGATGGGCTCGAACTGGCGGCCGAGATCCGATCCACTTACCCGACGATGCCGATTGCGGTGATCACGGCCAATATCCAGGACGAGGTGATCGCCCGGGCCCGGGAGGTGAATGCCACCTTCGTGAGCAAGCCTCTGACGGAGGAGGGCCTGAGAGGGTTCATCTCCGGGGCCGCCCTGCGCCTGCGGGCAGGCGGCGCGTAGTGATCATGGCCCAGGATATTGCCCTGACGGACCTTGAACGCGATGCTCTGACCGAAGTTGTGAATATCGGCGTTAGCCGGGCAGCCTCGAGCTTGCGTAAGATGATCGGAGAGGAGGTCATCCTCTCTGTGCCGGCCATTGAAATCATGGCTCCGCAGGATGCCGCTCGACTGATCGGGGAGCGCGAGACTGATGAGTTGGTCGCCATCCAACAGCAATTCGAGGGTGCGTTCTCAGGTCGCGCTTTACTGATCTTTCCTAAAGCGACCAGTCTCGACCTTGTCCGCGCCATCATGGGTGGGGATGTGCCGCCCGATGAGATTGCCGAGATGGAACAGGAGGCCCTGGCTGAGACAGGCAACGTGATCCTGAATGGCTGTCTTGCCACCATGGCAAATATGCTGAAGCGCTCCCTCGACATCTCATTGCCGGAAGTGGCCCGAGGAGATGGGGCTCAATTGTTCATCCTCGAAAAGGAGCGATCGACCGATGGCCTGGCGCTCTTCCTGTACATCAATTTTTCAGTGCGCAACAAGGATATCCGAGGCTACATCGCCATGCTCATGGATCTGCCGTCACTGACAGCTCTGAAGGCACTCATTGCCGGCTTCATTGATCGCGTGATCGGAGACGAGGCTTAGGCCATGTTATCTGAGAAGAACGCTTTAACCGAATTCTGGCAAGCATGACGGCTCGGATCCTCCCATACGCGACGGTCGAACAAACTGTCGAAGCGGCGGCTCAAGAGCTCCGGCAACTGGCAGGACCGATCTTTTCTGCACTGGAGCGTTCAGGCTTGTCCATGGTCGCAACGAATCCGCGGCTGCCCGACAATCCTGTCGTTTTCGTCAACGAGGCTTTCAGCCGGACGACAGGCTATTCCGCCGAAGAGGCGGTCGGCCGCAACTGCCGTTTTCTTCAGCCGCCTGACTCAGATGAAGAGGCCATTTCGCAGATCCGTGAAGCGGTCAAGGATGCACGCGCCATTTCGGTTGAACTCCTGAACCAACGCAAAGACGGGGATCGTTTCTGGAATCATCTTTTCATCACCCCCGTTAACGATGAGAACGGCAATTTGCTTTTCTTTCTCTCAACCCAGGTTGATGTCACACAGATGCATCAGGCGGACGAGATGAAGTCTGCCCTCCAGGCAAGTAAGCAGGAGCTTGACCAAACCAACGAACGGCTGCGCCAAACTCTGACCGTTGCTGGAACCGGCGGGGCTTGGGATTGGGACATTCCTCAAGGGCGCTTTACTGCCGACGCTCGTTTTGCTGCGCTCCATGGTGTCGATTCAGCCGAGGCCGCGAGAGGCCTGCCGGCTGACGCTTTCTTCAAGGCCATTCACCCTGAAGATCGCATGAGAATTCGCCTTGCCGTTGCGGGCATTCTCAATGGGGCTGAAATCTTCTCTAAGGAGTACCGCCTGATCGCCTCCGACGGATCCATCCATTGGGTTCATGCGCGGGGACGCGGCCATTTCGGCCCTGATGATCGGCCAGCGCGATTCACCGGTGTCGTTCTCGACATCACCGAGCAGAAGCATGTCGAGGAACGTCTGCGTATCGCGCAGAGCGCTGGCGGAGTCGGAACGTTTGAGTACGTGCACGGCTTTGCGACAGTCAGCGTCTCGGAAGAGTTCTGCCGGCTTGTTGGATTGCACCCCACCAACGTTCTGCCGGCCCGCACGATCAACGCGCTCGTCATGCCGGGAGATCCTCTCATCATCGGGCAGGATGCAGGCCCTGGCGGACTTACCTATGTGGAGTGCCGCATCCAGCGTGCGGGCAACAAGGATCTTCGCTGGCTGGCCCGCAGGGGTGAGTACGTCCGCGACATGGAAACGGCAGGCCTGCGCTTCATCGGCGTGATCTACGACATCACCGCCACGAAGCAATCTGAAGAGAGGCTGCGGGAATTCAATGAGAGGCTGGAGAGCAGGGTCGAGGAGACGACCCGGGAGCGCGACCGGCTCTGGAGCCTCTCCAGTGATCTCTTCAGCATCTGCGACGCTGATGGCACTCTTAAGGCCGTCAACCCCGCATGGTCCGATCTGCTGGGCTACCGGGAGGATGAGGTTGTCGACACCCACTTCGAGGCCTGGATCCACCCCGAGGATCGAGCCTTAGGCCATCATCGGCTCCAGGTGCTGAAGCAGGGGGAGGCGCTCAAGGATTTTGACGTTCGCATTCAGGCAAAGGATGGGGTCTATCACTGGATCAGCTGGACCTTCGCACCTGCCGGTGACGTGTTCTACAGCGTCGGGCGCGATGTCACTCAGCGCAAGCAGTTGGAGGAACAACTCCGACAGAGTCAGAAGATGGAGGCCGTTGGTCAGCTCACCGGAGGCATCGCGCACGACTTCAACAACCTCCTGACCGGCATCGTCGGTTCGCTCGATCTCCTGCAAACGCGCATGAAGCAGGGCCGACTGGAAAACGTTGGTCGCTATATCACGGCAGCGACGACCTCTGCTAACCGCGCAGCCGCCTTGACCCACCGGCTTCTTGCCTTCGCGCGACGGCAGCCTCTCGATCCTAAGTCGGTCGACGTCAACCGGCTCGTCATATCCATGGAGGATCTCCTTCGGCGAACCACCTCCGAAGCCATCGAGCTCCAGATCGCGCCGTCCGAAGATCTGCCGTTGACCCTGTGCGATCCCAATCAGCTGGAAAGCGCAATCCTGAATCTTGCGATCAATGCCCGGGACGCCATGCCGGAGGGCGGCAAGCTCATCATCGAAACCGGAGTTTCTCAGCTGGATAGCCCTTTTAGGGCTGCGCAGCAGGATATGAAACCAGGCCGATACGTGACGATTTGTGTCTCCGACACAGGAACGGGTATGCCTGCCGATGTCTTGGCTCAGGTTTTCGATCCATTCTTCACGACCAAACCGATCGGAGAGGGGACGGGCTTAGGTCTGTCCATGGTCTATGGCTTCACCAAACAATCGGAGGGTCATGTCCGGATCGACAGTGAGGTTGGCCAAGGCACCACGGTGAGGATCTATCTTCCGTCTTATGAAGGCGAGCTGTCCGATGCTGTCGCAGTACCGAGCCTGAGCCAGGCACATCGAGCGGAAGCAGGCGAGACCGTTCTGGTGGTGGAAGATGAGCCTGTGGTCCGGTCGCTGATCATGGAGGTTCTGGCCGATCTCGGTTATCAGGCTCTTGAGGCGGTGGACGGCCTGTCCGGTCTCAGGATCTTGGAGTCGAAGCAGCGCGTGGATCTTCTGGTGACCGATGTCGGTCTGCCGGGTTTGAACGGCCGCCAGTTAGCTGACCATGCGCGCCTGGTGAGACCAAACCTAAGAGTTCTCTTCATCACCGGTTATGCCGAGCAGGCCGCCATGGCGTCAGGATTCCTGGCACATGGCATGGAGATGGTTACAAAGCCCTTTGCCATTGAGGATCTGGCCATCCGGATTCGCGAAATGATAGAGCAGGGTTAAATGGACGGGATGCTTCCGTCAGCCCAAGAGGCGTCGCTGCCAAACTAGTGGGCTATCGTGATGGGTAATGCTCCACTTTGCCGCAGGCAAAGCTCACTCCTGTTGTGTGTGTTGGGATCTGGGGCACGCCCTCTTCAGGGCCCTGGCCGATAAGGGATCTTAACGAACCATTAACCATGTTCAAACATGATCTCGGCATAACATAAACAGGCTTGCGGCAGGTGCCGTCGGGGCGAGTGCAACAGGGAGCCCAATGAGTACAGAGGGAAATCCGGATCGGAAGGTCACGCGTCCGCGGCTTGGCCCTGACGCACGAGAGCATATTGGAGCCCACCTCCAGATCGTCTACGCAGAGATCGAGGGACAGCCGATACCTGACGAGCAGGTTGACTTGCTGCTGGCGTTGCGACGGGCGGAGCGCGAACTGAGTCGCAAGGAGACTTAAACGGAACGCTGGCGTCGAGGCTCGACACCGAACCCTGGGGCGGTTGGCGCCATGCCACGCGACATCGCGGGGATACAGATCGTCCTATCGCTACGGTCTCCATCGAGCCATGGAGTTCCTGCTCCCTCTTGCCGTCGGTGAGAAGGTCTCCTGCTATTGCAGCACGGTCAGGATTGGTGAACCTCAGTGACGATCCGCATAAAGACCTGAGCACACAGCAGGCCGGCGCATTGTAGGGTCTCGCCCGATGTTGTTGGGGTGCCCAAGCAGGAGCGGCACTTGCAATATGAGTAGAATGGGCAAACCATGACGCGCTAAGTTGCCTGGAAGCAATCAGCATCGGCGAGGCCGGGATTCCAGCCCTCGACCGCGAGATTCAAGGCGCGGCGCGTCATGACACAGATTTCGTAGATCGCTGAAGATCCACTTGCCGATTAATCTTCGACCGTGCTTGCGTAGATTCTAAAGGTCGGCTCATGGCACACTTCGGAAGTACTCCTGATGGCTACTTTGTGTGGAAATACCTGAAATTACTGAAGCACAGGGAGATGGTCAGTGCGTGACCCCAGGCCGATCTTCGCTAGTTTAAGGCCGTTGGAACAAGCAGTTCCGCTTTCTAACACTTCATTCCCGTCGGAGAGAATGACCTAAAGGATTATCATCGCATGAACCCAAGGGGTTCAGCTGTGTACCAATCCGGGGGCGGCGCTACTGTCTTCGACATCCAGATCGACGCTGCCGAGGCAGCGAGCGGCCGTGCTGACACCAAACCCTCGATCCTTTTTCCTGATAAGGATATCCTTTTCTCCGCCGACTTCCGGAGATCCGGAGCCGATCTCCTGCTCGTAGGGAACGAGACAACCGCGGTCATCTTGAACTATTTCCGGGACGGGCGGCGCCTGAGCATCACGACTCCCGAAGGTGCGAGCCTCGCAGGTGCTACGGTCGAGGCGCTGGCGGGCTCCGATGCCTTAGGACAATATGCGCAGGTGAGCAATGTCACGCCACCCCAGACATTGATCGGTCGTATCGAGAAAGTATCCGGATCCGCGACCGTGCTGCGCAACGGCATTTTGGTCGAACTGCGTCTCGGCGATATGGTAGCCAAGGGTGACGTCGTCCAGACGAGAGCAGATTCGTCGCTGACGATCAAATTCAACGATGGAACAGTCTTCAGCCTGTCTTCCAGCGCCCGCATGGTGCTGAACGACATGGTGTACGCCGCAGATTCGAATGCGAACTCGGCGCTGTTCACCCTGGTTCAGGGTGTCATCGGCTTCGTCGCGGGACGGATAGCCAAGTCCGGGGACCTCAAGATCGACACCCCCGTCGCCACCATGGCGATCAGGGGCACGGCTGTTCAAACCGAGATTGCAGCTTTTAGCGGAACCACGAAGTTCTCGCTTCTGACCGAGCCGGATGGAACCGTGGGCTCGTTCCTTCTCCTGGACAAGAACAACCCGTCCCGTGTGATCACGTCGCTGTCGGATGCCCGCATTACGACCCTCTTGACGCCTGTCCCCGGCTCCGACCCGCGTATTTCACAGATTGCGAAGACGGCTGACGATATCCGTGGCGAGAACGATTTCGCACGAGACATATTCTGGTTCTATTCCACTGAGAACCGTCAGCCCAGGGGCAGCAGTGATTTTGACGACGCGCCGATCATTCCCGTGAACCTGCCGCAACGGGTCGATCCGCCCGACTCTTCACAGTTTTCCATCGCACTGATTGTCCAGGAACGTGTTGCAGCCCGCGACACCGTTCTTCCATCTTTAACAGTGAATCCAGTGCCAATCCGAGGCTCAGCCGTTGAGGACGGACCACTTGCACGGCTTAGCGCCGCCATGGATGCTACCACGTCGGCTAGCGCAACCTTGGCGCTCGTGATCGTGCCGGCTTTCTTGCCTCCTGGCGTGAAATATCTCGACGGTGCACGGAGTTTCTCTCTTGATCCATCGCATCCAGCCTATCAGCACCTAGGTAAGGGGGAGACCGAGGTCGTCACGGTCGATTTCAATCTGCTGATCGATGGCGGCACCCGAGTCCCAGTGTCGATCTCGTGGATTGTTGCCGGCAGAAACGACGCTCCCGTTGCAGCGGGCGACCGCATCGGCGTGGGCGAGGCCGGAGTCAGGGTGCTGGCAGTGCGCGCGAACGATCGTGACGTCGATGGCGATTCACTGAACGTCATCCGCTGGACAAACCCACTTGAAGGTTCCGTCTTGCGCAACTCCTCCGGGGAGCTGGTGTTCGACCCGGGCGACGATTTCCGCGCCCTCAGTACGGGTGAAACTGCAACGGTGACCTTTGCCTATACGGCCTCCGATGGCAGGGGAGGAGTCGATACTGCAAACATCACCGTGCAAGTCCGCGGCACCGGGACGTTTACGTCTCCTCATCAAACAGCGTCGACCAGTGGCATTCTCGACTATAACGATCAGCCGGTCTCGCTCACCATCGGCGCGCCATCCGCAATCACGACTGCAAATGCCGACCTCAGCCTCATCATCAATCTTGGGGCGTTTCTGCAGCCGCAGATGAATATTCTTTATCTCCTCGACGTCTCGGGCAGCACCTCGGAACAGTTCGAGGGGACGCCTGTCGGCGATCTTAACGGCGACGGACGTGCCAATACCATCCTGGATGCAGAGATTGCCGGTCTCATCGCACTGACTGAGCGCGTGAGAGGGATTGGATTTTCTCCTGCCGACCTCACGGTGACGATCATCCCATTCAACGGCAGCGCCGACCCGGCCGACCCTACGGGTGGAGGAATTGTGAATGCCGAAACATTCAGCCTCGGGCAGGAGGGAGAGGAGACGATCGCAAACTATCTGAGAGGGCTCAATTCCAACGGGTTGACAAATTTCGCCGATGCGTTGCGAGCAGCCAACGACCGTTTGCAGATCTTGGATCAGGGAGGTGAGGAAAACTTTCTGTACTTCTTGTCAGACGGCAGAGGGCAGGGGGCGATCGATGCCGAGCTTGCGACGTTGACCAACGTTTACGGCACGAAAATCACCGCTCTCGGTGTCGGCGAGGGCGCAAATCTCTCTCAGCTGGATGAGATCGACAACACGGGCGGGGCATCGCTGCTGATCTCACCAGATCAGATCGGCGTCTCTGTCCTCGGATCACCTCTCCCGAATGGGACGGTCGCTGATATCGACCTCTTTGTGAATGGCACGGAGGTCGTCGGGATCGGTCTGGAGGATCTCTACTTTACGCCCGCCGGACTTGCCTTGGATACATCGACTGGAGGGTTGAGGCGGCTTGTGGGCGACGGAAATACAGTGTCGGCAGTTGTCACATTTGCGAGCGGGGAGGTTCTGGCGACAGAGTTAGCCATTGCAGGCGCCTTACCCCGTTCCACAGACCACATCCTGTGAGGGGATCGTGCGCCTGCCAGTGATCTTGTCCAATCTCTTCTCTGACCGTCTGGCCCAATGGGAGACGCGATCCCATCGCGGCGGCCAAGGCGAGAAGATCATCGTAGCATGTGCCAACGCCTCAGCGGAGCGACGGCTGTGACCGTTCTCCTGAAAAAGATGCGCCGCTTCGGGATCGGGCGGATTGTTGGCTTCCTGCTTCTCGTCGGACTGCTCGTTTTGCGGATTTGGGATCCTGGACCGATCGAGGCTCTTCGCCAGAGGTCGTTTGATATCTACCAGCTGATGCATCCGCGTGCCGCGCGCCAGGACCTTGTCACCATCGCGGATATCGACGAGACGAGCCTGCGGGCTCTGGGACAATGGCCTTGGCCACGCACTGTGATGGCCGAGATGCTCTCGAAGATCGCCGAGCGGGGCGGCACGGTCATTGGCTTCGACGTCCTTTTTCCTGAACCGGACCGAAGCTCACCAGAGGTTGCTGCTGAAACATTCCAAGGGCTGGACGACGCAACGCGGGAGAGGCTCCGGCGCCTGCCCGGCAATGATGCTGTCTTTGCCGATGCCATTCGGGCGTCGAAGGTGGTCCTCGGGCAGTCGGGATACCGCGTCTCGGGCGGGGCGCCAATTGCGCGGCCGGCAATCCAGAGGGGCATCGCGATCATAGGACCGGACCCGCGCCCATTCCTGGTCGACTTTCCGCACCTGCTGCGCAACCTTCCCATTCTTGACGAGGCCGCTCAAGGCCAGGGTATTTTTTCGATCATTCCTGAACAGGACGGTATTGTCCGCCGTGTCCCCGTCGTGGCGGTCGCCGATGGCACCATCGTCCCATCGCTTTCCCTTGAGATGCTGCGGGTCGCCACCGGATCGGGAGCCATCCTGATCAAGTCGGACGCCAGCGGCGTCCGAAGCGTCGGTGTTGATGATTATGAAATCCCGACGGACGGCAAAGGCCGGGTCTGGATCCATTTCTCTTCGCTCAACCCGGGCAGATATGTTTCCGCCATCGACCTTCTGCAGGGCAGGGTGCCCGCGGATCGTCTCGCGGGCAAGATGGTGTTGATCGGGACGTCCGCCGCTGGCCTTCTCGATCTCAAGGTCACCCCAGTCCACCCGGCATTGCCAGGAGTCGAGTTGCATGCACAGCTCCTGGAGAGCGCCCTCACGGGATCGACCCTGAGCCGTCCGACCTATACGGCCTTCGTCGAGATCGTGCTTGCGACGCTTCTGAGCCTGATCCTGATCACAGTAGTACCCAGAGTGAATGCCGGAACGCTTTTCGTGCTCGGAGGCACCACCGCCGCCGTGACCCTGGGCATGTCCTGGTACTGCTTCTCTTTTCTCAATCTTCTGCTCGACTACACCTTCCCACTGATCTCAAGCCTTCTAGTGTATGCGGTTCTGGTCTTCACGAACTATGTGACTGTGTCTGCGGATCGCTACCGGATCAGATCGGCGTTTAGCCAGTATCTTTCACCCGACTTGGTCGAGCAGCTAGCGCAATCACCCGAGAAACTGACCCTCGGCGGAGAGCAGCGTGTGCTGACCGTGCTCTTCTCGGATATTCGCGGCTTCACGGCAATTTCCGAACTGTACAAGGACGATCCACAGGGATTGACGACACTGATCAACCGGCTTTTTACCCCGCTGACCAGGGACATCATGGAGCGTCGCGGGACGATCGATAAATACATGGGCGACGCCATCATGGCGTTCTGGAACGCTCCGCTGTCCGATCCCGGCCATGAGGTGAACGCGTGCGAGGCTGCGTGCGAAATGCTGGACAGTCTCAAAGCGCTGAACGAACAGCGCCAGCGCGAAGCTGGCGACGATCAGCCGGTTCCGCCGCTCAGGATCGGAATCGGTTTGAATACTGGTCTCTGCGCGGTCGGCAATTTCGGGTCCGATCTGCACTTCAACTACTCGGTCCTGGGAGACACGGTCAATCTGGCCTCCCGCCTTGAGGGCATGACAAAGCAGTACGGTGTTCCCATCATCATCGGCGAAAGGACCGCTCAGGCAGTCCTCACCCGGTTCGCCGTTCTCGAAGTCGACCATCTGCAGGTCAGGGGGAAGCGCGAACTGGAGAGGATCTTCACTGTCCTAGGACGCGCCGATGTGGCCACGAGCCGTGACTTCGCGGAATTGAACGAACGAAACGGCGTTATGCTGACGGCTTATCGCTGTCACGAGTGGTCCCAGGCGCTCGAGATGATCCTTCGCTGTCGGGAGTTAGGCAAGAAGTTTGGCCTCGATGACTACTACGAGCTTTACATTCAGCGGATCCGCCACCTGATCGACACTCCGGCATCGTCCGGCTAAAGTGGCGGCACCTGTGCGCAAAGATCCAAACAGAGTACTTAGACCACGGAAGACACTTCTTATGGTCTTGGCAGCCTCGAACTGGGACAGGATATCGACCCGTTGATTTCCTGATCCTGATGTAGACAAAAGCTTAACCGCAAATAGGGCTCATAATTGATCTAGTTCCCGCTTTGTTCTGGCATTCGGAACTCACATCAGGTAGAGTTCATACTCAGAAATCACAGAAGCGGAGCCCTAATGAATACGGATAAGAACAAAGCAATCGAAACAGCGGTAGCCCAGATCGAGCGTGCCTTCGGCAAGGGCTCGATCATGCGCCTTGGCGGCAGTCAGGTCGTTGAGGTGGAGACGATTTCAACCGGCTCTCTGGGGCTCGATATTGCTCTGGGTGTGGGTGGCCTCCCGAGAGGCCGCGTCGTCGAAATTTACGGACCCGAGTCGTCAGGCAAGACGACGCTGGCTCTCCAAACCGTTGCCGAGGCACAGAAGGGGGGTGGCGTCTGCGGTTTCATTGACGCAGAGCATGCGCTCGATCCAGCCTATGCGCGAAAGCTGGGTGTGAACCTCGATGATCTCCTGATATCTCAGCCGGACAATGGGGAGCAGGCGCTTGAGATTGCCGATACTTTGATCCGCTCCGGCTCTGTCGATGTGTTGGTTATCGATTCCGTGGCCGCTTTGACCCCCAAGGCCGAGATTGAAGGCGAGATGGGCGAGAGCCGTCCCGGTCTTCAGGCCCGCTTGATGAGCCAGGCTCTGCGCAAGCTCACCGGTTCGATCAGCCGCACCAAGACGATGGTGATCTTCATCAACCAGATCCGCATGAAGATCGGCGTCATGTACGGAAGCCCTGAGACGACCACGGGCGGCAACGCCCTGAAGTTCTACGCCTCCGTGCGCCTGGATATCCGTCGCACTTCAACCCTGAAGGATCGCGATGAGCCGATCGGCAATCAGGTGCGGGTGAAGGTGGTCAAGAACAAGGTCGCGCCACCCTTTAAGCAGGTCGAGTTCGACATTATGTTCGGCGAGGGTATCTCGAAGGCGGGTGAACTGATCGACCTCGGCGTGAAGGCGAATGTGGTCGAGAAGTCAGGTGCGTGGTTCTCCTACGAGAGCCAGCGGCTGGGGCAGGGTCGCGAGAACGCCAAGACATTCCTGAAGGACAATCCCGAGATTGCGACTGAGATCGAGGCAAGGATTCGTCAGAACGCTGGTCTGCTGATGGATGCGTTGCAGGCCAACGATACAACTGATGCTGCGGCGGACGATGCGGCATAAGTCTTAACCAGATACGCCGGTCCTCATAGGCCGGCGTTTTGCATCGCCTGCTCACATAGGCCATCGTGGTGAGATCGACTTGGCGCTATCATCGCTAGGGAAGGCTCAGTTTGAGCTAGCGCTGAAGTTTGTTCGGTGTGGCCTAAATACACTTATAGAGATGGTAGGCGACCCATAGCAGGGAACGGATGCGGCCGCGGGAGAGCCATTTTACTGGTCATAAGACTTTCCCGAGACATGTATTTTCGGACAATGGTTTTGCTCTTGATGAGCTAATTGCGAACTGTCCGCTAGCGCGCGGCGCGCCACGTGCATTGAAACGATTCAGCTTTAACAGGCAAAATTATAGAATCCGAGCCTAGCAATCAGGTCAGTCAGCGCTTATATTAGGCAGGTCAGGTTCGCCTGACTATGATCGTAGAGGCAGAGTGGAATAGGCGTTTAGGACGCGGGTTCGATTCCCGCCGCCTCCACCACAAGCACACCGGCCGTCCAGGTACCGCAAGACGGATTTTGGGCGAATGGCCTTTCGTTGAGGCCATTCCGCTGTCCCGGTGGGTTTTTGATGGGGGCGACATGGGTTCGACTGGGCGCAATAAAAGCTAGGCTGCGATTAGGCTGAGCTACGGCCTTGATAGTGCAAACTCATAAATGCCAACGATAACGTTGACATGGGTGCAGTGCGCCTCGCGGCGTAACCATCCGGGGCTCGGGAAAGCCTAGCAACAGAAACGGCACCTTCGGGTGCCGTTCCCATTTTGGACTTTTGGCCTTTAGCTCATGCCGCCCTCAAAAGAGAGACGAAGAAAAGATGTCGCAGATTCAGGTGGACGGTTACATGCGGGTTCCCAAAGGAACAATGGTTTACCCCACGCGTGATGGCGTCGAGGCCCCATCTACCCGCGATCAGGTCGTGAAGGTCACCAATATCTTCGACGTGGATGTAAAGAGCGACAAGTTCTATCTGCTTCTGCCTGACGAATTGCGGCTGCGCTACTTTGAGGCCAACGGCGGCAAACGCCCGATTGATCAGGACATTTTGGAGTTCGCCGATCGCCTCACGAAAGGCGACTATCGAGCGGTAGAGTGGTCGAGCAAATGGGCATTGATCGCCGATGTTCAACCTGCCGAAGCCCCCGCACGCGCCAAGACGGCAAAGAAGGTCGAGAAGCCCGAGAAGAAGCCGGTCACCAAGCAGCAGCAAATGTCGATTGGCTCCGTGTGGCAATTTACGCAGGATACGGAGCTTCGCTATAAGGTTCGTAATCCCGCATATGATGTCATGCGTGACGATATCGAGAGCAGCCTCCGTCAATTGCCATCACATGCTCGAAAGCAGGCCGTCGACGCGAAGCTGATCGAGCTTGGCATGGTGGATTACATCGATGCGCCCTGGGGTAACGTAAAGGCCGGCGAGATCTTCACGGTTCGTGGCAAACTGACTTCCGGCTTCGCTGGCGGCCAAGATGTACCGATGTTGTTCCGAGGCGAGAAGTTTACGCTGCCCTATACCAGCCTTGAGCCCTTCATCGAGCTGATGGCTGAACGATAAATAGCGGCGAGCCGTGTCAGCCGATAAGATCATAAATCTAGTGAGACGCCGATCATCGGACACAGTTGGTTTTAGGCGCCTTACTGCAGGTCAAAGGCCGCACCGAACGGATCAGTTCACCCCGGAGGTCTCTTCGACGATACGGGAGTTGCGGTCCAGCAGCGCCACCAGGATCCTGATTGGGCCCTGTGAAAACCGGAGACTCTGCTCCCAATTCCGAAGTGCCGCCACCACAGTGTCGATGCGGCGGGTGAAAGAAACCTGCAAGAGTCAATCTTGTCTCTGATGGCGGTGACGCTCCAAATGGAGGGCGGTCGTTGCGTGGGAACCGCGTTAGCCACTTCGAGTTCTGCAAACGTACGGTGCACTGACGCGCCCATTAGAAATTCGATGTCTGCGCTACAGCATCGCACAACTAAGGAATGGTCTGTGTTCCAAGGAGATCATGTCTGAATGACCACGAGGAACAATAAACTTCCCTTCAAGATTGGTGAAGCAGTCGTGTACCCGTCCCATGGGGTGGGTGAGATCACGGCGATCGAAGAACAGGAGGTCGCCGGGTTCATGCTTGAGCTCTTTGTGATCACCTTCGATAAGGACCGTCTCACTGTTCGCGTTCCCCTGGCGAAAGCCAAGAGCAGCGGCCTGAGAAAGGTGTCGGAACCTGATGTAGTAACGCTGGCGCTCCAAATCCTTGCCGATAAGGCAAAGGCAAAGCGCGGTATGTGGAACCGGCGCTCGAATGACTTTCAGGAGCGCATAGGGACCGGACAGCTGACTGCCATCGCTGAGGTCTTGCGGGATCTCAACCGTGGCTCTGAGCAGCAAGAGGCTTCCTACAGCGAGCAGCAGATCTTCGAAGGCGCTCTGGACTTGATGATCAGGGAGGTAGCAGCGGCCAGCCGGTTGACACAGACCGAAGCGCGCAAGCTGATTGAGCAGAGCATGGCTAAAGCTCCCCATCTTAACTCAGCCCTTCCCGTTGCATGAGATGCCGGTCACCGCTTAGAGTCGCTCTATCATAGCTCCAGACGTTCTTGGCTTGTTGGGCTTCCTCGGTAACGTTGCCCCATGGATCTAGCGGCGCATTTTAATCAATCGGAGCGAGTGCATGGTGACACGAACTACCCGTTTGAAGGACTTCAAGACCGATGGATACCCAGGCTCTGGGCTGCCGGTGCAGGCTCTGGCTGAGGATCATGTCGGTACCTATATCCTCCCATTCCCCTGTGAGCGCATCAACGGAGAGTGGCGGAACGGGGCAACAGGGGAAGCCGTCCAGGCCAGCATTATTGGTTGGCGTGAGTTTGGGGCCGGGGGCAGATACCTGCAACCTCTGCTCAGCAGTCGAGCAAAGTGAGCAAAGACGCCTACCCTAATCAGCCTGCCCTTGAGCTAGCGCCGGAGACAACTCAGACTTGATATTGAACTCGGATGATCACTGCCTTGCGGAGAGCCGCACCTGAACCGCCGTATAGGCTGTGCCGCGAGCAGGCGCCACCCTTAGGCCCACAGAGTGGTCGCAGTTTATACGGGCGTTTCGATGTTCCGCTAGGCTTCTGCAGGTGTTACACTCTGGGTCAGCATCAGGAGAAGCAGATATGCCAAAAGGTGAACAGCGCGGCAACCGCGAAGCGAAGAAGCCAAAGAAGGAAAAGACAAAGACGAATGCCGCTGCACCTTCGACAAAAGGGACAGTGGGCTCAAGCTCTGGCTCCAAGAAGTAGAACCCTCTGAAATCGATGTAGCTCATCTTCCAGATTCAGCAGAGTACGGCGACTATCGCTACAAGTGGCCCTTAGTAGCGCTGATTCTTATTCCGTAGGTCGGGCAAGGGAAGCGAGCCAACGCCACGAAGGCGTTCCGTGGGACGAGCGTCTGACTCGAAACTCTGCGCTGCAGCAACCGCATTGCTTCCCGGGCGTTCCCCACGATCAGCCCCTATGGAGAGTGCGCATGTCCCGCCAAGCCTCTCACTCAAGCCGCTGGCGTTGGCTTGCACCGGTTCTGGCCGGCTCAGCCACAGCGCTGGGCGCCGCTGCTCTGTACAACTGGCAGAAAACCAGGGCTGCCGAACGCATAACCCCACCCATGGGTCGGTTCCTCGATGTTGATGGCGTGCGCCTGCACTACATCGAGCGCGGTGAGGGCGAGCCCATCGTGCTGATCCACGGCAACGGCACCATGATCGAGGACTTCACCGTCAGCGGTCTCGTGGACCGCCTGGCGGCCCATTACAGGGTCATCGTGATCGACCGTCCGGGTTACGGTTACAGCAGCAGACCCCGCCAGCTGTGGACTCCAAGGGCTCACGCGAAGCTTTTCCGCCGTGCCTTGAAGCAGCTCGGCGTCGAGCATGCGGTCGTCCTAGGGCATTCGTGGGGGACCTTGGTCGCAGTCGCTCTTGCCTTGGAGTCTCCGTCGCTTGTCCGCAGCCTGGTGCTTACTTCAGGTTACTACTACCCGACGCTGCGAGCCGACACGTTTCTGTTCTCCCCGCCGGCTGTTCCCGTGATCGGCGACGCCATGCGCCACACCATCTCTCCGCTGATCGCCCGGGCCATTCTGCCAGGCTTGATCAAGCAGATGTTCGCGCCAGCGGAGGTGCCGGAGCGGTTTGACCGCCTGTTCCCGAAGGAGATGATGATGCGTCCGTCACAGCTTCGCGCCGCGGCAGAGGACGCAGCCCTCATGACTCCGTCAGTGATGGAGCTCCAGCATCACTACAGCGAGCTGCAGATGCCGATCACGATTATCACAGGTGCAAACGATCAGATTGTTGATGTTGACCGTCAGTCGGAGTGCCTGCATCGGGAGCTGTCACAGAGCGAATTCATCACGCTCCCGGGTCTCGGCCACATGGTCCATCACCTGGATCCTGACGCTGTCGCCAATGCGGTAGAACGATCTGTAAAAAAACTTGGTGAAGAGACTTGCGATTAGCTATGCGTTGTTGTTCAGCAGCATAGCACGGCGACGATGCTCATTGTCAGGTCCATGCGCTTCGGCATCGAAGGCTCGCAACGCCGCGAGAGCCTGTTCGACTTGGCCGCTCAAAGTCCCAAGCGTATGCGCTTTCTGCTCCCGCAGCTCGTGATCAAGCACGTCCCAGCCCGTCTCAGGCTGAAGGCTGGTCGACAAGCTCTGGGGGATGCGAACTGCCATCTCAGGTCTCCGCAACGTGACGATGCATGGGAGATGGTGCCGCAGCTCTTATGGATAAATGTGACACCCTGGCGCAAGCCCGCATAGGCGACGCTCCGCGACTCCTGTCACGTAGCGATGTGAACGAGGATGTTCTGCTGTCGGCCCCGGAGCTGGATCTCGCGGGATGACTGGAACCTCATACTCCACTCCGGATCTCCCGACGCCCGGATGCAATCCTCTGAGGCGATGATTGAGCCGCCCACCGCCCGGGTGATCTCCTCGAGCCTGCTCGCCACGTTCACGACATCACCAACCACGGTAAATTCGATGCGCTCCCTGCCGCCGAGATTGCCCACCGTTACAGGACCGCAATGGATACCAACCGACACATGAAGGGGATCCGCGCCACGGCCGGATCTTTTCCGGTTCCAGCGGTCGATCTCCTGCTGAAGTTCGAAGGCGCAGGCGAGCGCACGGGCCGGCGCGTCCGGTTGCAGCTCGATGGAGCCGAAGGTCGCCATGAAGCCGTCGCCCAGGTACTTGTCGAGGGTACCGCCATGCTTGAACACGACGGCGCTACTGCGCTCCTGAAAGCTCCGCAATAAGGCGAACGTTCGCTCAGGCGAGAGGGTCTCGGTGAGCTTGGTGAAGCCGACGATGTCTGCGAACAGGACGGCAACCGTCCGTGTCGCCGGGGCTCCGAATGCCGACCCGCCGTGTCTGGTGAGTGCCTCGGCCACGTCCGGAGAGACATAGCGCGCGAGATCTGCGCGTACGACCTCGGCCTCAACCTGGTTCAACAGGGTCCGCCGGCTGCGCCAGACGGCGAGTGTGATGAGCAGGGTGAACAGGGAGGTGGCAACAAGCTGGGTATACCAGGCCGTCAGGCCGACAAAGGCAGGCTTGAAGGAGAGATCGAGGACTGCAGTGGACGTCAGCGCTCCCTCCGCAGCCGCATCGGTGAAACGCAGCGTGTCCGGCTGGGAGTAGATCGTGAAGACCCCGATCGACCAGATGACGAGGATCGACACACCTGTCCAGAGCACCCTCCTTGGGGAGTAGGTGAGCGCAGCCTCTGCAAGGAGGAGAAGAACGTACAGGAATTCCTGACCGCGAAGGCGGGTCTGGATGGGCCATTCATTGCCGAGAGCGGCTGGCGGAGGGACCAGAATCGCCGCTGAAACCAACGCGACATCGAGTACGATAAAGCCAAGCTTGATCGCCTCGCCGTGAGGATGGTGCCGCAACCGGTACGGGAGGTAGCCAAGAACGAAGAACCCGAAGGCGTAGGCTCCGTAATAGAGGTCGCGTGGCCACGGTACGAGCCAGATGAGCCAGACGGAAACAACGATGATCGCCGTCAGCCGGGCGTAGAAGGCGAATTGGAGGCCCTCAAGTTCCGCCTGCCGAATGCTTGCCTGTAGGCGATCCTGTGAGTTTCCATGAGACCAAAGCGATCGAAGCGCCTGCAAGGTATTGGACACAAAGCCGATAATGCGGTTCGCCACGTCAGACATGTGCTCGCTCTGCTCATCCCAAAGGCGCTGGGCTTCAACCTGATAGCATTCGGACAAAGGTCTTGCACGGCGCCGAGCGGGAAAGGGCGATGGGCAAGGCCGGGGCCTGGATCGGGAAGTCCCTGGTCGGTCCTCATCGTAGATGAGCGGCACGCCTGGATCACCAGCTTTGCACTACGCCAGCGTCTCTCCATAACAAAGGCCAGATTGGCCAGAGGCTTCAAGGCAGCGGTCATGGGAAATCAGCCTGTTTTTGAGAGGAGTGAACTGCGATCCCATTCGAGTTCTTGTTCCGTTCAGTCTGATCCCTCTGCCTTTGAGGGAGGGTAAGGATGACGGCTGTCGGCTTGTTATCTTCGGTAGAGAGCCACCAGCCATCTTTCAGAAGGCGGGTGGGTAAACCGGGAGGCGGCTGGATGGATGAGTTCATGCCGGCAAAGCTGGCAGACCACTTTGCATAGAGACCCCAACCTCTGCGCAGGATTTAAGGATTGTTCTGCAGAATTTGTGCAGAAGGAGCTGCTAGTCCCACAACCGGACTGAGTGGTTTGGGGGAGGAGAAGGCGCCCAAAATCGGAGGCGAAATTGCCTTCACGACTGCTTTATGTAGGGGCACAGAAAATAGGTATGGCGCAATATCTTAGTAAATACCGGCACTTGTGAGGAGAGCCAAAAATCGGAAAAGCCTAATAAAAGCAGAGGTTTAGATAGTGGCGGGGAGAGCAGAACACAAACTATAGTACGCTTTCCGAAATTGCCTTTCGCTAAGGTTCTGATACTAGGCTTAAATTACCGCTTAGGATTCTCTCTATGGACGCGGAGAATGGTTTGAGTACGCTCCACTTGCTCAGCAGCGAGACAGTGCAAATGGAATGGCGAGGCCGTCACAGGCTGATTTGATTATAGCTGTAGAAAGCAAGCGGCTGTCGGTGTCAGCATGTGGTTGGCAGTTCGAACTGAAGAAGCAGCCTCTCTAGGGGGCTGACTTAAGTCGTCTGGTCGCCCATCGCTTTTAGTAACACGACCATGAACAGCTTTTAGTCCTTCGAGGAGATGGGGCAGCCGGATCGCTCTGGTGATAACGACCCGGCTTTAACAGTTAACGCAGGCTGGATGGCGTGATGTCGAAGCCGAACCACTTCATGGACAGTGCTTTCAACGTTCCATCAGCGGCCGATGCCCTGATAGCGGCATCGAATTTAGCCTTGAGATCAGTATCGGATTTCCGAAAACCTAAACCGACGCCGCCGCCGAAGACGCCGCCATCAAGCAACGGACCGATGAGAACGATATCCTGAAAACCTGGGGCCTTGGCTGAATTGTGCAGAAAGCTTCTCCCGTTGATCTCAACGTCGACACGTCCGGCGATCAGATCAAGGTTGATCTCTTCATTCTTTTGGTACTCTCGGATCTCTGCAACATCCTTGAAATAGGTTTTTGCAAACTCAGCAGAGACCGATGCCGTCTGCACGCCGATTGCCTTGCCCTTGAGCAGCTTCCGCATCTCCTCGATTCTTGCTGCGGCGTTCTCGCTCGTCAGGGTTAGGGTCCCGCCCTTTCCTGGCAATGCCTCGAGAGGACTTCCCTTCATGGTCGCGAAAACATTGCCCGTGCCGCCATAGGGAATAGAAAAGTTGATGGCCTCCTCACGCTTCTTCGTGATCGACATGCTGGCCATGATCACGTCGAACTTTCCGGCGTTCAGGGCTGGGATCATACCGCTGAAATCCTGCACTTCAACTGTGCATTTCACCTGCATCTTGTCGCAAAGTGACCTCGCGTATTCAACCTCAAAGCCTTCGGTAGAACCATCAGGTTTCGACAGGCTGTAGGGAGGCGACTCACCGTCGGTAGCGATACGAATTGTAGGCGAAGTTTGGGAGAGTGTCGGCCCAGCCCCTAACAGCGTGATGGCAAGACCCAGAGCCAAGGTAAGATGTCGTTTCATAAGCCGTCCCCTTTGTTATGTCTGTCGTCGTTTAAACCTTGATGAATAAACGTATGATAGATCCGTGGCGGTCAGCTGCGTATCCATCAGTTCTTGCTTCCTCCCAGAGCGCCAGGTTTTTTGTTCGCTCTGCCTTCATCCTGAAAAGGATGAATTCCTCATCTCACTTGGTAGTTCTGTCGGCAGATCGAGCTGCGCCGCATTCTCGATCGGGTTCTTGAACGGGTGGCTGGCCCGGAATTCCACATGCTCGCGGCAAGCAGCCCGTAGCAAGCTCGGATCTGCATAGAGAGAGGCTGCAACCTCTGCCATGGCTTTCGCCGCGAAGACTATTCCCTTATGTGCCGCCGGTGCGCATCCCTGGGCGACCATCTGCCAGGAGTGGGCCGGCGTACCAACGGCGCATGTAGCGACGCGGCACTGCACCGTCGGAACAATCCAGCTCACCGTTCCCACATCCGTCGACCCAATTGCATTCGGCGAGCCGGCGCCCAGCGGATAGATCTCCTCTGTCAGGGGATCGTCAGAATCCGGTGCAAGGTTGAAATTCATACGGGCTGTGCGAATGTCGGCCGGGTTGAGCGTGGCCTGGATGGCGGCAGCATACGCCCTGTCGGCGGCATCGAACCCCGGACTTCCTAGGCGCCTGAGCGTCTCATCCATCAGTTGCTCGAGAACGGAATTGCCGATGAGGTTGGCCTCTCCTGATACTTGAGCCCAGGACATCGTCGTTTCCGTCATCAGTGCAGCACCCCGGGCAATGTCGACGACCCGTGAGAACAACGACCACATTTCATCAAGAGTCGCGGCGCGGACAAGATGGCGGGCACGGGCCTGCGCCTGCACCACGTTCGGAGCAATGCCGCCTGTCTCTGTAATGGCATAATGCACCCGCGCGCCGGGTGGCATGTGCTCGCGCAGGTAGTTAACGCCCACATGCATCAATTCGATGGCATCAAGCGCACTGCGGCCTAGATGGGGTGCTGCTGCCGCGTGAGCAGCCCGTCCCGAAAACGCGAATTCCGCCTCGACACAGGCGAGGGATCGTGGGGTCGTGACCCCAGTGAATGGCCCAGGATGCCAGCAGATTGCGATGTCGACATCATCAAACACGCCTGCTTTCGCCATGAAGCTTTTTGCGGATCCACCTTCTTCCGCCGGACAGCCGATATATCGCACCCGTCCGGGCAGGTTGCTCCGGGCCAGCCATCCCTTGACGGCCGCAGCAGCGAGAAGCGAGGCGGAGCCCAGCAGGTTGTGACCGCAGCCATGCCCATTACCCCCTTCAGTCAGAGGCCGCGGTTCAGCAATCCCAGCCACTTGGCTCAGTCCAGGGAGGGCATCATACTCGCCCAGGATAGCAATGACTGCCCCATCCTGTCCGGCCTCGCCCCCGACAGCCGTCGGCATGCCGGCGATCTGCTTCAGCATGCGGAAGCCTTCAGCTTCGATCATCCGAGCATGTTCGGCTGAGGCGCGGAACTCCTGAAAGTTGAGTTCCGGAGAGCGCCAGATGCGATCGCTGAGATCGCAATAGTTCTGACGCCTCCTCTCCACGTAAGCCGAAACCGACTCATTACCCATGGTCAACTCCGACAGTCATTCTAGGCTGCCTCGACAAGTCCTATCGAGATATTATGCTATTGCGGGTAACCGAGGCGGGCGAAAAATGTGGGCTTGTTGATTGAATTCCTCTCCCATCTCCAGTTTGACGCAGGATTTCTGCAAAGATATTCTATACAGAGGTCGCGTCTCAGTTCCCTTCTGAGGTAGAAATGGGAAGGATGAAGCTTGCTTTGACCCGGTCCATGACCACCATAGTCTTAAAGCCCTTTATATCCGGATTCTCATAAAAGAAGCGACGCGTGAATTGTTCATAATCCTGCATATCCCGTGCCGTCACGAGAAGGGCGAAATCCGCCTCACCTGTGACGTAGAGGCCGATCATGATTTCTGACGTCGAGCGAATGGCCTTCTTGAAGCGATCGATGATGTCAGTTCGTTCGCGCTCAAGGGAGACCAGCACCAGCATCGAAATTGGACGCCCCACCGCTTTTGGTGAAACGATAGAGACATCTCCTTCGATGATTCCCTCGTTTCGAAGACGTTTGAGCCGTCGCTGGCATGCTGTGGGAGAAAGCCCCACTAAGTCTCCAAGCTGATCGGATGTCAGCTTGTTGTTTCGTTGAACCGCGTTCAGGAGAAGAACGTCAATATCGTCCAGATCCGTCATGCAGGACTCCTGCATATATATATAAGTTTGCGCTGGAAATAATCTCGCACAGCCTGATGTTCGCTGCCAAGCAATTAGTGAATGGGTTAGGGTTGAGCCAATCGCTGTTCCAATCCATGCGGGAGGGGGCCCTATGCTCAACGACAACAACCAGCTGAGTGCCTGGGATCGTGATCACTTCTTCCACCCCTCGACACATATGGGGACCCATGCCCGCGGCGAGAGCACCACGCGTGTGATCAGCAGCGCCGAGGGTGTTTACATTACCGATAAGGCCGGCCGACGGAGCCTTGATGCCTTCGCAGGCCTCTATTGCGTCAATGTGGGTTACGGCCGCCAAAAGATCGTCGATGCGATTGCGGAACAGGCGAAGAACCTCGCCTATTATCATGCATATGTCGGCCATGGCACCGAAGCCTCGATCACGCTCGCAAGGATGATCGTCGAGCGTGCCCCGAAGGGGATGAGCCGGGTCTACTTCGGGCTGTCGGGTTCGGATGCGAACGAAACGAACATCAAGCTCATCTGGTACTACAACAATATCCTCGGACGTCCCGAGAAGAAGAAGATCATCTCGCGCTGGCGCGGATATCACGGCTCGGGAGTTATGACCGGGAGCCTGACGGGGCTTGAACTCTTTCATAAGGCGTTCGACCTGCCGCGGGCACCCGTCCTGCACACGGAGGCACCTTACTATTTTCGGCGCGCGGATCGCTCCCTGTCGGAGGAGCAGTTCTCTCAATTTTGTGCGGACAAGCTGGAGGAGATGATCCTTGCCGAGGGGCCGGAGACAATTGCTGCTTTCATCGGCGAGCCGGTTCTCGGGACAGGGGGCATTGTGCCGCCGCCGGCAGGGTATTGGGAGAAGATCCAGGCGGTTCTCGTCAAGTACGACATTCTTCTGATCGCTGATGAAGTCATCACCGGCTTTGGTCGGCTCGGGACGATGTTTGGTTCGGACCGGTACGGGATGTCCCCCGATCTGATTACTATCGCCAAGGGGCTTACATCAGCCTATGCTCCTTTGTCGGGCAGCATTGTCTCCGACAAGATTTGGCAGGTTCTCGTCCAAGGGGCAGACAAGATGGGGGCGATCGGCCATGGATGGACCTATTCCGCGCATCCTATCTGCGTCGCAGCCGGGATCGCTAATCTTGAGCTGGTCGATGAGATGAATCTCGTTGAGAATGCTCTCTCGGTGGGAGCTTACTTCCGCAGGCAACTGGCTGATGCCTTGTCCGATCATCGCCACGTTGGCGAAATCCGCGGCGAAGGGTTGATGGCGGCTGTCGAGTTTGTCGAAGACAGGGACCATCGACGCTTCTTCGAGCCTTCCAAAGCCATCGGCCAGAAAGTGGCGGCGGCCCTCCTGGAGCGCGGCGTGATCGGCCGGGCCATGCCGCAGGGCGACATTCTTGGTTTGGCGCCACCCCTCTGTCTCACGCGCGAGGAAGCGGATATTATCGTCGAAGCCGCTCGGGTGGCTGTGGATACCGTCTTTCCGGCGGAGAGCCGCCGATAACCCAGATCGGCATCAACGGAAGTTGATCCCCAGCAAGCTTTGCTTCCTGCCATCTAGACGAGCAGCCTTCCCGGCGGGAGCGGGTCGAGTGGCCAGAGCGGACGCTCGATGTTTCGATAGGGTAGCCTGCTGATGTCGAGTGGGGAGGGGCCGCCGCCATCGGTATAAAGCACCGCTCGTGCGATGGGGGCGTATGCGGCATAGAAGTGATTGGTCGACTTCAGGCAGATAATCTTCTTCGACCGAAGGTCGATCCCGACGCTCGTGAATACCTCAAGCCCGATTGCTTGTGACCGCGTCGAAAGTAGAGATACCTCGATTCCTCCCAGCCGAATTCCGACCGCATCTCCGATGGAGACCTTGGCATCGCCAAAGCTCTGCATGCCGTTCCGCACGATTCCGATCACCTCGACGTCAGCGTCGATCGGCACCCCTGAGGTGGCTGCCGCCTTGCCGCCGAAGCGCAATGGGAGCGTCGCACCAAGCCCGGCGCCAAGGCAGAATTCGACGGCAACCGGATCCCAGATCGGCCCAAACGCGGCCTCCTGGATGTTCGCAGAAATCATTCGGCGTAGAAGATTGGTGTTGTCCGAAGCCGATCCTCCACCGGCGTTGTCCGTTGGATCAGCAATCACGTATGGTCCTGGCTCAGGATCGTTGAGTGCCTGCTCAAGCACGGCGTCAAAGGTCATGGAGGGCGCTGCGAACTGACCCCGCTGATTGCGGAAAGATTCTCCCAGCTGCTTTGCAAGCGCCTCCCCGTATGGCTTGTCTCCATCGGTGACAACAAGGATGCGGCAACCCATACCCGCCACATCGCCGAGCTGAAAGCCGTGTGCCAGCGAGATGGAAAGGACATCGTTCGCACCTTCGAGAGCTTTCATTTGATCGACGAAGTCTCGACCCGGACTTCTGGACGTGGGGATGCGTTCAATCATCCGGCAGTCGTAAAGGGACATGACGGGATGGATGGTTCCGCGGATCGAGCCCAGAAGAATGTCGAGCAACTCCTCAGCCCGCTCGGCATAATCTGTGTGGGGATATTCCTTGAAAAGAACGATCACGTCAGCTTGGCTGACGCATTGTTCTGTCAAGTGGCAATGGGGGTCAAGCTCGACCCCGATCTTGACTTGGGATCCGACGATCTCGCGAATGCGGGTGATCAGGTCGCCCTCGCAATCCGTATATCCATGGGCCACCATTGCTCCATGCAGGCCGAGAAGCACCCCATCGACCGGCAGTGCTGTCCGCAGCTGATCGAGAATCTCATCTCTGACGCTCTCGTAATCCGCTTGTCCACACAGGCCTGCCGGGTCTGCCCAGAAACAGGGCCCCTCGATCAAGGTGTAGCCTTCGCTTCGAGCACGTTGACGAGCGACCCACAGAGGCGCGGTACTATGGGTAATCCGATCCGGATGCGGTCCTGCCGGAAAGTATGCCCCAGTCTCGAAGCTTCTACGAGTCGTCGGGATCGGTGAGAACGTATTCGTCTCTGTCGCAAGGGAGGCAACGAACAGTCTCATGTGATGGATCAGCCTCTAGAACATCGACCGCGTTGCTGCCGATAATCAGGATCTAGCGCCTAACCACAATCTCGGTCTTGGCCGCAGACATTAGGATCCTGAGGACAAAGCCCAATGAAAGGATGATGCTAGAACCACAGCTGCATGAAGGATCATGATGTGGCACGCGAAACCTTTGGCTTCGAATTTTCGGAAGCCGAATTGCCTAGGGGGGAGGACAGTGGGTCACAGGTGCACGATTGTTCATATGAAACATCGTAGCTAGAGACCTTGCGCATCTTAAAGACCCTAAGACGATAGCTGGGGAAGAGCCCAAGGAGACAAGAGCCACCTACCATCGACCCGCAACCGGACTGGGTGATTTTTGGGCGGAGAGCAGAGACAGAGCTGGGGCCGGAGATGCCCTTTTCAGTGCCTATGGAATGCCTGCCAGAGAATTGATCTCTTGGAATTGGCACAAGAAATCCGGCACTTAAAGACAGAGGCCTGTAAGGCAAAAGCCCCTTGATTTCAGAGACTTAGTTAATGGCGGAGGGAGCGGGATTCGAACCCGCGATACGGTTTCCCGTATACACACTTTCCAGGCGTGCGCCTTCAACCACTCGGCCACCCCTCCAGCATGAGCCTTGTTCGGCTCAGGAACCCTTGCCCGCTGTCCGGCAGGCTGGTCAGGTTCTCCGCTTCCATCTGCGGAGCGCCCGTGTATCGCCAAATCGGGGCAAAAGGCAAGACCGAACTTGTGGCAAATCATCCCGAATCGCCTTTGCCATTGCGACAAAAGAGATTAGATAATTCCCCCTCTGTTTGGAGAGGTATCCTCCCTTGAAGTTTATTGCGCGTAGCCTTGGCCTCTTGCTGATCGCGGCAGGATTTGTTGGGTTGGTCATCGATGGAACCCGCTCCATTGTCAACAATGCTGTATCGTTCGCTCCCATAGGAAAAGTGGCTGGCATTATCTTCCCTGGAAGTATGACCGGTCTGGAGGCGGGCGCTGCGCAACGCGCTTATCCCTGGTTGTGGGAGCCAATTGCCACCTATGGTCTTCAACTGCCCGCTTCGGTGACCGGCTTCATCATCGGCGCATTCCTGCTGTGGTTGGGGCAGAAGCCCTTGGAGCCCATCGGCTACCTGGCCGAGCGCTGACGCTTTCACGGCAAGGTGACGCAAGCAGCCTCTCCCACGGGAGCGAGGCGATGATTACATAAGCGGGGTCACGCGAGGGATCCCCATGTTCAGCTTCCGCAAACGCACCGACCTGCCGAACGCCGCCGAGGCTCTGCCCGGCCGGTCCAGCCCCATCCCGACCGCAGAGCGGCATTTCATCAACGGCCGCCCGCTGCTGCCGCCCTATCCGGACCACATGGAGAAGGCCCTGTTCGGTCTCGGCTGCTTTTGGGGCGCGGAGCGCAAATTCTGGCAGCTAGGCGACGGCATCTGGATCACTGCAGCCGGTTATGCGGCTGGCGCCACGCCTAACCCGACCTACGAGGAGGTCTGCTCAGGTCTCACCGGCCACAACGAGGTGGTGCTGGTGGTCTTCGATCCGATGGTGATCTCCTATGACACCCTGCTGAAGACCTTCTGGGAGAACCACGACCCGACCCAGGGCATGCGCCAGGGCAACGATGTCGGCACCCAGTACCGCTCAGGGATTTATGTGTTCAACGAGGACCAGCGCAAATCCGCCGAGGCCTCCAAGGCCGCCTACGCCCAGGCGCTTGCCGCAATGAGATATGGGCCGGTCACGACCGAGATCATGGATGCCGGTCCGTTCTACTTCGCCGAGGACTACCACCAGCAGTACTTGGCCAAGAATCCGAGCGGTTATTGCGGCCTGGGTGGCACTGGCGTGTCCTGCCCCATCGGCATTGGCGTCGCGGCCGAATAGGCCGGGCGATCAATCTTCAAAACCGAGAGAGCGGTTCGCCTCCTGCAGGGGCGAATCGCTTTTTTCGTTCAAGGTCCGTCAGGCGCCTCGAGAACGCCGCGGCACTCGTTTGGCAGCTGCGCCATGGTCAGGGGCGGGCGGGGCTTGCCCGGCTTCGGCTTCAGCATCTGAGGCGTGAACCAAGCTGCCAGCTCCGCGCCGCAGCCGTCGCCGCCAGGAGGTGGGTCCTGATCCGAGCACCCGGCATTGCCGGCCGGGCAGGCGAGGCGGATATGGAAGTGATAATTGTGGCCCCAGGTCGGCCGCACCTTGGAGAGCCAGCTGCGGTCCGCGCCTGCCTCGCGGCAGAGGGCCTTCTTGATGGCAGGATTTATGAAGATCCGGGCGACGCTTCTTTCCTGAGCGGCTGCTCGGATGAGGGCGGTGTGCTGGGGCGTCCAGCGGTTTGGGTCCACGTCGAGCCAGTCGTCCCGCACCATGTTAGTGGCCGACATCTCCTCCCGCTCGGCCCGTGTCAGGCGGCGGTTGGGCATGGGCGTCAGCCAGATATCCGCATCGAGACCGATCTGGTGCGAGGCGTGGCCCGTGATCATGGGCCCGCCGCGCGGCTGCGAGATGTCGCCGACCAGAAGCCCCGGCCATCCGTTGACGGACGGAAGCCGTGTGGCAAACCTCTGCAGGAAGTCGATCAGCTGCGGGTGGCCCCAGTTGCGGTTGCGGGACAGGCGCATGACCTGCCAGTTGTCGCCGTCGATCGGGATGGCCGCTGCGCCTGCAACGCAGCCGCGGGCATAGCCGCCGATGGAGCGCGGCCGCAGGTCGGCGGCCGTGGTGCGCCGTCCGAAGAGCTCCTTCGCGGCCAAATTCGGATCGCTCGGGTTGGCGAGCGCCGGCAGGGGCTTCGGGTTCAGGGTGCCCTTGTCCTGAGCGGCGGCAGAACCGCCGATGACGAGAGCAAGTGCGATGACGGAGAAGCGAATCGGATTCATGCAGGCAGGCTAACCCGCATCCCTTCACTTCGGAACGTGCCGCCGGCGGCCATCTTGTCGCTCTTCAAAGGAAGGGCCGGATGTGAGGTCCGGCCCTTGGTCATCGTCAGTGCCGCGGCTGCGGACGGCCCTCGTAGGGACCGCGCTGGCTCACATGGCCCGGGCCGAGGGTGCGCTTGTCGTGACCGTTGCCGGTGCGCCGCATGGTGGGCTGGTAGCGCGGCGTCGGGCGCTTGGCTTGGCGCCGCCGCTGGCCTCCTCCCAGCGGCGGCATGAACAGCGCCGCGATGCCGGCCGCGACACAGGCGAGAACCGCCGCCGTGACGAGGGGGTGAAGCTGAGCCTCGAGCAGAAAGCTCGTCTTGCGCGGCTCGCCGGGAAGGGACGAGTACATGTCGCCGTCCTGGCGGGCCTGATAGAGGTTGTCGCGCATGCCGGGACGTTCCGGCTGATCCGTCGTCTGCGACCCGTAGCCTGTCCACTCCATCGCTTTGTCCACCAGACGCGGGGCCACCTTGCCCATGGCGCCGATGACCCAGCCGCCGAACCCGACGGTAATCTCACGCCGCTGATGCTCGGCCGCGAACATGATCGCCTTGCCCACGAGATGCGGATCGTAGGCCGGCGGGGGAACGGCATTGTTGTGATCGAGATAATTGCGGGCGTGCTCGACATAAGGCGTGTCGATGGAGGATGGTTTGATCAGCGTCACGGCGATTGGAGCGCCCTGGTTTTCCAGCTCCATGCGCAGGCCATCGGTGAATGCCTTCACGGCATGTTTGGAGGCGGAATACTGGGTCTGCAGGATCATGGCCCGCTCGGACAGGACGCTGCCGACGTTGATGATGGTGCCGCCGCGGCGGCGCATGTGGTCGGCTGCGATCATGGAGCCGTTGACGACGCCCCAATAGTTCACGTCGAAGAGCTGCCGCTGATCCTCCATGGGGATCTCGGTGAGGTTGCCGTACAGAGCAACGGCCGCATCGTTCACCCAGGTGTCGAAGCTGCCAAAGGTGTCGATGGCTGTGCGCGCCACGCGCTCCAGATCCTCCCGCTTGCTGACATCCGCCGTCACTGCAACGGCACGGGTGCGGCCATGGCTGAGCTCATCGGCAATCTTGCGCAGGGCCTCCTCGTTACGGGCCACGAGGACGAGGCCTCTGGCGCCGCGCTCGGCGAACAGGTGCGCTGTTGCAAGTCCGATGCCGCTGGATGCACCGGTGATCACGACCACCTGCTCCTCGACCGGCTTCTGGCGAACCGCCATGGCAATCTCCTTCATATCCTCAACCTCGGAAAGCGTTGATCAACGTGAGGGCGGTGAGGGGGTTCCTACGGCAGCGCTTGGTGCAGGAGCAAAGCCTTGGAAAGTCTGGAGAAGCGCGGCACGGAACCGGGTTTTCAACCCGAGCGTTGCCCTAAGTTCTCACAGACGAAGGAGCGAGATGATGGAGACGACGGCACAGAGCGGTGACGTTCGCGAAACCCATAGCCTGATCGCCAGCGACAAGGTCGAGGGAACGCCGGTCCGCCGCTCGGACGGTGAGAAGATCGGGACGATCGAGCGCGTGATGATCGAGAAGCGGTCCGGCAAGGTGGCCTATGCGGTCATGAGCTTCGGCGGCTTCATGGGTCTCGGCGAGGAATACTACACGCTTCCCTGGAGCGTCCTGAAGTACAATACCGAGCTCGACGCGTATGAGCTGAACCTCACTGAGGATCAGCTGCGCGGTGCCCCCCGGCGCAGTGCAGAAGGGCACGATGCCTCCTATGACCGTGAATGGGAGGAGCATGTTCATCGCTACTACAATGCCACCCCCTATTGGGGCGCCAGCGACCCGATGAGCACGGGTCGATAATCGACCCCAACGCCCAAAAAGAAATCGCCCGGCTTTCACCGGGCGATTTTTTATGTGCATGCGCCGGACGATAGGGACGCCTAGTCCGGCGCGTGCTGCATGGGCGTCTTAGCGCCTGGACTTCGAGGGGCTCTTGCGAGCGCTCGAGGAACGGGAGCTGGACGAACGCTTGGCAACCTTGCCCGACTTCTTCGTGGAAGAGGTCCGGCTCGAAGCGGCGGCAGCGCGTTTGGGCGCCGACTTGGAAGCGCCGCGCGACTTGGAAGCCGAGCTGCGGGACGAGGACTTCACCGCGCCGCGGCTGGAGCTGCGCGAAGCAGTCTTCTTGGCCGAAGAGCGCGATGCGCCGGAGCGAGCCGACGAGGACTTGCGAGCTGCCGCCGAGGTCTTCTTGGCAGTCGTCTTCTTGGCTGCAGTCTTCTTAGCGGTGGTCTTCTTCGCCGCTGTCTTTCTAGCGGTGGTCTTCTTGGCGCCAGACTTTGCCGAGGACTTGGCGGCCGACTTGGCCGAGGTCTTCTTGGCAGTCGTCTTTCTGGCTGTGGTCTTCTTAGCGGCCGTCTTCTTGGCCGTGGTCTTCTTGGCGCCGGACTTTGCCGAAGACTTCGCTGCCGACTTCGAGGTCGACTTCGCTGCCGTCTTCTTGGCTGCAGTCTTCTTGGCGCCCGAGCTCTTCGAGCCCGACTTCTTGGTGCTGGAGGAGCCGCTGCGAGAGCTGCTCTTCTTCGCGGTCTTCTTCTTGGTGCTGGTCGCACCGGTGTCACCCGTGAACAGCATCGTCAGCGGGTTCTTGGTATCTGTCGGCATTGCCGCCTCCTTCAAGGGCCTTCGCGTGCAACCGTCACGCTTGGAAGGCAACGTCGTTATACCAAGGGGGTTCCGAATAACGGAAAGTGTAGACAGTAGAACACGCACTTTTTCTGTGGATATGTTACTCGGCGCTGCTCTCTTCACTTGCGGATGCAAGACTCAATATCGGGTGCGAGATGAGGCAGTTAGAGACCCTTCTTCAGAGGCTTAGGCATGATCAATCATCCTAGGGCGCTGTCGCATACTGTCGAAAAAGTCATTTCACATCAGGTGCTTATATGATGTCGAAAGTTGATGGTCGTCATTGCGCGAGTATTCGAACATCTTCAAGAACGTTCAACATCGCGGTGGAATCCTCTTCACTCAGAGGGGGAAGATCAAGGTGTTTTCCGGGTCCGATGACGTGCTCTGATACGCACCGCAAAAAATCGACTTTGCGACATGACGTGCGGCATGGGAGCCGTCATTCGAGTCAAGAATCACGTTCGATGACTCATCGCCCGAGGTGTGGTCTGCCGAATTGAAGACAACCGGTCATGCGCGCCTTGGTCGCTGGAGGCTTCCTGTCGATGAAGGCTTCACGCGACGGAAGCGGCAGGGTAAGCGGAAGAGGCATTCACATCGTCTGGTCCATCGTGCCCCAACGCAGCATCCTTGCCGTCGTCCTCTGGATGAGCGGTGCGCTCCTCGCCTTCTCGGCAACGGCCATCGCCGTGCGCGCACTCGCGCCCGCCTTCTCGATCTTCGAGATGCTGGCGGTCCGCAACGGCGCCGGCGTCCTGATCCTGCTCGTTCTTGCACTCCTCAAGCCGGAGCTGAGACCTGGCTTGAGGCCGCGGCGCTTCCGCCTGCATCTTGCGCGCAACGTCCTGCATTTCGCCGGCACTGACGGATGGGCTTTCGGCCTCACGCTTCTGCCGCTAGCAACGGTTTTCGCTCTAGAATTCACCACGCCTGCCTGGGTGGCGCTGCTGGCGATTCCGCTGCTGAAGGAGACGATGACGCGAGGCCGATTGGTGGCCGTAATCCTCGGCTTCATCGGCATTCTCGTGATCCTGCGACCGGGCATGGAATCCTTGCAGCCAGCCAGTTTCCTGATGCTCGGAGTGGCTTTCAGCTTCGCTCTCGTGGCCATCATGACCAAGCGCCTCACGATGACCGAGAGCACCTTCTCGATCCTGTTCTTCATGAACCTGTTGCAGCTGCCCATGAACCTCGCCGGTGTGAGCCGGGCCTTCTGGCTCGAGGTGCAGTCGAGCCACGTGCTGCCCCTGATCGGCATCTCTCTCGGCGGCCTGCTCGCCCATTACTGCCTGACCAACGCCTACCGTCAGGGCGATGCCACGATGGTCGTGCCCCTGGACTTCATGCGCATCCCGCTGATCGCCTTCGTCGGGTGGCAGTTCTATGGTGAGCCGCTCGACCCTTATGTCTTCCTCGGCAGCTTCTGCATCATCGTGGGTCTTCTCTATTCCCTTCACCGAGAGGCACGCTCCGCATGACCTGGTCGCCGCAACAGGACGCCGCCCTGAAAGCCGTCGCCGAGTGGCTGCGCCGCGGCGACCGTCCCGTGTTCCGGTTGTTCGGCTATGCCGGTACCGGCAAGACGACGCTCGCCAAGCACATTGCCGAGCACGTGGATGGCGACGTGGCCTTCGGTGCTTATACGGGCAAGGCGGCTCTGGTGCTGCGCACGAAAGGTTGCGCGGATGCCTCCACCATCCACTCGATGATCTACAAGTCGCGGGAGTCCGACGAGAATGGTCCGCAATTCGTGCTCAACCGCCAGAGCCCGGCCTCCAAGGCCGATCTCATCATCATCGACGAATGCTCCATGGTGGACGAAGAGCTGGGGCGCGATCTCCTCTCCTTCGGTCAGCCGGTTCTCGTGCTCGGCGACCCAGCGCAGCTGCCGCCGGTGAAAGGGGGAGGGTTCTTCACGGAAGGCGAGCCCGACGTGATGCTCACGGAGGTGCATCGCCAGGCCAAGGACAACCCGATCATCCATCTCTCTATGCAGATCCGGGAAGGCGGGCGCCTCGAGCCCGGCATCCATGGCGAGAGCCGCATCATCCGCCGTCGCGAGATCGATGCCGCCGCCGTCATGGCGGCCGATCAGGTGCTGGTCGGCCTCAACAAGACGCGACGTCTCTACAACACCCGCCTGCGTGAGTTGAACGGTTATCGTGATCCCATGCCGGCCGCGGGCGAGAAGCTCGTCTGCCTGCGCAACGACAAGACCAAGGGCCTGCTCAACGGCGGCACCTGGAGCATCCAGGCCCTGCGCGGCATCCGCAACGACTTCATCCGCATGGATGTGGTGCCCGACGACGATGCCCGCCGCCGGTCCGTGGAAGTGGCCGTGCACAAGGCTTTCTTCGAGGGAACGGAGGAGGAGGTGCCGTTCGTCCTGCGCAAGGAGTCGGACGAGTTCACCTATGGCTACGCGCTGACCGTGCACAAGGCTCAAGGCTCGCAATGGGACGACCTCGTGCTCTTCGACGAATCCTTCGCCTTTCGCGAGCATCGGAGCCGCTGGCTCTACACGGCCCTGACCCGGGCCGCCGAGAAGGTCACCGTCGTGATCTAGAAGGCGATCTCCGATTTCGAAGCACGTTCGGGAACCCGATCAAGCTTGAGGCGCTTATGGTAGAAGCTGGACAGTAAGCGACAGGGGTTGCCGACATGCTCAAATGGGCTCTGATCTTTCTCGTTGTTTCCCTCGTGGCCGGAGCTCTGGGCTTCACGGGTATCGCCTCGGGGGCGCGCAGCATCGCCAAGGTCCTGTTCGGCATCTTCCTGCTGATCTTCGTGATCTTCATCCTGCTGGCCTGGGGAGCGGGCGAGCTCATCTTCTAGGATGCCGCCTGACCCGTTCACTGGGCCGCATCCGCGCCTCCAGATGATCGATCAAATAAAAAGGCGGGCCTAAAGCCCGCCTTTTTCAGGATATCACTGGGTTGCGAAGGCCGAGGTGTCTTCGCCTGCGAGCTTCTTCGCATAAAAGGCAATCGTTTTCGCGTAGACCTGCGACTTGTTCCAAGCGCGGATCGCTTCGTAATTCGGCGTTCCCGGCTCCCAATCGGCGCCCTTCACCCAGCCATGACCGCGCAGATAATTGGCCGTCGAGGCAAGCACGTCCGCCGGGCTGCGCAGGAGATCGGCGCGTCCGTCGCCGTCAAAGTCGACGGCGTATTTGACATAGGACGACGGCATGAACTGGGTCTGCCCCATCTCGCCAGCCCACGCTCCGCGCATCTCGGCCGGAGACAGGTCGCCCTTGTCGACGATCCTCAGTGCATCGAACAGATGAGCCTTGAAGAAGTCGGATCGGCGGCAGTCGTAGGCCAGCGTCGCGACCGAGCGGATGACCGGCAGGTTACCGCGCACGGCGCCGAAATCGGTCTCGAGGCCCCAGATCGCCACCAGCACCGGACCCGGCACGCCGAAGCGCTGTTCGATGCGCTGGAGGGTGGCGGCGTGCCGCTGCAGCATGTTGGCGCCGCCCTTGAGGCGACCAGCGGAAACCATGCGGCCGGCGAATTGCTCGAAGCTCTGCTTGAACACGCCCTGGCCGCGATCCTTCTTGATCACACTCTGATCCAAGGTGACGCCGGAAAGGCCCTGCCTGACGGCCTGGGCGGAGATGCCCTGCGCCACGGCCTCCTGCGCAATGTCGTCGAGCCATTTCTCGAAACCTGCCGGGTCCCGGCAGGTGGCAGCGCTTGCTTGACCTGCCGCGAGCAGGGTGGCCGCGATGAGCGAGGCGCGTATGAAGGCCTGCATGAAGTCTCTCCAGGTTTGTTCCGTTCCTGAGCGAGGTAGGGCCCGCATCCCGCAACTCAAGATCACAGGTCGTTGAGGCAACCGGAGCAGTGCCAGCGCGTTGCCATGAAGATGAGGGCCGTCCCAGCGGGAGGATCGAGTGCGTAGCGTCAAATCCTGGCGAGCGAGGATAGTTCAAGCCGCGACCCTGGTCCTGCTCTCCGGCGCTGTCAGTGCTCAGGCTGCGAACGGGCCGCTCGACCGGCCTGTGAGGAGCGAGCCTGTTCAGGTGCGCTTCGATCCCATGATCCGGCAGACCTCAGTGACAGGTGTGGTCCCGTCCGGCCTCTGCTTCTCCTTCTCGCTCCCGGAGGAATGGCGCCTGACAGCCGAGGGGGTGAAGGCCGCCCGTTCGGATGTGGAGATCGGCATCGGCCTTCGCTCCGCCGGAGAGCTTCGCGACATGCCGCAGCCCGATCTCGCGAGCCGCGACGCTGCCTTCCTGCAGAAGGATTACGAGGAGCTTCTCGGACGTCCTGCGCAATCGGTCTCCCTGTCTTCCCACGGGAAAGCCACGCACTGGTCCGCAACCTGGATCGATGCCAACCTGCCGAGCGCCTCGCAGAGCATGACAGTCGAGACGCTCATCGTGCCGCTCTCGGGCGAATGGGTGCTCGAGCTCTCACTGAGTGGCGTCGATACTCGGGCGTCCCATGATGCGCTCGCGCAGCGCCTGTTGACGCGATTGCAGGTGCAGGGCAGGGCAGCCTGCCAGGGCTAGATCTCACACCGGTATTGAACGCTTTTCATTTGCCCGTTAGCCATTCACGGTAACCGTACCAGGAGCGGCTTCGCGCAAGGACAGGTATCAAGCCATGGATGTGATCATCTACCACAATCCCCAATGCGGCACCTCCCGCAATACGCTTGCGATGATCCGCAATGCGGGGATCGAGCCGCATATCGTCGAGTACCTGCAATGCCCGCCCACGCGCCTGCTCCTGCGCCAGCTCATCCGGCGCATGGGGGTGAGCGTCCGCGATGTGATCCGCGAGAAGGGAACGCCGTTCCAGGAACTCGGCCTCGGTGATCCGTCCCTCACCGACGATCAGCTGCTCGATGCGATCATAGCCTATCCGGTCCTGATCGAGCGTCCCATCGTGGTCACGCCGCTCGGCGTCAGGCTCTGCCGTCCGTCGGAAGCCGTGCTCGACATCCTGCCGCCGCAGTTGGGCGAGTTCGTCAAGGAAGATGGTGAGCCGGTGGTCGATGCCGCAGGGCGGCGCGTCGGCATCGCCTGACGCTGCGGAACAAGCGGGCGCCTCTCCGGTTCAGGAACAGGACATTCCATTACCGGAGGAACAGCCCATGGAACTTCAAGGCAAGGTCGCGCTCGTCACGGGCGCAGGGTCCGGAATCGGCAAGGCGGCGGCCCTGCGCCTTGCGCGTGAAGGCGCCATGGTGGGCGTGCTCAGCCATACCGATGACGAAATCCGCAAGACCGCGCAGGAGATCGAGCAGGCCGGAGGCAAGGCCATCCCGCTCGTGGCCGACGTGGGGGATGAAGGGCAGATGAAGAAGGCGGTGGCCGATCTCGTCCAGACTTACGGACGGCTCGACATCGTCTTCGCCAATGCGGGCATCAACGGCGTCTGGGCGCCGATCGACGAGCTGCAGCCGGCAGAATGGGACCGCACCATCAATACGAACCTGCGCGGCACTTATCTGACGATCCACTATGCGGTGCCGCACCTGAAGAAGGCGGGCGGCTCCATCGTCATCACGGCCTCCATCAACGGCACGCGCACCTTCACGAGCGCAGGCGCCACGGCCTATTCCGCCACCAAGGCCGCCCAGGTCGCGATGACGAAGATGCTGGCCGTGGAACTCGCCAAGCACAAGATCCGTGTGAACGTGGTCTGCCCCGGCAAGATCGACACGGAGATCACGGAGAACACCGACAAGCGGAACACGGAGGAGGCCGAGGTGCCGGCTGAGTTTCCCGAGGGTCGGATTCCGCTCACCGGCAACGAGCCCGGCACGAGCGAGGAAGTGGCGGAGCTCGTGCTGTTCCTCGCTTCTGATCGCGCCCGTCACATCACAGGAACACCGGTCTGGATCGACGGAGCGCAGTCACTTCTGGTGTGACGACGTGCGGCTGGAGGCGCTAGTGCGCCTCCAGCCGTGCTCCCACGGGAACGCTGGGCTCCGGCACGAAGGCTTCCTTCGCTTCTGTCGGTGGCGCGGCGCGCTGGATGCTGCGGTAGGCGCCCCAGATCGCCATGAGCGACTGGGCGATGACGAAGACATAGACGAGCCCCAGGCGTCCGAACTCCGTCATGACCGCGCCCGCGATCACGGGCCCGATGGCGGCGCCTGCGCCCAGCAGGATCAGGAGACCGCCGGCGGCGGCAACGAACTCGCCGGGCTTCACCATGTCGTTCACATGCGCCGTGACGATGCTGTAGGTGGGGATCACGCTGCCGCCGAAGATCGCCACATAGGCAAAGAGCAGCCACACGGGCACATCCAGCGGCACGAAATGGATCAGCGCGAGCAGGATCGATGCCGCCATAGCGGCCGTGCCGACGATCACATGGCGACGGTCCATGCGGTCGGAGAGCCAGCCGAGGGGGTACGTGGTGATGAAGCCTCCGAGCGTTCCGCAGGCCATGAAGATCGCAATCTCCGCAGTGCTGAGTCCCCGGTCCTGGGCCCAGATCGGGCCGAGCGCGAAGTACGAGCTGGTGGTGATGCCGCACAGAACGGCCGCCACCACGCCGAAGGGCGATTGCCGATAGAGCTGCATCAGGTCGATCTTCGTGTCGCTCACCGCATGGGCCGGGGCGGTGGCCCGCGACAGGGCGGTGGGCACGAGGGCGAGCGAGATGAGAATGGCCACGAAGCAGAACAATCGGTACCCGTGCGGGTCACCCACAGGCAGGAGCATCTGCCCGCCGATGCCGGCCACCAATCCAGTCATGCTGTAGAGACTCAAAACCTGCCCGCGTGTCTGCGCCGTCGCGGAGGCGTTGAGCCAGCTCTCCACCACGATGAAAAGCCCTGCGAAGCAGAAGCCGGTCACGGCCCGCGCGGCGACCCACACGGCCGGGCTGATCACAAGGAGATGCAGGAGAACGGCCGATGCGGCCACGGCCGCCAGAGCCGAGAACGCGCGCGTGTGCCCCACCTGATGGATTACCCGTCCGGCCCAAAGCGATCCGAGAACGATGCCCACCCAGAAGGCCGCGCCCACGGCTCCGATCACGGTCGGCGTGAACTGCTCGAGGCTTCCGCGCACGCTGAGCAGCGTGCCCTGCAGGGTATTGCCGACCTGCATGAGAGCATAGCCGAGGAGGAGGGCGAAAAGCGTCGGCAGCGTGGTCCGCAGGGACGAAGTCATGGGCTCCCCTCGTGAAGCGAGATCCTGTGGCTTGGATGTGCGGTGCGTAGGAGCTGGCCTCACCTATGGACGTGCCGAATCCCGGTGTCGCGCGACCCCGTTCCTCGGCGAATGACAGTGGAGAGACCTAGCCCCGTGTGTGAGTTGAACTCTGCCGGGGAGGGGATGTTCCAATGTTCGATTATGTAGGGGCGTCGCAAACGAAAAGGCCCGGCAATGGGTGAGCCGGGCCTTTGGGTCTTGATGAAAGATGCAGGCGTGCCTCAGCTGTCCATCTTCAGCGCGGCGATGAAGGCTTCCTGCGGGATGTCGACCTTGCCGAACTGGCGCATCCGCTTCTTGCCTTCCTTCTGCTTGTCGAGCAGCTTGCGCTTGCGCGAGGCATCGCCGCCGTAGCACTTGGCAGTCACGTCCTTGCGGAGCGCCCGGATGGTTTCGCGGGCGATGATCTTGCCGCCGATCGCCGCCTGGACGGGGATCTGGAACATGTGCGGCGGGATGAGTTCCTTGAGCTTCTCGCACATGGCGCGGCCGCGGCCCTCGGCCCGGTCGCGGTGGACCAGCATGGACAGCGCGTCCACCGGCTCGGCATTGACCAGCACCGACATCTTCACGAGGTCGCCCTCGCGGTAATCGGAGATGTGATAGTCGAAGGAAGCGTAGCCCTTCGAGATCGATTTCAGGCGGTCGTAGAAGTCGAACACCACTTCGTTGAGCGGCAGGTCGTAAACCACCATGGCTCGCTTGCCGACATAGTTGAGGTCGATCTGAACGCCGCGGCGCTCTTGGCACAGCTTCAGCACCGAGCCGAGATAATCGTCAGGCGTGAGGATGGTGGCGCGGATCCACGGCTCCTCGATGGTCTCGATCTTCATCACGTCCGGCATATCGGCCGGGTTGTGCAACTCGATGGTCGAGCCGTCACGCAGCTTCAGGTGATAGACCACGGAAGGCGCGGTGGAGATGAGATCGAGGTTGAACTCGCGCTCCAGGCGTTCCTGAATGATCTCGAGGTGCAAGAGGCCGAGGAAGCCGCAGCGGAAGCCGAAGCCGAGAGCCGCGGAGGTCTCCATCTCGTAGGAGAAGCTGGCGTCGTTGAGGCGTAAGCGGCCCATGGCGGCGCGCAGGTTCTCGAACTCGGCGGCATCCACCGGGAAGAGACCGCAGAACACCACCGGCTGCACGGGCTTGAAGCCCGGAAGCGCTTGGGCCGTGGGCTTGCGCTCATCCGTGATGGTGTCGCCGACGCGGGTATCGGCCACTTCCTTGATCGAGGCGGTGAAGAACCCGACCTCGCCGGGGCCGAGCTGTGCCAGTTCGGTCATCTTCGGCGAGAACACGCCGACGCGGTCGAGGCTGTAGGAGGCGTTTGTCCCCATCATCTTGATGGTTGAGCCCTTCCTCATCGACCCGTCGATGATGCGCACGAGCACCACCACGCCGAGATAGGCGTCGTACCAGGAATCGACGAGCAGCGCTTTGAGCGGTGCATCCGGGTCGCCCTTAGGCGGCGGCAGCTTCTTGACGATGGCTTCCAGCACGGCTTCGATGTTGAGGCCCGTCTTGGCCGAGATCGGCACGGCCTCCGAGGCGTCGATGCCGATCACCTCCTCGATCTGCTCCTTGATCCGGTCCGGATCGGCGGCAGGCAGGTCGATCTTGTTGAGGACCGGCACGATCTCGTGGTTGGCGTCGATGGCCTGATAGACGTTGGCCAGCGTCTGCGCCTCCACGCCCTGGGATGCGTCGACCACCAGGAGCGAGCCCTCGCAGGCGGCGAGTGAGCGCGAGACCTCGTAGGCGAAGTCCACGTGGCCGGGGGTGTCCATGAGGTTCAGGATATAGGTCTTGCCGTCCTGTGCCGTGTATTCCAGGCGCACGGTCTGCGCCTTGATGGTGATGCCGCGCTCGCGCTCGATGTCCATGTTGTCGAGCACCTGCTCCGTCATCTCGCGGGCAGTGAGCGCCCCCGTGGTCTGGATCAGGCGGTCGGCGAGCGTGGACTTGCCGTGGTCGATATGGGCCACGATGGAGAAGTTGCGGATATTGTCGAAGCTGCGCGTGGTCATCAGTAAACTCTGGCGGGTGTGAAACCCTGTTGGCCGGGCAATAGCAGCCCGGCCCCCTCATGCCAAGGGAAGGCGGTGTCGCGTAGGGTCTTTCCAGGGTTTCGGGCTGCCTCAGTGCCCCGCCGCGAGCCCGGCCCCCTCCTTCTGGTGGGTGCCCAGCTTCTCGACCAGGGTGGCGCTCGCCTCGTTGAGGCCCACGATCTCCATAGGTCGCCGCACCCTGAAGCTTTCTGATCTGGCCAAATATCCCGAAAACTTAAGTCTCTTGTAACGTAATAATAACGAAAATCTCGTACTGGTTGCAGTTTCTATTAGGGGCCAAATGTCGGATCTGGGCACGACATGCTCATGCCGGCACATCAGGTGACGTGTGGATCAAGCATCTCTCTCCGAATTTGGGCTGTACTTCGGCCAGTATCATCAGGCCAAGAAAGGTTTTCAGCTCGGGGCTCCTCCGGAGGCCCGTGAGCTTGAAGAGGTGAGCGACTATGTCCTCACCTTGTTCGATGGCTTCAATGTCCAGATCTACTGCGTGATCGATTACGAGGCGCACCCGGATAGGACATTTGAGCTCCCGTTGGAGACGGTCGTCGAGATCGGGGAGAGGTGCAAAGCTCATACGCGCAGGATCTTCGCAAACAAGGGCTACGTATTTATCTCCCTGATCGAGCTGGGGAGGGCCCCCTCGCCTGAGCGGCGCGAGCACCTGTCGCGCTACAGAAAGAACAGCCTCTTTTCCAAGGTTCGGGTGATGGCGTTCACCATCGAGCAATGCGAGCCTGCTGTCTGGACGAACGCCAGCGCCCAAGGCGGGCTTCAACGCCGCGCCTTTCTGGCTCTCCTTCAGAAGCCTCGCTTGTCACGAGATGAGCTTGTGCCTCGTCAGGTTGCCGTTCGCCAGGCTGTCTTTCCATGGGCGGCTGCCGCCCTTGCGGCCTTTCTGGCGGGGGTCTTCATGCTCGAGATGGCCTATGGAATAGGACCCGGAGAGAAAGGTTTCGCGCCAAGCCTGAGAACTCTCGTAGGATTTGGTGGTCTTCTCAAGACCGCTGTTGAAAACGGCGAGTGGTACCGGTTTTTTCTCGCTCCGATTCTTCACGGCAATGCATTTCATCTTCTCCTCAATCTGGTTGCGCTCTTCCTCGCAGGTCGTGTCTTCGAACGCTTGTCCGGTTGGGTCTGGTTTCTGGCAACCTTCGCGTTGAGCGCTTTGGGAGGAGCCCTCGGTTCGCTGCTCTGGATCGGGGACGGTATCGTGACCGTCGGGGCATCGGGAGGCATATCGGGCCTGTTGGCTGCCGGGTTCGTCAGCACCTTGCGGCTCCCGGTGGGAGCCGAGAGAACGCGTTTCCAGATAGGCCTTCTAGCAATCCTGATTCCAGGCCTCCTGCCTCATCTTCCGAAGGCGGGTTCCATGAGCATCGATCTGGGAAGCCATATCGGCGGGGCGGTCACGGGAGCGCTCGTCGGCTTCTTCCTGATCAGGAACTGGTCTGTTGACAGGCATCTGCCCGCATTTCGAATGTTGGCAGCCGGCATTGTTGCCGTCAGCTTGGCCGCTCTGGGCGCATCCTCCCTGGCAGCCCGGGAGGGCTACCGTCAGCAGAAACTTGCCCTTCATCTCGTCCCTGACGATGAGATGCCGAAGAACGACGCCGAATGGATCAGTCGGTCCGAAGCACTGGTGGGCCAATATCCAAGGGATCCGAGGGTTCGGGTGGCACGAGCCATCGGGCTGGTGCGAACCCTTGACCTGCCCGAGGCAGAACGGGAACTCCAAGAAGGCCTGTCGCAGGAGGAAATTCTGCGCATTCTCAAGCCCGAGTTGGCCATATCGGCTCGCGCCATTCTGGCCCTCGTCCTTCATGATCAGAACAAGCCCGAGGCGCGGGCAGTGGCTGCGTTGGTGTGCGACAAGGCGCCGGAAGGGATGGTTAAAGCGATGCGGCAGAGAGCTTTATGCCCTTGAGCGAACGATTGCCATAAACTTGGTCTCTGAGCCCGATCTGAGCATCGCCATCCTCTGAGCGCGCCCTATCCTCCCGTAGCGCATACATGCTCCCGAGGCGGTAATGGCAGGAACTTCGGCACTTCCAGGCGATGCGGACTTGGGCGGCTCCAGCCGCCCCGAGCTTCACCGGTCCATCGGCCCCTTCCAGCTGGCGCTCTACGGCCTCGGCAGCATGCTGGGTTCGGGCGTCTATGGCCTCATGGGACAGGCGGCTGGCCAAGTGGGCAACGCGGTCTGGCTCGCCTTTCTGGTGGCTCTCGTGGCGGCCCTGCTGACAGCGCTCACTTATGCGTCCTTGGGCTCGCGCTATCCGCGGGCCGGAGGGGCGGCCTATGTGGCGGAGCGGGCCTATCGTTCGCCGCTCATCGGCTTCGTTGTGGGGCTGGCGGTGGCCTGCTCGTCGCTGACCTCCGTCGCCACCCAGTCCCGGGTGTTTGCTGCCAATCTCGCTACGCTCACCGGAGGCGGCGAGAGCACAGTCACGTGGCTCGCGATCGGGTTCCTGCTGCTCCTGACCGGGCTCGTGCTGCGCGGCATCCGGGAATCCATGTGGGTGAACGTGCTCTGCACCTGCATCGAGGCCGGTGGGCTGTTGCTCGTGGTGGCGGTGGGCATCAGCTACTGGGGCAGCGTCGACCTGTTCGAGACGCCGCCGCCCGGAGAAGCGGCCAGCGACGTGATGATGCTTCTCGTGCTCCAGGGGGCGGTGCTGACCTTCTTCGCCTTCATCGGCTTCGAGGACTCGCTCAACGTGGCCGAGGAATGCCGCGATCCCCAGCGCACCATTCCCATCGGGCTGATCGCCGCCATGGCGATGGCGGCGATGATCTACATGGCGGTGGCGATCACCGCCGTCTCCGTGCTGCCCTGGCGCGAGCTTGCGGCAGCGCCGGGACCGCTGACGGCGGTGATGGAGCGGGCCGCTCCGTGGCTCTCGCCTATCGTCTATACGGCCATCACCCTGTTCGCCGTCGCCAACACGGCCCTGGTCAATTACGTCACCGCTTCGCGCCTTGCCTATGGCATGTCGCACCAGGGCCTGCTGCCGTCCTGGCTTGGCCGGGTCCATGCCACCCGGCGCACCCCGCATCTGGCGATCCTCGCTCTTTTCGTCGTGGTGGCCCCGCTCGCCCTCATCGGCACCATCGGTCAGCTCGCGGCAGCCACCGTGCTGCTTCTGCTCCTCGTTTTCGCCCTCATGAATGGAGCGCTGGTGCTGCTGAAGAACAGGCAGGGGGAGCCGCATGGACGGTTCGAAATTCCTGCCTTCCTGCCGATCCTCGGCTGCCTCGTCTGCGCGTGTCTCGTGATCGTGCGCGTCACCACGGGCGACTGGCGCGCGCCGGCTCTTGCGGGCGGGATGATCGCCGGGATCCTGGTGCTTTATGCGCTGTTCCGGCCCAAGGCGGACCGCTTGAGCGCAAACACCTGATCCCTTCCGAGACGAGAACGTCCGAAGAGCCACCTCCGAAGAGTTTTAGGCGCACGACGCACAGGTGCGTAGGATCACCGCTGCGTGAGGGGAAAAGGCGTATCCATCGGCATGTGTTCGCCCTGGAAGAAGGAAGGCGTGCATGGCCAAGGTCATTGCCACCGGGGAAGGGTCGGGATCCGGTTGGGATCGTCGTTCGGCTGCTGTCGGTGCGATGCTGATCCTGTCCTTCGTCGTGTTGACGAATGTGCCTGCGATCCCGCAGCCCGCAACGTCGACCCCGCCATCGACGCTGCAGGAAACCGGCCTCTATGCCGATTTCGCCGCCTTGCAGGTCGATCCCGCGCATCTCGCCTTCGCGCCGCAATACCCTCTGTGGAGCGACGGCGCCACCAAGCGCCGGTGGGTCTCCTTGCCGCCGGGCACCGCCATCGACGGCTCCGATCCGGAAGCCTGGATCTTCCCGCTCGGCACGCGTTTCTGGAAAGAGTTTTCCTTCAACGGCGAGAAAGTCGAGACGCGCTATCTCGAACGCCGGGCTGACGGACAATGGCTCTATGCCGCCTATGCCTGGAGCTCGGACGGCCGAGACGCGCAGCTCGTTCCGGCTCAAGGCAAGCGCGGCGCTTATAAGCTCGCCGGCGGACGCTCGCATACGATTCCGGGTGTGGCCGACTGCAAGGCGTGTCATCAAGGAGCGCCTTCCGAGGTTCTCGGCTTCGGCACGCTGCAGCTCTCGCCGGAGCGGGATGCCGGTGCGCCGCATGCCGAGGTCCGGCCCGAGCCGCATGTGGATCTCTCCTACCTCGTCGATAAAGGCCTGCTTGTCGGCCTGCCCAAGGATCTGCTCGATGCGCCGCCTCGGATCGTGGCGGCAACGGCAACGGAGCGTGCCGCTCTCGGCTACATGCACGCCAATTGCGGGCACTGCCACAACGAGCGAGGCTCGCTGCAGAATATCGGGCTCTTCCTTCGTCACAGTGTCAGCACGGCAGGCGAGCCGGCTATCGCGACCACCGTCGGACAGCCCGTGAAAAAACCGGCTCCCGGCCAGTCCCCCGATGCCGTGCTGCGCGTCGCGCCGGGGCATCCGGAGCGCAGCGGGCTGATGCAGCGGGTTTCATCCCGTTACTCCGCCCTGCAGATGCCGCCGCTCGGGACCGAGCTGATCGATGATGAAGCCGTGCGCTTGCTCTATCGCTGGATCGCAGAAAAAGGCGCCTCCAGCCAGCAAGCGCACGTAAACGAGGAGGGAGAGTAGCATGCGCCGTGATCTGCCGTTGATGTCGATGATTGCCCTGCTGGTGCCCGGCGCCATGCTCGCTCAGGATGCCGGCACAGGCGCGCCGGTGAAGCGTGGCGAATATCTGGTCTCGATTGCAGGTTGTCACGATTGCCACACGCCCTGGATCATCGGCTCCGGCGGGCCCGAGCCCGATATGAAGCGGGCTTTGTCTGGTCACCCGCAGGATCTCGCCATCACGGCGCCGGCCAGTGTCTCACCCCCTTGGAGCGGCGCTATGAATCCAACGTCGACAGGTTGGTCTGGTCCCTGGGGCGTGAGCTTCTCGGCCAATCTCACGCCGGATCCGGAGACCGGCGTGCTGCGGGATTTCACCGAGCAGCAATTCATCCAGACCATGCGCACGGGGCGCCACCAAGGTCAGGGCAGGCAGATCCTGCCGCCGATGCCATGGCCGGCCTACGGAAAGATGACGGACGACGACCTGAAAGCGGTCTTTGCCTATCTTCGCCAAGTCCCTCCCGTGAAGAACAAGGTGCCCGATCCGCTGCCACCGAAGCCGTGATATCCAGGCGAGGCTCTAGCGCCCCTTTTCCAGAATGCGCGAGATCACCTTGGCGGTGTAGTCCACCATCGGGACGATGCGAGCGTAGTTGAGCCGCGTCGGGCCGATGACGCCCAGCACCCCGACGATCTTCTGACTGCCGTCCCGGAACGGGGCTGCAATCATCGAGGAGCCGGAGAGCGAGAACAGTTTGTTTTCCGAACCGATGAAGATGCGCACGCCCTCACCACCCTCGGCGCGGCTCAGAAGGTCGATTACGTCCGTCTGCGTCTCGAGATCCGAGAAGAGCAGGCGGATGCGCTCCAGATCTTCCACCGCCCTCAAATCGTCCAGGAGATTGGCCTGGCCGCGCACGATGAGCTGGCGGGAATCCGCAGGTCCGACCGTGGTGGCAAGCCCCGCCTCGACAAGACGGGCGGTGAGCGCATCGAGTTCGCGCTCCATGTCGCCGCGGCGCGCTTGGATCTCGCCCTTGACGTCGCCGAGCGTTTTGCCCTGGATGCGGGCGTTGAGGAAATTGCCGGCTTCCACGAGGGCCCCGGCCGGAAGGCCCGCGGGCAGGTCGAGGAGGCGGTTTTCCACCGAGCCGTCCTCGGAGACCAGCACCACCAAGGCGCGGGCCGGGTCGAGGCGCACGAATTCGATATGCTTGAGCCGCGCATTGGACTTGGAGGTCACAACCACGCCTGCGCCCCGCGAGACGCCGGACAGCAGGGTCGAAGCCTCGGCGAGCGCCGTTTCCATGGTGTGGCCCGAGGCGGCGGCCCGCATCTGCGCCTCGATGCGCGCCCGCTCGTCGAAGGTGACGTCGCCGATCTCCATCATGGCATCGACGAAGAAGCGCAGGCCTGACTCGGTCGGCAGGCGCCCGGCGCTGGTATGGGGCGCGAAGATCAGGCCGGCAGCCTCCAGGTCCGCCATCACGTTGCGGATCGAGGCCGGCGAGAGCGCCATCGGCAGGATGCGCGAGAGATGGCGCGAACCCACGGGCTCCCCGGTGATCAGGTAGCTTTCAACGATCTGGCGGAAGATTTCGCGAGAACGGTCGTTCAGCTCCGCGATGACGCGAGCTTCCGACAAGTGGGAAAAGGGCCCGGTGGCATGCATCCGATGGATTCTACGCTCTCAACAACTCGACGCTGCAATGAAGCATTATGTGCGGGCCCAGGGCCTATTAGGCAAGGCTTGACCCTTGCGCAAAGCGCCCGGGGGCCTCAAACAGGCGTGAATCACGAGATCTCAAGGAGAATCCCGCCATGCGTCCATCCAACCGCGCCCTCGACGAATTGCGGCCTGTTACCCTGGAGCGTGGGGTCGCGCGCTATGCGGAGGGCTCCTGCCTCGTCTCCTTCGGCAACACGAAGGTGATCTGCACCGCCTCGCTGGAGGAGAAGGGCCCGCCGTGGCTGCGCGGCACGGGCAAGGGCTGGGTGACGGCGGAATATTCCATGCTGCCCCGCGCTACCCACGAGCGCACCCGGCGCGAGGTCAATTCCGGCAAGCCGTCGGGCCGCACCCAGGAGATCCAGCGCCTGATCGGCCGCAGCTTGCGCGCCGTGGTCAACCTGCCGGCTATCGGCGAGCGGCAGATCGTGGTCGATTGCGACGTGATCCAGGCCGACGGCGGCACCCGCACCGCCTCCATTACCGGCGCCTGGGTGGCCCTGCACGACTGCTTCACCTGGATGCAGAGCCGCTCCATCATCTCGATCAATCCCCTGCGCGAGCCCGTCGCGGCAATATCCTGCGGCATCTACAAGGGCACCCCGGTGCTCGACCTCGACTATGCGGAGGATTCCGCCGCCGAGACGGATTCCAATTTCGTGATCACGGGCTCGGGCGGCATCGTCGAGGTCCAGGGCACGGCCGAGGGCAAGCCCTTCTCCGAGGAAGAGTTCCTGAACCTGCTCCGCCTCGCAAAGGCCGGCGTGGCGCAGCTCGTGGACCTGCAGAAGAAAGCCGTCGCATGAGCCTGCATCGTGCACTGACCGGCAAGGTCGTCATCGCGACCCACAATGCGGGCAAGTTGCGCGAGATGCAGGAGCTGCTCGCGCCTTTTGGGATCGAGGCGGTGTCGGCAGGCGAGCTCGGCCTGCCCGTGCCCGACGAGACGGGGCACATGTTCGCCGAGAACGCCGCCATCAAGGCTCATGCGGCGGCGAAGGCTACAGGCCTGCCGGCGCTTTCCGATGATTCGGGGCTCTGCGTTCACGCGCTCGACGGCGCGCCCGGCCTGTTCACGGCCGACTGGGCCGGGCCGAACAAGGACTTTTATGCCGCCATGGAGCGGGTGATGCGCGAGCTGGAGAAGCGCGAGGCCGCGGATCGGCGCGCGCACTTCGTCTCCGCCTTGGTCATCGCCTGGCCTGACGGTCATGAGGAACTGTTCGAGGGCCGCATCTTCGGTGAGGTCGTCTGGCCGCCGCGCGGCGACAAGGGCTTCGGCTACGATCCCATGTTCCAGCCGGACGGCTTTAATGAAACCTTCGGGGAGATATCGTCCGAGGAGAAGCACGGCATCGACTGGTCGAAGCCGCAGCCCTCGGGCCTTTCCCACCGGGCGCGCGCCTTCGTGAAGTTGGCGGCGGGGTGCTTGGAAAGGGCTTGATCAAGCTCTTCGGAGAGTAGCCAGTCATGCTGACGGTGGTCCACATCAACGGTCCCATCAACAGCGGCAAGTCGACTCTTGGCCGCGCTTTGGTCGATTCCCTCCTCGACGCATCCTTCATCGACGGCGATGATCATGATGCCCCGGATGACGCGCCTCTGAGCGTCCGGATCGAGGCTGCCCTTCGTCGTATCGAAATGGAAATCGCGACGAGGCAGGGGCGTCACCTTGTTGTGGCCTACCCTTTGGACGGTGCTGATTACGAGAGGTTGAAGGCGGCCTCTGACAGGCGCGGGGCTCGATTCCTGGTTCTGACTCTGGCGCCGCCCCTTGAGGTGGCGCTCACGAACCGAGGTCAGCGGGCTCTCTCATCTGAGGAGAAGCGCCGCATCGTCGAGATGTATGATGAGGGATACCATGCCCGTTCTTTCAGCGACCTCGTTCTCGATACGTCTCTGTTGGGCCTTTCCGAGAGCCTTGAGAAAGCACGCGCGCTAGTTCTCGCAAGCGCCTCCTGAATGGAAAAGAGCGCCCCGAAGGGCGCTCTCGCTGCTCATTAGCCGGTTTAGACGTTGGTCGGGCCGTTGCCCCGACGCTTGGCCATGTAGGCGTCGAACTCCTCGCGGTCCTTGGCCCGCTTCAGCTCCTCGACGAAGTTGCGGAAGTCGCGGGCTTCCTCGTCGAGCTTGCGGCGTTCTTCCTCGAGGCGCTCGATCTCGCTGCGGCGGTAATCGTCGAAAGCCGCGTTGCCCGTGCTGGCAAAGCCGCCGAAGCCGGCTGCACCGCGGGACGCGAGGTCATCCCGTGCCCGGCCGAAGGTGTCGCGGAAGAAGGACTTGGCCTCGTCGTATTTCGGATATCCACACATTTTCCACACCAGATAGGCCAGCGCGAGCGGCCAGACAAAGATGAAGCCCAGAATGATGCCGGCGATCTCCAGACCGCGGCCGGGCTTGCGCCCACGGCGGTTGGTCCGGTTTTCCCACGGCCCCGCATGAGGGCCCGCGTTCCAGGCGGCGGAGGCAGAATCTGACATCGAAAGGGTCCTATGTTAATGCTAACAACATTAACATGCGGATCGATCCAGGCGCTTTCAAGAGAAGAAAATCGAAAAATCGACAGGGAGCTTAGGATCGGCCCTTCAGGGCGCCATGGACGAGGGCAAGGACGCCGGCACGCAGAAGCTCGTACTTGTCGGGCAGGCCCGGCCCTCTTGGCAGCTGGCCCGCCGCGTCGAGGGTCGCGATGCCGTGGGACAGCGCCCAGACCTCGATGGCGATGAACCGGGCATCGACGGTCTGAAAACCCTCCGGGAAGGTGTCGGCGAGCGCCTTGACCAGGAAGTCGAACGCGTTGCCGGAGGGCTTGCCCCCGCTTTCCACAGCTTTGGCCCAGAAGGGCGCGCAAGCCTCGCCCTCGGCGGGCTTGGCCGAGAACATGGCCGTATAGAAGCCTGGCTCCTGCTCGGCGAAGGCCAGATAGGCCTCTCCCATGCGGGTGAAACGCTCCAGCGCCGTGCCCTCGCTCTGCAAGGCACGGCCAAGGCGTTTCGCGAGTTCGTCATAGCCGCGGAAGGCCACCTCGGCCACCAAAGCGTCCCGGCCCCGGAAATGCCGGTAGAGCGCCGCAGGCGTCACGCCCACGAGCTTGGCTGCATCGGCCAGCGTGAACCCGCCGATGCCCCGCTCGGCAATGAAGCGCTGCGCCGCCTCGATCAGCGCCTCCTTCAGGTTGCCGTGGTGGTAGCCCTGCCGGTCGAACGGACCGCGCCAATGCCGCATGATGGGTTCCTAACTCTCTGCCGACCACCTTAGGCCTCCGGTGCGGCGGAAGCCAGAATGGAAAGGCTCATGGGGTGAACATCATTGTGGGCGAAGAGGTTCAGAAAAGTTTGCCGTGAGGCATTTCCAAAGGCGTCATCCCGGACGGAGCAGCCGATCCGGGATCGTTGGACGAGTAGAGCGCGGGCACACCTCTCCCAGTGGGAGAGGTCGCGCCAGAGGCGCGGGTGAGGGGTTAGCGCCCTCTCTGGATAAGCCTGTAACCCCTCACCCCAGCCCTCTCCCTCAGGGAGAGGGAGTGAGCGCTCTATCCTGCTGACGATCCTGGATCGGCTTTCGCCGCCCGGGATGACGGGATATCAGAGGGCTAACGCGACACCAGCACCCGTGACGTTCGCCCTTCGACCTGCCATATACGCCCCATGATCGATCACCCGACGCGCGATGTGGGCTTTGGCGTCTATGTCCATTGGCCCTTCTGCGCCTCCAAATGTCCCTATTGCGACTTCAACAGCCATGTCCGCCACCAGCCGGTGGATCAGGAGCGGTTTCTCGCGGCGTTCAAACGCGAGATCGCCCACACGGCCGCGCGCATTCCGGGCAGGACGGTCACGAGCGTGTTCTTCGGCGGCGGCACTCCCTCGCTGATGAAGCCGCAGACCGTGGGCGCCATCCTTGACGCCATCGGCGGCGCCTGGGGCATCGACTCCCAAGCTGAGGTGACCCTGGAGGCCAACCCCACCAGCGTCGAGGCAGAGCGCTTTCGCGGCTATCGGAGTGCTGGCATCAACCGGGTGTCGCTCGGTGTCCAGGCGCTCAACGATCCCGATCTCAAGCGCCTCGGTCGCATGCACTCGGTCGACGAGGCCCTGGGCGCGGTGAAGATCGCCGCCTCCATCTTCGAGCGCTATTCCTTCGACCTGATCTATGCCCGCCCCGGCCAGTCTCCAAAAGATTGGGGCGCGGAGCTGGAGCAGGCCATCTCCCATGCGGTGGAGCACCTGTCGCTCTATCAGCTCACCATCGAGCCCGGCACCTGGTTCCAGCGGCTCTACGATGCCGGCAAGATCGCCGTGCCGGACGAGGAGACGGGCCGGGCGCTCTACGACATCACGCAGGAGGTGTGCGAGAAGCACGGCCTTCCGGCCTACGAGATCTCGAACCATGCCAGGCCCGGCGCGGAATCGCAGCACAACCTGCTCTACTGGCGCTACGGCGAATATGCCGGCATCGGCCCCGGTGCCCATGGCCGTCTCGTGACCGGCAATGCTCGTCTCGCCACCGCGACGGAGAAGCACCCGGAGACTTGGCTCGAATTGGTGGAGCGGGAAGGCCACGGCGTCATCGACGAAGAAGTCCTGACCTCCGAGGCCGAGGGCGACGAGTTTTTGCTCATGGGCCTTCGCCTGAAGGAAGGCGTCGACCCCCGCCGCTTCGAGGCCTTCACGGGCAAGACGCTCAATCAGCGCGGCTTGCGGATTCTGAAAGAGGAAGGCCTGATCCGCCACGACGGCTCACGCCTCGCAGTGACGCCAAAAGGTTTCCCGGTGCTCAATGCGGTGATTGCTGAGTTGGCTGCTTAGATAATCATACAGTGTCATCCCGGGGCTGCGCAGCAGAACCCGGGATCGCTGGACGAGAGTGGCTCCCTTTACCTCTCCCAGTGGGAGAGGTCGCGCCGGCGGCGCGGGTGAGGGGTTAGCGCCCTCTCCGGATAAACCTGTAACCCCTCACCCCAACCCTCTCCCTCAGGGAGAGGGAGTTTGAGCTTCATCCTGCACGCGATCCCGGATCGCCTGCGGCGTCTGGGATGACGCCTCGGTTAACGCCCCACCTTGCTCTCGATCACATCCCAAACCGTCACGGCGAGATCCGGGCCCCCGAGGCGCTTGATGGCGCGGATGCCGGTGGGGGCCGTCACGTTGATCTCGGTGAGATTGCCGTCGATCACGTCGATGCCGACGATGATCAGGCCCATGCGCTTGAGGTCCGGGCCGATGGTCTCGCAGATCTCGCGCTCGCGGGGCGTGAGGTCGGTGGGCTTCGCCGCGCCGCCGCGCACCATGTTGGAGCGGATATCGTTGGCTGCTGGCACCCGGTTGATGGCGCCTGCCGCCTCGCCGTCGATGAGGATGATGCGCTTGTCGCCCTCCGTGATCTTCGGCAGGAAGCGCTGGATCACCCAGGGCTCGCGGAACAGGTTGGCGAAGAGGTCGTAGAGCGAGCCGAAATTGGGATCTTCACGCCCGACCTTGAACACGCTGGCGCCGCCATGGCCGTAGAGCGGCTTCATCACCACGTCGCCGTGCTCGCGCCGGAACTCCTCGATCTCGCCTCGGTCGCGGGAGATCAGCGTCGGGGGCATCAGGTGCGGGAAATGCGTGACGAAGATCTTTTCCGGCGCATTGCGCACATGGGTCGGATCGTTGACCACAAGGGTCTTGGGGTGGATGCGCTCCAGAAAGTGGGTGGCGGTGATGTAGGCCAGGTCGAAGGGCGGGTCCTGGCGCATGAGCACCGCATCCACCGTCGACAGATCGATCCGCTCGGGCTCACCCAGCGTGAAGTGGTCGCCCTCCTGGTCGCGCACCTCGATGGGCTCGGCCATCGCGATCACGGCGCCGTCGCGGAGCGACAGGCGGTCGGGCGTGTAGTGCAGGACGCGGTGACCCCGCCGCTGGGCTTCGAGCAGCAGCGCAAAGCCCGTATCACCCGCGATCTTGAGGCTGCGGATGTGGTCCATCTGGAAAGCGACGGTGAGGGTCATAGGTCAGGCCTCGTTGGAAGCAGGGTTATTGGCACTAAAATGCGGGATGGCAACTCTTCATCACAGGTATCGTGAACGAAAACCGGGAAGGCGGGTTATCCAACGGCCCCGCTTGACTGCTAACCCCTTGCAGATCCATTCAAGCTTTTCCATGTGAGAGTGTATGCACCGCCGCGCCCTTCTGATCGTCAATGCCAAGAGCCGCAGCGGTGCCGCCCAACGCGACATCGCTGCCGAGCGCCTAAAAGACCACGGAATCGAGCCAGTCCATGTGGATTGCGGCCGCCGGGAGGACCTGTCACCCCTCATCGTCCAGCATGCCAAGGACGTGGATTGCGCTGTGGTCGGGGGAGGGGATGGGACGCTGAATGCGGCCGCCTTCGGGGTCATCGAGGCCGGATTGCCCCTGGGTATCCTGCCGCTCGGCACCGCCAACGATCTCGCGCGCACTCTTGAAATCCCTTTCGACCTCGATGGTGCCGCCCAGGTGATCGCCGATGGCCGCACCCGCAAGATCGATCTCGGCATCGTCAACGGCGAGCCCTTCTTCAACGTGGCAAGTATCGGGCTCTCGGCGGAACTGGCCCAGAAGCTGACGCGGGACATCAAGCGCCGCTGGGGGCGTCTCGGTTACGCCATGGTGGCTCTGAATGTTTTGATGCACGCGAAACCCTTCCGGGCGACGATCTACGGCGAGAACGAGGCGGCGCACGTGCGGACGCTGCAGATCGCAGTCGGCAATGGCCGCTTCTACGGCGGCGGCAATGCGGTCGAGCAGGATGCCACCATCGACGACCATCATCTCGATCTCTACAGCCTGGAACTGGAGCGGGCCTGGAAGCTCGCCCTCATGGCGCGCTCTTTCCGTCACGGCCGCCACGGCGCCTGGAACGAGGTGCGGGCGGTGCGCGCCAAGGAGTTCGACATCCGCACCCGCAAGCCGAAGCCGGTCAACGCGGATGGCGAGATCGTCACGCAGACACCAGCTCATTTCTCGATCAGGCCCGCGGCCGTGACGGTGTTTGCGCCAAAGCAGGCTGAGAGTTGAGGTTTATGCTCTTCGCTGTCATTCCGGGCTCTCGCTACGCTCGCCCCGGAATGACAGTGGAGACGTTTCCCTAAATTATTTCCAGCTCGAACGCGCTCACAATATGCTGTGGCCACGTCTTGGGTGCAATGAACACGGCGTCCGCGCGCCATGTCTTGTCCGCCGCCCAGTCGTTGCGTGCAAGCCAGGCGCGCACGGCACGGGAGAAGCGCCGGCGCTTGGTGGATGTAATGGCCGAGAGCGCATCGTCCATGAGCCCGCGTGCCTTCACTTCGACGAAGGCAATGGTGTCGCCGCGCATGACGATCAGGTCGATCTCGCCGCCAGCCGCCGCATAACGGCGTGCGAGAGGGCGATAGCCCTTCGTCACGAGAAACAGCAGAGCGATCCACTCGGCGCGGTGGCCGCGGAGAAAAGTCACTTCGCGGCGGTCGAGAGCGCTCTTCATTCGCCCTTCTTCGCGAGCACCAAGGCGCGGGCATAGATCTCCCGCTTGGGCAGATCGAGCTCCGCCGCAACGAGGGCCGCGGCGTCCTTGATCGAGTGGTTCTTGAGGGCCGCTTCGAGCTTGCCGTCGAGGACTGCATCGGCTTCCGCTGCATGCATCTCCTTGGTAGCTTCGCCGATCAGCACCACGATCTCGCCCTTGGGCGGGCCTTCCTCGGCGAATTGCCGGGCGAGTTCGGGGAGCGTTCCGCGCCGGATGGTTTCGAACATTTTCGTCAGTTCGCGCGCCACCACGGCTTGCCGTTCGCCCAAAACCTCGGCGGCGTCCGCCAGCATCTCCGGCAGGCGGTGCGGGCCCTCGAAGAGCATGAGCGTGCCGGGAATGGTGCCGATCTCGGCAAGCCTGGTGCGCCGCGCGCCGCTCTTCGATGGCAGAAAGCCTTCGAAGAAGAACCGGTCTGTCGGCAGGCCCGAGGCCACCAGCGCGGTGAGCACGGCGGAGGGGCCGGGGATCGGGGTGACCGGCAGTCCTTCCTCGATGGCTGCCTGCACGAGCTTGTAGCCCGGATCCGACACCAGCGGCGTGCCGGCATCGGAGACCAATGCCAACGCCTGTCCCTCGCGGATGCGGTGAACCATGCGCTCACGCACCGCCTCGTTGGAATGCTCGTGATAGGCCACTAAGGGCGTGGTGATGCCGTAATGGGCCAAAAGCGTCTTCGTCACCCGAGTGTCCTCGGCCAGGACGGCGTCCGCGGCGGCCAGCACGCTCAGCGCCCGGAAGGAGACGTCCTGCAGGTTGCCGATAGGGGTTGCGACCACATAGAGGCCGGGCGAAAGGGGTTTGGCCTCGGCCGCAAGGCCGAAGGCGGTGAAGGTGGCGATCCGCTCGTTGGGCTCGCGCCGCCTGGTGCGATTGTCGATTCTCTGAGTCATGGGATCGGCACTCTTGCATGAAGCGGGACCTTCGCGAAAGCCGGGTCCTTCAGCCTCTCATCCTGTGTTGGAAACAATGTTTACTTTTCTCCGGCACACTTCCTTCAGTAACGAAGGCTGTTTCCAAAGGGGGCGGAGATGGCGCGCGTATCGTATGACTGGGTTCGAGACTTTGCAGGTCGTGCGGCCTGGGCTGTTGTCCTGGCGGCGTCGCTGGGCCTGTCCGGTTGCGTGGGCTCCGAGAGCCGCGTGCCGCCGCGCAAGGTAAGCCGGCCTCAGGCTGCTCCCGTCGAGCCGTCCTATGCAGCCGGTGTTGCGGGGCCTGGTTCCCCGATTCAGGTTTCTTCGCCGGGCCAGTTCGGTGGCTCTACCACCATCGGTACCGGCCCCGTCAAGGTCGCCCTGATCCTGCCCATGAGCGCTGCCGGTCAGGGCGCGGTGGTGGCGCAGAGCATGCGCAACGCCGCCGACATGGCTGTGAGCGAGTTCCAGGGCTCCGACATCACGCTCCTCGTGAAGGACGATAACGGCACCCCTGAGGGGGCGCGTGCGGCCGCGCAGCAGGCGCTCGCGGAAGGGGCCGAGCTCATCATCGGGCCGCTCTTCTCCGGCTCCGTCCAAGCGGCAGGACAGGTGGCGCGCGAGCGGGGCAAACCTGTCATCGGCTTCTCGTCGGATGCGAGCATCGCCAGCCGCGGCGTCTATCTTCTGAGCTTCCTCGTGCAGGAGGAGGTCGACCGCATCGTCGCCTTTGCCGCCACCCAGGGCCGCCGCTCGATTGCGGCCCTGATCCCGGAAACGCAGTATGGCCGCGTGGCCGAGGCGCGGCTGCAGCAGGCGGCCGCCCGGCAGGGCCTGCGCCTCGTCGCGCTCGAATACTACCCGCCGGGGCAGCCGCAGGTGGGCGTGCAGCGCCTGTCCCGCGTGATCGGCGGAGCCGCCCCGCAGGCCGATGCGCTGTTCATTCCCGATAACGGCGATGGCCTGCCAGCCGTTGCCCAGGCGCTGCAGATGGCGAGGTTCGACCCGATGCGGGTCAAGCCGCTTGGCACCGGCGTGTGGAACGAGCCGCGCATCTTTGCATTGCCGGCCCTGCAGGGCGGCTGGTTTGCGACGCCCGATAATCGCGGCTTCGAGGCTTTCGCCGAACGCTACCGCGCGCGCTTCAGCACCGATCCGATCCGCCTTGCGACTCTGTCCTACGATGCCGTGACCCTCGCGGCGGCGCTCGCGCGCATGCAGGGCGCGCAGGCCTTTACTAATGTCATGCTCACGAACCCGGCGGGCTTTGCCGGCGCGGACGGCGTGTTCCGCTTCAATCCCGACGGCACCAATGCCCGCGCGCTCACCGTGCAGGAGATCCGCAACGGAGGCGCTGTTGCGATCAGCGGCGCGCCGCGAACGCTGGTGGCGGGGAACTGACGCCCTCGTCTCATTGACCATCCCCCACGTCATCACCGGCCTTGTGCCGGTGATCCCGATCATGGGGAGCGCCGTGCTCATCGAATCGAGATGACCGGGACAAGCCCGGCCATGACGTGAAGGTTCTATACTGGTTGGGGCAGTCAGCCCTACTTGCGCGTCAGCGTCGCGCTCAACTCGGGCTTGTTGTTGAGGCTCTGGAACACCACGCAGTAGCGCTCGGTGAGCTTGAGAAGCTGATCGATCTTCTCCTGCGGCGCGTCAGTATCGACTTCGAAGGACAGGCGGATGTTCCTGAACCCTACGGGCGCGGTCTTGTCGACGCCGAGCGTGCCGCGGAAATCCAGATCGCCTTCCGCCTTTACGGCGCCGTGGCGCAGGTCGATTTCGAGCGCGGTCGCCACGGCTTTGAGCGTCACGCCCGCGCAGGCAACAAGCGCCTCGAGCAGCATGTCACCGGAGCACAGTTCCGCGCCGGAGCCGCCGGTGGCCGGGTGGAGGCCCGCGACGGCAAGCGCACGGCCCGTCTCGACCTTGCAGGCGATATGCTGGTCGTCGAGGGTGCCCTGCGCCTTCAGGGTGATGACGGCGGCGTTCGGATCGCTGCGGTATTGATCCTTCAGCGGCGCCTGGAGGGCGCGAAGGGCGGTGGCGTCCATGATGATGTTCCTTGTTACCACCACAGCGCGGCGGCCTGACGGTCGCGTTCGCGCTGGGGCTGCGCTTGAGGAGCTTTGAGGGAATGGTCGAGGGCCGTCAAGATGCGGCGCACGGAGGTCTCGAAGGGAAGCCCCGTCCTGTCGCGCGGGCGCGAGAGCGTAAGCGGCAATTCGTCGAAGATGCGGCCGGGCTTGGGCTGCATGACGACGGCGCGGTCGGCGAGCGTCACGGCCTCCTGCACGTCGTGCGTGACGAGTACCACGGTCGGGCGCGTTTCTTCCCAGAGCCCCAGCAGGTGCTCGTGCAGGCTTGCACGGGTGAAGGCATCAAGGGCCGAGAACGGTTCGTCCAGCAGGAGCACCTTCGGGTTGGTGACGAACGCGCGGGCGATGGACACGCGCTGCTGCTGACCGCCGGAGAGGTCGCGGGGCCAGCGGTCGGCATGCTCGGCGAGGCCGATCTTTTCAAGCGCATGCGTCACGCGCTCTTGTCGTTCGGACGCGCTCACGCCGGCGAGGCCGAAGGCGATATTGTCGAAGACTGACAGCCAGGGCAGCAGGCGCGGCTCCTGGAACACGATTCCAACCGCGGGATGCGGGCCTGACAGCACTTCGCCGTCGAGGCGGATCCGGCCGGCGCTTTCCCGGTCGAGGCCGGCGATGAGGCGTAAGAGCGTGGTCTTGCCGCAGCCCGATCCGCCGATCAGCGCGACGATCTCGGCCTCATGCACCGTGAGGTTGATGTCGGAGAGCGCCCGTGTGCCGTCGGCATAGGTCTTGGAAAGATGCTCGAACGACAGCATTACAATCTCTCCCGTACGGTGTCCTGCCAGCGCACGAGCGGCTTGGTGGCTGCGACCAGCAGGCTGTCGGCGGTTTTGCCGAGCAGCGCGAAGGCGATGATGGCCGCAAGAATCTGGTCGGGCTTGCCCATCTGCTGCCCGTCGACAAGCAGATAGCCGAGGCCTTCCGACGCGCCCATGAACTCGGCCGCGACGACGAACATGAAGCCGAGACCGAGGCCTGAGCGCAGCGCGATCACGGCTTCGGGCAAAACCGCCGGCAGCAGGATGCGGCGGGCGAGCTGGATGCGCGAGAGGCGGAACACGTGGCCAACTTCCACGAGCTTGCGGTCGACAGAAAGGATCGCGCCGGCGATGCCGAGATAGACCGGGAAGAACACGCCGACCGCGATGAGCGCCACTTTCGAGGCTTCGAAGATGCCGAGCCAGAGGATGAACAGAGGCACCCAGGCGATGGACGGAATCGCGCGCAGGGCCTGCAGGGTCGGATCGAGCAATTGCCGGAGGGTCTGGCTGGAGCCTGAGAGCGCGCCGAGCACGATGCCGGAAACCGCGCCGATGGCGAAGCCGACGAGAACGCGCCACAGCGTCATCCAGGCATGGGTCCACAATTCGCCGGTTTCAGCGAGCGCCCAGAGGGTCGCAATGATGCGGCTCGGCGGCGGCACGAGGCGGCCCTGCGCAAGGCCGAATGTAACAGCCGCTTCCCAGAGAAGCGCAATGGCGACAGGCAAGAAAAAGCCGAGAAGGATGCGCCAGTCGAAGGCACGTCGCTTCTCGGTGGAGGTTGGGGCCGTGAGAGCGGCGGCACCCTTATGGGAGGACCAGGCGTTGCTTGCAGCGTGGCCTGTCACGGCGCTCTCCCGTGATGAAATCATCAGCGCGACGCGGTGGCGAAGCGGCGGTCGATCAGCGAGTCGACAGCGGCGCGCACATCTGTTTGAGGAGTGATGACGCCGGCCTGCTGCAGGGCAAGGCCTGCGGCGAGGATCGTGTCGACCTGAGGCTGACCGATGGAGGAGTGCGTGAGCTCCGTACGCTCGAGCTGGCGCTCGATCACAGCATCAGGCAGCTTGGTGTAGGCAATCAGGGACTTCTTCAACTCGTCCTTGTTGGCGAGCGCATATTTGCGCGCTTCCTCGTAGGACTTGAGCACGCGCTCCACGAGGGCCGGGTTCTCCTTGGCGAAGGCTTCCGAGACGTTGAGCACGCCCCAGGTGTTGGCGCCGGCGTTGCGGTAGAACAACTGAGCGCCGGTTTCCGCTTCGGCCGCGGCCATCAGCGGATCGAGACCGGCCCAGGCATCCACGTCGCCACGCTCGAGAGCCGTGCGGCCATCCGGATGCTGGAGCAGAACGAGCTTCACGTCCTTCTCGGTGAGCTTGGCCTCCTGCAGGGCGCGCACCAGGAAGATGTGCGGATCGGTGCCGCGGGTCACGGCCACGCGCTTGCCCTTCAGGTCCTCGACCTTGGTGATGCCCGTATCCTTGCGGGTCACGAGCGCCGTCCATTCCGGGCGCGAATAGACATAGATCGACTTGATCGGGTTGCCGTTGATCTTGCCGATCAGGGCGGCGGCACCGGCCGTGGAGCCGAAATCGATCGAGCCGGCATTCAGGAATTCGAGCGCCTTGTTGGAGCCGAGCGACTGCACCCAGCGCACCTTGATGCCATCCTTCTCCAGTTCCTTCTCAAGGAAGCCCTTGTCCTTGAGGACGAGGCTCACCGGATTGTAGGTGGCGTAGTCGATGCGGATTTCCTTCACCTGCGCGAAGGCAGAGGTGGCGGAGGCAAGGCCTGTGGCAACGGAGGCGGCGAGGAGGAGGCGGCGGGTCAGGCTCATCGTGTTGGTCCCATGTTGGGCGCATGGGAGCATCGTTCGATGCACCCGGCGCTTTAGCTGCACTTGTTTCGCGCCCGCAAGCTGCATGCTCAAATCGGCGCGTGTCCTTTATATAGAACTTATCGTTTTTTATGTCAAACGATATCTCTTATAAAGAACATCTTATCCGCTTTTCCGGATATGGCCAGTCCACCCTTGGGCGAAGACCTTTTCTGGTGGTAAGCCAAATGGCAGCTCGTATACGGTTGTTCCATGCCATCCCTTAAGCCTCAGAATATTCTGCAAAGCCTTGGCACTCAGCCGATCCGGGATGCTGCGGATTTGCGGGCCGGGCTCGTCCCCCTGCTCAAGGCCTTCCTCGATGAGGGGAGGGCGGAGGCCGAGGCAAAGCTTCTGGAGAATCAGGATGGGCTCGTGTGCGCCCGCTACCTTTGCGAGCGGATGGACGAGCTGGTGCGCATCGTTCACGATGCCGTCGTCCAGCATCTCTACCCCAGTGCCAATCCGTCCGCCGGCGAACGCCTTGCGGTCGCGGCGACAGGCGGCTACGGGCGCGGCACCCTGGCGCCCGGTTCCGACGTCGATCTCCTGTTCCTCCTGCCCTACAAGCAGACAGCATGGAGCGAGAGCGTGGTCGAGGCGATGCTCTACGTGCTGTGGGACCTCAAGCTGAAGGTGGGTCACGCGACCCGGTCGGTGGAGGAGTGCCTGCGGGAAGCGGGCGCCGACATGACGATCCGCACCTCCCTGCTCGAAACGCGCTTCCTGTTCGGCGACAGGGAACTCTTCGACAATTTGACCAAGCGCTTCGACAAGGAAATCATCGCGACCTCGGCTCCGGCCTTCGTCGATGCAAAACTGAAAGAGCGCGATGCGCGCGTGGCCAAGGCTGGCGCCTCGCGCTACCTCGTCGAGCCCAACGTGAAGGACGGCAAGGGAGGCTTGCGCGACCTCAACACGCTTTTCTGGATCGCAAAGTATGTCTACCGGGTGAAAGAGCCCGAGGAGCTGGTGACGGCGGGCCTCTTCACGAAGGACGAGTTCAACCTGTTCGCCCGCTGCGAGGAGTTCCTGTGGCGGGTGCGCTGCCATATGCATTTCGCCACCGGTCGCGCCGAGGAGCGCCTGACATTCGATCTGCAGCGCACCATCGCCGAGCGCATCGGCTTTGCCCCCCGAGGCGGCTTGTCGGCGGTCGAGCGGTTCATGAAAACCTACTTTCTGATTGCCAAGGACGTGGGTGATCTCACCGCCATCGTCTGCGCCGAGCTCGAGGCCCGTCAGACCAAGCCCCGTCCCATGCTCGACCGTGTCTTGGGCCGCTTCCGCCGTCGCCGTGGCGGTGCGCTTGTGGGCGACGATTTCACTATCGACAACAACCGCCTCAACGTCGCCTGCGAGGAGGCGTTCGAACGCGATCCCGTCAACCTGATCCGCCTGTTCTGGCTCGCCGACCGGCACAACCTGGCGATCCATCCCGATGCGACACGCCTGGCGACACGCTCGCTCAAGCTCATCGGTCCAAGCCTGCGCAACGATCCGGAAGCCAACAAGCTGTTTCTCGAGATCATCACGTCCAAGAACGCCCCGGAGGTGGTGCTGCGTCTCATGAACGAGGCCGGTGTGCTCGGCCGCTTCGTTCCGGATTTCGGCCGCATCGTCGCGATGATGCAGTTCAACATGTACCACCACTATACGGTTGACGAGCACCTTGTGCGCTCGGTCGGCGTGCTCACCGAGATCGAGGCGGGCCACCTGGGCAGCGAGCATCCGCTGGCGAACCGGATCTTCTCTACCATCCGCAATCGACGCGCGCTGTATGTCGCGGTCTTCCTGCACGACATCGCCAAGGGCAGGCCGGAGGATCACTCGACGGCCGGTGCGGTGATCGCCCGCAAGCTCGGCCCCCGCTTCGGCCTCTCCGACGCGGAGACCGACACGGTGGCTTGGCTGATCGAGCATCATCTGCTCATGTCGAACACGGCGCAGAGCCGCGATCTGTCCGATCCCACCACCATCAAGAGCTTCGCCGAGGTGGTGCAGACCATGGAGCGCCTCAAGCTCCTGCTCGTGCTCACCGTCGCAGATATTCGCGCAGTAGGGCCGGGCACGTGGACGGGCTGGAAGGGCCAGCTCCTGCGCAATCTCTACCACGAGACGGAAGTAATCCTTGGCGGCGGCGCCGTGGATATCGCCCGCTCGGAGCGCGTGCGTCTGGCACAGGAGCAACTGCGCGCCGAGCTGCCCGACTGGTCCGATGTGGAGTTCGAATCTTACGCCGCTCGCCACACGCCGGGCTACTGGATCAAAACCGACGAGACCCGACGGGCGAAGCAGGCCCGGCTCCTGAGAGAATCGGAGAAGGGTGGCCGGACCGTCACCACCGCTTACGAGACTGACCAGTTCCGGGATGTGACCGAATTCACCATCCTGTCGCCGGACCATCCGCGCCTGCTTGCGATCATCACCGGCGCCTGCGCGGCGTCCGGCGGCAACATCGTCGATGCGCAGATCTTCACCACCACGGACGGTCTTGCGCTGGACACCATCGTGCTGTCCCGCGCCTTCGACCGGGATGAGGACGAGCTGCGCCGGGCCGAGCGGGTCGCCAAAGCCATCGAGCGGGCACTGAAAGGCGAGGTGAAGATCGCCGATCTCGTGGACGGCAAGCGGCCGACCAAGCCTGCCTCAAGGGCCTTCCATGTGCCCCCGGAGGTGACCATCGACAATTCCCTGTCGAACCGCCAGACGGTGATCGAGGTCTCCGGCCTCGACCGGCCGGGCCTGCTCTATGACCTCACCACGGCCTTGGGAAAGCTCAACCTCAACATCGCCTCGGCCCATATCGTGACCTTCGGCGAGAAGGCCGTGGACGTGTTCTACGTGACGGACCTCACCGGCACGAAGGTCACCCATGCGGGCCGCCAGGCCACCATCCGCCGGGCCCTGCTGGATGTGTTCAAGGCAGAGGAAACCGCGGCTCTCCAGCGGCGTAGCGCTTGATTTGTGGCGCACGCGACCTGATATGTGCCCCGAACCCTTACTCATTCCCATCTCAAGCTGATCGATCATGAATCCGAACGACACGGAAAACCAGAACGCGGCCCTGCAGGCCGAGCCCGTCAACGATGCTGCCCCTGAGGCGGCTTCCGCGCCCGAGGCCGACCCGATCGCCGTTCTCGAGGCCGAGAAGGCGGATCTCAAGGATAAGCTCCTGCGCCTGATGGCCGACATGGAGAACCTGCGCCGTCGCACCGAGCGCGAGATCGCCGATGCCCGCACCTATGCGGTGGCGAACTTCGCCCGCGACATGCTCAATGTGGCCGATAACGTGCGCCGCGCCATCGAGAGCGTGCCGGAGGAGGCGAGCAAGACCGCCGAAGGCGCTTTCAAGGGCTTGATCGACGGGATCGACCTCACCGAGCGCGACCTGCTGAAAAACCTGGAGCGCCACGGGGTGAAGAGACTCGACCCTGAAGGCCAGAAGTTCGATCCGAACCTGCACCAGGCCATGTTCGAGATCCCCAATGCGGAGGTGCCGAACGGCACGGTCCTGCAGGTGGTCCAGTCCGGCTACGTGATCGGCGAGCGCGTCCTGCGCCCGGCGCTGGTCGGCGTCTCCAAGGGCGGCCCGAAGGCCGCCGCCAACGGGGCCGGCAGCGAGACGGCGGATAATTCGTCGGCGGCTTCGTAATCGAAGCGCAATGCAAAGCTTCTCAGGATGAGGCGCTGGTTCACCTCTCCTTGAGGGAGAGGTCGGACCGAAGGTCCGGGTGAGGGGTTACTGTCCTCTCTGGAGAGCGCTCTCCCCCTCACCCTCGCTGCGCTCGACCTCTCCCCACCGGGGAGAGGTATGGCTGCGGCAGCTTTTGTGCTCTCTGGTACAACCGGCTGGCGCCGGCACCCCCAACTCCAACTTCTCCCCACAAGGGGAAGGAGAGCCGATTGCCTGAAACGGGCCTGCATGATCAATACGTGAGCGTCTTACGGCTCCAGCGGGCAAGGTCGGGCTCTTAGTGAACTTTCTCCAATCCCTCCCCTTCGAGACCATCGGCGTCGCCGTCTTCGCGCTCTCCGGCGCGCTCATGGCGGCCCGCAAGGGCATGGACCCGTTCGGCTTCGCGCTTCTGGCCACGCTGACGGGCGTTGGCGGCGGCACCGTACGGGACTTGCTCATCGGCATCCGGCCCGTTTTCTGGGTAGGTGATCCGGGCGACGTGCTCGTCTGCCTGATCGTGGCCGAGCTTGTCTTCATCCTCGGCCCCAAGCGCGTGACGTGGGTCGAAGGCGGGCGGCAGGGTCGGCTTCTTCTTTGGGCCGACGCCCTAGGCTTGGCCCTTTTCGCCGTTTCGGGAACAGCCAAGGCGCTCGGCGCCGGCGTGCCGGCCCTGTCGGCGGTGGCGCTCGGCACCGTCACGGCCACTTTCGGCGGCATCATCCGCGATATCTTCGCTGGAACGACACCCCTGGTGCTGCGCCAGGAGATCTACGTCACGGCGGCGGCTTTGGGCGCTGCCGTCATGGTTGCCATGCAGGCTCTCGGCCTCGATCCCTTCTTGAGTGCGGCGACGGGCTTCGTTGCCGCCTTCAGCCTCAGGGCACTGGCCCTCCTGCGTGGCTGGTCCCTGCCGGCCTTCCCACCCCGCGACTAGAGCTTCGTCTCCACCCCGTCGATCACCGCCCGGAAGCGCCGCAGATTCTCGTCCCGCTGCTCCACCCGGGTCAGGCCGACCATGCGCACATAGCGGCCGGGCTCGAAGCGGATGGTCTGCATCACGATGATCGGCTGGCCCGATTCCACCTCAACCGCCTTGGCGACGATCTCATGCCAGTCCTGGCCCTTGAAGCGGAAGGATTCCGAGCGCTCGATCCTGACATCCTTGAGGATCTGGTTGGCGTTGAGCGCCGCGCGGGCGAACTGGTTGCGCTGCTCGCCGGCGGACGGCGCGGCATTAAGCGAGGCTGCCATGATCAGGATCGGCTGCTCCACCGCCTTGATCGTGTCCTTGGGGCCGTCCGTGAACAGGACGGAGTTGCCGGAGATTGCCCGCACGGGACGGAAGCCCGCCATGTCGCCGAGCCGGAACGGCATGGCGGAAACCTGCTCCTCGACGGAGATCGGTCCGCGCAGGGCAACGGTCTTCAGGGCCTCCCGGATCTGCGCCTCGCTGTAGCCGTCGGCGCCGCCGCGAACCTGCGCGATGATGAGGCCGGCCACACCCTCGCCTTTGACCGCCATGACCCATTTGCGCCCTTCCACAGGACCTTCCATGGTGCCGCCGATCAGCACCCCGGCCTTGTCGCCGAGCTTGAGAGTTTCACGGGAGGTCTCGTTCAGGCCCTGGCGCTTCAAAGCGTCCTTGGTGAAGCCCTTGACCACCTGCTCATAGGCCTGAGCGGGCATCTCCACGAAGTTGATGGCGGCAGCCTTCTCCTCATTCTCGAAGCCGCTGAAGCGCCGCGACACGGTCATGTCCGCCGGCGGAACAATTCCGATCCGCGAGGCTGGCGGAAAGACGGGCTCTGTCGCGAAGGCGGCCTGAGCCGACAGGATGAAGCCCAAGGCAGTGGCTGCAAAAGCTTTCATGGATGCCCCTCCGGTGAATCTGTGGCTTTGAGGCTAGCGCATCGTGCGGAAAAGTGGGAACCGGTTTTCGCTGACGCGGCCCTCTGGGTCCGGTCCACACGATGCGCAAACTATGGATTGAGCATCGGATGGATCCCAAAAGTGCAAGTCCACTTTTGGGTCCGATGCTCAGAGCGGCTTTTCCACCTTGCGCAAGGTGAGATTGAGGCGCCCGCCCTGCGGCAGCAGGTCCGCGCTGCCGGCATTCAGCCGGTCGATGCCATGATAGATCAGCCGCGCCGGCCCGCCGAACACGATCGCGTCACCGGAGCGAAGCTTGATCGAGCGGGTCGGGTCCTTGCGATCCAGGCCGCCATAGCGGAACAGCGCGGTGTCGCCCAACGACAGGGAGACGACCGGTGCGGCGAACTCCTCCTCGTCCTTGTCCTGATGCATCCCCATGCGGGCTGTGGGCTCGTAGAAGTTGATCAGGCAGGCATCAGGCGGATGTGGGTAATCGCTCAGTTCCTCCCAGGCGCGCAGGACCTGCTCCGGAATGGCCGGCCAGGGCTCGCCCGTCTCGGGATGCGTGGGCTGATAGCGATAGCCATTGACGTCCGACACCCAACCCAGCCGCCCGCAATTGGTCATGCGCACGGAGAATGGTTTTCCCGTGCGCGGCATGCGTGGGGTGAAAAGGGGTGCGGCCTTCGTGATCTCGCGCAATGACTGAAGCAACCGCTCCTGCGCCGGGCGGTCGAGATAGTCGGGATGGTAGACGAGGCCGGGTGCGAGGGTGATGGCGGACATGGCTTTCAACGCACTCCACTGTCATTCCGGGGCGGCCAAGGGCCGAGCCCGGAATCCATAAACACGACGCCTCAAGAAAGAGCGAGAAGCGTTACGATTCATTCTGCATCGTTAGCGGTTATGGATTCCGGGCTCCGCTACGCGGCCCCGGAATGACAGTGCATCTCTCTTACCCCTCCAACACCTTCTTGTCGGCCACCGTCGTATCCTCATTGAGCTTGTAAACGAGCGGGATGCCGGTCGCGAGTTCGAGGCCTGGGATCGTCTCGGAGGTAAGGCCGTCGAGCACCATCACGAGGGCGCGCAGCGAATTGCCGTGGGCTGCCACCAGCACGCGCTCGCCGCGCATGACGCGGGGCAGGATCTCGCGGATGTAGTAGGGCAGCACGCGGGCCACCGTGTCCTTCAAGCTCTCGCCGCCGGGGGGCGGCACGTCGTAGGAGCGGCGCCAAAGATGGACCTGTTCCTCGCCCCAGCGGGCGCGGGCGTCGTCCTTGTTGAGGCCGGCCAGATCGCCGTAATCGCGCTCGTTCAGGGCCTGGTTGGCGATGGTCTTGAGATCGGGCTGGCCGATCTCTTCCAGGATCAGCTTGCAGGTGCGTTGCGCCCGGGAGAGATCGGACGTGAACGCCACGTCGAACTGGACGCCCATTTCTTTAAGCCGCTGACCGGCGGTGCGCGCTTCCTGAACGCCGAGATCGGTCAGGCCCGGATCCTTCCAGCCGGTGAACAGGTTCTTGAGGTTCCATTCGCTCTGGCCGTGGCGGGCAAGCACAAGAAGGCGATCCATATCGTCGTGTCTCCGATGTCGATGAGATGTAGGCGTGTTTTAGCGCATCGTGCGGAAAAGTGGATCCGGTTTTCGCTGACGCGGCCCTCTGGGTCCGGTCCACACGATGCGCAAGCTATGGATTGAGCATCGGATGGATCCCAAAAGTGCAAATCCACTTTTGGGTCCGATGCTCTAAAGCTGATCGAGGCCAAGGACATGGGCCATGGTGTAATAGCCCGGCTTCTTGTCGAAGCCCCAGAGCGCAGCCCTCACGGCGCCGCGGGCGAAGAGGCCTCGGTCCTCGGCCCGGTGCGACAGCTCCAGGCGCTCGCCGGCGCCCGCGAAGATCACCGAATGCTCGCCCACCACGGTGCCCCCGCGAAGGGTCGCAAAGCCGATATCGCCAGCGTTGCGCGCGCCGGTATGCCCGTCGCGGCTGCGAACCGAGCGGTCCTTCAGGGAGATCTTCCGCCCCTCAGCCGCGGCCTCTCCGAGAAGCAGCGCCGTGCCCGAAGGCGCGTCCACCTTCATGCGGTGGTGCATTTCGAGAACCTCGATGTCGAAGTCTTCGCCCAATGTCGCCGCTGCCTTGCGCACGAGACCGGCGAGCAGGTTGACGCCCAGCGACATGTTGCCGGACTGGATGATGCGGGCATGACGCGCGGCCGTCTCCAGCTTGGTGAAGTCAGCCTCCTGCAGGCCGGTGGTGCCGATCACATGGACGATGCGCGCCTGGGCTGCGAGCGCAGCGAACGCCGTGGTGGCGGCGGGCGCCGTGAAGTCGAGCACGCCGTCAGCTTGGGCGAAGACAGGCAAGGGATCGTCGGTCACGTCCACGTCGAGCAAGCCGACCCCGGCCAGAAGTCCCGCATCCTGACCGAGGGCAGGGGAGCCTTCCCGCGCGATGGCGCCGACCAGCGCGCAGCCCTCGGTTTCGGCCACGGCCTTGATGAGCATGCGCCCCATGCGTCCGGCGGCACCCACCACGACAAGTCGCATCTCGCTCATGGCCGTTCTCCTGATCTGTCGGGCTCGGGTATAGCGGCTCGGGCGGCGGCTGAGAAGCGGGGTGCATCCTTCCCTCTCCCCTCTGCGGGAGAGGGTGGCCCTCGCGTCAGCGAGGGTCGGGAGAGGGGCTGCACTCAATCGAAAAATGTCCCCTCTCCCGGCTCACTCCGTTCGCCACCCTCTCCCGCAGAGGGGAGAGGGTTAGCGGTACCCTTCACCCCGGCTGTGGACCCTCGTAACCCTCGATAATGATAATGTCGGCGACCGCGTGGCCGTCGCGCTCGGCTTTCGCCGCCTGATACTCGGGCGAGTCCCAGCACTCCAGGGCGGCCTCATAGGTCGCAAACTCGATCACCACGTTACGGGCCCGTGCCTCGCCCTCGCCGACCCGATACGCGCCGCCGCGCACCAGGAAGCGGGCGCCGTATTTGGCGAACGGCACCGCATTGGCCTTCACGTAGTTCTGGTAGGCGTCGGGATTCGAGACGTCGACGCGGCCGATCCAATAGCCCTTCATCGCTCAGGCTCCTTCCACGAGAACGAATTCGGCCACGCAGGCACCCTCGCGTTTGGCCTTGGCGGCCTGATACTCGGGCGAATGATAATAGGTCCTGGCCTGCTCCACCGAGTCGAACTCGATCACCACGTTGCGGGCGCGCGCCTCGCCTTCGAGCGCCTCATAGGTGCCGCCGCGCACCAGCGGGCGGCCGCCATACTGGCGGATCGCCTCGGTCGCGCCCTTGGCGTATTCCGCGTAAGCCTCGGGGTTGGTGACGGTCACGCGGGCAATGACATAGCCTTTGGGCATCAGGCGCTCCTTTGAGATTTCATGTGACGCAGCGAACGCGAGAGGCGGCTGATCGTCAACCCTCATCCTCCCGTCATCACCGGCCTTGTGCCGGTGATCTCGATCCGAGAGGCGCTGCGCCTCATACAATCGGGATGGCCGGTACACGCCAGGCCATGACAAGTGGGGAATGTCTCATCCATTCCCTTCTCATGATTTGACCCTGAGAAAATCAATCGGCGATCAGAGCAGGCAAATCCGCCAGCAGGCTGTCGCGGGCGCGAAAGCTCGCGACGGATGTTTCCTTGCGCTCGTCGCGGATCAGCCGTGCGAAGAGGATCCTGCGCTCGCCCTTCTGTGCCCATCCAACGAACCAGCCGAATTGCCGGGAACGGTCGAATGTGCCGTCCCGCAACGGCTGAAAGCCTGTGCCGGTCTTGCCATAAGCCGTCCAATTGTCGGGCAGCGGAAAGGCGGGCATGATCGCGAGGGTCATGTCATGGGCCTTTGCCGAGATCGGCAGTTCGCGCTTGAGGAGCCTGCTCAGGAAAGCGATCTGCTCCACAGGCGAGATCTGCAGCGAGGAGGCGCTCAGCCATGCGCGAGTCAGGCCGTTGGCCTTGCCCTTGTCGCCGCTGACGTCGCGATTGCCATAACCGAAGGCGTCGACATAGCGTCCGAAGCGCTCCTCGCCGAGGTCGTGGGTCAAGACGTGCGAGTACCAGAGCACGGAATCCTTCAGCCAAGAGCGCGGCGTCGTGGTCTTTCGCCAGGCCTCGTTCCAGGCCTTGTATTCGGGCTTGTAGGGCCAGGCAGGCTCGCCCTCGTCCTTGAGGATGCCGACGTCGTAGCCCATCAGGCTCAATGGGACCTTGAACGTGGAGGCTGGGCTGCTGCGCCGCTCGCAATCGCCCTCGCGCTTCAGCACGCGGCCTGCTTCAAGTTCGGTGACAAGGGTGCAGGTGTCGGCCTGGGCTGCGCCCGCGAGCGCAAGCAGGCAGGAGCACGCAAGGAGCAGGCGAACAAGCATCGTGTGTAACTCAGGCGTTGGCGATGTCGCGCACGATGGCTTCTACTGCCGCGCGCGGATCGGCGGCCTTCACGATGGGGCGGGCGACCACGAGGTGGTTGGCCCCAAGCCGGATGCCCTCCGCCGGGGTCACGATGCGCTTCTGGTCGCCGGCCTCCGTACCCGCCGGGCGGATGCCGGGCGTGACGATGAGACGGTCGGGGCCAATGAGAGAGCGAACGCGCTCCGCTTCCGGCGCTGCGCAGACGATGCCGTCGACGCCGAGGTCGCGGGCTTGTCCTGCGCGCCGCGCGACGAGGTCCGCTGCCGAAACTGGGGCATAGCCCGCCTCGGTGAGATCGTTGTCGTCGTAGGACGTCAGCACCGTCACGGCGAGGATCTTCAAGGACGATCCCGCTTTTCCGGCCACCGCTGCGCGCATGGTCTGCGGATAGGCGTGGACCGTGAGGAACGTGGCGCCGAGGCGCGCCACCGAGCGCACGCCTTCCTCCACCGTGTTGCCGATGTCGTGGAGCTTGAGATCGAGGAAGACCTTCTTGCCCTGGCCGATCAGCTCGCGGGCAAATTCGAACCCGCCGGCGTAGGCCAGCTGGTAGCCGATCTTGTAGAAGGTGCCGGCATCGCCGATGCGCTCGACGATGGAGCGTGCCTCTTCGACGGATGGAAGGTCGAGGCCGATGATGAGCTTGTCGCGAATGTCGCCTTCGGAAACGGGATTTGTCGGAAGGGACATCGCGGCGCTCATGGGTTCATGACCTTGTTGTAGACCCAGACGCGGGCCGGGGGCAGGTTGCGCCAGATCCGGTTGGAGGCGCGGGCGCTGTAGCTGTCCGAGCGCGCCGGGACCGGCGGCACCACCGCATAGGTGAACTGGATGAAGGGCGCGCCCGGATGCATCATCTCCTGCGCGACCTCCAGGAGATCCAGGCGCTGATCCATTGGCTTGGTGAAGAGCGGCAGGCTCGACACGGTGGCGGCCGCAGGCTCCGCCAGAATCCCGGCGAGCGTCTCCTTAAGGTCGTAGGCGTCACCCTGGATAATCGTCGCCTTGGGGAAGCGCCGCTTCAGCAACCGGCAGAATTCGGGATTGTATTCGATCAGCACCAGCCGGTCCTGTGCCACGCCGCGCCGGATCAGGGCGTCGGTCACCGGACCGGTGCCGGGACCGAGCTCGATGACGGGCCCGGGGATGCGCGGGTCCACATAGGACGCCATGGTCCTGGCCAGGATCTTGCCTGACGGGGTGACCGCTCCCATGACGAGGGGCCGTTCGAGCCAGGAGCGCAGGAAGCGCGCCTCGTCCTGGAAGCGATCCTTCTTGAGGGGTAATTTCCGGGCCGTAGTCCGTTGTAACGACTGAACCACTGAAGCTGTCCCCTTGCGCGGCGGATCACGTTGGCTGTTTAGAACCTAGGCATCGGACCCAAAAGTGGAAGGCACTTTTGGGATTGATCCGATGCTTATCTTCTTAAGCAGCGCATCGTCTAGAGCGGAAAAACCGGATCCACTTTTTCCGCACGATGCGCTGAAAACGACCGTCAAGTTAAGTTGATCCGCCCAGGCCATCGAGAAACTCGCGGAAACGCGAGAAAAATCCCGAGCTTTCCGGGTGATTCTCCTTGGAGCACTCCTGGTCGAACTCCATCAGGAGCTCGCGCTGGCGCTTGGTAAGCTTTTGCGGGGTTTCCACAACAACCTGGATGTAGAGGTCGCCCACATCGCGCGCGCGCAGCACCGGCATGCCCTTAGCCTTCAGGCGGAACTGCTTGCCGGTCTGGGTGCCCTCGGGCACCTTCACGAGCGCTTCGGAACCACTGAGCGTCGGCACATTGAATTCGCCGCCGATCGCCGCCGTCACCATGGAGATCGGCACGCGGCAGAACAGGTCCGCGCCGTCCCGCTGGAAGAACGGATGCGCCTTGATCGACAGGAAGATGTAGAGATCGCCCGCAGGGCCGCCGCGCAGGCCCGCTTCGCCTTCGCCTGCAAGCCGGATCCGCGTACCGTCCTCGACGCCCGCCGGGATGTTGACCGAGAGCGTGCGCTCGCGGGTGACGCGTCCTGCGCCGCCGCAGGAGGCGCAGGGATCGTCGATGACCTCGCCGCGCCCATGGCAGTTGGGGCAGGTGCGCTCGATGGAGAAGAAGCCTTGCGTCGCCCTCACCCGGCCGGCGCCGCCGCAGGTGGGGCAGGCCTTGGGCTTGGATCCCGGCTTCGCGCCGGAGCCCGAGCAGGCCTCGCAGGTGACGGAGGTCGGAATCCTGAGTTCCGCATTCTTGCCGTGAAAGGCCTCGTCGAGAGTGATCTCGAGATTGTAGCGCATGTCGGCGCCGCGCTCGCGCCCGCCGGCGCTGCGACCGCGCCCGCCACGCCCGCCACCGGCATCGCCGAAGAAGTTCTCGAAGATGTCCGACATGAAGTCGGAGAAATCGCCGTTGAAGCCCGGTCCGCCGGCGCCGCCGCCATTGGCGAAGGCCGCATGGCCGTAGCGGTCGTAGGCCGCGCGCTTTTGCCCGTCCGAGAGGGTCTGGTAGGCCTCGTTGAGTTCCTTGAACTGAACCTCGGCCTCGTGATTGCCCGGATTGCGATCCGGATGATACTGCATCGCGAGCTTGCGGAAGGCGGCTTTCATCTCCGCCTCAGACGCGGTCTTCGCGACGCCGAGAACCTCGTAGTAATCGCGCTTGGACATGTCAGGCGCCCCTCGGAGCGGTCAGCCGCTCCGTCATCATGTTCATCGTCCGCCATGCATGTGCTGCACAGAAATAGGCTCCAAAGGCTTTTGCCGGAGCATCACGAAAAACGGTCGGTTGATCGGTCATTGTTGTCTTGGCCTATTCACGAAAACGGCACCCGGGCATAAAGCCGGGTGCCGGTTTTCTCGATTATGCGCGCATGGCCGTTAAGCGCGCTTCTTCTTGTCGCCTTCGTCGACTTCCTGGAAGTCGGCGTCGATAACGTCGTCCTTCGGAGCATCGCCGCCTTCCGGCTGCTCGCCGCCTTCACCAGGCGCGCCCTGAGCCGCCGCATACATGGCTTCGCCGAGCTTCATGGAGGCCTGCATCAGGTCCGTGGTGCGGGCCTTGATGACCTCGGAATCCTCAGCCCCAAGCGCCTGACGCAGCGCGTCGATGGCGGTGGTGATGCCCTGCTTGTCGGCTTCCGATACCTTGTCGCCGTACTCGGTGAGCGACTTCTCGGTGGCGTGGATCAGGCTCTCGCCCTGGTTCCTGGCCTCGACCAGCTCGCGGCGCTTCTTGTCTTCCTCGGCGTGAGCCTCGGCGTCCTTCACCATCTTGTCGATGTCGGCGTCGGACAGACCGCCGGAGGCCTGGATGCGGATCTGGTGCTCCTTGGCCGTCGCCTTGTCCTTCGCCGTGACGTTCACGATGCCGTTCGCGTCGATGTCGAAGGTCACCTCGATCTGCGGCACCCCGCGGGGCGCGGGCGGAATGCCCACGAGGTCGAACTGGCCGAGCAGCTTGTTGTCCGCCGCCATTTCGCGCTCGCCCTGGAAGACCCGGATCGTCACCGCGTTCTGGTTGTCTTCCGCAGTGGAGAACACCTGGCTCTTCTTCGTCGGGATCGTCGTGTTGCGGTCGATCAGACGGGTGAACACGCCACCGAGCGTCTCGATGCCGAGCGACAGAGGAGTCACGTCGAGGAGCAGAACGTCCTTCACGTCGCCCTGGAGCACGCCGGCCTGGATGGCCGCGCCGATGGCCACGACTTCATCCGGGTTGACGCCCTTGTGGGGCTCCTTGCCGAAGAACTGCTTCACCACTTCCTGGATTTTCGGCATGCGGGTCATGCCGCCGACGAGAACCACCTCGTCGATGTCGCCCGGCGAGATGCCGGCATCCTTGAGGGCCTTGCGGCAGGGCTCGATGGTCTTCTGCACCAAGTCGTCCACGAGCTGCTCGAACTTGGCGCGCGAGAGCTTGAGGGCGAGGTGCTTCGGACCGGAGGCATCGGCCGTGATGTAGGGCAGGTTGATCTCGGTCTGGGAGGCCGAGGACAGCTCGATCTTGGCCTTCTCGGCCGCTTCCTTCAGGCGCTGAAGGGCGAGCTTGTCCTTGGTGAGATCGATGCCCTGCTCCTTCTTGAACTCCGCCGCCAGGTACTCGACGAGGCGCATGTCGAAGTCCTCGCCGCCGAGGAAGGTGTCGCCGTTCGTGGACTTCACCTCGAACACGCCGTCGCCGATCTCGAGCACGGACACGTCGAAGGTGCCGCCGCCGAGGTCATAGACCGCGATCATGCCGGTCTGCTTCTTGTCCAGGCCATAGGCGAGGGCAGCCGCGGTCGGCTCGTTGATGATGCGCAGGACCTCGAGGCCGGCGATGCGGCCTGCGTCCTTGGTGGCCTGACGCTGGGCGTCGTTGAAATAGGCCGGAACCGTGATGACGGCCTGCGTCACCGGCTGCCCGAGATAGGACTCGGCCGTCTCCTTCATCTTCTGAAGGGTGAAGGCGGAGATCTGCGAGGGCGACATCTGCTTGCCGTCGGCCTCGACCCAGGCGTCGTTATTGCCGCCCTTCACGATGTGATAGGGGACGAGACCCATGTCCTTCTTGGTCATGGGATCGTCGAAGGTGCGGCCGATCAGGCGCTTGATGGCGAAGAAGGTGCGCGACGGGTTCGTGACCCCCTGGCGCTTGGCAGGCTGGCCGACGAGGCGCTCGCCTTCGTCCGTGAAGGCCACGATGGACGGAGTCGTCCGCGCGCCTTCCGCGTTTTCGATGACTTTAGGCGTCGCGCCTTCCATGACAGCGACGCAGGAATTGGTAGTACCGAGGTCGATACCGATAACCTTACCCATGGCGGGATCCCTCACTTTCAAGCAGACCGCCGGGCCCTCAAAGCAGCCCGGCCCATGGCTTACATGTTGCTGACAAATTGCCGGGGCCGCCTCGAACCGAGCCGTGCCCCGTGCTGGCGCTGATATAAGAAGGGGGTTTCAGAGCTGCAAGACGAACGTGGGCGCTAGTTTGCGCCAATTCGTCGGAGCCGGACCCTGTTACATTCCTGCAATATGGGCTGGAGCCTCAGGGCAATCCGGATTTGGGCGGGGGATTTAGGGCGAGGTTTCGACGATCAGGCTGAGCGCTGCCCTTAAGACCACCTGCCCGGCCTCGTCCCTGACGCTGACGATGAAGGTCTTCTGGTCGTCGCCGGGGAGGGCGTCCCGCGCCATGTCGGGCAGGACCTTCTGAGCCTCGGCCTTGGCCATTGCGATGTTCTGCAGCTCGAGGCCCTCATTGTCGGAGACAAGACGGCTGCCGTCATAGGTATCGAAAAAGTAGCGCGGCAACGGCATTCCCCTCTTGAGATTGGTGTCTGACAACTCAAGGATAAGACAATTGGTTCTAGACTTCGATACCAGAAGAGAAAAACCCTGAGATTTCAAGCTCCTGAATGGCTTCTGCCCGGTCGCTGGTCAAGCCCGGTGTTCGGGCCTACCCCCATAGCCGAGCTCGCGGACGCCATCGGGGCCAGCACGGTCATGTCAACCGGGTCCCGCAGGAACTTCGGGCTAACGGGCTCATCCGCAGCAAGGGAGCGCCGGTGAGCATCCTGGATCGGTGCGCCCATGGCAGCCCCCTCTCATCCAAGAGCACGCTCCTCAATGGCCGGGGTTCGTGAAACAAACTGACGGGCCCGTATCATCGCATCGGCAGACTTCAGTACCGGGAGCTCGATCGATAGCCGTTCCGGCACTTCACCTCTTCCTTGTACTCGCCGCTCTTCTCCAGCTTCCGCTCGACCTTGCAGCGGCCGTCGTCATATTCTTCCTTGAAGGCGCGACGCTCGCGGCGAGGGCGCTCGTCATTGTATCTCCGGGCAGGACCCTCATAGCTGCGCTCGTAGCCTCCGCGCCATCGGCCCTTGCCGCTCTCGTCCTTGTCCGGATCGGCCGAAGCGCTGCCCGCCCAGCCGGCCAGGATCAGGCTCAATGCGGCAGTCCATCCAAGAACCTTCATCGGCAACTCCTTCACGCTCTGAAAGAGCGAACGTAAGCGCGTGAGGAAGGTTGCACTACCTGAGGGAGCCGGAACTGGGGCCGAATAACGTGCCCAGCTCTCTTCAGCCTTACATCATCCCTACCAAGGCTCGACCGTGAGCTCCGGCCATGTCTCGATCAGGCGTCTGGTTTTCTCCTCATAGCTGGTTTTGTTCGGCAGGGACCGGTTCGGCCGGATTCGGAGAGCGAATAGATCCGCCAGCCCAAAAGGTGCAAGGATATTGAGGAAGCCATCCGGCTCCAGCCGCACTCCCAGGGCTTGAACGGTCAGAGGGTATTGCCGGAATACATCGTCCGGATGCGCCACAGCGGGACAGTGGAAGCCGAAACGTTGCTCGAACCATAACGGCACACGCGCATGATTGCGGACTTCGACGACACCATGAAAGTCGGGCAGGGCAGCCGTGATTGAACGAGCGACTTTGTCTTCGCTTTCCCAAGAAAGGTCGGCGGCATTGAAATAGACAAGATCATAATCCTTGACCCCTGTCCGCCCCGGTCGCCCAGTCAGGGCATTCCAGACCCTCTGATAGACACATCCTCCACCTAGGCGCCACTGAGGCAGATTGCTCCGACTGGCCGTTGTGAGAACCTGCATAAGGTCCGTGTCAGTCCGAATGATGTCTTCGAGGTGTTGAAGCCGATCCGCTTCATCGGCCGCAGCCTGTTGCGCCATGGCTCCTAAGCCTCGATCCCGCCCAAGCTTCGCCCCGCCTCCCACCCCAGGATTGCCTGCTTGCGCGTGAGCCCCCAATGGTAGCCGGTCAGCGCGCCGGAGCGGCCGAGCACCCGGTGGCAGGGGACCACGAAGGAGACCGGATTCTTGCCGACCGCCGCACCCACGGCCCGGCAGGCGGCGGGCTTGCCGATGTGGCGGGCGATGTCGGAATAGGTAGTGGCGCGGTCGCGGGGAATGCGCAGCAGGGTCTGCCAGACCCGCACCTCGAAATCCGTGCCGATCAGCACCACCCGGAGGGGCTGCTCCGCCTGCCATTGCGACGGGCTGAAGATGCGCTTGGCCACCGGCGCCGTGGCGGCCGGGTCCTCCACATACTCCGCCTTCGGCCAGCGCCGGGTCATGTCGGCGAGCGCTGCCGGACGGTCTCCATCATCCACGAAGCCGAGGCCTGCGAGCCCCCTGTCGGTCACGATCAGCAGCGCCTCGCCGAAAGGCGAGGGATGGAAGCCGAAGCGCATGGTCAGGCCTGAGCCGCCGGTCTTGAAGTCGCCCGGCGTCATGGCCTCATGGGTCACGAACAGGTCGTGCAGCCGGGCAGGCCCCGAGAGGCCGAGCTCATAGGTGGCGTCGAGCACGCTTGCGGAATCCGCCAGCAGCGCCTTGGCGTTGTCCAGCGTGATCGCCTGGAGGAAGGCCTTAGGCGACAGGCCGGCCCAGCGCCGGAACAGGTGGTGCACATGGGTGGTGGACAGTCCTACATGATCGGCGATCGACTCGAGTGAGGGCTGCTCGCGCCAGCGCTCCGAAATGAACGCGATGATCCGGCGCACCCGCTCGTAATCGGAATGGGGCTCGTCCGGCACCATGATGTCGGCCGGATCGATGGTGATGTTGCGCAAGGTCTGGAGCATGGTGGTGATCCTTCATTGCCGATCATCCTAGCGATGGGAGAGGGCAGGCGACACCCGATTTCTGCGGTGGCCTTCTCGTTCTCCTGTGTGGGAGACGAGGCGTCGTGTGTCATCCCGGACGCCGAAGGGCAAGCCGGGATCGGATGCAGGATGAGGCGCGTGAACCCTCCCCCCTGTGCGGGGGAGGGTGGCGAACGGAGTGAGCCGGGAGAGGGGAAGTGCTCGTCATGACTGCCCCTCTCCCGACCTGCTTTGCAGGCCACCCTCTCCCGCGAAGGGGAGAGGGGTAGCAGCGTATATGTTCTCATTTTGTTCTTGACAATCCTCCTAAGCTAGGCTATAGCCAAAGACATCCTCGCCCGACGAGGGGCGCGCTCGCGAGGCGTCGCAAGAGTGGGGCGGGGAGCGGTCCCGCCGCAGGTTTCGCATGCCTGTGGTCGCGGGAGGTCGATCCTGGCTCTGACCAGGTCCACCTGAAAAGAACCGCGCGTGACGAGCAGTCTGGCTCTCACCTTCACCACACATCATCGAGCCGGGCTGCCTGACGCGCCACCCTCGACTGACCTTCAGGCTCGCAGCACCCGCTGCGGGCCATACAGTGCTGGCTCTTTCTCAATAGCCCCGCTTCACATCCGCCAGGGCGCGGCCCAGCGCCTCGGCGAGTGTCTCGCGTTCCGGCGGGGAGAGGTCGCGGGCGATCACCACATGCTCGTTGCGGGAGGTCAACGCCAGCTGCTGCATGCCGTATTCGTCGTCGACCTCCCGGTCGAGGCGGGTCCAGAGCGGGTTGAACTGCCAGTCCTTCACCTCACCCTTCGGACTCACCTTGCGGAACAGCAGCCGGATCGGGGTCAGCTCGAGCAGCTCGAAGGCGTCGCCCTGCCGGTAGCTGACGCGGAAGGCGATGTAGAGGCCGAGGAAATCGAGGCCGAAGAAGCCGGCCACCGGCCAGAAGCCCATGACTACGAAGGGCACGCTGGCCACCAGCGAGGTGAGGCAGACCAGCACCATGACGATCTTGAATCCTTGCGGGCTCAACGACCGGTGCGGACGGATGACGGCCGAGAACACCGGCTCCTCGAACCGCTCCGTGCCGTCAAATGCTGCCTTGCTGCCTGCCATAGCCTAGATATAACGCAGGGATGTCCGATCTGAAGCAGCCCTCCCGTCGCATTTCGAAGCTCAAAAGTAAGCCCGCCGTGCCGGCGAAAGCCGTAGGCCGGGCCGTGCGCGCCCGAACCCCGAAGCCTGTTGACCGGGCCACGATGGTCGAGATCTTCCGCCGCCTGCATGCGGCCAATCCCGAGCCCAAGGGCGAGCTCGACTACACCAATCCCTATACGCTTCTGGTCGCCGTGACGCTCTCGGCCCAGGCGACAGATGTCGGCGTCAACAAGGCGACGAAGAACCTGTTTCCCATCACCGACACGCCCGAGAGGATGCTCGAACTCGGCGAGGAGGGCCTGCGCCAGCACATCAAGACGCTGAACTTCTTCAACACCAAGGCGAAGAACGTCATCGCCATGGCCAAACGCCTCGTGGAGGAGTTCGGCGGCGAGGTGCCCAACTCGGTCGAAATCCTCGAGACCCTGCCGGGGGTCGGGCGCAAGACCGCGAGCGTCGTGGTCAACATCGCGTTCGGCGATCCAAGGGTCGCGGTCGACACGCATATCTTCCGCGTTACCAACCGCCTGCCGCTCGCCATCACCAAGACGCCGCTCGATACGCAAGTCGCACTCGAAAAGCTGATTCCGGACGAGTACCGGCTCCACGCCCATCACTGGCTCATCCTGCACGGCCGCTACATCTGCAAGGCCCGCAAGCCCGAATGCTGGCGCTGCCCGGTCAACGACCTATGCCGCTTTCCGGACAAGACGATTCCGTGAGATCAGCCACCGCACCTGCATCGTCATCCCGGGGCTGCGGAGCAGAACCCGGGATCGTTGGACGAGTATGGCGCTGAAACTCTCCTCCCCCTTGTGGGGAGGAGATGGGGGTGCCAGAGCCTGAGAGATTGGCGCTCGCACCCCCACCCTGACCCTCCCCACTAGGGGGAGGGAAATAGCCGCTAGACTTGTCTTGCGATCCCGGATCTTCGCTGCGCTCCGTCCGGGATGACGCGCTCACAGAGGCAGGGTGAAATGCACTACCGCCACAAGCAGCGCGGCGCTGAGCGCGTGCAGGCAATGCCCGGCGTCGAGCAGGCGAGCCCTTGAGACGTGCGGCTGCAGACGACGCAGCTGTCGGTCCATTCCAGGCAAGCTGCATCCGGCGCACCGTCCTGCCTTGCTGCGCGAGGCTCCGTGCTCACGCCCAAGAGAACCGCGAATGTGACCACCAGCAAAGCGACCGCAATGGTGAGAGTGACGGCAAGAACCTCGTCGCGCGACAGCATGGATCAGCCGTAGACCATGAGGCCAGCGAGACCCGCAGCCCCAACCACGATGCGCCAATAGGCGAACGGCGTGAAGCCGTGACGCGATACGTAGTCGAGCAGCATCTTCACCACGAGCAAAGCCGCCACGAAGGCTGAAATGAATCCCGCTACGATGATCGTGACATCGTTGGCGGAGAGGATCTTGTAGTTCTTCAGCAGGTCATAGGTGAAGGCGCCCGCCATGGTGGGCATGGCGAGGAAGAACGAGAACTCCGCCGCTGCGCGCTTCGAGGCTCCCATCAGCATGGCGCCCACGATGGTGGCGCCCGAGCGCGACACGCCGGGGATCATCGCCACGCATTGGATGAAGCCGATCTTGAGGTACATCGAAAGAGGAAACCGCGTCGCGTCGGTCTTCGTCGCCTCCAGGGGCATCCGGTCGATGGCCAGCAGCACGAAGCCGCCGACGATCAGGGTGATGCACACGATCCAGGGGTCGAAGAGCACCTCCTTGATGAAACCATGCAGCACGGCGCCGATCAGGGCGGCGGGCAGGAATGCGATCAGCACGCCGATGACGAAGTGTCGGGCCATCGGATCGTGCGGCAGGGCCTTGGCGATGGACCAGAGCTTGTTGAAATACACCGACAGGATCGCCAGGATCGCGCCGAGCTGGATCAGCACCTCGAAAGTCTTGCCCGTCGATTCGAACCCGAGGAAGTGACCGACGAGGAGCAGGTGGCCGGTCGAGGAGACGGGGAGAAACTCCGTCAGCCCTTCGATGAGGCCGAGAAAGAGCGCCTCGATGATTTGCGACATCGTTGAAAATCCTGAGAACGGCGCCAGATGCGGGAGCGCCTCCACCTCTGTCAAGAAAGGTTTGCGCTGCAGGCGCGGCCCTTCTGCGTCAGAGGCATGAGATTCACCATTATTCCTTACCAACCCTTAACGAAGCACGGCCTTATTGTTGCCGCCTGTTTCGCGTCAGCATCATTCATGGCCACCCTGCATTCTTATCCCTTTTGCCCGCAGTCGCGGTTCGCGCGCCTTATTCTGGCGGAGTTCGGCCTTGAGCCGGACGTGGTCGAGGAGAAGCCGTGGGATCGGCGCATTCCGTATCTCGAGATCAACCCGGCCGGCAACCTGCCGCTCTTCCTCGACGACAATGGGCTTGCGGTGCCCGGCCCCATGGGCCTTGCGGAATACCTGGACGAGACGCGGGGGGAGGATCTTCGGGATCGCCGCTTCCTGCCACGGGATCTCGCTCAGCGGGTCGAGGTGCGCCGCCTGCTCGACTGGTTCCTGATCAAATTTCACGGCGAGGTGTCGGAGTACCTTGCCACAGAAAAGATCTATAAGCGGTTCACACCCGGCGAGCTGGGAGGCGGTCCGCCGGACATGGGTGCGATTCGCGCGGCCCAGACCAATGTGCGATACCATCTCAAATATATCGGTTTTCTGATCTCAAAACGGAATTGGCTTGCCGGCGACCAGATGACCTATGCGGATCTGGCGGCGGCGGCCCATCTGTCGGTAGTGGATTATCTCGGCGACGTGCCATGGAACGAGGACGAGACAGCGAAGCTTTGGTACGCCAGGATCAAGTCCCGGCCGTCCTTTCGCACGCTCCTGGCGGACCGGGTGCCGGGCATGGCGCCAGCGGACCATTACGACAACCTGGACTTCTAGACGGGGAAGCGCTGAAGCGCACTTTTGTTGAGCGCGCCAAGGCGCTCGGCTTCGATACCGTTCGCATCGCTCGGCCGGATTCCATCCCGCTCGCGCCGGAGCGCCTTCAGGCCTGGCTTGAGGCCGGTCATCACGGCTCGATGGAGTGGATGGCGGACACGGCAGAGCGCCGGGCCGACCCCCGTACCCTCTGGCCGGAGGTGCGCAGCGTCATCCTGCTCGGGCTGAACTACGGGCCGGTTGAGGATCCGCTGGTCGAGCTGGCCCGAAAGGATCGCGGCTACATCTCGGTCTATGCCCGCAACCGCGATTACCATGACGTGATCAAGGGCAAGCTCAAGGAGGCCGCGGGCTTCCTCGCGGCGAAGGCCTCGTCCGACGTGAAGGTCTTCGTCGACACAGCTCCGGTGATGGAAAAGCCGCTGGCAGAGGCAGCGGGTCTCGGCTTCCAGGGCAAGCACACGGTGGTGGTGTCGCGCGAGTTCGGCAACTGGCTTTTTCTCGGCGCCATCTTCACCACGGCGGAACTTCCCGCCGACGAGCCGGAGCGCAATCATTGCGGCTCCTGCCGCCGCTGCCTCGACATCTGCCCGACGAACGCCTTTCCGGCTCCCTATCAGCTCGATGCACGGCGCTGCATCTCGTATCTCACCATCGAGCATAAGGGACATATTCCGGAAGAACTCCGCCCCGGCATCGGCAACCGCATCTTCGGCTGCGACGACTGCCTTGCCGTGTGCCCCTGGAATAAGTTCGCGCAAGCCGGCCGCGAGGCGCGACTCGTGCAGCGCGAGGATCTCGCCGCCCTGCCGCTGGCGGATCTCGCACGACTCGACGACCCCGCGTTCCGCGCCCGCTTTGCCGGCACGCCGATCAAGCGCACGGGCCGCGACCGGTTCATCCGCAACGTGCTGATCGCGATCGGCAACTCGGGCGACGCGAGTCTTGCCGAAGAAGCCGAGCGGCTGCTGGACGATGCCTCGCCGCTGGTGCGCGCCATGGCGGTCTGGACGCTCGGGCGGTTGCTGCCGTCGGAGGCGGTGGCGCGTCATGCCGCAGAGCGACTGGACCAGGAAGGCGATCCGGACGTGCGTGAGGAATGGCGCCGGGCTTTGGCCGAACGGATCGAGGCAGTGGCCTGAATGGGTGGACCTTCCCGTCATGGCCGGGCTCGTCCCGGCCATCCCGATCCTATGAGGCTCGGCGCTTCATGCGACCGGGATCACCGGCACAAGGCCGGTGATGACGTCGAGATGTGAATTTGCGCCAGGCTCTGCGTCAGAAACTCAGACTCACGCCGCGTGGCGGTTCGCAGTCGGGCCGAAATGGTCGATGTAGCGCGGGTTGATGGCCGAGACGGGCAGGACGACGAGCACGTCCGTGGTGCCGAACTGCCGGTCGATCACGGCACCTGTGCCGAACGTCGCGCCAACGCGCAGGTAGCCTTTGATCAGGGGCGGCAGGGCGTGAAGGGCTGCCTTCGGATCGATAGTCTCCTTAGGCAGCAGGTCCATGCGGGTGAAGCGTCCCGGCAGGGCACTGGCCCGCCATTCGGTTGGCGCGGCGGCGTAGTGGTGCAGGAAGCTCAAGGGCAGCGCCAGCGTCCGCGGATCCGTGCCTTCCAGGCTGGCACAGCCCATCATCACGTCGATGCGGTGATGGAGCACGTAGGCCCAGATCCCGTGCCACAGCAGTTCGACCGTGCGCTTGTTGCGATAGGGCTTGAGCACGCAGGAGCGTCCGAGCTCCAGGAAGCGCAGGCCGGGATGAGCTTTCAGGAGCGGCGCGATGTCGTACTCGCCGCGCGTGTAGAACCCGCCGTGGCGCTCAGCCATGTCCTGGCGGAGCAGGCGGTAGGTGCCGACCACCTTCGGCTTGGCCGGCCGGAAGGGTTTGGATTTCACGTCATGGTCGAGGACGAGGATGTGGTCGCAGATCCGGTCGTACTCGTCCACGTCGCGGCGGGAGATCAGGGCCGCGCCGGTGGGGGATGCCGACATCTCCTCGTAGAACACCTTGAAGCGCAGACGCTGGGCCCGCCGGATCTCCTTGGCGGTGGTCGCCAGGCGAACCTCGAGGGAACCGATCCGGCCGAGCACCGGATCGAGGCTGCCATAGTCGCGGACGATTCTGTCGCCGCCGGGGATGAACTTGAACCCGTCAGGACGTGAGCCGATGGGAGTTGAGCCAGCCGCTTCATGGTTCGAAAGGTAGTGACTCATCGCTGCCTCGTAGGATCGTCTCTCCGGCGCCGGGTCATGGCTGACGCCGCTCCGCTTCCGCCATGACATAAAACCTGTTCCACACTGTTTTGTGACAGAAAACAAATCTGTGCCGATGGAAAATGTCGGGGCCGGTCCTTGGATTCACAAGCCGGGGTGAGGGGATCCTTGCCCTTTCGTCACGCGGCGGCCGGGCGCCGGTCTGCGTGAGCCCGATAGGAGAGGGCCTCGGCGATGTGAATGCGCCGGACCCGCTCCTCCCCATCGAGATCGGCCAGGGTCCGCCCCACCTTCAGCACCCGATGGAAAGCGCGAGCGGAGAGCCGCATGGCGTTGGCGGCATCCCGGATGAGGGACAGGCCCTCCGGGTCGGGCTGCGCGATCTCCTCCAGCAGCGCCGGAGGGCAGGCGGCATTGGTCGTCACGCCATCGAGCTTCAAGGACGCATAGCGCCTGACCTGCCGCTCACGGGCCTGCGCCACCCGGGCTGCGACCTCGGCGGAGCCTTCGCCCGGAGCCGGCAGGATCAGGTCGGCAGCCGTGACGGCCGGGACGTCGATGGACAAATCGATGCGGTCTAGGAGAGGGCCCGACAAGCGCGCTTGATACTGCGCGATGCAGCGCTCGTTCGGCTGGCGGCGGCAGACATAGCCGGGCTCGGTGGCCTGTCCGCAGCGGCACGGGTTCATGGCGGCGACGAGCTGGAAGCGGGCCGGGTAGGTGACCCGATGATTGGCCCGGGCGATCAGGATCTCGCCCGCCTCCAGCGGCTGTCTCAGGGAATCGAGCACTTGGGGCTGGAACTCCGGCAGCTCGTCGAGGAAGAGCACGCCATGATGAGCAAGCGAAGCCTCGCCGGGCCGTGCGTTGAGGCCGCCGCCGACGAGGGCCGCCATGGAGGCCGAATGGTGCGGAGCCCGGAACGGGCGGCGATCCGACAGGGCACCCTCCGCCAGCAGCCCCGCTACCGACTGGATCATCGAGACCTCCAGAAGCTCCCGCGGCGAGAGCGGCGGCAGAATGGAGGGCAGGCGCTGGGCCAGCATGGACTTGCCGGCGCCGGGCGGGCCGTTCATCACGAGGTTATGGGCGCCGGCAGCCGCGATCTCGAGTGTCCGCTTGGCACTCTCCTGCCCCTTGATGTCTTTGAGATCGGGCAGGATACCGGAGGCGGGCATGATGGCAGGCTCCGGCCGCGCCAGCACCTGGGTGCCCTTGAAATGGTTGGCGAGCTGGATCAGGGAGCGTGGTGCCAGAATTTCGATGTCGCTGCCGGCCCAGGCGGCCTCCGCGCCGCAGGCGGCAGGGCAGATCAGCCCGTGCCCGCGCTCATAGGCCGCCATGGCGGCGGGAAGCGCTCCGGCCACGGCGGTGATCGAGCCGTCGAGCGCCAGCTCGCCCAGCACTGTAAAGCCGCCCAATGCATCCGCCGGAATGGCCCCGATGGCTCCCATGACCGCAAGGGCGATGGGCAGATCGTAATGGCTGCCTTCCTTCGGCAGGTCGGCCGGGGCGAGGTTGACCGTAATGCGCTTGGCTGGCAGGGCGAGGCCGGAGGCGATCAGGGCTGAGCGGACCCGCTCGCGGGATTCCGCCACAGCCTTGTCGGGCAGGCCGACAATCATGAAGACCACCGTGCCCGGTGAGATCTGCACCTGCACATCAACGGTTCGCGCTACAATTCCTTCGAACGCAACAGTGGAAACGCGCGTGACCATCCCGCTTAAACCTCCCGCAGAGCCCTGAATGTTAGCGCGGTCTTTTGAAACGCGATAGTGTTGCCTTATTTTGGGTAGGGACTCGGCTTTCGTGCGGAACCGACTTCCTGGAAAAGCGTTGAGTCCGACTGCACGGAGAAAGCCGGAAGGCGACTAAGTCTCCGAAAAAACCGTTCGGGAGGGGCCATTCATGACACGGATCGATTCCATTCCGCCGAAGCCGCGATGCTGATCTGTCGATTGAGAGGGCCGTTGACTTGGCGCGATTGGAAGCCAGGTACACGCGCAAAGATTGGAGTGTCCGCTGTCGCGGAGGAGATTCGGGTTGAGTAGCGATAAGCCTTTGCGCATCCTCGTCGTGGAGGATGAAATCCTGATCGCGCTCGAACTCGAAAGCCTGCTCCAGGATCTGGGGCATGACGTCGTGGGCATCGCAGCCTCATCCAAGGACGCCCTTTCCCTCGGCCGGGATCTCAAGCCCGATCTCGCCTTTGTCGACATTCATCTGTCCGACGGGCCGACCGGGGTCGACGTGGCGCGCCATCTCAGCGGCGAGCATCAGGTCACGGTGCTGTTCATGACCGCCAACGCCAAGCGCATCCCCGAAGACTTTGCCGGCGCCTGGGGCGTCATCGCCAAGCCCTATACGGAGCGCGGCGTACGGGAGGCCCTGTCCTATGTGACGGCCGGGCAACCGCGCGAGGCTCAGGAGGCCCGCACGGTGACCTTCGTCCCTTTCGGTCGTGGCGCCCGAGAGCGTAGCTCCCAGATGTCCTGACGGGACCTTGCCGCTATCGCTGCGCTTTCAGCCGGTAGAGCGCGTCGAGCGCCTCCCGCGGGGTCATCTGGTCCGGGTCCAGACCATCGAGCGCCTCACGTAAGGCGTCCTGCTTCGGCGCAGGCGAAGGCTCGTTGCGAACGGGAACGGCGAAAAGCGGCAGATCATCGAGCAACGCGCGCTTCGGGGCTTCCCGATCTGATCTCTCCAATTCGCTCAAGATCGTCTTGGCCCGATCGACGACCGCTGTCGGCAAGCCCGCCAGACGCGCCACCTGCAGGCCATAGGAGCGGTCGGCGGCGCCGGGCACGACCTCGTGCAGGAACACCACCTCGCCGTTCCATTCCGTGACCTTCAGGGTTGCGTTCGAGATGCGGGCCATCCGCTCGGCAAGCGCCGTCAGCTCGTGGAAATGGGTGGCGAAGAGGGCGCGGCAGCAATTGGTCTCGTGCAGGTGCTCGATGGCTGCCCAGGCGATGGACAACCCGTCGAAGGTGGCGGTGCCGCGGCCGATCTCGTCGAGGATCACGAGGGAGCGGGCCGTGGCCTGATTGAGGATGGCGGCGGTCTCGACCATCTCGACCATGAAGGTCGAGCGGCCCCGCGCCAGATCGTCGGCGGCGCCCACCCGGGAGAAGAGCCGGTCGACGATGCCGATATGCGCCTCTTTCGCCGGCACGTAGGAGCCCATCTGGGCCAGCACGACGATGAGCGCGTTCTGGCGCAGATAGGTCGACTTGCCGCCCATGTTCGGGCCGGTGATCAGCAGGATGTGTCCGGCATCCTTGCCCGAGAGATCCGAACCGTTGGCGATGAACGGAACGCCCTCGCGCTTGAGCGCCGCCTCGACCACCGGGTGGCGACCGCCCTTGATCGTGAAGGCGAGGCCGGTGTCGACCATGGGGCGCGTCCAGTCCAGGCGCATGGCGAGATCGGCGAGCGCCGCTGTCACGTCGATGACAGCGATGGCCTCGGCCGCCGCTGCGATCTCCCCTGTGAGATCGAGCAGTGCTTGCACCATCTCGTTGAACAGGGCGAGTTCGATCTTCAGTGCCCGGTCGGCAGCAGAAGCGATCTTCGATTCGAGCTCCCCGAGTTCCATCGTCGAGAAACGCATGGCGCCCGCCATGGTCTGGCGGTGGACGAAGGTGTCCTTCCAGGGCTCCCTCAAGAGATCCTCGCCCACATTCTGCGGCACCTCCACGAAGTAGCCGATCATGTGGTTGTGCTTCACGCGCAGGGTCCGGCAGCCGGTCTCGGTGGCATAGCGCGCCTGGAGGGCCGCGATGAAGCGGCGCGAATCCTGTTGCAGCTCCCGCAATTCATCGAGATTCGCGTCGAAGCTCGCGCGGATGAAGCCACCGTCGCGCTTGAGCAGCGGCAACTCGTCGGCAAGAGCGGCCCTCAGCCGGTCGGCCACATCCGTGCGCAGGCCTTGAAGCACCTGCGCGGCCTCTGACAGTTCTCTCGGCAGATTGGGCGCAATCGCCAGCTCAAGCCCGAGTTCACGCGCCGCGAACAGGCCGTCGCGCACGCAGGCTAGATCCCGCGGTCCTCCGCGCCCAAGGCTCAGGCGCGACAGGGCGCGAGCGAGGTCCGGTGAGCGCTTGAGGATGCGCCGCAGCCTGTCGCGCAGATCCCCGTTCTCCACGAGTGCTGTAACCGAATCCTGCCGGTCGCGGATCAGGCCCGGATGGGTGAGGGGACCGGCGAGCCGCTCGGCAAGCAGCCGCGCGCCGCCGGGCGTCACCGTGCAGTCGATGGTGGCGAGCAGGCTGCCTGCCCGCTCACCCGACAGGGTGCGGGTCAGCTCCAGGTTGGCCCGGGTCGCCGCATCGATGGCGAGCGCCGCGCCGGAGGTGTCGCGGGAGGGCGGGTTGAGAACCGGACGGCTGTCGATCTGCGTCTTCTCGACATAGAACAGCGCGCTGCCCGCCGCCGTGATCTCGGCCGGACTGAAGGCCCCGAAGGCATCCAGCGTCGCGACCCCGAAATAGCTTTTAAGCCGCCGCTCGGCCGATGCCGGATCGAGCCCTTCGCGGGACAGGGGCGTGATCGAGGCCCGCGTCTCCTGCCAGAAGCCTCTCAGCTCCGGATCGTCATGAATGACGTCCGGCACCAGGATCTCGCGGGGCTCGAAGCGGGCGATCTCGGCCGAGAGGCCGGTGCCGTCCGTCTCGCTCAACACGAAATGGCCTGTGGATATGTCCAGCGCAGCCAGCCCGTAGCACCATTGCGTGTCGGAGGCCCGGCGCCGGGCGATGGCCAGGAGATAATTGGCCCGGCCGGGCTCCAGCAGCCGCTCCTCGGTGATCGTGCCTGGCGTGACGAGGCGCACCACATCGCGGCGAACCACCGACTTGGAACCCCGTTTCTTCGCCTCCGCCGGGTCCTCGGTCTGCTCGCAGACGGCGACCCGGTGGCCGAGCCCGATGAGGCGCTGGAGGTAATCATCCGCCCGCTCCACGGGCACGCCGCACATGGGGATGTCCTGTCCCTGGTGCTTGCCGCGCTTGGTGAGCACGATGCCGAGTGATCGGCTGGCGATCTCCGCATCCTCGAAGAACAGCTCGTAGAAGTCGCCCATCCGGTAGAACAGCAGGCTGTCCGGGTTGGCGGCCTTGATCTCCACGTACTGCGCCATCATCGGCGTGACGCGGCTGTCCTGCGCGAGCTTGGATGCTGCGGCGGCGCTGGGTTCAAGATCGTCGGGAGGATTGTAGCTGGCTTGGGACGACATCCGTCCTGTTTAGCAAAGCTCAGGCCCCCTTACATCCGTGTCATGAGGTCCGAAGGGCGCATGTGGACAAGTCTTGAGGAAGGCGCATCCTATGTCTTAAGGTCGCATCCCCCTTTGGAAACGCCCTGCATCACAAGAATCGGATCCCCATGACCGACGATCAGCGCCCGCCCCGCCGCAAACGCCCCACCTTCACGGACCAGGAGGCGCTGCAATTCCACGCCCAAGGACGCCCCGGCAAGCTCGAGGTCGTCCCGACCAAGCCCATGGCGACCCAGCGCGACCTGTCGCTGGCCTATTCGCCGGGCGTCGCGGTGCCGGTGCTGGCCATTGCCGAGAACCCGTCGCTCGCCTTCGACTACACCACCCGGGCCAACATGGTGGCGGTGATCTCGAATGGCACGGCGATCCTGGGCCTCGGGAATCTCGGGGCGCTGGCCTCCAAGCCGGTGATGGAGGGCAAGTCGGTGCTCTTCAAGCGCTTCGCCGACGTGGATTCTATCGACCTTGAGGTCGACACGGAGGATGCGGACAACTTCATCAACTGCGTGCGCTATCTCGGCCCTTCTTTCGGCGGTATCAACCTCGAGGACATCAAGGCCCCGGAATGCTTCATCATCGAGGAGCGCCTGCGGGAACTCATGGACATTCCCGTCTTCCATGACGACCAGCACGGCACCGCGATCATCGCGGCGGCGGGCCTTATCAACGCCCTGCATCTCACCGGCCGCGACATGGCCGAGACGAGGCTCGTGGTGAACGGCGCCGGTGCCGCCGGCATCGCCTGCACGGAGCTTCTGAAGGCCATGGGCTTTGCGCCCAACAACGTCATCCTGTGCGACACCAAGGGCGTGATCTACAAGGGCCGCACCGAGGGCATGAACCAGTGGAAATCGGCCCATGCGGCCGAAACCGACGCCCGCACGCTGGCCGACGCGCTCAACGGCGCCGATGCCGTGTTCGGCTTGTCGGCCAAAGGTGCGTTCAGCGACGAGATGATCCGCTCCATGGCGGAAAACCCGATCATCTTCGCCATGGCCAATCCGGATCCGGAGATCACGCCGGAGGAGGTGGCGCGCATCCGCGACGACGTGATCATCGCGACAGGCCGATCCGACTACCCGAACCAGGTCAACAACGTTCTAGGCTTTCCCTACATCTTCCGCGGGGCGCTGGACGTGCAGGCGACCACGATCAACATGGAGATGAAGATCGCGGCTGCGCATGCGCTGGCGGAACTTGCCCGCGAGGATGTGCCCGACGAAGTGGCGGCGGCCTATCAGGGCGCGCGCCCGCGCTTCGGGCGCGACTACATCATCCCCGTGCCGTTCGATCCGCGCCTCATCCACACGATCCCGATGGCGGTGGCCAAGGCCGCCATGGAGACGGAGGTCGCGCGTCGTCCCATCGTCGACATGCGCTCCTACAAGGCGCAGCTCTCCGCCCGGCGCGATCCGGTGGCCGGCACCCTCAACCGCATCTTCGAGCGCGTGCGCAAGTTCCCCAAGCGCGTCGTCTTCGCCGAGGGCGAGGAGGAGCAGGTGATCCGCGCGGCCCTGTCCTTCGTCAACCAGGGGCTCGGCAAGGCCATCCTGGTCGGGCGCGAGGACCGCATCCACGAGACGGCGGTGCAGGCGGGCATCGATCTCGAAGGCCGCGACGGCATCGAGATCCACAACGCGCGCCTGTCGAACCGCAACGCGACCTATGCGCAGTTCCTCTACGAGCGCCTGCAGCGCAAGGGCTATCTGTTCCGCGATTGCCAGCGCATGATCAACCAGGACCGCAACCACTTCGGCGCCTCCATGGTGGCCTTGGGCGATGCGGACGCCATGGTGACGGGTGCGACGCGCAACTATTCGACGGCGCTCGCCGACGTGCGGCACGTGGTCGACGCGAAGCCCGGTCATCGCGTCATCGGCGTCTCGCTCTGCCTGGCGCGGGGCCGCACGGTGCTGGTGGCCGATACGGCCATTCACGAGATGCCGAATGCACAGGAACTCGCGGAAATCGCCATCGAATCCGCTGGCGTCGCCCGCCGCCTCGGCTACGAGCCGCGCGTGGCGCTTCTGTCCTTCTCGACCTTCGGTCACCCCAAGGCGGAGCGCGCCGAGAAGATCCAGGAGGCGGTGAAGATCCTCGACGGCATGCGGGTCGATTTCGAGTATGACGGCGAAATGGCGGCCGATGTGGCGCTCAACCGGGACGTCATGGCGCAGTACCCGTTCAGCCGCCTGACCGACACGGCGAACGTGCTCATCATGCCGGCGTTCCACTCGGCCTCCATCTCCACCAAGATGCTGCAGGAGCTCGGTGGCGCGATGGTGCTGGGGCCGCTCGTCGTGGGTCTCGACAAGCCGGTGCAGATCGTCTCGCTTGGCGCGACCGACAACGACATCGTCAACATGGCGGCGCTTGCCGCCTACAATATCGGTGGGTAGGCATCAGTCGGCTCCCTTGATGCTTCTGCGCCAAGGGAGCCGACTTCAAGGGCGCTGGCTGAACTACAGCTCATTCCAGAATTGCTTCTACCCCGGCTTCCGAAGGAGCCTCTCGATCCTGAGGGTGGCGTAACGGCTCCTCAGAGGCTAAAGGCCTGGGCGGAACCGTGAAGGAAGACGCCTTATCATGACCAAGCCGACCACAATCGTGTTCGACATCGGCAATGTCCTGCTGCGCTGGGACCCGCGCAATCTCTACCGCACCCTCTTCGACAATGAGGCGGAGATGGAGTGGTTCTTGGGGAACGTCTGCACCCATGATTGGAACGTGGAGCAGGACCGGGGCCGCGACTGGGACGAGGCGGTGGCCCTTCTCGTCAAGGATCACCCGAAGCACGAGCCGCACATCCGCGCCTTCCACGAGCGCTGGCACGAGACCGTCTCCGGCGTGTTCGAGGACCATGTCGCCCTGCTGCTCCGCCTGCGCGAGGCGGGCGTGCCGAATTACTGCATCACGAACTTCTCCGGCCCGAAGTTCACCCTGGCGCAGGAGCGCTTTCCGTTCCTGGCGGGCTTCGACGGCATCATCGTCTCGGGCGACGAGCGCCTGCTGAAGCCAGATCCGGCCATCTACCACCTCCTGCTCGACCGCTACGGGCTCAAAGCGGAGGATTGTGTCTTCATTGACGATTCCAACCCCAATGTGGAGGCCGCTCGAAACGTGGGCATGCATGCGATCCACTGCGTGGAGCCCATCGATCTGGCGGCGGAGCTTCGGCACTATGGCTTTCCCGTCTGACAGCTTGCTCTCTTCAACGGCTTGAGCCATCAGGCGGCATGCGTTCGTTCGACACCTCCCTGCCCATCGATGCTGTCCTCGGCGACCTGACGGCGAGCCTGCGTGCGCGGCCGAATGCGGTCCTCGTGGCACCGCCCGGCGCGGGCAAGACCACGCGGGTGCCCCTGGTTCTGCTCGACGAGCCTTGGGTGAACGGCGGAAAAATCATTGTGCTGGAGCCGCGCCGCCTCGCGGCCCGTGCGGCGGCGGCCCGCATGGCGCAGACGCTCGGCGAAGCAGTGGGCGAGACGGTGGGCCTGCGCGTGCGCCTGGGCTCCAAGATCAGCCGCAGGACGCGCATCGAGGTGGTGACCGAAGGCGTCTTCGCCCGCATGATCCTCGACGATCCGGCGCTCGACGGCGTCGCAGCCGTCCTGTTTGACGAATTTCACGAGCGCTCCCTCGATGCGGATCTCGGCCTTGCCCTGGCTCTCGATGCGCAGGGAGGCCTGCGCGAAGACCTTCGTCTCCTCGTCATGTCTGCGACGCTCGACGGCGCGCGGGTGGCAAAGCTCTTGAGCGAAGCGCCCGTGGTCGAATCCGAAGGCCGGGCCTACCCGGTTGAAACGCGCTATCTCGGGCGCGATCCCAACCGCCGTATTGAGGAGCAGCTGGCGGATGCGGTGACGCGCGCACTTCGCGCTGAGAGCGGCTCCATCCTGGTCTTCCTGCCGGGCCAGGGGGAGATCCGCCGGGTCGAGACGCTTCTGCGCGAGCGCATCGCCGATCCCGCAATCGACATCGCGCCGCTCTATGGCGCGCTTGAGCGCGGCGAGCAGGATCTGGCGGTGAGCCCAGCAAAGCCCGGCCGGCGCAAGGTGGTGCTCGCCACCTCCATCGCCGAGACTTCGCTCACCATCGAGGGTGTGCGCGTGGTCATCGATTCAGGCCTTGCCCGCGTGCCGGTCTATGAGCCGAATATCGGCCTTACGCGTTTGGAAACCGTGCGCGTCTCTCGCGCCGCCGCCGACCAGCGCCGGGGCCGCGCGGGCCGCACCGAGCCGGGCGTCTGCTATCGGCTGTGGGAGGAGGCTGCAACTGGAGCGCTGGAGCCCTTCGGCCGGCCAGAGATTCTATCCGCCGACCTCGCACCTTTACTCCTCGACTGTGCCGCCTGGGGTGTTGCCGATCCGACGGCGCTTGCCTTTCTCGATATGCCGCCCGCACCTGCCCTGAAGGAGGCAAGAACGCTGCTTCTGGAACTCGGTGCGCTCGATGGCGACGGGCGCATCACCGATGTGGGGCGCCGCCTGCGCGACCTGCCGCTGCCGCCGCGATTGGCCCGCATGGTGCTGCTTGCCGGCGCGAGCGGTCAGGGGCGCGATGCGGCCAATGTCGCCGCCGTTCTTGTCGAGCGTGGCCTCGGCGGCGACGCGGCGGATCTGTCGGAGCGTGTCGAACGCTTCCGCCGCGACCGCTCCAAACGGGCCGAGGACATGCGGCGCATGGCGGATGGTTGGGCCAGAGGTAGCAACGGCTCGGCCAAGGGAGAGCCGCGCTCCATCGGCGCTCTGCTGACGCTGGCCTATCCCGACCGCCTCGCCAAGGCCCGTGGCAAGCCGGGCGAGTATCTCCTTGCCAATGGGCGCGGCGCCTCGCTCGAAGCGCATGAGCGGCTGGCGAAAGAGCCTTATCTGACCGTGGCCGAAATCGCCGGCGGCGCGGCCTCCGCCCGCATTCTGGCCGCGGCAGCCATTTCTCTGGAGGAGATTGAGGCGCTGTTCGGCCATACTATTGAGCAGCGCGACGAAGTCACTTTCGACCGGCAGGCGCGGGCTCTGCGGGCGCGGGGAGTTCGGCGCCTGGGTGCGCTGTTGCTGAACGAGCGGCCCCTGAAGGTTCCGCAAACGGAAGAGGCGGCGCGGGCGCTCGCCGAAGGAATGGTCTCGCTGGGGCTTGATGCTCTGCCCTGGTCGAAGGCACTGGCGCAATGGCGCGAGCGCGTGATGTTTCTGCGCCAAGCCGAGGGCGAGGAATGGCCGGACCTGACCGATGAGGCTCTGATGCGCACGGCGGATGAGTGGCTGGCGCCGCATCTCGTCGGCAGGAGCAGCCTCGGCGAGATCGGGCCCGATCTGTTGAGCGATGCCCTTCGCGGCCTGCTGCCCTGGAACCTGCAGCGGCGTCTCGATGCGGAGGCCCCCACCCATATCGAGGTGCCGACCGGATCGCAGATCCCTGTCGACTACGGAGCCGAGGAGGGCCCCGTTCTTGCCGTGCGGGTGCAGGAATTGTTCGGCCTCGACAAGCACCCAACCATCGCGGCCGGGCGCGTGCCGCTGATCCTGCATCTTCTCTCGCCGGCGCAGCGCCCGATCCAGATCACCCGCGATCTGCCGGGTTTCTGGCGCGGCTCCTGGGCGGCGGTGCGGGCCGACATGCGCGGGCAATACCCGAAGCATCCCTGGCCGGAGGATCCGCTCACCGCGCCACCGACGCGGCGTGCGAAGCCACGGGGGACGTGATTTCTGAGATTGCTTTCGTCACGGTTGTGTCGTGCGATCCGGAGGCGGGCTCCGCCCTCCACTCAGAACCATAGAACGACGAGGATCAGGACCACGACTGACACGCTGAGCGATGCCAGCCAGATCCGGGTCGTTCGTCCATGTTCGCGGATTTCGTCCCTCAGGTTCAGCTCGAGCTCTTCGAGGCGCCGGTAGAGGTTCTCCTGCCGCTGATCGAACAGCAGCCGCGTCTTCTCGTGCCCGTCCCGCGTTCCCTGAATCAGGATCTCCCAATACTCGCGGCGTTCTTTCTCGTTCGCCTCCCTGCGGGCTTGCGACTGCCGCTTGCGCTCTTCTGCTGAAAGTCGGGCCATCTCATCATTTCCAATTGGTCAAGGCATATCCATCGACGCGGTATGCAAAGCCGCCTGGGCACTAGCTCCGGAAGGACTCGATCAGCCGTCCCGCCGTGGCGCGGTTCAGTGCCATCGGAATGTCGTACACGAGGGCGAGGCGCATCAGCGCCTTCACGTCCACATCATGCGGATGCGGCGAGAGCGGATCGACGAAGAAGAACAGGGCGTCGATCCTGCCCTCCGCGATCAGCGCGCCGATCTGCTGGTCGCCGCCGAGCGGGCCGCTCTTCAGCCGCGTGACGGACAGCGAGGGGCAACGCTCCATCACCCGCGTGCCGGTGGTGCCGGTGGCGAAGAGGGTGAAGGGGCGCAGATCGTTCTCGTACAGGGCCACGAACGCGGCCATGTCGTCCTTCTTGGCGTCGTGAGCCACGAGCGCCAGCGTCAGTTGCTTCATGGGAGAGACAGCTCAATTGCTCCAGCGGTCACGCCACTGCATTTCGCCGGCCATGCAGTTGGTGCGCTGAGGGGACTGGATGCGGCTGATCAGGGACTGTCCGGGCATCAGGTTGGCAATCTCAAGCAGGATCTTGGTTTTGATCGCCTCGATGAACTGGTCGCGCTCCCGCACCGGAACGGTGAACGCGCCCTGGCCGCCGATCACGCAATCCTTGTAATAGACGTCGAGGTCCGGGATGTCGAGGTAGCCGGGCTGGCGCAGCATGATCGGCAGCCCGTTGATGGTGATGCCCTTGGCGAGCGCCGCATCGCGAGCTTCGATCACCAGTCGTCCCTGGTTGTTGGGCCCGTCGCCCGACACGTCGATAACCTGCCGTGTCGCGTTGAGGCCGCTTTCCTCCAGGAGCTTTACGCTGAAGTCGATGGCGCTGGAGATCGAGGTCCGCTGCGCCCGCCTAAGCGGCGTGGAGGCGATCCTGTCCGCGAAGGCCATCAGGCTCTCGGAGTTGTCGAGCACCGTCCAGGGGATGATCACCTTCTGATCCGGGGACCCCGCCCATTCCATGTAGGTTACGGCGATCCGGCCCAGCATGCCGCCCCGGATTGCGTCGTGGACGAGCTTGGAGCGGAAGGCCTGGGCAAAGCCTTCCCGCTGCAGGGCCTGCTCGTCCGTATCCATGGAAAAGGAGATGTCCACCGCGACCACGAGGGCGAGATCGACCTCGGTGTCGGTCTGGGCCTGAGCCGGGAGGGCAAGCAGCCCCCACAGGCAGACGAGCGCTGCGGCAAGGCGGGTAAAGCCGGAACAAACCATCGGAGTCTCCTGTGCGGGAGCCGGATTGGTCGGAAAAGTGTGCCAGCTTCTGGAACTAAGGCAAGGCTGCTCTTGGACCAGAGGGGAGCTTAAGAATGCTTACCCACGATTATAAGGGCCGCCTGGAAGGCAGCATCGGGGTCGAGATGCGTCGTATCGAGGGTCGCCGCATCGGCGGCGGCCTTGAGCGGGGCGGTGCTGCGGTTCATGTCGCGCTCGTCCCGGCGGCGGATGTCGTCGAGGATCGTCTCGTATTCCGCCTGCTCGCCGCGCCGCAGCAGTTCGAGGTGGCGGCGCCGTGCCCGCTCCTCGGGAGCCGCCGTGATGAAGAGTTTCACGTCCGCGCCCGGGCAGACCACGGTGCCGATGTCCCGCCCGTCGAGCACGGCGCCCGGATTCTGCCCGCTGAACTGGCGCTGGAAGGCCAGCAGCGCGTCGCGCACCGGCTGATAGGCAGACACCACCGAGGCGGCTTCGCCCATGGCGGCGCCCCTGAGACGGGAATCGTCGTCCAGGTGCGAGACGTCCAGGTTCTGCGCCACCTCGGCGGCCGCATCCCTGTCGGCGAGGGGCACGTCCCGGTCCATGAGCACACGGGCGACCGCCCGGTAGAGCAGGCCGGTGTCCAGATGGGCGAAGCCATAATGCTCCGCGAGGCGCTTGCCCAGGGTGCCCTTGCCGGAAGCCGCTGGGCCGTCGATGGCGATGATCATGGGCGGGATCAATCCTGGATCGTGGCGCCGAGCTCCCGCATGAGCGGGATGAAGGTGGGAAAGCTCGTGGCGATCATGGCGCCGTCATCCACGGTCATCGGCTCCTGGCTCGCCAGCCCCATGACCAGGAACGCCATGGCGATGCGGTGGTCGAGATGGGTTGCTACCGGATGGCCGCCGCCCCGAACCTTGCCCTTGGAGCCATGGACGATCAGGTCGTCGCCTTCGATCTCATACGTGACGCCAGCTTCCTTGAGACCAGCCGCCACGGCTGCCAAGCGGTCGGATTCCTTGACGCGAAGCTCATGCAAGCCCTGCATCCGGGTCGTGCCTTCGGCGAAGGAGGCCGCGACCGCCAGGATCGGGTATTCGTCGATCATGGCCGGGGCGCGGGCGTGGGGAACGATCACGCCGGTGAGGCGGCTGTGCCGGACGCGCAGGTCCGCCACCGTCTCGCCGCCCTCGTCGCGCTCGTTCAGGCGCTCGATTGCAGCGCCCATCTCGATCAGCGTGGTGATGAGGCCGGTGCGGAGCGGATTCATCATCACACCCTCGAGCACCACGTCAGAGCCTGGGGTGATCAGGGCCGCCACCAGGGGGAAGGCAGCGGAAGAGGGGTCGGTCGGCACCACGATGTCCGTGCCGCGCAGCTCCGGCTGGCCCTGCAGGGTGATGGCGCGGCCATCAGTGCCGTGGGGAGCAACCTCCACGCTCGCCCCGAAATGGCGCAGCATCCGCTCCGTATGGTCGCGGGTCGCTTCGCGCTCGATGACCGTGGTCCGACCCGGCGAGTTGAGGCCGGCAAGCAGGATGGCCGACTTGATCTGGGCCGAGGCGGCGGGCGTCTCGTAGGTGATGGGAAGCGTCTCGCGGGGGCCGCGCAGGGTCAGGGGCACCCGCCCGCCCTCGGCTTCGCTCACCACGGTCACGCCCATCTTCGCCAACGGGTCGAGAATGCGCCGCATGGGGCGCTTTCTCAGGGAGGCGTCGCCGTCGAAGGTCGAGGTGATCGGGTGGCTGCCGGCCACGCCCATCATGAGGCGCGAACCGGTGCCCGCATTGCCGAAATCGAGAATGTCCCTGGGCTCGGTCAGCCCGCCGATGCCGACGCCAATGACCCGCCAGCGGCCCGGACCCTCGCGGGTGATGGTGGCGCCGAGCGCCCGGCAGGCCTCGGCCGTGCGCAGCACATCGTCCCCCTCCAGCAGGCCCTCCACCCGGGTTTCGCCGATGGAGAGGAGCCCGAAGATCATGGAGCGGTGGGAGATCGACTTGTCGCCGGGAACGCGGATTCGCCCTTTCAGGGGCGTTCCGGACCGGCTGGCGACCGGGGACGGCGTTCCGTGCGCGTGCGACATCGTGTTTAAGTTCCTCGAGCCTTCTCGTCAGGGCGGGCTCCTAACACGGGGTTTTCCCGCCGTCACGCGCAAGCTGGATCAAGCTCGGCCCTTGCCGCTGCAATTTCCTATTTGACAAGCCATGCCCTGCCGACTAACGGAGCCTTCCCAACCGTCCACTTCCAAAGGCAATCACCCGTGGCCAAACCGGAACTCGGCTTGAAGCGCCAGTGCATGAGCTGCGGCGCGAAATTCTACGATCTCAACAAGGACCCGGCCGTCTGTCCGAAATGCGGCACCGTGTTCCAGGCAACTGCCCTGACCCGGGTTGCCGCTCCCGTGGCGGCCCGCGCCGCTGCCGTGGTCGACGACGATGAGACCGAACTCGAGGTGGCCGGGCCGGAGATGGTCTCCCTCGACGAGGTCGAAGCTGACGAGAACGAGAAGGACGTCCCGGTCGATGACGACGTCGACGTAGCCGACGACGTTGCCGATGACGACACCTTCCTCGAGGACGAGGAAGAGGGCGACGACGACGTGTCCGACCTGATCGACAGCGATCTGGAAGACGACGAAGAGGCTTGAACCTCGGATCGGAGGCGACTATAGAGACGCCTCCGATTTCAAAAGAAACCACCGCGGTACCCCACACACCGCGGATCGGATGGGGCCATAGCTCAGCTGGGAGAGCGCTTGCATGGCATGCAAGAGGTCGGCGGTTCGATCCCGCCTGGCTCCACCAAATCTTTCCAAGAGGCCGCCTTCGGGCGGCTTTTTTGTTGGCGGCATTCTTTTCTCCGCCCTTCGTCTCATGGAAAGGGCGCTCATCTTCATTTTTAGTCTCCCCGCCTTAAGCTAAGGGCAGGATCTTCAAATCCACCGAAAGCGGGAACGATGACGCGCATCCAGACGAACGGCCTCCAGGTCGCCCCGGTTCTTCATGAATTCATCGAGCGGGAGGCGGTGGCCTATACCGGCGTATCGGCGGATGCCTTCTGGAAGGGGCTGGCCGGCCTCGTGAAGGAGTTCGCCCCGCGCGACCGCGAACTGCTTGCCATCCGCGACAAGCTCCAGGCGCAGATCGATGAGTATCACCGCGCCAGGAAGGGCCAAGCCTTCGATCAGGCTGGCTACGAGCAGTTCCTGCGCGAGATCGGCTACGTGCTGCCGGAGCCTGAGGATTTTGCGGTCCGGACGCAGAACGTGGACGACGAGATCGCCCGCATTGCCGGCCCGCAGCTCGTGGTGCCGGTGTCGAACGCCCGCTATGCGCTGAACGCCGCCAATGCCCGCTGGGGCAGCCTCTATGACGCCCTCTACGGCACCGATGCCATTCCGGAGGAGGGTAATGCCACCCGCTCGGGCGGCTACAACAAGGCTCGCGGCGCCAAGGTCGTGGCCCGCGCCCGCGAGGTGTTGGACCAGGCGGCGCCCCTGGCAGGCGGCAGCCACAGGGATGCGGCGTCCTACACGATCCAGGGCACTGCCCTCATCGTCACGCTTCGGGATGGCACCGAGACAGGCCTTGCCGACCCGGCCCAGTTCGTCGGCTACCAAGGCGACGCGGCAAGTCCCTCATCCGTGCTGCTTCGCCGCAACAACCTGCATCTCGACATCCGGATCGACCGCTCGCATGCCATCGGCGCCGAGGACCCGGCAGGCATCGCCGACGTGGTGATGGAATCGGCAGTCTCCACCATCATGGACCTGGAAGACTCGGTCGCCGCCGTCGATGCGGACGACAAGGTCGAGGTCTATCGCACCTGGCTTGGGCTGATGAAGGGCGACCTTGTCGAGAGCTTCGAGAAGGGTGGGCGTATTGTCGAGCGCCGTCTCAACCCGGACCGGGTCTATACGAGCGTGAATGGCGGCGAGATTTTTCTGCATGGACGCAGCCTCATGCTGGTGCGCAATGTGGGCCACCACATGTTCACCGATGCGGTGCTGGACGAGAACGGCGAGGAGATTCCTGAGACCATCCTCGATGCGGCCATCACCTCGCTCATCGCCATTCACGATCTGAAAGGGGCGGGCTCCTTGCGCAACAGCCGCGCGGGCTCGGTCTATATCGTGAAGCCCAAGATGCACGGGCCGGACGAGGTGGCGTTCGCCAACGATCTCTTCGCCGCCGTCGAGAGCATGCTGGATCTTCCCCGCAACACCCTCAAGATGGGCATCATGGACGAGGAGCGGCGCACCTCCGTCAACCTCAAGGCCTGCATCCATGCGGCGGCCGAGCGTATCGTGTTCATCAACACGGGCTTCCTCGACCGCACGGGCGACGAGATCCATACCTCGATGGAAGCAGGCCCCATGATCCGCAAGAACGACATGAAGTCGACCGCGTGGATCAAGGCCTACGAGGACAACAACGTGGATGTGGGCATGCTCTGCGGCCTGCCCGGCAAGGCACAGATCGGCAAGGGCATGTGGGCCGCGCCCGACAAGATGGCCGACATGCTCACCCAGAAGATCGGCCACCCGCAGGCCGGCGCCACCACCGCCTGGGTGCCGTCGCCCACCGCCGCGACGCTGCATGCGCTGCACTACCATCAGGTGAGCGTGCCGGCGCGTCAGGAGGAGCTAAAGACGCGTTCCCGTGCCAAGCTCTCGGACATCCTGACCATCCCGGTGTCGCAGTCCAACTGGGCACCCGATGCCGTGCAGCAGGAGCTCGACAACAACTGCCAGGGCATTCTCGGCTATGTGGTGCGCTGGATCGACCAGGGCGTCGGCTGCTCGAAGGTGCCAGACATCCACGATGTCGGTCTGATGGAAGACCGCGCCACCTTGCGCATCTCGAGCCAGCACCTCGCCAACTGGCTGCACCACGGCATCGTCGGCCAGGATCAAGTTATGCAGACCCTGCGCCGCATGGCCGAAGTGGTGGACAGGCAGAATGCCGGCGATCCGCTCTACCGACAGATGGCGCCTGACTTCAAAGGTCCTGCCTTCCAGGCCGCCTGTGACCTAGTCTTCAAGGGCGCGGAGCAGCCCAACGGCTACACCGAATACGTGCTGCACGAGCGTCGCCGCGAGGCGAAGGCCGCTGGTGCACCGGATCGCATCGACGAGAGCGGCGTCAGAACGCAGTAAAAGGGAAGGGCGCCGAAATGACGGCGCCCTTTTCAGTCGTGCGATACAGGAGAGAGCGCATCGACCGTGCCGCCGATCAGGTTACGACTGAGAAGATGCTCCGTCGTCAGACTGTAGCGCACGGGAGTGAGATGCGTCGGCAGCGACGTGATCCAATCCTTCAGCTGTCGCGCAGCCGCCACAGCCTCATCCCGCTCCACAGCCTTGAAGCGCACCTTTGTGCCTGGACGCATCTGCGCGAAACGGGAGAGATCGGCGCTGATTACGGTGGCGATCTTTGGATAACCGCCCGCCGTCTGGCGGTCGCGCATCAGCACGATGGGCTGGCCGCTGCCCGGCACCTGGATATGGCCGTCGACGATCCCGTCCGACACGATGTTGAAGCCCTTGGCATGCTCGAGCTTGGGGCCGGTGAGCTGAAAGCCCATCCGGTCGGCCTGCGGGCTGATGGTGAATTCACTTTCCAGAAGCAAACAAATGCTTTCCGGCGTGAAGTAATCGTCCTGCGGCCCCAGCATGACCCGAAGAGGGCCGGTCTCCTCAAGAACGTCCACACTCAGCTGCATCGGCTCACCCGCCTGAGCCTCGGGCCGACAGGGCAGGCGGTTCCCTGCCTGGAGCGGCGCCCCTTTCAGGCCGCCGAGGCGGGAGCGCAGATGGAACGACAGGCTTCCCAGCTGCGGCTCGACCGCGGGGCCGCCTGCCACCGCCAGATAAGCGAAGGTGCCGGTGCGCGGATGTCCGACCTCTAAGGCTTGGCCTTCCTTCAGCACGAAGGAGGTCAGAGGCGGGACAGGCGTGCCGTCGATGCTGACGGACGCACCCGCACCGGCGATGGCCAGGTGCAGATCGCCGCCCTCAGCAGTGAAGGCGCCGCCGAGATTGACGAACTCGATCGCTCCCGTGTCAGGAGGATTGCCGACGAGCGCATTCGCCATCGCCAAGGCGCGACGATCCATGGCGCCGGAGGGCGAGACGCCGAAGCCCTGATAGCCGATGCGGCCGCGATCCTGCAGGGCGGTCATGGGGCCGCAGGATTTCACCACGAGGTCGATCATGGGCGAACCTCCTCGGCCACCGGCTCGCCGGCCTGCACGGCCTTCTCCATCGCGTCCCAGCGCGAGGCATCGACGGGTTCGAAGACGATCTCATCGCCGGCCGCGAACAGGAAAACCGGATCGCGCTCCGGTGCGTAGGGCCTAACAGGCGTCAGGCCGAGATTGTGCCAGCCGCTCGGCATGTCCATCGGCGCGATACCGGCCTGCTCGCCGCCGATCATGATGGTGCCGGCGGGAATTTTTGCCCGAGGATGAAGCCTGCGCGACGTGGCGATCCGCTTGTCGAGGCCGCCGAGATAGGTGAAGCCCGGCAGGAAGCCGATCATATAGATGCGGTAGATCGCCGACGAATGGATGTCGATCACCTGGGTGAGTGTCAGGCCATGGATCCCTGCCACCTCCTCCAGGTCGCTCCCATATTCGCCGCCATAGACCACCGGCACGCGCCAGCGACGGCCCACCGCATGGCGGGGCGCGAGATCCTTCGTCTCCTCATCGAGGAGCTTCACAAGAGCATCGTAGTTGGTCGCCGCCGGATCGAACTGGATGGTCAGAGAGCGATAGGTCGGCACCGTCTCGATCAGCCCGGCAGGAGCGCGGGCGCGGACGATCTCGTCGAGAGCCAGGACCATGGCGTTGAGGGCGGGGTCGATCGTGCTCCCGAACTCGACCGTCAGGGCGCTGTCGCCGCAGGGAAGAATCTTTGGTGTTGGCACCACGCCCCCATCGCGTTGTCGAAAGGCATCCGATCCATCTCATATCGGCGCCTGCCAGACAACGGTGGGTAAGGCGAAAGGGACATGCGCCCGGCACATGGGCGAGGTGGTGTGGGGCACCTGTCTCTCATGCTCCTTTTTGCTAGGCTCTCCTCCAACTCGTCCTTTGTGCTATTCCACCTGCCATGTGATGCCTGAGCCCAGGCCCAAGCGGAGAAGACCATGACCTTGACATCGAAGACAGCTGTCGTCACCGGCTCGACCAGCGGCATCGGCCTGGCCATTGCCCGCGCGCTCGCCAAGGAAGGCGCCAACATCGTCCTCAATGGATTGGGTGACGAGGCCGAGATCGAGAAGACCCGTGCGGGGATCGAGAGCGAGTTCGGCGTCAAGGCGGTCTATTCACCGGCCAACATGCTGAAAAGCGACGAGATCGAGGAGATGGTCCGGCTCGGCGAGCGCACCTTCGGCAGCGTCGACATTCTGGTCAACAATGCAGGCATCCAGTTCGTCTCGCCGGTGGAGGACTTTCCGGTCGAGAAGTGGGACCAGATCATCGCCATCAATCTCACGTCGGCCTTCCACGCCATCCGCGCCGCCGTGCCGGGCATGAAGGCGCGCAAGTGGGGTCGCATCATCAACACGGCCTCGGCCCATTCCCTCGTGGCCTCGCCGTTCAAGTCAGCCTATGTGGCGGCCAAGCACGGCATTGCGGGTCTCACCAAGACGGTGGCTCTGGAGGTAGCGACTCACGGCATTACGGTGAACTGCATCAGCCCCGGCTATGTCTGGACGCCGCTCGTGGAGCGGCAGATTCCCGACACCATGAAGGCGCGCGGATTGACCAAGGAACAGGTGATCAACGACGTGCTTCTCGAGGCCCAGCCCACCAAGCAGTTCGTCACCGTCGATCAGGTGGCGGGGCTCGCCGTGTTCCTGTGCTCGGACGCCGCAAGTCAGATGTCCGGCGCCAACCTGTCGATGGATGGCGGCTGGACGGCGAAGTAATTTTTTCTGACCGTCATCCCGGACGGCGAAGCCGATCCGGGATCGTGAGCAGGATAAAGCGCACTCCCTCTCCCTGAGGGAGAGGGTTGGGGTGAGGGGTGAGTGTCCTGTCCGAATAGACCTGTAACCCCTCACCCGCGCCTCCGGCGCGACCTCTCCCACAAGGAGAGGTGAAGACAGCGTCATCCTGGTCTTACGATCCCGGATCTCCGCTGCGCTCCGTCCAGGATGACGGGAAGCCTCACCCCCTCGCGAACGCGTCCGTCGCTTCGATGAGATGATGCGTGATGCCGGGCTCGCTCACCGCGTGGCCCGCATCCGGCACCATGATGAACTGCGCCTCGGGCCAGGCCTTGTGCAGGTCCCACGCGGTCTTGGGCGGCGTGGCCATGTCGTAGCGGCCCTGGATGATCACGCCCGGGATGCCTTTCAGCCTATGGGCGTTGCGGATGAGCTGTCCGTCCTCGAACCAGCCCTCGTTGACGAAGTAGTGGTTCTCGATCCGCGCAAAGGCGATGGCGTAGTGCTCGTCGCCGAACTGGTCACTGTATTCCTGATTGTGCAGCAGCGTGATCGTCTCGCCCTCCCACAGGCTCCAGGCCCGCGCGGCTTTGGCCTGCACGGCCGGATCCGGATCGATCAGGCGCTTGCGGTAGGCCGCCATCATGTCGCCGCGCTCCGCCTCCGGGATCGGCGCGAGGAAGCCTTCCCATTTGTCGGGGAAGATCCACGAGGCGCCTTCCTGGTAGTACCAGAGCAGCTCCGAGCGACGTAAGGTGAAGATCCCACGCAGAACGAGTTCGGTGACGCGCTCAGGGTGCGTCTCGGCATAGGCGAGCGCCAGGGTCGAGCCCCACGAGCCGCCGAACACCATCCACTTGTCCACACCGATCATTGTGCGCAGCCGCTCGATATCGGCCACGAGATGCCAGGTAGTGTTGGCCTCTAGACTTGCATAGGGCGTGGAGCGTCCGCAGCCGCGCTGATCGAACAGCAGGATGCGGTACTTCTCCGGATCGAAGAGCCTGCGCTGGGTCGGCGTGCAGCCGCCGCCCGGGCCGCCATGCAGGAAGACCACGGGCTTTCCCTGCGGATTGCCGCACAATTCCCAATAGACCCGGTGTCCGTCGCCGACATCGAGCATGCCGTGATCATAGGGCTCTATTTCGGGGTAGAAACTGCGCATGGCTGAGGGCTCCTGCAGAGGGAGCTCATCCATAGCCGGGGGAGCGGCTCCTGTCAGCATGGCCATTGATTCTTAAGCCGGCTTTCAAACCCCTAGCGCGTCGTTCAACTGTCATATAGTTTTGCAACTGGGGAACATGGGTAAAAGCCCAACCACACTGGAGGACGATAATGTTGACGAAACGCGCCAGCTTGAAGCTGGCAACCGCCCTTGCCGCTCTCATGGTCGTCGGATCGGCGGAAGCCGCCGAGAAGCTGCGGCTCCTGACCTGGTCGGGCTATGCGCCGGCCGATGTCGTGGCGCAGTTCACGAAGGAAACCGGGATCGAGGTCGAAGTGACGACCTCGAACAACGAGGAGATGATCTCCAAGCTGCGCGCAACGCAAGGCGCAGGCTTCGATCTCGCCCAGCCGAGCCAGGACCGCATCGCCGGCCCGCAGGCCGAGTTCGGCATCTACAAGCCGCTCGATCTGTCCAAGCTCAAGTCCGACCAGTTCATCGCCTCCATGCTCGAGGCCACCAAGAAGAACACCACCACTGAGGGCAAGGTCTACGGCGTTCCCCATATCTGGGGCACGGATGGCCTGGTCGTGAACACCAAGGTCGCGTCCAAGGTGGCGGATTACAACGATCTCTGCGATCCGGCTCTGGCCGGCAAGACCAGCTTCCGCGCCAAGCGCCCCGCGCTGATCGCCTTCGCCTTCGCCAACGGCATGGATCCCTTCGCGGCCTATGGCGATGCAAAGGCCTATGCGGCCCTGATGGACAAGGTCGGCGCCAAGCTCGCCGAGTGCAAGAAGAACGTGAAGTTCTTCTGGGAGGGCTCGGATCAGCTCCTCAATGCGGTGCGCTCCGGCGAGGTCGCTGCCGCCATGGCCTGGGATACAGGCGGATGGAAGCTCAACGCCGAAAACCCGGACATGAAGTTCATCGCGCCGAAGTCCGGCGCGCTCGGCTGGGTCGACACCTTCGCGATCCCCGCCAAGGGCCGCAATGACGATGCCGCATACAAGTGGATCAACTTCAACATGCGTCCGGAAATTGCCGCGAAGGTCGCGGCTGCCGCCGGCAACTTCACGGCCTCGAACGGCGCCGACAAGCTCATGCAGGGCAAGCTGAAGGATCAGTTCGCCGAGAGCTTCCCGAAGGCGGCCATCGACAGCATCCGGTGGTACCCGGCAGTGCCGGCGGGCCTCGAAGAGATCGAGGGCAAGGTTCTCGACCGCCTGAAGGCCGGTTCGTAAACCTCATCGTAATGGTTCGTCGTCCCCCGGCTTCCGGGGGACGACTCTTTGTATCGGCAGCGTCATGGCCTCTTCGACCGATCTCGACATCGTCAACGTCACCAAGCGCTTCGGCTCGCATGCCGCCGTCGACGACGTAAGTTTCAGCGTCGCCCCCGGCGAGTTCTTCTCGATCCTTGGCCCTTCCGGCTGCGGCAAGACCACCCTGATGCGCATGATCGCGGGGTTCGAGCATCCGACCTCAGGCGACATCCGCATACGCGGGAAATCGATGATCGGCGTTCCGGCCAACAGGCGCCCGGTCAACATGGTATTCCAGAGCCTAGCACTCTTTCCTATGATGACCGTCGGCGAGAACGTGGCCTATGGGCTGACCTGCCGCGGCGTGTCCCGCGCAGACGCCGAGCAGCGCGCGAGCCGCATACTGGAGCGTGTGGGCCTCAAAGGTTTCGGAGAGCGCCGTGTGACGGCGCTCTCGGGCGGCCAGCGGCAGCGCGTGGCGATTGCCCGCTGTCTCGTTCTGGATCCCACCCTTGTGCTCCTCGACGAGCCGCTGGGCGCCCTCGATCTCAAGCTGCGCGAGCACATGAAGATCGAGCTCAAGCAGCTGCAGGGCACGTTCAACACCACGTTCGCCTACATCACGCATGACCAGTCCGAAGCGCTCGTCATGTCAGACCGCATCGCGGTGATGAACCAGGGCCGGTTCGAGCAGGTGGGAAGCCCGCGCGAACTCTACCACAACCCGGCAACGCCGTTCGTGGCGAGCTTCGTCGGCGAGACGAACCGGTTGCAGGGCGAGGCGGCACAGGCTTCCAATGGCGCGATTGCTGTGCGGCTTTCATCCGGAGCCGTGGTGCAGGGGCAGGGGAGTGCAGCCGCAAAGGCGGCGCTCGCCTTCATCCGTCCCGAGGCTGTCGCCCTGGCACAGGATCCCGCATCGCTTGGCAATCTCCCCAACCGCTTCGAAGGACGAATTTCAGCCGTGCTATTTGATGGCGCCGCTTCGAGCCTTCTCATCGACACGACCGGCTTCGAGCAGCCGATCCGTGCCGTGCTGCCGCAAGTTGGTCCGCTCGCCGGCATCGAGGTTGGCGCGCCGGTGCATCTGGGCTGGACGGCGGATTCCATGAAGGTGTTCGCCGCATGATTGCGAAGCCCGCGCAGCGCCTCACGCTCTTCCTGCTGCTCGCTCCTGCGATCCTGTGGCTCGGGCTGCTCATCGTGCTGCCGCATGTGGAGATCCTCGTCCTCTCCTTCAGCGAGCGTGTGGCGCCGCGGGTCTATGCCTTCGGCTTCGGCAATTATCTCGAATTCTTCACCGAGCCGCTCTACTGGCGCACCTTCGCGCGCACCGCCTTCATGTCGATCCTGGTCACGGCGCTCACCCTCGTGCTCGCCTTTCCCATCGCCCTCTACATCGCCCGCGTGGCTCAAGGCCGCCTCAAGGCCATGCTGCTGCTGCTCTGCCTGCTGCCGTTCTGGGTGTCGGAGCTGGTGCGCACGCTCGGCTGGATGATCCTGCTGCGCGAGACCGGCGTGATCTCCTATGCACTGCGCTCCATCGGTCTCGCAAACCAGCCGGTCGAGCTTCTCTACAATGACGGCGCGGTGATCCTCGGCCTCGTCTATGGAGGGCTTCTCTTCATGATCGTGCCGCTCGCTAATGCGCTGGAAAGCCTGGAGCCCGCCGTCGTCGAGGCCGGATACGATCTCGGCGGCAGCCGCTGGACCGTGCTGCGCCGGATCGTCATTCCCCACGCCATGCCCGGCATCGTGGCGGGCTCGATCATCGTGTTCATGCTCACAATCGGCAATTTCGCCACGCCGGTGCTGCTCGGCGGCAAGAACGGGCTGTGGTTCACCGAGCAGATCTACGCCCAGTTCATCACGCGCTTTAACTGGCCCCAGGGTGCCGCCTTCGGCATGCTGCTCCTGCTGCTGTCCTCGGCCATCGTGTGGCTGGGTCTGCGCCTGACGGGCCAGAGCCTCGGCACCACCCTGAAGCAGGCATGACGTCATGAACCGTCCGTCCCTCGCCTGGAAATTTTACATCGCGGCGTTCTACCTGTTCCTGTTCGCGCCGCTGCTGGTCGTGGCGATCTTCGCCTTCAACGCGAGCCCGTTCCCGTCGCCGCCCTGGCGCGGCTTTACGCTCGAATGGTTCACCGGTTCCGGCGCGGTCGTCGGCAAGCCCGGCGTGCTGATGGATCCGATCTGGCTCGAGAGCATCGGCAACAGCTTCAAGGTCGCCATTCCGGTGGCGCTGCTGGCCGTGCTCCTCGGCACGGTCAATGCCTGGGTGCTGGAGCGTGCCGAGTTTCGCGGCAAGACCTTCGTGGCCATGATGATGCTCTGGCCGCTCGTTATCCCCGGCGTGGTGCTCGGCATCTCGATCCTGGCCTTCTTCTCGCGCGTGGCGAACGGGCTCGAAGACTGGCTTCAGACCGATCTCGATCTTCTACGCCCCGGTCTGTCGCTTGTGGTGCTGGGGCAGCTCTCCTTCATCCTCACCATCGCGACGCTCATCATCGCAGCGCGCCTGCGCAAGTTCGACCGCTCGCTGGAGGAAGCCGCCTTCGATCTCGGCGCCAGCCGCGCCCGGGTTCTGCGCACCGTCACGCTGCCGTTCTTGCGCCCCGCGCTTATCGGCGCCGGGCTCGTGGCGCTGCTCATGTCCTTCGAGAACTTCAACACGACCCTGATGCTCGTGGGCTCCGAGGCGCCGCTGCCGATCGCCATGTATGGCCAGATGCGCGAAGGCGCATCGCCGGCCATCAACGCGGTCAGCCTGCTGCTCATGCTCGGCGTTGGCGGCATCGCAAGCGTGTTTGCGCTCACGTCGAAGACGGAGCGGTAAGTTACCCGTCACACGTCATCACCGGCCTTGTGCCGGTGATCTCGATTGGAAAGGCGCCGCACTCTTCAAAACGAGATGGCCGGGACAAGCCCGGCCATGACGGAAGAAGGAGCGCCGAGCTTCCGAAGCGATCACCATCCCCAGGTGCGCTCCAGAACGTTCACCCAGTTCTCGTAGCAGAGCTTTCGCAGGGTCGCCTCGTCGTAACCGTGGCGGCGCATGGCGTCGACGAGGCGGGGCAGGCCGCGCACGTCGCCGATCTCAGCCGGGATGGTTGCGCCGTCGAAGTCCGAGCCGAAGCCGACGCCGTCCACGCCCACGTGCTCGATCAGGTGATCCATGTGGCGGATCATCTCTTCCAGCGGTGTATCGTCGTTGCGCATTCCGTCGGGGCGGATGAAGGAGGTGGCGAAGTTCACGCCCACCATGCCGCGGCTCTCGCGGATCGCGCCGAGCTGCTTGTCGGTCAGGTTGCGCGAGTGTTTGCAGATCTCCCAAGCATTGGAATGGGTAGCGACGAGGGGTGCGTCCGAGAGGCGCGCCACATCCCAGAAGCCCTTCTCGTTCAGGTGCGATAGATCAATCATGATCTTGAGGCGGTTGCAGGTGCGCACCAGCTCGATGCCGCGATCAGTGAGGCCCGGCCCTGTGTCGGGCGTCGAAGGATAGCGGAACGGCACGCCGTGGCCGAAGATGTTCGGGCGGCTCCAGACCGGACCGATGGAGCGCAGGCCGCTCTCGTAGAGCACGTCGAGCATGTAGAGATCGGGATCGATCCCTTCCGCACCCTCGATGTGCAGGATCGCCGCGAGCTTGCCGGTGTCGATGCAGTGACGGATGTCGGCCGTAGTGCGGCAGATCTTCACCTCGCCCTTCGAGGCGCGCTCGATGCGGATCAGGAGCGCGGCCATGTGCGCCGTCACCTGCTGGCTGGTCGGGAGCGCCAACGGGGAGGAGAGGGGCACATCGTATTGGGAGTGAGTCATCAGCTCATTCACATCGATGCCCACGCTCTCGGACGGCACATATACGGCGAAGAACCCGCCGACGAAGCCACCCTGCTTCATGCGCGGCCAATCAAGGTGGCCGATATCATCGCCTTCCAGGAAAGCCTGCTCGGGTTGAATCTTGCCGCGCATCAGGCGCAGCAATACGTCGTTGTGACCATCGAAGACAGGCATCAGAGAAGAACGGGACATGGTTTCACATCAAAATGGTTGGCGGAAAATGAGTAGTTATGCGGCAGGAGCCCGGACCGGTTGCGGCGCAACCCGCGTGAAGCCCTGGCTCGCCTGGATCAGGGCCTGCGTATAATCGTTCGAGGCTGCACCCGAACGCAGGGCTGCCGAAGCCGTTTCCTCCACGGCCTCGCCGTTGCGCATGACGAGCAGGCGCTCGCACAGATGGGCAACCACTGCGAGGTCGTGGCTGACCAGGATATAGGTCAACCCTAAGCGCCGGCGCAGGTCGTCGAGCAGATTCAGGATCTCGGCCTGCACGGAGGCGTCGAGCGCGGAGGTCGGCTCGTCGAGGAGCAGCACTTTCGGCCGCAGGATCAGCGCGCGGGCGATGGCGATGCGCTGGCGCTGGCCGCCGGAGAGCTGGTGGGGATAGCGAAAGCGGAAGGAGGGGCCGAGGCCCACCTCGCGCAGAGCCTGAAGGATGCGCGCCTCCGCATCCTTCTCGCCATGGATTGCGAGGGGCTCGGAGAGCGTACGGTCAACCGTGTGACGCGGATGCAGCGAGGCATAAGGGTCCTGAAAGACCATCTGGACCGTGCGATAGAAGGCCTTGCCTCGTGGCGAGGTGACTTCCTTGCCCTCCACGACCACACGGCCGCTGGTGATCGGCGCAAGGCCGCAGATGGCGCGCAGCACGGTCGACTTGCCGGAGCCGGATTCGCCCACGAGCCCATAGGCAGCGCCGGGCTCCACATGGAAGCTCACGTTCTTGGCCGCATCGACCCGGAGGCGGCCCGTTCCATAAACGACTTGGAGGTTCTGTATATCGATCATCGAATCTGTCACAGCGCCCATGCGGGATCGCGGTTCAGGGTGGGCAGCGGACGAACGTCGTCCGCGAGCATCGGCAGGCAGCGCATGAGGCCCTGCGTATAGGGGTGCTTGGCCTCCCGCAGATTCTTCGCTTCCAGCTCCTCGACCACGCGGCCGGCATACATCACCAGCACCCGGTCGCAGAAGGAGGAGACAAGCTTGAGATCGTGCGAGATGAAGATCAGGCCCATGCCGCGCTCCGAAACAAGCTCGTCGAGGATGCGCAGCACCTCCATCGAGACCGTCACGTCGAGCGCCGAGGTCGGCTCGTCGGCAATGAGCAGGTCGGGGTCGGTCACGAGCATCATGGCGATCATGGCGCGCTGCCCCATGCCGCCGGAGACCTCGTGCGGGTAGAGCGCGAAGACGCGACCGGGATCGCGCATCTTCACGGCTTCCAGCATGGCCAGCGCCTTGTCGCGGGCCTCCGCCTTGCTGGCCCTCACATGAGCTCGGTAGGCCTCGATGATCTGCTCGCCGATGGTCATGACCGGGTTGAGCGAATATTTCGGGTCCTGCATGACCATGCTGATGCGTCCGCCGCGCAGGGTTCGCAGCGTGCGCTTCGAGGCGGTTTGCAGGTTGATACCGTCGAAGGCAAGGCGCTTGGCCGTCACCTCGCCGGGCGGCGGTGTAAGCCCGAGAATGGCGCGGCCCGTCTGCGATTTGCCGGAGCCCGACTCGCCCACGATGCCGAGGCGTTCGCGGCCGAGCTGGAAGGACACGCCGCGCACCGCTTCCACAATGCCGGTGCGGAGGTGAAAACGGACGCGCAGATCTTCGACGTCGAGAAGCGGCTTCGTCATTTGGCGGCCTTCGGATCGAGAACGTCGCGCAGGCCGTCGCCAAGCAGGTTGAAGCCGAGGCTCACCACGAAGATCGCGATGCCCGGCATGGCGGCGACCCACCATTGGTCGATGAGGTAGTTGCGGCCCGTGGCCACCATGGCGCCCCATTCGGGCATCGGCGGCTGCGCGCCGAGGCCGAGGAAGCCGAGGCCCGCCGCCGTGAGGATGATGCCGGCCATGTCGAGCGTCACGCGCACGATCAGCGAGGACAGGCACAGCGGCACCACATGGCCCAGAATGATGCGCGGCGTGGACGCGCCCTGGAGCTTCACGGCCGCGATGAAATCGCTGTTGCGGATCATCATCGTCTCGGCGCGCGCGATACGGGCGTAAGGCGGCCAGGAGGTGATCGCGATCGCGATGATGGCGTTCTCGATGCCTGGGCCCAAGGCCGCCACGAAGGCGAGCGCCAGGATGAGGCGCGGGAAGGCCAGGAAGATGTCGGTGATGCGCATCAGCACCGTGTCGACCCATCCGCCGAGATAGCCGGAGACGGTGCCGACCAGAAGCCCGATGGGGGTTGCGATCAGGGCCACCAGCACGACTACGAAGAGCGTGATGCGTGAGCCATGGATCACCCGGGAGAAGATGTCGCGAGCCTGATCGTCCGTGCCGAACCAGTAGGTTTCGCTCGGCGGCAGGAGACGCTGCGTGCGCAGGTCCCCGCCGGCGACCGGCGAGTAGGGCGCGATGACATCGGCGAAGATCGCCATGAGGATCAGCAGCAGGACAATGCCGAGACCAACGACAGCGAGCGGATTCCGGGAGAAGGCGCGCCAGCCGAGATAGAAGCGGCCGAGCCGTGCCTGCCAGCGGGAATGCGGCTCTGCGGAGAGCAGCCAGGCACGCATACCGGAAGGCTCGGAAGCCAGTGGGAGAGGGGCGCCGGTCATATCAGCGGGTCCTCGGATCGAGCAAGCGGTAGAGCAGGTCGGAGACGAGATTGAGCAGCACGAAGACGGTCCCGATCACCAGGGTTCCGCCGAGCACCGCGTTCATGTCCGCGTTTTGCAGCGAATTGGTGATGTACTGGCCCAGACCCGGCCACGCGAAGATCGTCTCGGTGAGCACGGAGCCTTCGAGCAGGTTGGCATAGGACAAGGCGATCACGGTCACAAGCGGGACGGCTGCATTGCGCAGGGCATGGCGCCAGATCACACGCATCTCGGACAGGCCTTTTACGCGTGCTGCGATCACGTATTCCTGCGCCAGCTCGTTGAGCATGAACGAGCGCGTCATGCGGCTGATATAAGCCAACGAAAAATAGCCGAGCAGGCAGGCAGGCAGGATCACATGGGACACTGCGTTCCAGAACGCATCCCACTGTCCCTGCATGGCCGTATCGAGAAGCACGATGTTGGTGACCGGCGTGTAGAGATACGAATAGGTCACGTCGATGCGGCCCGGCCCTGCCACCCAGCCGAGCTTGGCATAGAAGACCAGCAGGCCCATGAGGCCAAGCCAGAAAATCGGAATGGAGTAGCCGGCAAGGCCCAGCACACGTACGAACTGGTCGATGAAGCTGCCGCGTTTGACGGCGGCGAGGATGCCGAGCGGGATGCCGATGATGACGCCGATGAGAGTGCCGAGGGTGGCAAGTTCCAGCGTCGCGGGAAACGTATTGGCGATATCGGTCATCACCGGATTGGTGGTGAGAACCGAGTTGCCGAAATCGCCGGTGACGGCCTTCTTCAGATAGATCCAGAACTGCTGAATGAGAGGCAGATCGAGGCCGAGTTCCTGGCGGACGCGTTCGTAAACCTGCGCAGGAGCCCGGTCGCCCACGATGGCGATCACAGGGTCGATGGGGACGACGCGGCCGATGAAGAAGGTGACGGCGGCAAGGCCGAGGAGCGTCGTCATCAGGACGATGACGAACTGGGCGACGTTCTTAAGGGAGGAGCGGAGAGCACTTGCGTGCCCTCCGCCCCGGTTCATGACTGCTGAAACCATTGAAGCGTCAGTTCTTCTTCGCTTGGGAGACGTCGTTGTCGCTGAAGGACGGGCCGAGGATGAAGTTGTCCACGTTCTTGCGCACGGCGGCGACTTCCGTCTGCTGCAGGAAGATCACGAACGGGCCGTCGTCGGAAACCGACTTCTGCAGTTCCTTGTACATCTGCGCGCGCTTTTCGCCATCACGCTCCATCACGGCAGCGCGGGTCTTGGCGGTCAGTGCACCCGGATCCCAGGCATTGCGCCAGGCAAGGGGCTTGGCCTTCGCATTGTCCGAGTTGTCGTCATTCGCCGCGAAGGTATCGGCATTGGAGTTCGGGTCCTGATAATCCGAGCCCCAGTTGCCGATATAGATGTCGTGCTGGCGGGCGCGGTACTTGGTCAGGGCCTGCTTGGAGTCCATCGGCAGGATTTCCAGCTTGATGCCGGCCTGAGCGAAGGTCTGCTGCATCGCCTGGGCAACGCCGGTGATCTCGGCGGTGGAACGGGTATCCATCGTGACCGAGAAGCCGTCCTTCAGGCCAGCCTTGGCGAGGAGTTCCTTCGCCTTGGCGACGTCGAGCTTGTAGGGGTTGGAGGCCTCGGCGCCAAGATAGCCCTTGGGCAGGAAGTTCTGGTGAACGTCGCCCTTGTTCTTCATGATCGTGTCGGCGATCGCCTGGTAGTCGACGAGGTACTTCAGGGCCTGCCGAACCTCGGGCTTGGCCAGGTTCGGGTTCTTCTGGTTCAGGCCGAGATAATAGACCGTTCCCTTCGGGCCGCTCTGGATCTTGATGTCCGGGTTCTTGGACACCGCGGCGATCTCTTCCGGGTTCAGGCTGCGAGCCACGTCGATGTCGCCCTTCTCGAGCAGCAGGCGCTGGCTTGCGGTCTCCTTGATATGGCGGAAGATCACGCGGGCAAGCGGTGCCGGCTTCTCGTAGTTCGGGTTGCGCTCGAGAACGAGGACCTCGTTGGCCTTCCAGTCGCGCATGATATAGGGGCCGGAGCCGGCATACTTGGTCTTGAGCCAGTTATAGCCGTAGTCGCCGTCCTTCTCGTTCTGGACGAGAACCTTCTTCTCGACGATCGACGCAACCGAGTTGCCGAGGCAGTAGAGCACCAGGGTCGGCGCATAGGCCTTGTCGACCTCAAAGGTCATCTCAAGCGGGCCGGTCTGCTTGACCTTGTCCTTCACGTTGTCCTTCGTCAGGCCGAACTGGCCGAGGATGAAGGCGGGCGACTTGTCGAGCGACACGGCCCGGTGGAGCGAATAGACCACGTCCTCGGCGGTGATGGGGCTGCCCGAGGCGAACTTCTTGTTCGGCTTGATCTTGAACGTGAAGGTCTTGCCGTCCGGGGAGACGGTCCAGGACTCGGCGACCTGTCCGGAGATCTTGGACACGTCCTTGATGTCGTAGGAGATCAGGCGCTCATAGGTGTTGCCGATGATCTCGGAGGCGCTGAACTCGAACACCTCGGCGGGGTCGAGCGAGATGATGTCGTCGCTCTGCCAGGCCTGGACGAGGGTGTCGGCTGGCGTGGCTGCCTGAACGGCAGCGAAGGAGGTCGCCATCACGGTGACCATGGCAGCAGATAGGATAATTTTCGGAAGACTTTTCATAGGCCAGTTCCCTTGCAGCGCTGGGTGCGCTTCTTGTGCGCCCGTATGAATGCAAATCACACAGGTTCTGTCGAGTCTAGCAACTGGTTTTAAACTGGCAAACTGTGAATGGCGTTCGTCCAGCTTGCCCAAAGGCCGTGCAGGAGTCCGGGTTGGCCTGAAGCGGCAAACTGTGGCAAAGGCTCCTCAATCCTCTTTCTCGGATGAAACACAGTGTCTGAAGAAGCCAAAAAATCCGGTGCCAACACCATGTGGGGCGGGCGGTTCTCGTCCTCGCCCAGCGCCCTCATGGAAGCCATCAACGCCTCCATCGACTTCGACAAGCGGCTGGCCTCCCAGGACATCCAGGGCTCGATTGCCCACAGCGCCATGCTGGCGAAACAGGGGATCATTGCGGATAGCGACCGGGATGCCATCCACCAGGGCCTCCAGCGGGTGCTCGGCGAGATCGAGTCCGGCTCCTTCACCTTCTCCAAGGCGCTCGAAGACATCCACATGAACGTGGAGAGCCGCCTGCGCGAGGTCGTCGGCGATCCGGCGGCCCGCCTCCATACGGCCCGCAGCCGCAACGACCAGGTCGCCGTCGACATCCGCCTCTGGATGCGCGATGCCCATGACCGGACCGACGAGCAGCTCACCAGCTTGATCAAGGCGCTCCTCGACAAGGCCGAGGCCCATGCGGCCACCGTGATGCCGGGCTTCACCCATCTCCAGAGCGCCCAGCCGGTGACCTTCGGGCATCATCTCATGGCCTATGTGGAGATGTTCGGCCGCGACCGCAGCCGCATCCGCGACTCCCGCCAGCGCCTGAACGAGTGCCCCCTGGGGGCCGGCGCGCTCGCCGGCACGTCCTTTCCCATCGACCGGCACATGACCGCCAAGGCGCTTGGCTTCGACGGCCCGACCCGCAACTCGCTGGACACGGTCTCGGACCGGGACAGCCTGCTCGAGTTCATGGCTGCTGCTTCCATCTGCGCCGTGCACCTGTCACGTCTTGCGGAAGAAATCATCATCTGGATGTCGGCGCCTTTCGGCTTCGTGCGCCTGCCGGACCGCTGGACCACCGGCTCCAGCATGATGCCGCAGAAGCGCAACCCGGACGCAGCCGAACTGGTGCGCGGCAAGACTGGGCGCGTCATCGGCTCACTCGTCTCGCTGCTCACCGTCATGAAGGGCCTGCCGCTCGCCTATTCCAAGGACATGCAGGAGGACAAGGAGCAGGTCTTCGACGCGGCGGACACCATCGAACTCGTGCTCGCGGCCATGACCGGCATGATCCGGGACCTGGAGCCGGTGCCGGAGCGCATGGCAGCGGTGGCCGGGGCCGGCTTCTCCACAGCGACGGATCTGGCCGACTGGCTCGTGCGCAGCCTCAACATCCCCTTCCGCGACGCCCACCACGTCACCGGGCGCATCGTGTCCGAGGCGGAGAAGCGCGGCTGCACCCTTGAGGAGCTGCCGCTCGAGGCCATGCAGGCGGTCGAGCCCAAGATCCACCAGGGCATCTATGACGTGCTCGGCGTCGAGAACTCCGTCCGCTCCCGGACGAGCTTCGGCGGCACGTCCCCGGTCCGCGTGGCCGAGCAGGTCGCCTGGTGGCGGGGGCGGGTCTAGCCCGAAACGCCGCGTTTATCTTGAGATCCAACCCTTGCCAGGGTGACTTGACCAGGGTCTTGATAGGCTGGAGCGGCGTATCCATATTGCTGACAGCGGCCCGGTTTCGGGCCACTTGAGTGCCGCATGAGCGGGCTCAAAACCAACCGAAGTGCCTCTAACCTTGGGCTTCGAACATGTCGCGTCAGTCGCCCTTCGGGCATCCGTTTCTGTTAGGCTTCGATGAGATCGAGCAGGCGCTCGATCGGGTCGCCAAGGCGGCAGGGGACGGGTATCCGCCCTACAACATCGAGCGTCTGGCTCGCACGGAAAGCGCCCCCGAGCGCCTCCGCATCACCTTGGCCGTTGCCGGTTTCACCCGGGATCAGCTGGAGGTGACCTTGGAGGAGAGCCAGCTCGTCATCCGGGGACGTCAGACCGACGACAAGACAAGGCACTTCCTCCATCGCGGCATCGCCGCCCGTCAGTTCCAGCGCACCTTCCTCCTTGTCGACGGCATGGAGGTCATGGGCGCGGACCTGTCCAACGGACTTTTGTCGATTGATCTGGCCCGACCCGAGCCGGAGCGGATCGTCCGCAAGATCGACATCAGCGCCCCGGACAAGGTGTGACGGCATCCGCAACAAGGAGATGTCCATGAACTTCGAGATCAAGAACCATCACGAGCCGGTCCTCGATATATCCGAGCTCGCCACCTTGGGCCTGGGCCAGATGGCCTATGTGAAGCCGCTGGAATCCGACGAGGTCGCCCGGCTGTTTCCCCAGGCTCCCAAGCTCCAGCCCGGTATGCGGCTGTTCGCGCTTCTGTCCGCCAGCGGCGAGCCCATCCTGCTGACCGACAACCACGACGCTGCCGTGGCCAATGCCTGGGCACATGACCTGACGATGGTGAGCCTGCATTAGAGCATCGAACCCAAAAGTGGTTCCCACTTTTGGGGGGCAATTTGATGCTCAATCTATAAGCTTCGCATCGTTCTTAGCGGAAAACCGGGCCCACTTTTCCGCACGATGCGGAGGCTCACCATCTCATCAAGCGATTGCCGCGACGGCTGCGATCAGCCGCTCGATGTCCTCAGGCCGCGACAGCCGGTGATCGCCATCCTTGATCAGCGTCAGCGAGACGCTGTCTCCCGGCAGGTGCTCCACCAGCTCGAGCGCATGGCTCCAGGGAACATCGGGATCCTCCATCCCCTGCAGGATGTGGACCGGGCAGCCGGTCAGGATCGGCCGGTCGAGAAGGAGGTGGCGGCGGCCATCCTCGATCAGGTTCAGGGTGATGGGGTAGGGGTCGTCGGAATAGGCGGAAGGGCGATGATAAACCCCCGTCACCTGGACGCTCTGCCGCAGCTCCTCGGGAAAACGCCCCCACATCAGCCGCTCGGTCATGTCGATAGCCGGAGCAATGAGCACCATGCCCACAGGGGCAAGATCCGGCTGCTTCTCCATAAGATGGCGTGCCGCCAGGAGGCTGATCCAACCGCCCATTGAGGAGCCGACGAAGATCGGTCGTTCCCGCACATAACGCTCGATCACAGCGAGCGCGTCCTCCAGCCAGCGCGAAATCGTGCCTTCCTCGAAGGCACCGCTCGACTCGCCATGGCCGCTATAATCGAAACGCACGAAGGCGCGGCCGGACTGTTGGGCCCATTCATCGAGGGCACTCGCCTTGGCGGCCCGCATGTCCGACTTGAAGCCCCCGAGCCAGACCACAGGAGGACCCTTGCCCGCTCGGGCGAGAACGGCGATAGAGCGGCCATCCTGGCCGACCGTGACGCTTTGCGGCATGGTTAACTCATCCTCAACTGCTTTGAAGCAAGCGTCATATAGGATTCTTTCGGACGATTCTGTCGGACGATTTTTTGAGAAGGCTCTGACTCCCGTGAGTTTTTCATCGCGACCCGGCGGAGGGATGGCGTTCCCGTCCTCCCACGTGCACCCGCTGGCGGGCCGGACCATTCTTCAGATCGTCCCCGAACTGGAGGCGGGAGGGGCGGAGCGCACCACCGTCGACATCGCCGAGGGGTTGGTCCATGCCGGCGCCCGGGCGCTGGTCGCGACGGAAGGCGGACGCCTTGTCGGCGAGCTTCAGACCAAGGGCGGCATCTGGATTCCCTTCCCGGCGGCGTCGAAGAACCCGTTCTCCATGCTCCTCAACGTGCGCAAGCTCGCCCGGATCTGCCACGACGAGCGGGTTGCCCTGGTGCATGCCCGCTCTCGGGCTCCGGCCTGGGTGGGCCTGGGCGCCGCGCGGTCGCTCAACATCCCGTTCGTGACGACCTATCACGGAAGCTATTCCGGCCGCTCCTCGGTGAAGGTCCTGTACAACTCGGTGATGGCCCGCGGCGATGCCGTCATCGCCAATTCCCATTATACGGGCGAGCTGATCCGCTCGGTCTATCCCCAGGCGGGCGAGCGCATCCGGGTGCTTCACCGGGGCACGGACTTCTCGGTCTTCTCCCCGCACGCGGTTGCGCCGGAGAGGATCGAGGCCCTGCGCAAGGCCTGGGAGGTGGCGCCCCATGAGCGGGTGGTGCTGCTCGCCGCCCGCCTGACCGGCTGGAAAGGCCAGAAGGTGTTGATCGAGGCGGCCGCCAGGCTGCGCGATGCAGGCCTGACCGATGTCGCCTACATCCTAGCCGGCGACCCGCAGGGGCGGGATTCTTACATGAAGGATCTCGACAATCTGATCGAGGCGAAGAACCTGAAAGGCATCGTGCGCCGGGTCGGCCATTGCACCGACATGCCGGCTGCCTTCCTGGCCGCATCGGTCGTCACCGTGCCGTCCACGGAGCCCGAGGCCTTCGGGCGTTCGGCCGTGGAGGCGCAGGCCATGGGCACCCCCGTGGTCGTCTCAGATCTGGGTGCCGTGCCGGAGACGGTGCTGTCTCCGCCGGCTGTGCCGCCGCATGAGCGGACGGGCTGGCGTGTCCCGGCCGGTGATGCGGACGCGCTCGCCGAGGCCGTCGGCGCTGCGCTCGGGCTTGGAGCCAGCGCGAGAATTGGCTTGTCCGCTCGGGCCCGGGCTCACGTGGAGCGTCATTTCTCGCTCGAGCGCATGGTTATCGGCACCCTCGATGTGTATTCAGCCCTGCTGGAGGGCCGTTTTACACATAGAAAAAGTTGACTTCCCGCGCGTTTGCGCGAAATGTCGAATCTTTCGTGGCAAGGCTGAGTATGCCCAGCAGGGATCCCTCGGGATCTCCGATCCTCAGCTTAAGCCCTCAACAGGAGATACGAGCCATTCGCAGACCAATGAGAGCCATGCCGGTGCCGCAAAAGGACGGACCGCGCGCCAACCGAGACATTCGCGGTGTTCGCGAAGTACAGCTGATCGACGATACGGGGCAGAACCGGGGCGTCATCCCTTTCTTCGATGCCCTGAAGGTTGCTGAAGAGGCAGGCCTTGATCTCGTGGAGATCTCGCCGAACGCAACCCCTCCCGTCTGCAAGATCCTCGATTACGGCAAATTCCGCTTCCTGGAGCAGAAGAAGGCCGCTGAGGCACGCAAGAAGCAGAAGACGGTCGAGGTTAAGGAAATCAAGCTGCGTCCCGGCATCGATGACCACGATTACGAGGTCAAGATGAAGGCAATGAAAAGCTTCTTCGAGGAAGGCAACAAGGTGAAGATCACCCTGCGCTTCCGTGGTCGCGAAATGGCCCACCAGTCCCTTGGCCTGAAGGTCCTGGACCGCGTCAAGGCCGATGTGGGCGATATCGCCAAGGTCGAGATGGAGCCGAACTTCGAAGGCCGCCAAGTCGTCATGGTTCTGGCGCCGCGCTAAGGGGCTCCTCGTATAGGGAAATTCATGGCCGTCGGGGCACCGGCGGCCATTGCTTTTTGAACGGCCTTCTGTCATAAGGCCGCCTTCATCGAACCGCCCGGCTGTTAGGGCTGCCGTGGCGGTTTGTTTTGCTCAATGCAGCAATGAAAAGGCTGAAGGGCGGTTTATGCCGCTCCCGAGGCCTGACCCAAGGAGAGCCAAATGCCCAAGCTGAAGACGAAGTCGGGCGCGAAAAAGCGCTTCAAGATCACTGGCACCGGCAAGGTCGTTTACGCCCAGGCCGGCAAGCGTCACGGGATGATCAAGCGTTCGAACAAGCAGATCCGTAATCTGCGCGGCACCACCACCATGTTCGAAGGCGATGCCTACAACGTGAAGAAGTACTTCCTGCCCAACGGCTGAGACGGTTCTTCCCACATCCCAGATTTTGAAGGAGTTATTCAATGGCCCGCGTCAAACGTGGCGTAACATCCCACGCCAAGCACAAGAAGGTTTTCAAGGCAGCCAAGGGCTTCTATGGCCGCCGCAAGAATACCATCCGCATCGCCAAGCAGGCGGTCGAGAAGAGCATGCAATATGCGACTCGCGACCGTAAGAACAAGAAGCGCACCTTCCGCGCTCTCTGGATCCAGCGCCTCAACGCAGCGGTCCGGATGCATGACATGACCTATTCCCGATTTATCGACGGTCTCGGCAAGGCTGGGATCGAGGTCGATCGCAAGGTCCTGTCCGAGCTGGCCATCCACGAGCCGGCGGCTTTCGCCGCCTACGTGGAGCGCGCCAAGGCCGCCCTGCCGCAGCAGGCTGCCTGATCGGATAGACTGGCTTTCGGTGCGGCTGAACCTTCAGCCGCACCGCCTTACTCCCCCTTCTCCGAGACCACCCGGGCTGACGGCTTAAATCGAGCTGTCGGTAGCCATTTCGCGGCTCGGACGACTTGACGGTTCCCGCGCCGCGCCTCACTCAGGGCGCCTCTCATGTGGCGCTTGCATCTGGCCAGGGACCGATGACCGATCTCAATCAACTCGAACGTGACCTGCTCACCCAGGTCGAAGCCGCCGGCGACGAGGCGGCTCTGGAAACCGTGCGCGTGTCGGCGCTCGGCAAGAAGGGCTCCGTCTCCGAACTCCTGAAAACCCTCGGCGCCATGACGCCGGAGGAGCGCAAGGAACGTGGACCGCTCATCAACGGCCTGCGCGACACCGTGCAGGGCGCCATCGCGGCCAAGAAGGAGACGCTCGCTGAGGCAGCGCTCGAAGCAAGGCTCTCTGCCGAGCGCATCGACGTGACCCTGCCGGTGCCCGAGGCGCCTGAGTCCCGCGGTCGCATCCATCCGATCAGCCAGGTAATCGAGGAGCTGACGGCGATCTTCGCCGATATGGGCTTCTCCGTGGCTGAGGGGCCGGACATCGAGACTGATTACCTCAACTTCACGGCGCTGAACTTCCCCGAGGGCCATCCGGCCCGCGAGATGCACGACACCTTCTTCCTCGCCCCTGACGAGAAGGGTGAGCGCAAGGTGCTGCGCACGCATACCTCGCCGGTGCAGATCCGCACGATGACGTCCCAGAAGCCGCCGATCAGGGTGATCATTCCGGGCCGGACCTATCGTCACGACTCGGACCAGACCCACACGCCGATGTTCCACCAGGTGGAAGGCCTCGTCATCGACAAGCAGGCCAACATCGCGCACATGAAGTGGATCCTGGAGGAATTCTGCAAGGCCTTCTTCGAGGTCGACCAGGTGAAGATGCGGTTCCGCCCGTCCTTCTTCCCGTTCACGGAGCCATCCGCCGAGGTCGATATCCAGTGCTCCCGCAAGGGCGGCGAGATACGCTTCGGCGAGGGCACCGACTGGCTCGAGATCCTCGGCTGCGGCATGGTCCATCCGAACGTGCTGCGCAATTGCGGGCTCGATCCGGACGAGTACCAGGGCTTTGCCTGGGGCATGGGCATTGATCGCATCGCCATGCTCAAATACGGCATGCCGGACCTGCGCCCCTTCTTCGAGGCCGATGTGCGCTGGCTGAACCATTACGGCTTCCGCCCGCTCGACATCCCAAGCCTCGTCAGCGGCCTTACGTCTTAAAGGAGAGTACCTATGAAATTCACCCTCTCCTGGCTGAAGGATCATCTCGACACCACAGCCTCCTTCGACGTGATTGTCGAGACGCTCACCCGCATCGGCCTCGAGGTCGAGGGCGTGGAGGACAAGGCGAAGGCGCTGGCGCCGTACAAGGTCGCCTATGTGATCTCCGCCGAGCAGCACCCCAATGCCGATCGCCTGCGAGTGTGTAAGGTCGATACGGGCGAAGGCGCACCTATTCAGGTGGTCTGCGGCGCCCCCAATGCGCGCACCGGCATGAAGAGCGTGTTCGCGCCGCCTGGCACCTACATCCCGGGCAAGAACATCACGCTCGGCGTCGGTAACATCCGCGGCGTCGAGAGCGCCGGCATGTTGTGCTCAGGCTCGGAACTCGAGATCTCCGACGATCATGACGGCATCATCGATTTGCCCGAGGATGCGCCGGTGGGGCAACCCTATGCGGCCTATGCGGGCCTCGACGATCCGGTGATCGAGATCAATCTCACGCCGAACCGCCCCGACTGCACGTCGATCCATGGCATCGCCCGCGATCTCGCGGCGGCAGGTCTTGGCACGCTCAAGGGCGATGCTGTCGCGCCTGTTCAGGGCAGGGGCGCCTGCCCGGTCTCGGTGACGCTCGATCTCGCGCCGGGCGACGAGAAGCTCTGCCCGGCCTTCGCCCTGCGTCTTGTGCGCGGCGTGAAGAACGGCCCGTCGCCGGAATGGATGCAGCGCCGCCTGCTTTCCATCGGACTTCGCCCGATCAACGCCCTGGTGGACATCACCAACTACGTCACCTTCGACCGCGGTCGCCCGCTCCATGTCTTCGATCTGAAGAAGGTGAAGGGCAACCTCACCGTTCGTCGGGCGAAGGAGGGCGAGGAAGTGCTGGCCCTCGATGGGCGCACCTACAAGCTCGATCCCGGCAGCGTGGTGATCGCCGACGAGAACGGCGTGGAATCCATCGCCGGCATCATGGGCGGCGAGCATTCCGGATCGGACGAGACCACGACCGACGTGCTGATCGAATCCGCGCTGTGGGATCCACTCAACATCGCGCAGTCGGGCCGCAAGCACGGGATCATCACCGATGCGCGCTACCGCTTCGAGCGCGGTGTCGACCCGGCCTTCACCGTGCCGGGCCTCGATCTCGCCACGCAGATGGTTGTCGATCTCTGCGGCGGTGCGCCGAGCGAGGCCGTCGTGGCCGGAAAGGTGCCCGAGGATCGTCGCGTCATCGCGTTCCCCTGGAGCGAAGTTCCGCGCCTGTCGGGTCTCGACGTGCAGCCTGCCGAGTCCGAGCAGATCCTGAAGAAGCTCGGGTTCCAGGTTGAAGGCTCGGGCGAGCGCGTGAGCGTCACGGCTCCGTCCTGGCGCCCGGACATCGAGGGCAAGGCGGATCTTGTCGAGGAGGTCATCCGCATCGCCGGTGTCGACCGCATCGAGCCTAAGCCCTTGCCGCGTCTCGAAGACGTGGTGGCCAAGCCCATCCTGACGCTGATCCAGAAGCGCACGCGGCTCGCCCGCCGCTCGCTGGCCGTGCGCGGGCTGGTGGAGGCCGTCACCTGGTCGTTCATCGCCAAGAGCGAGGCGGAGCTGTTCGGCGGCGGCGATGCGCGGCTTGCGCTTGCCAACCCGATCGCCGCCGAACTCTCCGACATGCGTCCGAGCCTGCTGCCCGGTCTCCTGAAGGCGGCGCAGCGCAATGCCGATCGCGGCCTCGGCGACGTGGCCCTCTTCGAGGTCGGTCAGACCTTCGCGTCCGACGAACCGGAAGGCCAATCGATCAAGGCAGCGGCCGTCCGTCGTGGAACAGCGCGCGCCGAGGGTGTGGGCCGTCACTGGGACGGCGGCGCTCAGTCGGTTGATACCTTCGACGCCAAGGCCGATGTTCTGGCCCTGCTCGTGGCGCTCGGCATCCCGGCCGGCGGTCTCCAGATCGTGGCGGGCGGCCCGGCCTGGTTCCATCCGGGCCGCTCGGGCACCCTGCAGTTCGGGCCGAAAAACGTGGTCGGCGCCTTCGGCGAGGTTCACCCGAAGGTGCTCAAAGCCCTCGATCTGAAGGGCCCGCTCGTGGCCTTCGAGCTCAATCTGGACGCGCTGCCGCCTCCCAAGGCGAAGCCGACCAAGATGAAGCCGAAGCTGAACCTGCCCGACTTCCAGCCGCTCACCCGTGACTTCGCCTTCGTGGTCGGCCGCGATGTGGCCGCCGGCGACATCGTGAAAGCGGCGCAAGGGGCTGAGCGCCAACTGATCGTGGGCGTCGACGTGTTCGACATCTACGAGGGCACCGGCATCGACCCGGACAAGAAGTCCGTGGCGATTGCCGTTACCCTCCAGCCCACGGAGAAGACGCTCACCGACGTGGAGATCGAGGCGGTTTCCGCCAAGATCGTCGGCGAGGTGTCGAAGAAGACCGGCGCGGTGCTGCGGTCCTAAAACTCAACATCGTCCCTCCCCCCTCTGCGGGGGAGGGTGGCGAACGGAGTAAGCCGGGAGAGGGGAAGTCCTCAAATGAACTCGGCCCCTCTCCCGACCTGCTTTGCAGGTCACCCTCTCCCGCAGAGGGGAGGGGGTTTATTGGGTGCCCGTCCCACTCAACGGGTTCCCCTCATCCCACCCGTAGCGCACCGTATCGAACCGCATCGCGCGGGCATCGACCATCAGCAGCCGCCCCACAAGGCTCTCGCCAAAGCCCACGATCTCCCGGATCACCTCCATGGCCATCAGGCTGCCCATGACGCCGGCGAGCGCCCCGAGCACGCCAGCTTCCGCGCAGGTGGGGATCGCCCCGGGTGGAGGCGGGGCAGGGAAGAGGCAGCGATAGGTGGGGTTTGGCTTTCCGCCCGGGCCGGTCTCATGCGCCCGGATCGTGGTGAGCGAGGCGTCGAACTGCCCCAAAGCCGCCGTGACCAGGGGCTTCTTCTCGAAGAAGCAGGCATCCGAGACTGCATAGCGGGTCTCGAAGTTATCGGAGCCGTCGGCGACGATATCGTAGCGGCGAACCAACTCCCGCGCATTCTCGGGCGTCAGGCGGATGGCGTGGGTCTCGACCGTCACATGCGGATTGAGCCGCCGGATCGCATCCGTGGCGCTTTCCACCTTGGGAAGGCCGATATCAGGTGTCCCATGGATGACCTGCCGCTGCAGGTTCGAGAGGCTGACCGTATCGTCATCCACGATGCCGATGGTGCCGATCCCGGCCGCGGCGAGGTACTGGATCAGGGGCGCGCCTAAGCCCCCAGCGCCGATCACGAGGACGCGAGCGGCTTTCAGCTTCTGCTGCCCCGGTCCGCCCACATCCCGGAGAACGAGGTGGCGGGCATAGCGGTCGATTTCGTCAGGCGTCAAGGACATGCTGCGACCTTACGGGAATGAGATCTGTCATCAACCTTTCCGTGAAGGAAATAACATGCCGCCTTGACAGAGGCCTTGGCGTTGTGACCCTTGCCATGCCATCGTCATGGGGCAACCGGCAGCAAGCCGGCGTCTAACAGGGAACTAAGCCGATGACAGTCACCAAGTTCGGCCTCGCGCTCGCGGGCCTCGCCTTTTCCGCCTCCATCGCCTTCGCTCAAGCTCCGGCCTTCAAGCCCGCCATTGTCTACGATCTCGGCGGCAAATTCGACAAATCCTTCAACGAGGGCGTCCACACCGGCGCCGAGAAGTACAAGAAGGACACCGGCACCGACTACCGCGATTTCGAGCCGCAGAACGACGCGCAGCGCGAGCAGGCCCTGCGCCGCTTCGCCCGCGACGGCTTCTCCCCCATCCTGGCCGTGGGCTTCTCCCAGGAGACCGCGCTGAAGAAGGTCGCCGAGGAGTTCCCGAAGACCCAGTTCGCCATCATTGACGCCGTGATCGAGAAGCCGAACGTGCAGTCCGTGGTGTTCAAGGAGCATGAGGGTTCGTTCCTGGTCGGCCTCCTGGCGGCCCAGGCCTCGAAGACCAACAAGGTCGGCTTTGTGGGCGGCATGGACATCCCGCTCATCCGCAAGTTCGCCTGCGGCTACGTCCAGGGCGCGAAGCACGCCAAGAAGGATGCCGAGGTGTTCCAGAACATGACCGGCACCACGGGTGCGGCCTGGAACGATCCGGTGAAGGGCGGCGAGCTCGCCAAGAGCCAGATCGATCGCGGCGCAGACGTGATCTATCATGCAGCCGGCGGCACCGGCGTGGGCGTGCTGCGCGCTGCCGCTGATGCGGGCAAGCTCGGCATCGGCGTCGACTCGAACCAGAACAGCATGCATCCCGGCAAGGTGCTGACCTCCATGGTCAAGCGCGTGGATGTCGCTACCTACACCGCCTTCGATCAGGCCAAGAAGGGCACCTTCAAGGCCGGCGTTTCGGTGCTCGGCCTCAAGGAAGACGGCGTGGCCTGGGCGCTCGACGACAACAACAAGTCGCTCGTCACCGCCGAGATGAAGGCTGCCGCCGACAAGGCCGCCGCCGACATCAAGTCCGGCGCCATCAAGGTCCACGACTACATGTCGGACTCCAAGTGCCCGATGTAATCTGACGCATCAATCCGGCCGCAGGCTCCTCAGGAGAGGACCTGCGGCCGTTTCCGTTTTTAGGTTCGTGCGTTTTCCGCTAAGATCCGCTCGCCCTTCCGTTGCCGGACAACCACATTGAGGCCGATGTCCCCAGCCATTGAACTCATTGCCATCAACAAGAGCTTCGGCGCCGTTCACGCCAATAAGGATGTGAACCTCTCCGTCGAGCGCGGCACGATCCACGGCATCGTCGGCGAGAACGGTGCGGGCAAGTCGACGCTCATGTCGATCCTGTACGGGTTCTACGAGGCCGATTCCGGCGAGGTCCGGGTCAACGGCAAGCCGATTGCCATCCGTTCGCCCAATGATGCCATCCAGGCCGGCATCGGCATGGTGCATCAGCACTTCATGCTGGTTGAGCCCCTGAGTGTGGTCGACAACGTGATGCTGGGCGCCGAAGGCGGCGCCATGCTGCGCGCCGGCGAGGCCAAGGTGCGTGCGGAACTCGCGCGGCTCGCCAAGGATTACGGCCTCGAGATCGATGTGGACGCCACCGTCGGCGATCTCTCCGTCGGGCTGCAGCAGCGCGTCGAAATTCTCAAAGCTCTCTATCGCGGCGCGGACATCCTCATTCTGGACGAGCCTACCGCCGTGCTGACGCCGCCGGAGGCCGACGCGTTGTTCGGCCTGCTCCGCTCGCTGAAGGAGCAAGGCAAGACCGTCATTCTCATCACCCACAAGCTGCGCGAGATCATGGCGATCACCGATCGCGTCTCTGTCATGCGCCGCGGCGAAATGGTGGCGACCGTCGAGACTGCCAATACCTCGCCGCCGGAGCTGGCCGAGCTGATGGTGGGGCGTCGCGTGCTCCTGCGCGTCGAGAAGGCCGAGAGGACCCCCGGCGCGCCGCTGCTGGAGGTCGACAACCTGTCCGTCATCGATGCGCGCGGCGTGCTCCGCGTCGCCAATGCCTCCTTCACCGTCCGTGCGGGTGAGATCGTCGGTATCGCGGGTGTGGCGGGCAACGGCCAGAGCGAATTGCTGGAGGCCATTGCCGGCATGCGCCAGCCGGCGCTCGGCTCGATCCGGCTCGAAGGACAGACCATCCATTCCAGCCAACACAACCCGCACCGCATGCGCCAGCTCGGCCTGCTGCACGTGCCGGAGGATCGGCTGCGCACGGGGCTCGTGCCGGCGTTTCCGGCCTTCGAGAGCGCCATTCTCGGCTTCAGCCACGAGCCCCATCTCGGCCGTGGGCCCATTCTCGATCATGACCGTCTGATCGAGGATCTCGCGAAGAAGATGGAGCAGTACGATGTGCGCCCGCCCGCGCCGCGGCTGAAGTCGTCGAAGTTCTCCGGCGGCAACCAGCAGAAGATCGTGCTGGCCCGCGAGATCGAGCGCAATCCGAAGGTGCTGCTCGTCGGCCAGCCGACACGCGGCGTCGACATCGGGGCCATCGAGTTCATCCATCGCCGCCTGATCAGCTTACGCGATGCGGGCGTTGCGATCCTCCTCGTGTCGGTGGAGCTCGACGAGATCATGAACCTCTCCGATCGCATCCTGACCATGTGTGGCGGCAAGATCACGGGCGAACGCAAGGCATCCCAGACCAACGAGCAGGAGCTCGGCCTGCTCATGGCCGGCGTCGTGGACGAGGCAGCGTGATGCAGCCGCGATTGACCCTTGTCACGCTGGGCGTGGCCGATCTTGCAAAGTCCCGTGCCTTCTACGAGGCCTGGGGCTGGAAGGCCTCTTCCGCCAGCCAGCCCAGCGTCGCCTTTTATCAGGCAAACGGCTTGGCGCTCGCCCTCTTCGGGCGTGCCGACCTCGCCAAGGATGCGGGCGTCGAAGATAAGCCCACGGGCTTTGCCGCTATCACGCTCGCCTACAATGCCCGCTCCAGGCAAGAAGCCGACGAGGTTTACGCTCTGGCCGTGAAGGCTGGCGCAAAACCGGTCAAGCCGCTGCAGGATGTTTTCTGGGGCGGCTATTCGGGCTATTTCGCCGATCCCGACGGACATCTTTGGGAAGTCGCCTGGAACCCATCCTTTCCTCTCGATGAGCAGGGCCACATGTTCCTGCCGGATGCTTAAGACGTGAGTGCTCCTCTCGACCTGCCCAGATGGGCCGATACGGTTCTCGTGCCCGCCATCTCCGTCGTGGCGGCTTTTCTCGTCGCCGGACTCGTCGTGCTCGCCATCGGCGAGAATCCGCTGACGGCCACGCGCTTTCTGCTGCAAGGCAGCCTCGGCACGGGGGAGGGGCTCGGCTTCACCCTGTTCTACATGACCGACTTCATCTTCGTTGGGCTCGCCGTAGCGGTCGCGTATCATGCGGGTCTATTCAACATCGGCGGTGAGGGACAGGCGACGCTGGCAGGCCTCGGCATTGCGCTGGTGCTCAACAATCTCACCTTTCTGCCGGGCTTCCTGCTCATCCCGCTCGGCATCCTGGGCGCTGCCGCCTTTGGTGCTCTATGGGCTGCCATTCCGGGCTATCTGCAGGCCAAGCGCGGCAGCCACATCGTCATCACTACGATCATGTTCAACTGGCTCGCCAGCGTGCTGATCGTCTACCTGCTCGTGAACGTGCTGCGCGAGCCGCAATCCATGAATCCGGAAACGCGCGCGTTTCCGGAGCAGTCCTACATTCCGTTCATGCACGACGTCTTCGCCGCCATCGGGATCGAGATCCCGAACTCGCAGCTCAATCTCACGCTGGTGCTGGCGCTGGCGGCGTCCTATTTCGTCTGGCTCCTGATCTACCGCTCGCGTCTCGGCTATGCGATCCGGGTCGTCGGGTCGAACCCGAGCGCTGCGGTCTATGCCGGCATCTCGCCCGCGCGCATCATCATCATCGCCATGGTGCTCTCCGGAGCACTGGCCGGCGGTCTCGCCGTCAACGAGCTCATGGGCTACCAGCACCGCCTGCTGCTCGAGTTCACCTCGGGCTACGGATTCGTCGGCATCGCGGTGGCGCTGATGGGCCGCGCGCATCCGGTCGGCATCATCCTGGCTTCGCTCCTGTTCGGCATCCTTTATCAAGGGGGCGCTGAACTCGCCTTCGAGCAGCCGGCCATCACCCGCGACATGGTGGTGGTGATCGGCGGCATCATCATCCTGTTCGCGGGCGCGCTCGACGGATTGTTCCGGCGTCTCGTAGCGCACCTTTTCGCGCGCCAGAAGCTGGCGAGGGCTTAAAGTCATGGATCTCGGCTTTCTCGTCACGATCTTCGACTCGGCCCTGCGGCTCTCGATCCCGCTTCTCGCCGCCTGCCTTGCCGGCCTCTGGTCCGAACGCTCCGGCGTGGTGGATATCGGGCTTGAGGGCAAGATGCTGGTAGCAGCTTTTGCAAGTGCCGCAGGCGCTTACGCCTTCGACTCCGCCTGGGCCGGCCTACTGGTCGGCATCGCAGCCTCCGTGGCCATCGGGCTCGTTCATGGCTTCGCTTCCATCAGCCAGCGCGGCAACCAGATCGTCTCGGGCGTTGCCATCAACATGCTGGCCGCGGGCCTGACTGCCATCGTGGGCAATGCCTGGTACAGCCAGGGCGGGCGCACGCCGCCGTTGGAGGGCGATCAGCGCTTCGGCAGCGTGCTCTTCGGCCATTCGGCACTCGTCTACGTGGTCCTGCTCGCAGTGCCGGTGACATGGTTCGTTCTCGGGCACACCCGCTTCGGCCTTCGCCTGCGCGCGGTCGGCGAGAATCCGGCCGCGGTCGACACCGCCGGCATCTCGGTGACCGGCCTGCGCTATACCGCGGTCATCATCGCAGGCGTTCTGTGCGGGTTTGCGGGCGCTTACCTGTCAGTCGGGCAGGCGGCAGGCTTCCTGCCCAACATGACCGCCGGACGCGGCTTCATTGCACTCGCGGCCCTGATCTTCGCCAAGTGGCGGGCTTGGCCGGCTCTCGGCGCCTGCTTCCTCTTCGGTCTGCTCGACGCCTTCGCGAACCAGCTCCAGGGCCTGTCGCTGCCCGGCATCGGCGAGGTGCCCGTGCAGGCAATCCAGGCGATGCCCTATCTTATGACGGTCATCCTGCTCGCCGGAGTCATCGGCAAGGCGATTCCACCTCGCGCCGCCGGCATCCCTTATGTGAAGGAGCGCTGAGCATGGCGTCACTAGATACCCTGTTCGAAGCCGCCAAGGCGATCCAGGCCAAGGCCTACGCGCCCTATTCCCGCTTCAAGGTCGGCGCTGCGATTGCGACACCTGACGGTCAGGTGTTCACCGGCTGCAACGTGGAGAACGCGGCCTACCCGGTAGGCTCCTGCGCGGAGGCCGGCGCGATTTCGGCCATGATCGCGGGCGGATCGAACCGCATCGCGCAGATCGTCGTCATGGGCGAGGGCGAGCATCTCGTCACACCCTGCGGTGGCTGTCGTCAGCGCATCCGCGAGTTCGCCGCGCCCGATACGCCGATCCACATTGCCGGTCCCGAGGGCATCCGGAAGAGCTTTACCCTCGACGCGCTGTTGCCCTTCTCATTCGGTCCCGACAATCTGACGGATCGGTAGAACGAGCTGATTGCTTTGATGAAAGGAAGGCCTGCGGTTTAAGGCCTGAAACGATGATGATGCAGCAGATGATTCAAGAGGCGGCTGCCTTCGTGCGCAGCCGCGGCTTCGATGGCCATTTCGATGCAACCTTCGTGCTCGGCACGGGGCTCGGCACCCTGGTCGACGAAGTGAGCGATGCGGTGAGCCTCCCTTACGCGGAGATCCCGCACTTCCCGAGAAGCGGCGTCTCCGGCCATGCGGGAAAGCTCGTGGCCGGTACGCTCGAGGGCAAGCGCGTTCTGCTGTTCCAGGGGCGCGCGCATTACTACGAGACGGGCGATGCAGGCGCGATGCGCATTCCGGTAGCCTTCGTGAAGGAGCTTGGCGTTCCGGTGTTTGTGGCGACCAACGCCGCCGGCTCAGTGCGTGCCGACATCCGTCCCGGAAGCCTTGTTGCCATCAACGATCACCTCAACCTGTCCGGCGCCAATCCGCTGCTGCGCGATCATACCGAAGGCCGCTTCGTCTCACTCACGGGCGCTTATGACGAGCGACTTCGCCAGACGTTGCAGCGCGCCGCGCAGAAGACCGGCATCGACTTGCCCGAGGGTGTCTATGCCTGGCTGTCGGGACCGAGTTTCGAGACGCCGGCCGAGATCAAAATGGTGCAGATTCTCGGCGGCGATCTTGTCGGCATGTCGACCGTGCCGGAAGTCATTCTCGCGCGCTATCACGGCCTGAAGGTCGCGGCCATTTCCGTCGTCACCAACCTCGCGGCCGGTATCGAAGGCGCATCGCCTTCGCACCAGGAAACGAAGGACACGGCGGCGGAGGCCTCGGAAAGATTCAAGCGCCTCGTCCGTTCCTTCATTGCGGAGCTGTCCCATGTCTGATGCGGATATCGCCTTGCGCGCGCTGCGCAGCCTCGATCTCACCGACCTGACAGATACGTGCACCGATCAGGCTATCGATGCCCTGTGCAAGAAGGCGCTCGATCCGCGCGGGCCGGTGGCGGCCGTGTGCGTGTGGCCGCAATTCGTGAAGCGCTCCCAGGAGAACCTCAAGGGATCTTCCGTTCGCATCGCGACGGTGGTGAACTTCCCTGCCGGTGGCGAGGATGTGAGCCGTGTCGTCGACGATACGCAGGAAGCGCTCTCCGACGGTGCGAATGAGATCGATCTCGTGCTGCCCTACGAAGCCGTCCGCCGCGGCGATCTTGCGGCTGCGACCGAGATGGTTGAAGCCGTGCGCGAACTCATCGACGGCGACCGCCTGCTGAAAGTCATTCTTGAAACAGGCGAGCTGAAGGATGCGAATCTGATCGAGACGGCGAGCCGCATCGCCATCGATGCCGGGGCCGACTTCATCAAGACGTCCACGGGCAAGACGCCGGTCTCCGCCACGCCGGAAGCAGCCGAGATCATGCTCAACGCCATCAAGGCCTTGGGCAAGCCTGTCGGCCTGAAGCCTTCGGGAGGCATTCGCACGGTGGCCGATGCAAAGATCTACCTCGACCTTGCCGAGCGCATCATGGGGCAGGGCTGGGCCACGCCGCGGACCTTCCGTATCGGCGCGAGCAGCGTCTACGACGCGCTGATCGCCGCTAGCGAGGGACGCGAAGGCACCACGACTACTGGAACCTACTGACATGACTCTCCTTCCGCAGGAAATTATCCGCCGTAAGCGCGACGGAGGCACGCTCGATGCCGAGCATATCGAGCACTTCATCGAAGGGCTCACGGCAGGCCGCGTCACCGAAGGCCAGGCGGCGTCATTCGCCATGGCGATCTTCTTCCAGGGCCTCTCCGTGCCGGAGCGCGTGGCGCTCACCCGCGCCATGATGAATTCGGGCACCGTGCTGACCTGGGATCTGCCGGGCCCGGTGCTCGACAAGCACTCGACCGGCGGCGTAGGTGACACGGTGAGCCTCGCGCTTGGGCCTGCGGTGGCAGCGTGCGGCGGCTATGTGCCGATGATCTCCGGGCGCGGCCTCGGCCACACGGGCGGCACGCTGGACAAGTTCGATTCCATTCCAGGCTATGTCACGCAGCCCGACCTCGACACGTTTCGCCGTGTCACGCGCGAGGTAGGGTGCGCCATCATCGGCCAGACGGCCGATCTCGCACCGGCCGACAAGCGCCTCTATGCCATCCGCGACGTGACGGCGACGGTAGAGTCCATCGATCTCATCACCGCCTCCATCCTGTCGAAGAAGCTCTCGGCCGGCCTGCAGGGCCTCGTGATGGACGTGAAATTCGGCTCCGGCGCGTTCATGGACAATGCCGAGGACGCGCGAAAGCTCGCCGAGAGCCTCGTGCTTGTTGCCAATGGTGCGGGCCTGCCGACGAGCGCGCTGCTTACGAACATGGACGAGCCGCTCGCATCGGCTGCCGGCAATGCGGTCGAGATGGCCTATGCGGTCGATTACCTGACAGGGCGCCGTCGCGAGAAGCGCTTCCACGAGGTGACGGTGGAATTGTCCGCCGAGATGCTGTTGCTCGGCAGGCTTGCCGCAAACATCACCGACGCGCGCGAAAAGATCGAGCACGCGATTGTTTCCGGGAAAGCCGCCGAGGTCTTCCAGCGTATGGTGTCCGCGCTCGGCGGCCCTTCGGATCTATTGGAGCGCCATGACAGGCACCTGCAGGCGGCTCCTGTGATGCGCGCCATTCATGCCGAAGCATCGGGGGTCGTGCAGAAGATCGCCACGCGCGATGTGGGCGTTGCCGTCGTGGCCCTCGGTGGCGGCCGCACGCGGCCGCAGGACCCGATCGATCACGCCGTCGGCCTCACGGAGCTTGCGTCCATCGGCGAGACGGTCGATGCCTCGCGCCCGATTGCTGTCGTGCATGCACGCAGCGAGGAAGCAGCCGAAGCGGCAGCGCGCGCCCTGCGCGCTGCCTACACCATCAGTGAGAAGCCCGCTGCGTCCAATCCGAGCATCCTCGATCGCATTGGAGCCACGGCATGAGCCTTCTCGTCGCTGTCACCTGGGAGACGCAGCCCTGGGTCGAGCGCTTCAGGCGACTTCTGCCGAACCACGACATCGTCGTGCTTGGCGAAGAGTTCGACAGAAGCACCATCCGCTATGTGGCAACCTGGGGTCCGAAGCCGGGAAGCCTCTCGGGTCTGCCCAATCTCGAAGCGCTCTTCTCGCTCGGCGCGGGTGTCGATCACCTGATGAGCTATCCCGACCTGCCGGACGTGCCGATCGTGCGCGTCGCGCAGGACGATCTGACCCACCGCATGAGCGAATACATGGTGCTGCACTGCCTCATGTATCTGCGCGATCAGCGCCGCTTCGACGAGAATCAGAAGGTCAAGCGCTGGAGGCCCGACCGGGCGCCGCCGATCGCCGGCGACGTACGCGTCGGCATTATGGGCTTCGGCGTGCTGGGGCAGGACTCAGCCCGCAAACTGAAGGTCATGGGTTTCGATGTGGCCGGCTGGAGCCGTACGCCAAAGGATGTGGAAGGCTTCCAGGTCTATGCAGGCGAGGAGGGGCTGACGCCGTTCCTCAACCGCACGGACATCCTCATCGCCCTCATGCCGCTCACGCCCGAGACGAAGGGAATCCTCGACCGCTCCCTGTTCGAGAAGCTCGCACGCGACGGCAGGCTCGGCGGACCGATCCTGATCAATGCGGGCCGAGGCAAGCTGCAGGTGGAGGCGGACATCCTGTCGTGCCTCGACGACGGCACCCTGAATGCGGCGACCCTCGACGTGTTCGAGACCGAGCCGCTGCCGGAGGATTCCCCGCTCTGGACTCATCCTCGCGTCACGGTCACGCCGCACAACTCGGCAACGAGCGAGCCGGAGGCGACGGCACGCTACATCGCCGAGCAGATCCGCCGCCATGAGGCGGGGGAGCCGTTCGAGAACCTGGTGGACAAGAAGCGCGGATATTGAGGCAGGCTTTAACCAGTTTCTCTGTCATCCTGGACGGCGCAGCCGATCCGGGATCGCAAGCAGAACAAGGCGCTGATCTCCCTCTCCCTGAGGGAGAGGGTTGGGGTGAGGGGTTACAGGTCTATCCGGTAAGCCTCTAACCCCTCACCCGCGCCTGAAGGCGCGACCTCTCCCACAAGGAGAGGTGAAGGGAGCAATTCTCGTCCAACGATCCCGGATCTACGCTGCGCTTCGTCCGGGATGACGATGAGGTTTAACCAAGCCGCCTGATCGCGCTGATCGGCCCGTAGCTCCTCAGGCGAATGCGCTCTTCGGCGACGGCCAGCGGCTCAATCATCACGGTCATGCTGTGGCCGGTGGCATGGATGAAGTTCGCTCCATCCATCATCAGGCCCACATGCCCTTTCCAGAACACCAGATCGCCGCGCTTGAGCCCACTCAAGTCCGGCTTCACCTCGATGGCTGTGCCGAGCTCGCGCTCCTGCATGTCGCTGTCGCGGGGCGCCTTGATCCCGGCTGCCGCCAATGCAGTCTGCGCCAGCCCCGAGCAGTCGATGCCGAGGCTCGTCTTGCCGCCCCAGAGATAAGGCGTGTGCAGGAAGCGTTCGGCTACAGTGACGTAATCTGTCTCGAAGGCATCGAGGCCGCTCAGATGCGCGGCGAAGACCCAGCCGCCGGTGGCGAGCCGCGCGTAGTCGCCTTCCGTTTCCATCACCGAGACCTTGGAGTTCAAGGTCAGGTAGCTTTGAAAGGGAAGCTTCAGGTTCGGGCCCGGATAAACGAAGGTGCGGATCGCCCGCACCTTGTGGGTCGGGGCTTCGCCCGCCTCGCCCAAAGCTTCGCTCGGCAGGTAGCCCACATAGCCATCGTCGTGGAGCTGCACCCAGGACCAGCCCTCGTGCTCGTCGTAGACGGTGACGCTTTCTCCGAAGACCGCCTGCGTGTCCACGGGGGCCTCCCGGGAGGGGTGGCGGTGCAGGGGCGAGAAGGTCGTGATGAGGCGCTTGACCGTGCCGGTCGTGAACCGCTCGGCCTCGACCTGCCCACGCAGGCGCTCATCGGCGAGATCCGTACGGACGGGCGTGATGCGGCGGTCGAAACTCATCGGGGCAACTCCTCGGACTGTAACCAGATTTCCTAGCCGCTTCAGCGTCAAAACGCCAGCGGCTCAAGCGCTATAGCGCTCCTTCAGGAGGGCGTACATGAGACGCGCCGCATGGACTTCGCCACCCTCGGGGCGCCCCGGCTTGGTGGAGTTGTTCCAGGCGAAGATGTCGAAATGCACATGCGCCTTCGCGGCCTCTACGAAGCGGCGCAGGAAAAGGGCTGCCGTGATCGAGCCGCCCATGGGTCCGCCGGTGTTGTTCATGTCGGCGAACTTGGAATCGAGTTGGGCTTGGTAGGGATACCAGAGCGGCAGGCGCCAGACGGGATCGTTCACTGCCGCACCATGGCGGGCGATGTCGGCAGCGAGCGCATCGTCATCGGTGTAGAAGGGCGGCAGCTCGGGGCCGAGCGCCACGCGGGCAGCACCCGTGAGCGTTGCAAAATCGACGATCAGGTCAGGGCTCTCCTCGTCGGCGAGCGCGAGCGCATCGGCGAGGACGAGGCGTCCTTCCGCGTCCGTGTTGCCGATCTCGACCGAAATGCCCTTGCGGCTTGGCAGGATGTCGCCGGGGCGAAAAGCGTTGCTCGAAATCGAATTCTCGACTGCCGGGATGAGCACGCGCAGACGCACGGGGAGCTTGGCCCCCATCATCATGGAGGCCAAGGCCAGCGTCGCGGCAGCGCCGCCCATGTCCTTGCGCATAAGCAGCATGGACGAGGCAGGCTTGATGTCGAGGCCGCCCGTGTCGAAGGCCACGCCCTTGCCGACGATTGTGATGCGCGGTGCATTCGCATTGCCCCAGGTGAAATCGATGAGGCGCGGCGGGGTGATGGAGGCGCGGCCCACCGCATGGATCATCGGAAAATTCTGCTTCAGCAGATCGTCGCCGACGATGCTGGTGAAGGAGGCGCCATGGCTGTCCGCCAGCTCTCTCGCAGCTGCTTCGATACCGTCAGGGCCGAGATCATTCGTCGGCGTGTTGACGAGGTCGCGGCTCTCCACGACGGCATTCGCAATACGCGACACGTCGTCTGCATCGACGCCGTTCGGCACCACGAGGCGCACGGCTTTCTCAGCACTCTTGCGGTAGCGAGAAAAGCTGTAGGCGCCGAGCAGCCAGGCCAGCGTGGCGAGCGTCGGGTTTGGTGCTTCGGTCTCGAAGCGATAGACGCCTTCCGGCAGCAGCGTGGGGAGCTTGCCGGGGAGGAATGGATCGTTCTGCTTGGCGTCTGTTCCGTTGAGGCCGAAGGCGACAGCAAAAAGCTCACCGTTCGCATCAGGCAACAGGCAATGACTTCCAGCCTTGCCCGTAAACCCTTGAGCCCTCGCAAAGCCCTGCGCCAGCGGCGGCAGGCTCCCGGCGATCTCGGTCCAGGTCTGTTCGGTGACGAGCCAGATTGGCTTCGAGGTTTCATTCGCGGAGGCGAGGAGGGGATGAGGCATGGTTCGGGATCTCATATGAGGAGAGTTCGGGCAGTTTTAGGCGCTCAGACAACGTGTGTCATCCTTCTCGAGCCGTCATCCCGGACGAAGTGCAGCGAAGATCCGGGATCGTTAGACGAATGTGGCTCTCTTTCCCTCCCCCTTGTGGGGAGGGATGAAGGGTGGGGGTGTGAGCGCTGAACTGGACCAGCCTGACGCCGGCACCCCCACCTCCAACTCCTCCCCACAAGAGGGAGGAGGGCTACAGCGCCTTGTTCTGAACCCGATCCCGGATCGGCTTACGCCGTCTAGGATGACGGTCGTGGGTTAACCCAGCGCATGCTGACGTACGATCCGTGCCAAGCCTGCAATCAACGCCTGCTGCGTATCCCTGATCTCGGCCTTGATGCCGTGGCGCTTGAGCGCGTGGACGTAGAGATCCGCGCGTTCCGGCGCGGCCAGGATGGTGACAGAGGCAGGACGGCCGAACTGGGACAGCGCCCCATTGATCTCGTCGCCGGTGAGCAGACCGGACAGGTAAGGCGCGAGCAGGCTGCTGTGCATGCGACCGGAGACGACGGACGCACGAGCGCTGAACAGGAGGTGGAGCAGGCCGACGCGGGCTTCCCCGCTGTTGCGGTCGGCCGCCTCGAGGCCGAGGTCGAAGCCCTTGGGGTCCTCTGGTTGAGTGGCCGGGCGGCCGATCATGGAATGCTCACGCAGCAGCGCGTACATCTCGCCGGTCATGTAGGTAGCAAAGCGCTCGATGCGGCCCTTTTGCATCAGGATCCACTTCGGATGCGTGCCGGCCGAGCAGATCAGGCCATCTTCAATGCCGGTGCCCAGAACCAGGGTCTCCTCACCGCGCATCACATCCGCGGCTCCTGGCGCGGGCTCGCAGAACAGACCAGGGATGATATGACCCTTGCGGCCGTTCCCCAGATCCACCGGCACGAGGGCCTGGGCAATTTCCGCCGGACCTGCAGGGCAGGAGGCGTAGGGTGCCTCGACCCAACCCTCGCGGCTGCCCACCATGCCGACGAGCAGCACCGGCGCGTCAGGCTCGGCCTGAAGCCAGGGGCCGCACTGACGCAGGAATACATCGCGGTGCTGACCCTTTTGCAGGGCCGAGACGCCCTCGTCCGACGAGACCTGATCGAGAATGGTTTCGTTCTCGATCAGATAGCCGCGAAAGCGGGTCGTTCCCCAGTCGGCGACAATGAAGCGCAAGGCTGATACCCCCTGTTGTGAGAAGCGAAGGGATAAGTCGCGTAAACTTTAGCGCGTTCCGTACATCCGGTCGCCAGCGTCGCCGAGGCCCGGCACGATATAGCCGTGATCGTTGAGGCGCTCGTCGATGGAGGCGGTCCAGATATGCACATCCGGATGCGCGCCGCGCAGCTTCTCGATGCCCTCGGGCGCCGCCAGCAGACAGACGAAGCGAAGATCCTTCGCACCGCGCTCCTTTAGCCGGTCGATGGCCGCCACGGCCGAGTTTGCCGTCGCCAGCATGGGGTCGAGCACCAGCACCATGCGGTCGGCAAGATCCGACGGGGCCTTGAAGTAATACTCGACAGCCTGGAGCGATTCCGGGTCGCGGTAGAGGCCGATATGGGCGACGCGCGCGGCAGGAACGAGGGTGAGCATACCGTCGAGAAAGCCGACGCCGGCACGCAGGATGGGAGCCAGCACCAGCTTCTTGCCTGCGATCTGCGCGCCTTCCATAGTGGTCATCGGCGTCTCGATCTGGATGCGCTCGATCGGCAGATCGCGGGTGACCTCGTAGCAGAGGAGCATGCCGATCTCGTTGAGGAGCTGGCGGAAGCCCTTCGTCGAGCGTTCCTTGTCCCGCATCAAGGTCAGCTTGTGCTGAACCAGCGGATGATCGACCACGGTGACGCCCTGCATGTTTCTTCCCTCTTTGATCGTCGTATGCTGATTCATTTAAAACACAGTCCCGTCACTGATCACGCTGAGAGGAGGCGAGCCGTCGCCGCGCTTCTCCTTCGCCAATCTCCGCCCCGTCGCCCAGGTGCCGCCTTCGAGCACCTTGGCAAGGGGAAAGTCCGCTGCGACGAATCCCAGCTTCGTGCGGATCGGTTCGGCAATGCGGTCGAGAAGAGCGACCGTCAAGGCCCGCCATTCCACCACGAGCTGCGAATCCACCGCATGGGGGCGAGCCGCATCGGCCGGATCCTTCAGGGCAATCACCCCGCTGTCGAGGAACAGGCCGCCGTTGCGGTATTCCGGCAAGCCCGTGAGGCCGTCGATCTCGACCACGGAAAAACCTGCCCATTCGAGCGGTTCGATCAGCGAATAGGAGAGCCACTGCGACAGCTTGTGGAAGGGAACAAGCCCCTTCGTGGCATCCTGCGCCTCGACCAGCGGATGGCGCCATGTGTCGCCGAGATCGATGCCGCCGAGGGTGATGCGGCCGGGCCAGATCGGGCCGAGATAGGTGAGCAGCGTCTCGAGGATCGCAGTCGCCTTGATGCGCTCGCCCTCGGCGGTTGCGGCGATTACGTCGAAGAGGCCGCCGGGGCGGGGATCGTCCACCTGTCCGAAGATGTCCGGGTTCGTTGCGACCACGCGTCCGAGACGGTTGAGGAGCGCGGCGCGGCCCTCTAAGCCGACGAGCGGATTATCGTCTGAGACCTGGAAGCCGGAGGCGAGGTCCTCGGCGGTGAGCGTCATCAGCACATCGGCATCGACCCGGAAGGGGTTCTCGGGATCGCTCGAAAATGCGCCACTGACGAACATGTCGAAGCTTGCCACCGCAAGCCCCTCAGAACGGATGTAAGTTTCGCCCGTGCGGCCCTCCTCGTAGCGCCACTGCGCGCCGGCGCCCGCATCGAGCAGGACCGACACGATCGCAAGATCGAAAGCGGCGCGAGCCATGTCGGCAGCTTTTCCCCAGGGGGCGCCGTGCATCACTGCGCCCCAACGCTCGTGCCCTCCGGCGGCGAAGTGGCGCCAGCGGGCATGGAACGGGATGTCGAGGGAGGGATAGGCCTCGCGGATGGTCTTCACGACCTCGTCGGCGCAAGGCTCAAGCTGCCCGAGATCGACCGTGAAGTGCTGGAGACGGCCTTCGAGACCCGCCTGCAGAAGCTGGTGCGACCGCTCCCGCACCGCAGCGGCGGAGAGAAGGCTTCGGGCGGCTTTTGTTTCGGAAGACAGGTCAGGCTGGTCGGTCACTCAGGGCTCCGATGATCGCGATGGGGATGCGATAGCACAAACTTTTGGCAACGCGTTATCCCCGGCAGGACGGCTTGACGGAAAGGTTAAAAACGAAGCGGGCACCGGCGGCAAGCCGGCACCCGCCTCGTGGTTCATTGCTTCAGAACCGCTCCAGATCGCGGCCTTTCACCTGGTCCAATGCCGACGCGTCCGGCGCTCCTTCCGGCGTGTAGTAGCCGGCCGCCTTCTTCGCCTCGATCTCCACCTGGGCATCCGGCGGCACCAGCTCGGCCGGAATCGGCACGCGCTCCACCACCTCGATGCCGGAGCCGGTGATGGCATCGTACTTCATGTTCGACATGGACATGAGCCGGTCGATGCGGCTGATGCCCAACCAGTGCAGGACATCGGGCATCAGTTGCTGGAAGCGCGCATCCTGCACGCCGGCCACACATTCGGTTCGCTCGAAGTAGGTGGAGGCCTGATCGCCGCCCTCCTGCCGCTTGCGGGCGTTGTAGACGAGGAACTTGGTGACTTCGCCGAGCGCGCGTCCCTCCTTGCGGTTATAGGCGATGACGCCGACGCCGCCTGTTTGCGCCTCTCTGACGCATTCCTCGATGCCGTGAACGAGGTAAGGCCGGCATGTGCAGATGTCGGAGCCGAACACGTCGGAGCCATTGCACTCGTCGTGGACGCGGCAGGCGATGCGGGTTTTCGGATCGCTCAGGCGCGACACGTCGCCCACCACATAGACCGTGATGTTGCCGATGGGCGGCAGGAACACGCTCATGTCCGGACGCGTGACGAGCTCCGGAAACATGCCGCCGGTCTGCTCGAACAGGGTGCGGCGCAATTCGCCTTCCGAGCAGCCGAAGCGTTCTGCGATGCCTGGGAGATGCCAGACCGGATCGACCGCGATCTTGGTCACCGAGATGTCGCCGGATTCATGCAAGAAGCCGCCATCGGCGTGCAAGCGCTTCGCGCCCATCGCCCCGAGGATCTCCGGCATGTTCAGCCGCGCCTTGGTCACGGCGATGCTGGGACGGATATCGAGGCCGCCGGCGATATCGTCTCGGAAGGCCTCACCCACCAGATGGCCCCAGGGATCGAGGGACACGATCCTGCCCGGCTCGAACCATTGCGGATGCGGGCCGATTTCAGCGGTCGGATGCGTGTTGTGGAGGTCCGGCCGTGCCAGCGGGTTCATGGCCCGGGCCGAAATGGCGAGTGCCCGGTAGAGTGAGTAGGAGCCGCCATGGGCGCCGATCACGTTGCGGTCGGCCGGATTGGTGACGGTGCCGATGATCGGCCCGCGTTCCTTCGGGGCCTTCGCTCCCCACTTGATCGGATGCCTGATGGTGCCGGTGTTGGGCTCCGGGTGGGACGTGATCCGGATATGGGTCGAGCGGTTGGGCGAGCTCATGAACAATCTTCCACGCGAGAACGGGAAGACTCCCTCGACTGATCGTCGGAGAGCCTCCATACGATCTATGGGAGACTGATCTAAAGTTGCGGGGCCGTCAATGGCACAGGGCACAGGGCACAGGGTGTGGCTTAGCCGCTTAAAAGCCGGGCGCAATCACTTCCACGTCATCCCCGGACTTGTTCCGGAGATCCACGTCTTGATGCGGATTGAAGACGTGGATGGCCGGGCCAAGCCCGGCCATGACGAAGTGAGTCAGAGCCAGGGCGTTCCCTTGCCTGGGTTCCGTACCCCGAGATGGGCCAGCACGCTGGCCCCTATATCGGCAAAGCTTTCCCGCCGTCCCATGGAGCCCTGCTTAAGGCCTGCCTCTAAGCTCAGGATCGGCACGTGCTCGCGGGTGTGGTCGGAGCCGCGCCAGGAAGGATCGTTCCCGTGGTCGGCGGTGATGATGACGAGATCGCCTGGCTGGAGAGCGGCCTCGATCTCCGGGATGCGTCGGTCGAAGGCTTCGAGCGCGGCTGCATAGCCGGGAATGTCGCGGCGGTGGCCGAACTCGCTGTCGAAATCGACAAGGTTCGCAAAGACGAAGCCGCCGTCCGGCAGATCCTTCAACGCGTCGATGGCGGCTGACAGGCAGGCCTCATTGCCGTTGGGCTTGATCTCCCGACCCGTACTGCGATGAGCGAAGATGTCGCCGATCTTGCCGACGCTGACGACGGAGCGGCCCGCCTTCGTCAGCGTGTCGAGGATGGTGTCAGAAGGCGGTGGCGTGGCGTAATCCTTGCGGTTGCCGGTGCGCTTGAAGCCCGTCTCGGGCGTGCCTTGGAAAGGGCGCGCGATCACGCGGCCGATCTTGTACTCGTCGCAGAGTTCGCGCCCGATCCGGCACAATTCGTAGAGCCGCTCCAGCCCGAAGAATTCTTCATGCGCTGCGATCTGCAGCACGCTGTCGATGGAGGTGTAGCAGATCGGCTTTCCGGTCCGCAGATGCTCTACGGCAAACTCCTCGATGATCACCGTGCCTGAGGCATGCTTGTTGCCGAGGATGCCGGGCAGGTTGCCACGCTCGATAAGCGCTGCTGTCAGCTTCTCCGGAAAGGCCGGGATCGTGTTGGCGAAATAGCCCCAGTCGAAGGTGACTGGCACGCCTGCGATCTCCCAATGGCCCGAGGGTGTATCCTTTCCCTTGGAGGTCTCAACACCATAGCCCCAAGCACCCTTCAGCGGCCCTTGCGGTGCTAAGTTCGGCGGCATGCGCCCCGTCGAGGCTTCACACGCAAGCCCGAGACCCAGCGCCGTCATATGCGGCAGATGGAGCAGCCCCTGCCGCAGGCCTGCCTGATCGCCACGCCCATCGGCGCAAGCCTCCGCGATATGCCCGAGCGTGTCGGCACCAACATCGCCATAGACGTCAGCATCCTCCGCGCCGCCGATACCGACGGAATCGAGCACGATGAGAAGAGCGCGAGGCATTCAGTGAAATCCTTCAAGCCACAAGAAACACAACTGATACGACATTGCGGCAAAAGATGCGATGGTCCTCAATGATGGTGGTGCCCCTCATCATCGTTGCCCTTGTGGCAATGATCGCGGGCGTCCAAGGAGCATTCAGGGTCTTGTTCATGACCGCTGGGGTTGTGGATGTCGATTTGCAGGGTCGTGTGCCCGATGCCGAAACGAGTCTTCAGCTCCTGCTGCGCTTTTGCCAGAAATCCGTCGCCCGGATGCCCGCCCGGCATAACGCGATGGGCCGTGAGCGCCGTCTCGGTCGTGCTCATCGCCCAGACATGCAGGTGATGAACACGCGCAACGCCGGGCATCCGCTGGAGAGTTCTGCGGACCTCGGGGATTGCGATGCTGCGCGGTACGCCGTGAAGGGACAGGGTCAGGGACTGGTTCAGCAATCCCCAGGTGCTCCAGAGGATGACCCCGGCGATAACGAGGCTCAAGACAGGGTCGATCCAATCCGCGCCCGTCCAGAGGATAACAAGCCCGCCGAGCACGACGCCCAGGGACACGGCAGCATCAGCCACCATGTGCAGGAAGGCGCCGCGGATGTTGAGATCGTGCTGGCCGCCCATGAACAGGAAGGCCGTGAACCCGTTCACAATGATGCCGATGCCCGCCACGATCATCACGGTGACGGCCGCGACAGGCGTGGGATCGACGAGGCGCAGAACGGATTCCCACACGATACCGCCGACCGCGATCAGCAGAAGGAGTGCATTGAAGAGCGCCGCGAGAATGGAGCTGGAGCGCAGGCCATAGGTGAAACGCTCCGTCGGCCCACGTCGGGCGAGCAATGATGCACCCCATGCAATGGCAAGGCCGAGCACATCGCTCAGGTTATGCCCGGCATCGGAGAGCAGGGCCATGGAATCGGCCCAGAATCCATAACCCGCTTCGGCGGCAACGAAGCCCAAGTTGAGAACGATACCGATGGCGAAGGCACGTCGGTGACTGGCCGGAGGAGCGTGGGAATACCCGTGATGCGAATGGCCGGCCGAGTGGTGATGCGCAGGCATGTTAGAAGCGTAGCGCCCTATTCGCGAACCGCGTTCGAAGCTGCCGTCTCAAGGCTGAAGGCCGCGGCGAACAGTGCTTTGGTGTAGTCGGTGCGTGGCGCTGCGAAGATGCTCTCGGCCGACCCTTCCTCGACGATCTGGCCGTTCTGCATCACCACCACGTGGTTGGCGAGCGCGCGCACGACCTTCAGGTCGTGGCTGATGAACATGTAGGCGAGGTCGCGCCGCTTCTGCAGATCGCGCAGCAGTTCCACGATCTGTGCCTGCACGGACATGTCCAGCGCCGAGGTCGGCTCGTCGAGCATGATGAATTGTGGCTCCAGCGCCATGGCACGGGCAATCGCGATGCGCTGGCGCTGGCCGCCGGAGAACTCATGAGGGTAGCGGTCCATGGTGGCCGGATCGAGGCCGACATCCTGCAGGGCTTTCGCCACCACGTCGCGGCGTTGCGCGTAACTGAGATCCTTGTTCTGGACGAGCAGCCCTTCCTCGACGATCTCGGCAATCGACATGCGCGGTGAGAGAGAACCATAAGGGTCCTGGAACACCACCTGAAGGTTCTTGCGCATGGGGCGGATGCCATTGGCACGCATGCCGTCGATGCGGTTGCCGAGAAACACGATAGGCCCTTCCGACTGCACGAGGCGCAGGATGGCCAGACCCAGCGTCGTCTTGCCGGAGCCGGATTCACCCACGACGCCCACCGTCTCGCCCCGGCGCACGCGCACGGACACGCCGTCGACGGCCTTCACATGGCCGATTGTGCGCTGAAAGAAGCCGCGCTTGATGGGAAACCAGACTTTGATCGGCCCTGCCTCGACGATGACGGGCGCGTCGTGAGACACAGGATTGGCGCGGCCTTTGGGCTCTGCCGCCAGCAGCCGCTGCGTGTAGGGATGCTGCGGGTTGCCGAAGACCTCTTCGACCGTGCCGTGTTCGACGATCTGGCCCTTGAACATCACGCAGACGCGGTCGGCGATCTTGCGCACGATGCCGAGGTCGTGCGTGATGAAGAGCATGGACATGTTGAGCCTGCTCTTCAGTTCGGCGAGCAGCTTCAGGATCTGCGCCTGAACCGTCACGTCGAGCGCCGTTGTCGGCTCGTCGGCGATGAAGAGGTCCGGTTCGTTGGCGAGCGCCATGGCGATCATCACACGCTGACGCTGGCCGCCGGAGAGCTGGTGCGGATAAGCGCCCAGGCGGCTTTCCGCCTCGCGGATGCCCACGAGATCGAGAAGCTCCAATGTGCGGGCGCGCGCCTCGCGGTCGTTAAGGCCGCGATGCAGCTTCAGGATCTCGCCGACCTGCCGCTCGATGGTGTGGAGCGGGTTGAGCGAGGTCATCGGCTCCTGGAACACCATGGTGATGTCGTTGCCCCGGACTTTCCGCATCTCGTTCTCGTCCGCTGGGATCAGGTCCTTGCCCTTGAACAGGATGCGGCCGGAAGGATGATGCGCGGACGGGTAGGGCAGGAGCTTGAGGACGGACAGCGCCGTGACCGACTTGCCCGAACCGGACTCGCCCACCAGCGCCACCGTCTCGCCCGGCATGACATCGAAGGACACGCGGTCGACCGCCAGCATGTCGCCCCCGCCTTGGCGGAACGCGACGGAGAGGTCCTGAACCGAGAGGAGGGGTTCTGTTATGGCAGACATGGCCGTCCTTCCCTCAAAACCTCTTGCTCGAGATGATAGAAATATTTGCCTGCCCCAACAGCGGCGGCGGAGCTGAGCAGAAAGACAAGTCCGAATGACAGCAGCCCAGCATAACGCCTCGGCAGAAGGTTCATGAAAATGGCTGCGCCGACCATGATCGAGACGACGAACAGTAACGCCAGGAATATCACCGGGCCATCAACCTCAGCCCGGTCATCGGCTGAACAGCGTGATATTTCTTTCTGCAAGTCTGACATGCCATGCAGAAGGAGGTCGAGAAAGATCGACACACACCATGCAGCAGGAAGAATGCTGAACAAAAGGATTGAAAAGACCGCGACAGTACGGCGACTCTGAGCCTGTCCCATAGCCTGTTCGGCACTCATCGAAACGTCTTTCTCGGATCGAAGGCGTCGCGAACGGCTTCGCCGACGAAGATGAGAAGGCTGAGCATCAGGGCGATCACGAAGAACCCGGCGAGGCCGAGCCAGGGCGCCTGAAGGTTCGCCTTGCCCTGCGCGAGCAATTCCCCAAGCGATGGTGAGCCCGGCGGCAGGCCGAAGCCGAGGAAGTCGAGCGAGGTCAGGGTCGTGATCGAGCCGTTGATGATGAACGGCATGAAGGTGAGCGTCGCCACCATGGCGTTCGGCAGAAGATGCTTGAACATGATGGTGACGTTGGACAGGCCCAGGGCTCGTGCTGCGCGCACGTATTCGAAGTTGCGGGCGCGCAGGAATTCGGCGCGCACGACGCCCACCAGCGACACCCAGGAGAACAGCAGCAGGATGCCGAGCAATACGACGAAGCTCGGCGTGATCACCGCTGAGATGATGATGAGCAGGTAGAGCGAAGGAATGGCCGTCCAGACCTCGATGAAGCGCTGGAAGAGTAGATCCGTCCAGCCGCCGTAATAGCCCTGCACGGCGCCGGCCAGGACGCCGATGATCGATGAGATGCCTGCCAGCGTCAGGCCGAACAGCACCGAGATGCGAAAGCCATAGATGAGGCGCGCGACCACGTCACGTCCCTGGTCGTCGGTGCCGAGCCAGTTCCACTCGATATCGTTGCAGCCCTTGCCGCCATTGCGTTCCGCGATCGGGCGGCACTGATCGTCGGTGAGCATCCAGGTCGGCGGGGCGGGAGCCGGAACGGGAAGGTCTAGGTTGTGCGTGGTGTAGGAGAAGCGGACGGGAGCCCAGAGCAGCCATCCGTTGTCCTGGATTTCCTTTCGGATGACCGGATCGCGATAATCCGTGACGGCCAGGAAGCCGCCGAACTTCTCCTCCGGATAATTCACGAAGGCCGGGTAGAGCAATTCGCCCTTGTAGGAGGCGAGGATCGGCTTGTCGTTGGCAATGAGTTCCGCGAACATGCTCAGGACGAACAGGACGAGGAAGATCCAGAACGACCAGTAGCCGCGCCGGTTCGCCTTGAAGTTTTCCCATCGCCGCCGGTTGAGCGGCGAGAGCTTGATGAAGCCCTGGCGCGGCAGGGGCGGGGCGACGGGCGAGGAGGCAGGCGAAACGACGGGAACGTTCTCGTTCATCTCACGCCTCCCGGGTCTCGAAATCGATCCGCGGATCGATCCAGGTATAGGTGAGATCGGACACGAGGTTCACCGCGAGGCCCACCAACGAGAAGATGTAGAGATTGGCGAAGACCACCGGATAGTCGCGGTTCACGATCGACTCGAAGGACAGAAGCCCCAGGCCGTCGAGGGAGAAGATCGTCTCGATGAGGAGCGCACCGGCGAAGAATGCTCCGATGAAGGCTCCGGGAAAGCCCGCGATCACGATGAGCATCGCATTGCGGAAGACGTGGCCATAGAGAACCTGGCGCTCGGACAAGCCCTTCATGCGGGCGGTGAGCACGTATTGCTTGCGGATCTCGTCGAGGAACGAGTTCTTCGTCAGCAGAGTCGATGTGGCAAAGGCTCCCAGCGCCATGGCGGTGATGGGCAGAACGAGGTGCCAGAAGTAGTCGGCGATCTGCCAGTACCACGGCATGAAGGCCCAGTTCTCCGACGTGAGCCCGCGCAGAGGAAAGACCTGCCAGAACGAACCGCCGGCAAACAGCACGATCAGCAGGATCGCGAACAGGAAGCCCGGGATCGCATAGCCGATGATGACGATGGCCGAGGTCCAGATGTCGAAGGTGGAGCCGTCCCGCACCGCTTTCTTGATGCCGAGCGGAATCGAGATGGCATAGGAGATCAGCGTCATCCAGAGGCCGAGGCTGATCGAGACCGGCAGCTTCTCCTTGATGAGTTCCAGCACGGAGATGTCGCGGAAGTAGCTCTTGCCGAAGTCGAAGCGCGCATAATCCCAGATCATCTTCAGGAAGCGCTCATGGGCCGGCTTGTCGAAGCCGAACTGCGTTTCGAGCTGCTTGATGAATTGCGGATCGAGCCCCTGCGCGCCGCGATAGCGCGACGACGAGGCATCGCCTGCGCCAGCCCCTCCAGGAGCTTGGCCGCCCGCCATATCGCCGCCTCCGCCGGAGATGCGTGAGGTCGCGCCTGAATCCTGACCCTGGAGCTGGGCGATGATGCGCTCGACGGGGCCACCGGGGGCGAACTGCACGAGCACGAAGGAGATGAGCATGATCCCCAGGATGGTGGGGATCATGAGAAGAACGCGACGCGCAATATAGGCCAGCATCAAGCGCCTGCTGCTTGCCGGCCGATGCGGCCGAGGTGGGTGTCGTTGAAGCTGGACGAATATTTCAAGCCATATCCCAACATGCGGTCGAACCCGATATGCGCCGCCCAAGTGGCTGCGATCCCGAGCAGCATAGAGTGATCGAGGAAAAGACCAAGCCCTGCGAGCAGCGCAGGTCCGAGGGTGGAGTGCAGGGCGTTGTAGGCCATGGCTCCGGGCCGGGGACCGGCCAAGTAGCCTGCAAAGCTCAGGTCGGGGCTGAGGAAGAGAATGGCGTAGAGCCACCAGGAGGTGCCGGTATAGGCGAAGGCCCATGTGGCCAGGATGAAGAGAGCCAAGCCCTCGAGGCGAAGAAGCAGACGGGGCATGTCCGCCTCATTGCGTGTCGCAGCAGCTGTGTCCAAGCCTTATCCTCGCCCGATCCGTTTTGCCTTCTCGGCATCGTACCACCAGGTTCCCGGCGCGCCCGAGCTGAGCTTCGGCTTTGTCGCCGGGCGCGAGAACTGGTCCCAATAGGCGAGCCATTCGCTGGCTCTGTACCACATGGGCACCCAATAATGGCCCGAACGGAGGACCCGGTCCAGGGCGCGGGCCGCGATGGTAAGTTCCTGGCGGGACTTTGCGGTGGCAATGGTCTCGATCAGCGCGTCGACGGCCGGATCGTCGATCCCGGCGATGTTCTGCGAGCCGGGCCGCTTGCCGGCAGCCGAGCCGTAGACCAGCCGCAGGCTGTCACCGGGTGTGGAGGAGCCGCCGAGATTGCGGCTCGCCATATCGAAGTCGTATTCCTCCATCCGGCGCTGATACTGAGCCGCGTCCACAACACGCGAGACCGCATCGATGCCGAGCCGCTTCAGATTGGCCTGGAAGGGCTGCGTATGAGGCTGAAGCGAAGGCTGGAAGTCCAGGAACTCGATCCGGAACGGCTGGCCGTTCGGCAGCTTGAGCACGCCACCCTCGCGCTTGCAGCCGGCCTCGCGCAGGAGTTCGTCCGCGCGGCGCAGGAGACGCCGGTCCTGACCCGAACCATCGGAGACGGGCGGCACGGGAGGCTCCGCGAAGACGGAAGCGGGAAGCTTGCCGCGGAAGGGCTCAAGAAGGGCGAGTTCCTCCGGAGAGGGCTTGCCCACAGCCTTCATGTCGCTGTTCTCGAAGAACGAGCCTGTGCGCTTGAACAGGCCGAACATGATGTTGGCGTTCGTCCATTCGAAATCGAAGGCAAGGCCGATGGCCTCGCGGATGCGTGGATCCTTGAACGCGTCGCGCCGCATGTTGAAGTACCATCCCTGGATAGTGGATGGAGCTCCGCTCTCGATCTCTTCCTTCTTCACGCGGCCTTCACGCATGGCCGGAAAGTCATAGCCCGTCGACCAGATGCGCGACGTGTATTCCTCGTTGTAGTTGAGTGTGCCGTTCTTGAAGGCCTCGAAGGCTACCGTGCGGTCGCGGAAATACTCGTATCGGATGCGGTCGAAATTGTTCTGCCCCACATTCACAGGCAGACCCTTGGCCCAGTAGTCAGGCACGCGCTCGAACTCGATGAAGCGTCCCTGCTCGAAGTGACCGACCTTGTACGGACCGGAGCCGAGCGGCGCTTCGAGAGTCGAGGCCTCGAAATCCTTGCCCTGCCAGTAGCGCTCGGAGAGGATCGGCAACCCGGCGATGACGAGATGCAGATCGCGGCTGCGCTGCGGCGTGAACTGCACGCGCAGGATCTCGTCCGACTCCGCTTCCGCAGAGGCCATCTGCGTCAGGAGTTGAGAATAAAGCGGATGCCCCTTGGTCTTGAGGATGTTCAGGGAAAATGCCGCATCCTTCGCCGTCAGCCGCGAGCCGTCATGGAAGCGCGCTTCGGGGCGCAGCACGAAGCGATAGGTCAGCCTGTCGTCGGAGATGCGCACGCTTTTCGCCACAAGCCCGTAGAGCGCATCCGGCTCGTCGCCGGAGCCAGTCATCAAGCTGTCGAACGTGCTGGTCATGCCGGCAGCGCCGTCGCCCCGCAGCACGAAGGTGTTCAGCGTGTTGAACGTGTCGAAGTTCTGGTTGCCGTAGGTCTGCTTGATCTGGATCGCCAGCGTGCCGCCTTTCGGAGCGGCGGGATTGACGTAGTCGAAATTCCGGAAGTCGGGTGCATATTTCAGCTCGCCGAAGCTGGAGAGGCCGTGGCTCTCGGTCTCGCTGCCTTCCTGCGCCCAACCAGCGTGAGGGAGGAACGGGAGAGCGGCGGCGGCCACCCCTGTCGCGAGAACTCTACGGCGGCTGAACTCTCTCATCGCGGGACTCCGGTCTTGGCGGCCTTGGCCTCATCGTACCACCAGATGGTCGGGAAGGCGGCGCCACCATAGCGCGGCATGTTCTCGGGATGGCTGTAGCGGTCCCAGCGGGCCGTGCGCTGCTTGAGCGACGTCCATTGCGGAACGACGTAGTCGTGCGCTAGCAGCACACGGTCGAGTGCCTTCGTGGCGGCCACCAGCTCGTCGCGATCCTTGGCGAAGATCACGCGATCAATCAATGCATCGACTGCGGGGTCCGCGATGCCGGCAAGGTTCTGCGAGCCTTCGCGGCTTGCCGCCTGCGAGCCCCAGAAGTCACGCTGCTCATTGCCGGGCGACGAAGACTGGGGCCAGAGGCCCGTGGTGATGTCGAAATCGAAAGAACGGGTTCGATTGGTCTCCTGAACGTCGTCTACGGTGCGCACCGTCGCGGCGATGCCGAGACGCTTGAGAACGTCCGCATAGGGCAGGAAGATGCGCTCGTCATTGGGGCTGCTGCCGAGAAGCTCGACGCTGAAGACTTCACCCTTGGCGTTGACGCGGCGGCCTCCCTTCACCTCCCAGCCCGCTTCCTTCAGCAGGCGGTCGGCCTCGCGCAGGTTGTTGCGCGTGGCTTCGGGGGAGTCGTTGACCGGGTTCTTGTAGGGCGTCGTAAAGACCGACGGAGGCACCTTGTCGCGCACGCTCTCCAGGATCTCCAGCTCCTTGCCCTCGGGCAGTCCGGACGATGCGAGGTCGAGCCCGTGGAAATAGCTCGAAGGCCGCTCATAGAGCCCGTAGAAGATCGTCTTGTTCAGTTCCTCGAAGGGGAAAGCGAGGTTGAAGGCGCGGCGGATGCGTTGGTCCTTGAACTGGTCGCGCCTGAGATTGAGCACAAAGGCCTGCATCCTGCCGCTCGCACGAATCGGGAATTCCTCCAAAGCGACGCGTCCTTCCTGGCGCGCCGGAAAGTCGTATCCTACGGCCCAGTTGCGGGCGCTGTTCTCGGAGCGAAAGTCGATGCGGTCGCCCTTGAAGGCTTCGAGCAGCACCGTCGCATCGCGGTAATACTCGAACCGGATCTCATCGAAATTGTTCTGGCCCACATTCACGTTGAGCCCCGCGCCCCAATGATCCTTCGCGCGCTCGTAAGAGGCGGTGCGGCCCGGCTCGAAGCTTTTAAGCCGATAGGGACCCGAGCCCAGCGGCGGCTCCAGGGTCGTCTGCGTGATGTCGCGCTTGCGCCCGTCCGGCGCCGTGCCTTCCCACCAATGCTTGGGCAGGACAATGAGCTGGCCCATGATCTGCGGCAGCTCTCGGTTGCCCTTCTCGTCGAAGGTGAACTTCACCTCCCGGTCGCCCAGCTTCTCGGCCTTCGTCACATTGGCATAGTAGAAGGCGTAAGTGGGGCTGTTCGCTTTCAGTGCCTCGAAGGAGAAGATTACGTCATCCGCCGTCACCGGTTTCCCATCGTGCCAGCGCCCTTCCGGGCGCAGGCGGAACGTGACGGAGGAATAGTCCTCCGGATAGGCAAAGGCCTCGGCCAGGAGGCCATAGGACGAGTTCGGCTGGTCGAGGGCAGAGGTGGTCAAGGCCTCGTAGACGAGCCCGATCCCCTGCTCGGGCGAACCCTTCACGCCGGCCACCACGATGTTGAAGCTGTCGAAGGTACCCTGGGCGCCTAAGCGGACCAGCCCGCCCTTCGGAGCATTCGGGTTCACGTAGTCGAAATGCTTGAAGCCTGCGGGGTATTTCGGCTCGTCGAGCAGGACCGATCCGTGCCGCCATTGGGCTTCCTGGGCTGCGAGGGGGCTGAGGGCAAGGCAGGCGGCCAGAAAGCTCGGCAGAAGGATGCGTATCACAAGGCGTCTCCTGAGACGTGAGGCGTCTGTTTCAAGCATCGGACCCAAAAGTGGATTTGCACTTTTGGGATCCATCCGATGCTTCTTCATACTGGCGCATCGTTCGGAGCGGAAAACCGGTTCCCACTTTTCCGCACGATGCGCTTGCTACATTTTTGGGCGCGATGGGGCGAGCGCAAGGGACAACGCATGAAAGGAGAGGCGGCTCAAAAGAAAAAGCCGGGCTTTGGGGCCCGGCTCTCCTGAATGTGAAAGTAATGCGCTTTACTGGGCCGCAGGAGCGGCAGGCGCTCCTCCAGCGGCAGGGGCCGCAGGAGCGGCCGCATTGGCCGGAGCCGCAGCCGCGGCAGATGCCTCGGGAAGCGGAGGAGCCGCGGGGGAGACCGACTTCAGATAGGCGATGAGGTCTGCCCGTTCCTTGGCCTGGGCGATGCCGGCGAAGGCCATGATGGTGCCGGGAACGGACTGCTTGGGGTTCTGGATGAAGGCGTTCAGAGCCTCATAATTCCACTCCCCGCCCTTACCCTTGAGAGCTCCCGAATAGTTGAAGCCCCCATGAGAGGCGAGAGGGCGTCCGACGACACCATGGAGATTCGGACCGACCTTGTTGGCGCCGCCCTCCTCGAAGGTGTGGCAGGAGGCACATTTCTTGGCCGCAGCCTGACCCTTGGCGAGGTCGGCGCTGGCGAGAAGAACGGGAAGCGGCTCGGCCGGAGCGGCGGCGCCAGCGCTGGCGGCAGCGCCTTCTTCGGGGGCCGGGAGGTCGTAACCCGGGACAGCGGGCTTTTCGGGAGAAAACAGGCCGCCGGCGATGACATTGACGCCGACCACGAAGAGAAGCGAGGCGAAAACGGCGCCCGCGATCTTATTGGTCTCGATATTCATGAGTGAGGCTCTCCTCGCCTTCGTAAAAGCGGCGAAACCAGCGCAGCAGAAAGGATCCGCGGGCGGGTGCCCGCGTCGGGGCGTTGCTTAGCCGTTGTCATGGGGGTTTGACAATGGGGTTTCCGGGAGTTTTCGCCGTTCTCGTGGTCGCAGTTCGGGGTTGCAACGAATTCGGGCGCCTCAAGGTCCTTGGATAGAGTGCCGCACGCACTCATGACAAACAGGACCCGCCTTGCTAAGGACGCTCGAACCCCTCGCCTTAAAGATCACGTTATGTCCGACCCTCTCGTCCTCATCCCGGCCCGTCTGGCCGCAACGCGCCTGCCCAACAAGCCTCTGGCCGACATCGCCGGCGAGCCTATGATCGTCCATGTGTGGCGCCGGGCCGTGGAGGCGGGGATTGGGCCGGTGGCGGTTGCCACCGATGCGCCCGAGATCGCCGAGGTCGTGACGCGGGCAGGTGGTCAGGCCGTCATGACGCGAGCCGACCACGCCTCCGGTTCCGACCGCATCTTCGAGGCTGTGGAAAAGCTCGACCCGGAGGGGCGGCATGACGTGGTCGTGAACGTGCAGGGGGACCTGCCGACAGTCGATCCCCGGGCCATCGCCGCCTCGATCTCTCCGCTCTCGGATCCGCAAGTCGATCTGGCCACCCTCGTCGCCGTCATTGGGCGCGAGGAGGAGAAGACCAACCCCAACGTCGTGAAGATGGTGGGAAGCCAGGTCTCTCCGGGCCGCTTCCGGGCGCTCTACTTCACCCGTGCCACCGCGCCCTATGGTGATGGCCCGCTCTATCATCACATCGGCCTTTACGCCTACCGCCGAAAGGCGCTGCAGCGTTTCGTCGGCCTGCCGCCGTCGCCCCTGGAACTGCGCGAGAAGCTGGAGCAGCTGCGCGCGCTGGAGGCCAGCATGCGCATCGATGCCGTCGTGGTCGACGACGTGCCTCTCGGGGTCGATACCCCTCACGATCTGGAAAGGGCGCGCGAGATCATCGCGGCCCGGAGGATAGCATGAGCAAGCTGATTTCGTTCCAAGGCGAGCTGGGCGCCAATTCCCACACCGCCTGCTCCGAGGCGCGCCCCGAATGGGAGGCTCTGCCGTGCCCGACCTTCGAGGACGCTTTTGCTGCCGTGAACGAGGGGCCGGCGAGCCTCGCCATGATCCCGATCGAGAACTCGATCGCCGGCCGCGTGGCCGACATCCACCATCTGCTGCCCACCTCGGGTCTGCACATCGTCGGCGAGTATTTTCTGCCGATCCATTTTCACCTGATGGCTATCCCCGGGGCCAATCTCGGCACCATCAAGGACGTCTATAGCCACGTCCATGCGCTCGGCCAGTGCCGCAAGATCATTCGCAAGCTCGGGCTCAAAGCCCATGTAGCGGGCGACACCGCAGGCTCTGCTCGTGAGGTGGCGGAGTGGAAGGATCCCTCCCGGGCGTCACTCTCGCCCCGCATGGCGGCCGACATCTACGGCCTGAGGATTCTGGCCGAGAATGTGGAGGACGAGGCGCACAACACCACCCGCTTCGTCATCCTGTCGAAAACGCCGCAATGGGCTCCCGCCGGAAATGGCCCCGTCGTCACGTCCTTCGTGTTCCGCGTCCGCAACCTTCCTGCCGCGCTCTACAAGGCGCTTGGGGGTTTTGCGACCAACGGCATCAACATGACCAAGCTCGAGAGCTACATGCTCGAAGGCGAGTTCCTGGCAACCCAATTCTATGCCGAGGTCGACGGCCACCCGGAGGACGCCAACCTCAAGCGGGCGCTTGAGGAACTGGAGTTCTTCTCCCGCGAATTGCGCATCCTCGGCGTCTACACGGCCGATCCGTTCCGGGCGAAAATCCGGGAAGCGGCGGAGTGACGATCAGGATCCGCGAGGGCCGCGAGACGGACGTTGAAGGCATCGCTAGGGCCCACGTTCAGGGCTGGCGCGAGTCCTACAAGGATTTTCTCACACCGGATGCACTCGCGGGCCTCTCCGTCGAAGAGCGGATGCAGCTATGGCAAAGGGCTCTGGCTGAACCAGAGCCTCGGGCCAAGCTCCTCGTGGCTGAAACGGATGATGGCGAGATCGTCGGCTTCATTCGTGGCGGGCCGATCCGGGTCACGGAAGCTGAGCTTCTCGGGACTGAGGCTGAAATTTTTGCGATCTACCTTCTCGACAAGGTCAAGCGGCAGGGAATCGGGCGCACGCTCATGACCGGTGTCTTCGAGCACCTCGCCGCCCACGGCGTCCGCTCCGTCGGCCTGTGGGTCCTGAAGGACAACCTGCCCGCACGCCGCTTCTATGAGATGCTGGGCGGCATAGCCGGGCACGAGCAGTCTTTCGATCTGCGCGGGCAGATGGTCACCGAGGTTGTGTATCGGTTCGAGCTGACTCGGCGGGTTTGAATTCACCGCAACACTTGTCATCCCCGGCGAGCAGGGCGAGCCGGAATCGGATGCAGGATGAGGCGCGTGAACCCTCCCCCCTGTGCGGGGGAGGGTGGCGAACGGAGTGAGCCGGGAGAGGGGAAGTGCTCGTCATGACTGCCCCTCTCCCGACCTGCTTTGCAGGCCACCCTCTCCCGCGAAGGGGAGAGGGGTAGCAGCGTATATGTTCTCACTTTGTTCTTGACAATCCTCCTAAGCTAGGCTATAGCCAAAGACATCCTCGCCCGACGAGGGGCGCGCTCGCGAGGCGTCGCAAGAGTGGGGCGGGGAGCGGTCCCGCCGCAGGCCTCGCATGCCTGTGGTCGCGGGAGGTCGACTCTGGCTCTGACCAGGTCCACCTGAAAAGAACCGCGCGTGACGAGCAGTTCGGCTCTCACTTTCACCATCACACATCGAGCCGGCTGCCCAACGCGCCACCCTCGATCATCTTCAGGCTCGCAGCTCACGCTGCGGGCCCCAAAGTGCTGGCTCTTTGACAAGCCACCCATCAGCGTCATCCCGGACGAAGCGCAGCGCAGATCCGGGATCGCAAGACGAGTAAAGCAACTGTCATCCCGGGGCTGCGGAGCAGAGCCCGGGATCCATAGCCGCTGACGATGCAGAAAGAGGCGCGACGCTGATGGCCTCTTCTTGAAATGTTGTGGTTATGGATCCCCACCTGCGCGGGGATGACGGCGTTGAGGATCCAGCTCCCCACCCTGCATCCGATCCCGGATCGGCTCCGCCGTCCGGGAGGACAGCCGCCGCTACTCCTTCACCCATTCCCGGATGAGGTGGTTCGCAATCGCGATCGGGGCGGGCGCCAGGAATTCCTCGTGGGTGCCGTCCAGCATGCGCCGGATGTCGTCCTTGGTGAACCAGCGGGCGTCTTCCAGCTCCTCGCCGTCGAAGGCGATGTCGTCGGTGAGGGCCTCCCCGATGCAGCCGATCATGACGTTCGACGGAAAGGGCCAGGGCTGGGAGGTGAGGTAGCGCACCGCGCTGACCCGGATGCCCGCCTCCTCGAAGGTCTCCCGGCGCACCGCGTCCTCGATGGTCTCGCCCGGCTCCAGGAATCCCGCGAGGCAGGAATACATCTTCTCCGGAAAACGCGGCTGGCGGCCCATGAGGCACTTATCGCCGCGCGTCACGAGCATGATGACCACCGGGTCGGTGCGCGGAAAATGCTGCGCGCTGCAGACGGCGCAATCGCGCCGGAAGCCAGCCTGGGCTGCTTGCGTCGGCGCACCGCAATTGGCGCAGAAGCGGTGGCGGCGGTGCCAGTCGAGCATGGACTTCGCCATGGCGAGCATCCCGAGTTCCTCCGCCGGCACGAGGCCGCGCATCGCGATGGACCGCAAGTCGACGGCAGTGAAGACGGGATCGTCCTGGAACAGCTCGGCTGCCTCGGGGGAGACCAGGGTCGCCACCACCGGGCGATCGTTCAGGGTGCCGAGAAACACCTGCTCCTGATGGGCGGGAAGGCGCCCCAGGATCTCGGCGGTCAGGAGGCACGTTCCCGGTTCGCCGATCCGCAGGATGGGCAGATCCCCCGCCAGGACGACCATGGCAGTCCATGGGTTCACCAAAGCATTGGCGATCGCCTCCGGGTCCCGTTCCGCACTGTGGCGGACGAGCGGGTTCGTGATGTAGCCGATGGGTCGGGTCATGGGTCAGGCTGCCGCGAAAAGGGTGGTGGCGCGCTCGATCAGGGCGGAGGCCGCGTGAGGAGGGTAGGGCGTCCGGGTGCCGTGCCCCCAGACGGGGCCGGGCCAGGCCGGATCGGAGCGGAAACGCCCGATCACATGGACATGAAGCTGCGTCACGATGTTGCCGAGCGCCCCCACATTCACCTTGTCGGGTTTCGAGAGCTCCAGCATCACCTTGGTGGCAATGCGGATCTCCTGCATGAGCTGGGCGGACTGCTCCTCGGAGAGGTCCGTCAATTCGCTTAACCCCTCGATACGCGGCACCAGCACAAACCAGGGAAAGCGTGCGTCGTTCAGCAGCAGGACCGAGGAAAGGGCGAGGTCGCCGACCGGGATTGTGTCGGCGTCGAGCCGGGAATCGAGCTGGAATGTCATGAAGCTATGTAACCGAGCCTGCGGCGCCGTGTCAGCATCAGGATTCGTCATCCCGGACGAAGCGAAGCGGAGATCCGGGATCGTGAGCAGGATAAGCGTCATCTTCGTCCAGCGATCCCGGGTTCTGCTGACGCAGCCCCAGGATGACAGCCTCTGGATAACTGTTTCCAACTTGCGTTTCGGGGCCGATGCCCTCATATAGCCGGTGGGAGGTTGGCGAGGGACGTCTCACTCGCCAACTGGGTCAGGTCCGGAAGGAAGCAGCCCTAACGAGACCGAACGGGTCTTCGTCCAGCCTCCCACCTCAAAAATTTATCCAAAGCCTTGCAGTCGATGGACGATACCACAGCCGGCACGCCCCTGAACGACGAGCCGGCCCTGCCTGGCTTTCCCGCCGCGCCTGCTTCCGCAGCGAAGGCCTCGCCCTACCGCGTTCTTGCCCGCAAATATCGCCCCAAGACCTTCGATGACCTAATCGGTCAGGAGGCCATGGTCCGCACCCTCTCGAACGCCTTTGAGACGGGCCGCATTCCGCAGGCCTGGATGCTCACCGGCGTTCGCGGCGTCGGCAAGACCACCACGGCCCGCATCCTGGCCCGCGGGTTGAACTACCAGAAACCCGATGGTTCCGGCGCGCCGACCATCCACATGCCGGAACTCGGCGTCCATTGCGAAGCGATCATGGAATCGCGGCACGTGGACGTGCTGGAGATGGACGCCGCCTCGCATACCGGCATCGACGACGTCCGGCAGATCATCGACGGCATCCGCTATTCGCCGGTCACGGCCCGCTACAAGGTCTACATCATCGACGAGGTCCACATGCTCTCGGAGAAGGCGTTCAACGCCTTCCTGAAGACCCTGGAGGAGCCGCCGCCGCACGCGAAGTTCATCTTCGCCACCACCGAAATCCGCAAGGTCCCGGTCACGATCCTGTCCCGCTGCCAGCGCTTCGACCTGCGCCGTATCGAGGCGGACAAGCTCGTCACGCACTTGGGTCGTATCTGCGACGCCGAGAGCGTGAAGGCCGATCCGGAAGCACTCGCGGCGATTGCCCGTGCGGCGGAAGGCTCGGCGCGCGATTCCCTGTCGCTGATGGATCAGGCCATCGCCCATGGCGCAGGCGTGGTCACGCCCGACACGGTGCGCGACATGCTGGGCCTCGCCGACCGCGGCCAAGTGATCGATCTCTTCGAGGCGGTGATGCGCGGCGACGTGCCGGCGGCTTTTGCTGGATTGCGCTCGCAATACGATACCGGTGCGGATCCGGCCGTGATCCTGTCCGATCTCGCGGCCTTCTCGCACATCGTCACCCGCCTCAAGCTGATTTCCGAAGCCGCCAGGGATCCTGCTCTCTCCGAGATCGAGCGTACCCGCGGCACCGACTTTGCCGGGAAGCTCTCTGTCAGGACCCTGTCCCGCGCGTGGCAGATCCTGCTGAAGGGCATCCCCGAGGTTCAGGCCTCGAACCGCCCTATCGCCGCGGCCGAGATGGTGCTCGTGCGCCTCGCCTATGCGGCCGACCTGCCGACGCCGGACGAGGCGCTGCGCGCGCTGAAGGACGGCGCTCCGGTGCCCACAAGCGGCCCGGCTCCCGCGCCTTCGCGACCCTCCGGCCCCGCCACCTCCGGCACCATGGCGCTCGCGACCTCGCAAGCTCAGCCGCAGCCGCGCCCGCAGGCCGCGCAGACTGAGCCGACCATGCGCCTGCGCCGCTTCGAGGACGTGGTGGCGCTCGCCGGCGAGAAGCGCGAGATCGTGCTGAAGGCGGCGCTGGAGCGGGACGTGCGTCTCGTGCGCTTCGAGGAGGGCCGCATCGAGCTCAGCCTCACCGAGACCGGCAGCCGCACCATCGCCAACGATCTCACCCGCGCCCTCCAGCAATGGACCGGCGAGCGCTGGATGGTGGCGTTGTCCTCTGAAGCAGGCGCGCCGACCCTGCACGAGAAGGCAGTCACCGCCGAGCGCGAGCGCAAGGAGGGGGCGGCCAATCACCCCTTGGTGCAGGCCGTGCTCTCCAAGTTTCCCGGTGCGCAGATCGTGAACGTCATCGAGCGTTCCGAGAAGGCCGCCGAGGATGCTGAAACCGAGATCCTCGGCGAGGAGGATGCGGCGGCTGCGCACGAGACTGAAGAAGACGACGATCTGTTTTAAATTGAGGATGCGGTCATGAAGGACCTTATGGGACTGATGAAGCAGGCTCAGGCGATGCAGCAGAAGCTGCAGGACGCCCAGGCCGAGCTCGACACCCTCGAAGTCGACGGCACGGCGGGCGGCGGCGTCGTGACCGTGAAGGTGACCGGCAAGGGTAATCTCAAGTCGATCAACATCGATCCCTCGCTCATGAACCCGGACGAGAAAGAGATCCTCGAGGATCTCGTCGTGGCCGCCATGAACGACGCCCGCGGCAAGGCAGAACGTGCCGCCCAGGAGCGCATGGAGAGCATTACCAAGGGCCTGCCGCTGCCGCCCGGCATGAAGCTGTTCTGAGCATCGCGCGAAGAAGTGGATACCGGTTCTTCGCATCAAGCGATGCGACACAAGCAAAAGAGAACCTGAATGGCCCAGCACGTTGCCGGCCCCGAGATTGAGCGCCTGATCCAGCTGCTGGCCCGCCTCCCGGGATTGGGCCCGCGCTCGGCGCGGCGCGCGGCGCTGCATCTCATCAAGAAACGCGAGTCCCTGCTCAATCCGTTGAGCGATGCCATGCGCATCGCCAACGAGCGCATCGTGGTGTGCTCATCCTGCGGCAATGTCGATACGTCGGAACCCTGCACCATCTGCCGGGATGCCAAGCGCGATCCCTCGATTCTCGTGGTGGTGGAGGATGTGTCCGATCTCTGGGCGCTGGAGCGCTCGGGTGCGGTCACCGCCAAGTACCACGTGCTCGGCGGCGTGCTCTCGCCGCTCGACGGCGTGCGTCCCGAACACCTGAACCTGGAGCGCCTCATCGCCCGCGTGTCGGAGCCCAGCGTGTCGGAAGTGATCCTGGCGCTCAACGCCACGGTGGATGGGCAGACAACAGCCCACTACATCACCGAGCTGCTCGCGCATCTGCCCGTCAAGGTGACGAAGCTCGCCCATGGCGTGCCGGTCGGCGGCGAACTCGATTATCTTGACGAGGGCACCCTTTCGGCTGCGATCAGGCAGCGCACCTCGTTCTGAGCCGAGCGTCTTTCAGGTGACAGGCCAAAGCACCGTTGCTAATCAGGCGACAACGAAACCCTTGCCCCGAGTTGCCCATGTCCACCACCGATCTCGCCCGTACCATCGACGCAGCCTGGGAGGACCGGGCCAATGTCAGCGCCTCCACCACGGGAGCCGTACGTGAGGCTATCGAGGAGTCGATGAATCTCCTCGATTCCGGCAAGGCCCGCGTGGCCGAGAAGGCAGCAGGCGGTGAGTGGCAGGTGCATCAATGGCTGAAGAAGGCCGTGCTGCTCTCCTTCCGCCTCAACGACATGGAAGTGATCGGCGGCGGGCCGGGCGAGGCGACCTGGTGGGACAAGGTGCCGTCCAAGTTCGCCGGCTGGGGCGAAAACCGCTTCCGCGCCGCAGGTTTTCGCGCCGTACCGAACTGCACCGTGCGCCGCGGCGCCTATATCGCGCCCGGCGTGGTGCTGATGCCCTCCTTCGTCAATCTCGGTGCCTATGTGGACGAGAACACCATGGTCGACACCTGGGCGACCGTTGGCTCCTGCGCCCAGATCGGCAAGAACGTGCATCTCTCCGGCGGCGTCGGCATCGGCGGCGTGCTGGAGCCGCTCCAGGCCAATCCCACCATCATCGAGGATAACTGCTTCATCGGCGCCCGCTCCGAAGTGGTGGAAGGCGTGGTGGTAGAGGAAGGCTCGGTGCTCTCCATGGGCGTGTTCCTCTCGGCCTCCACCAAGATCATCGACCGCAACACCGGCGAGGTCTTCGTCGGCCGCGTGCCGCCCTATTCGGTGGTTGTGCCCGGCTCACTTCCCGGAAAGCCTCTGCCGGATGGCACCCCTGGCCCGTCCCTCTACTGCGCCGTCATCGTGAAGCGCGTCGACGCGCAGACGCGGGCTAAGACCGGAATCAACGAGCTCTTGCGGGATTGATCCTATGGAACCCTCCCCACTCTCCCTCGCCCAGTCACTCCTCCGCTGCCCCTCCGTGACGCCGGAGGAGGGCGGGGCGCTGGCCTTCATCGAGGGCGTGCTGAAGGAGGTGGGGTTTGAGGTCCATCGGCCGGTCTTCTCCGAGCCCGGCACGCCGGACGTGGAAAACCTCTATGCCCGATACGGCAGGGGTGAGCCCTATCTGCTCTTTGCCGGCCACACCGACGTGGTGCCGCCGGGTGATGTGGGCCGCTGGACCCATAATCCTTTCAGCGGCGAGATCCATGGCGGCGAACTCTATGGGCGAGGCGCCGTCGACATGAAGGGCGGCATCGCCTGCATGATGGCAGCGGCGCTCGACTTCATCCGCAACAACCCGAGCTTCAAGGGCTCCATCGGCTTCCTCATCACGGGAGACGAGGAGGGAGCGGCCGTCAACGGAACGGTCAAGCTGCTCGAATGGGCAAAGGGCCGTGGTGAGCGTTTCGACCATTGTATCCTCGGCGAGCCGACCAACCCGAACCAGCTCGGCGACATGATCAAGATCGGCCGGCGCGGTTCGCTCACGGGCCGGGTCGTCGTCGAGGGCAAGCAGGGGCATGTGGCCTATCCGCATTTGGCGGACAACCCGATTCCCGGCATGCTGCGCCTGCTCTCAGGGCTCTTGAGCGAAGCGCTCGATCACGGAACGGAGCATTTCGACGCCTCGAACCTGGAGGTGACCACGGTCGACGTGGGCAATCCGGCCTCCAACGTCACTCCGGCCGAGGCGCGGGCGACCTTCAACATCCGCTTCAACGATCTCTGGACGCCTCAAAGCCTGGAGGAGGAGATCGACCGCCGCCTGCGCGAAGCCGCCGGAAACACGGTGCGCTATACGCTGACGATGGAACCGACCAATGCGGTCGCGTTCCTGACGCCGCCGAACGCGTTCGTGGGGTTCATCGCCGATGCCATCAAGGCCGAGACCGGCTTTCAGCCGAAGCTCTCCACCACCGGTGGCACGTCGGACGCTCGCTTCATTGTGAAGGAATGCCCGGTGGTGGAGTTTGGTCTCGTGGGCCAGACCATGCACCAGATCGACGAGCGGGTGCCGGTCGTCGATTTGGACCTTCTGACAGGAATTTACCGCAAGGTGCTCGACGCGTACTTCGCCGCTGCATCCTGAAAGCCCAAGCCTGACTATTTAGACTAAAGTCGGAAAGCGGGCGGAACGTTTTGGCGCGTCCGTCTATTCATCGTGAGCAAGCGTCTTCCACATTGAGGCTGCTCATGATCGTCACGGCGGATGAGGTCAATCGGTCGTTCAGGGGAGCCCTGGACTTGCTCAACAGCAGGGCAGAGGGGCTGAAGTCCTTCGACATGAGCGAGCGGGGCTTCTGGCGCTCCTTCACGGCGCTCTGGCTGACCCTTCCGGCCTATGTGGTCTCCCTGGCCTTCGAGCGCCTGCGCCTCGGCCTGCTCCAGCCCGATCGGTCGCTGCTGGACAATGTCTGGCTCGATCTCGTCGTAGCCCTCGGCCATGTGGCAGGCTTCCTGGCCCTTCCGCTCGCCATGATCTGGATCGTCCGCTGGCTTCGTCTCGAGAAAGCCTATGTGCCCTTCGTGATCGTCACGAACTGGATCTCCGTCATCGGCATGCTGGTGCTCTCGGTGCCGGCCATGCTCATGCTGCTGGGCTGGGCGCCCCCCGGCCTCGCCAGCCTCTTCAGCCTCGCCTTTGCGGTCGTCATCGTCCGGCTGCAATGGTTCGCCACCAAGTCGACGCTGGGTGTCACGAGCATGCCTGCGCTGGGCATCGTTGCGCTCGGCATCGTGCTCAATGCCTTCGTCGGAACTGCGATGCGGGGGCTTCTAGGCTAGGTCTGGATAATCAACGCCGATCAGGTACAGGCCCGTCGGCGGTGCCATGGGGCCGCAGCGCTTGCGGTCCTGCGCCTCCAGGGCCGCCCGCACATCCTCCACCGACCAGCGGCCGGCACCGGCCCTCTCCAGCGTTCCCGTCATCGAGCGCACCTGGTGGTGCAGGAACGAGCGGGCGGAGGCATGGATGCGGATCTCGTCGCCGATCCGCTCCACGTCGAGCCGGTCAAGGGTGCGGATCGGGCTGTTGGCCTGGCACTCGGCCGCCCGGAACGTGGTGAAGTCGTGCCGCCCTACCAGCATCTGCGCGGCTTCGTGCATGACATCCGCGTCGAGATTCCACGCCACATGCCAGACGCGGTTCGCCTCAAGAGCCGGCGGCGCGCGCCGGTTGAGGATGCGATAGACGTAATGGCGCTTCACGGCGGAGAGGCGGGCATTGAACGTCTCGGGCACGATCTGCGCCGACAGGATCGCGACAGGGGCAGGCCTCAGGTGGGAATTGGTGGCGTCCCGCACCGTATCCGGCTGCCACTCCTTCTCCAGGTCCACATGCACGACCTGATGGGTGGCGTGAACGCCTGAATCGGTGCGGCCGGCGCAGTGGATGCGCACGGGGGTGCCGGCAAAGCGCGCCATGGCATCCTCGACCGCCTGCTGCACGGAGAGACCGTTCGTCTGATGCTGCCACCCGATGAATGGCGTGCCGTCATATTCGACGACAAGCTTGTAGCGAGGCATGTCTAGTTCAGTTCCGCAAAGGCCCTGGCGTAGGATACAGGGCCATGGGCGCCTTTCCCGTTGTCGGAAAGCGCAAGGGCCTGGAGATAAGGCCCGTCATAGGGTGTTTTCAGCTTTTCCGCCAGCTTGGGATCGAAGCCGAAGCGCCCGTAATAGTGCGGTTCTCCCAGAACGACCGCCAGATCGTAACCATCGCCCCTGAGCCGCTCCAGGCTATGCCGGACGAGCTCGGCTCCAATGCCCTGCTTCTGAAAGGAAGGAACCACCGCCAGTGGAGCGAGCACGCAGGCCTTGATGGACGGAGCCTCGATCAGCCTCAGGTGGGAACAGGCTATATGCCCTGCGGGCAGGTCGTTATAGGCAATCAGGGAGAGGAGCAGATCTCCGTCCTTATGCATGCTTTGCACAAGATCGGCTTCAGCCGATTGTCCGAAGGCCGCGACATAGATCGCATAGATTGCCTGCCAGTCTGCGGCTTCCTTCAGACGGATCGTCATAGGCGGCCTCACCCAAAGCGGGCGCCCGGACCAAGCCTCACGCCGCGCAGGAATTCCTCGAAAGCCACGGGGCCTTTGCCGGCTCTTTGAACCTGGATCAGGCGGACAGCCCCGTCGCCACAGGATATTATACCATTAATATCCTGCATTGTCCCAGGCGAACCTGAGCCTTTCCCCAAGGTGGCCCGCAACACCTTCACCCGCTCCGTGCCCTTGCCGAAATCGGCCGTGAAGTAGGCTCCTGGAAAGGGCGAGAGCCCGCGGATATGGTCGTGCACCGCCTGTGCCGGCTTCGACCAGTCGATAAGGGCATCCTCATTCTTGAGCTTATGGGCGTAAGTCACGCCCTCCTCCGGCTGAGGCGTGAAGCTCAAGCCTCCACGCGAGAGGGCGGCAAGCGCCCGCACCATGAGGTCGGCGCCGAGCACCATGAGCTTGTCGTGCAGGTCGCCCGCGTTCATGTCGGGCGTGATCGCAACCTTCTCGACCATGGCGACAGGACCCGTATCGAGCCCTTCCTCCATCTTCATGACGGCGACGCCGGTTTCCTGGTCACCGGCTATGACGGCCCTTTGGATCGGCGCCGCGCCGCGCCAACGGGGGAGCAGGGAGGCATGAAGGTTGAGGCAGCCGAGCTCCGGCGCCTCGAGAATGGCCTTCGGCAGCAGCATTCCATAAGCCACCACCACGGCCACATCGGCATCGTGGCTGCGGAAGACCTCCGCGGCCTCTTCCGTGCGCAGGGTCCTGGGCGTGAATACGGGGATCCCGAACCGGTCCGCCATGGCATGGACCGGGGAGGGCTTCAGCTCCATACCGCGCCCGGCGGCAGCCGGCGGGCGGGTGTAGACGGCCACCACTTCGTGGCCTTGGCCCACGATCTCGGACAGGGTGGGTACCGCAAAATCGGGGGTGCCCATGAAGACGACGCGCAGGCTCATGCGCCGGCCTCGCGCTTGGCCGCCTTCTTGAACTTGGTCACCACCCGGTCACGCTTGAGCTTCGACAGGTAGTCGATGAACAGGACCCCGTTGAGGTGGTCGATCTCGTGCTGGACGCAGGTGGCCAGTAGGCCGTCCGCGTCCTGCTCGATGGTCTCGCCCTGCAGGTCCATGTAGCGGAATCGCACCCGGTCCGGCCGCTCGACCTCCTCGTAATATTCGGGGATCGAGAGGCAGCCTTCCTCGTAAACCCGCTTCTCCTCAGAGGCCCAGAGGATCTCGGGGTTGATGAGCACCATCGGCTGGCGCTCGTCTTCCGACTTCGACACGTCCATTGTCACCATGCGGACCGGCACACCGATCTGGATGGCGGCCAGGCCGACGCCGGGAGCGTCGTACATGGTTTCCAGCATGTCGTCCGCAAGCCTGCGGATTTCGCCGGTGATTTCCTTAACGGGCTCGGAAACCAGGCGGAGCTTGGAATCGGGGATGATGACGAGGGGTCTGATAGTCATGATCGCGGGAGATAAGGGCTTGGGCGAGGATGGTCAAATCGTTCGTCTCAGGCATCGGACCCAAAAGTGGGTCCACTTTTGGGGCTAATCCGATGCTTATCATTCATAAGTGCCTCGTGCGGAAAAGTGGAATCCACTTTTCCGCACGAGGCACTTATGTTCGGATGCATCCGTCAACCGGAACCTTGACCTTTATGAATGATGTCGTCCTGATCCTCGGCAAAACCTCCCTGACTTGGGGGCAGATCGTCCTGGGGATGGCGGCCTTAAGCCTCTTTCTTCTGCTCCTCGTGACCGTGCTGCTCCTGAGGACCCGCCAGGATCGGGCGATGGAAGCGATGATCGCAGACGAGCGGTCGCGGGAGATGGACGACAAAGTAGCGGAGCTCACCCGCACCCAATCCGAGATGACCGGCCGGATGCGGACCATGGCGGAGGTGTTCGGCTCCCGACAAAGCGATTTCGTGCGGATGATCTCGGAGCGGATCGACGGGCTGCAGCACCGGGTTGGGCAGGGGCTTGAGGCCTCCACCCGGCATCAGTCCGAAAACCTGTCGAAGCTGAATGAGCGCCTTGCGGTCATCGACGCGGCGCAGCAGAACCTCAGCAACCTCACCGGCGAGATCGTGGGATTGAAGGACATCCTGTCCAACAAGCAGACGCGCGGCGCATACGGTCAGGGACGCATGGAGGCGATCGTTCGCGATGGGCTGCCCGTGGGCGCGTTCGAGTTCCAGGCGACGCTCTCCAACCGCACGCGCCCGGACTGCCTCGTGCGGCTGCCGGGCGACGAGCGCTGTCTCGTGATCGACGCCAAGTTCCCACTGGAGGGGTTCACCCTCTTCCGCGAGGCCAAGGGCGACGAGGCGAGAACCCGCGCGGCAGCGCGCGTGCGCAGCGACATGCTGGTTCACGTGAAGGATATTGCCGAGAAGTACCTGATACCCGGCGAGACGCAGGACATTGCCATGCTGTTCGTGCCGGCGGAGTCGATCTACGCCGATCTCGCCGAGCATTTCGACGACGTGGTGCAGAAGGCCCATCGCGCCCGCATCGTCATCGTCTCGCCGTCCCTCCTGACACTTGCCATCCAGGTTATGCAGACCCTCGTCCGAGACGCGCGCATCCGCCAGGAGGCGCAGGTGATCCAGGTGGAGGTGCAGAAGCTTCTGGAGGATGTGGAGCGGCTCGATACCCGCGTCGCGAAGCTCGATGCGCATTTCCGGCAGGCGCAGGACGACGTGGCGCAGATCCGGGTATCGACCGACAAGATCGTGAAGCGCGGCGAGAGGATCGAAGCCCTCGAGTTCGACGAAGGGGAGGCGGAGGCCCGGGCCGAGCTCCTGCGCCTTCAGGGTCGCAATCTTCGGGCGGTGGATTAGGAACCGCCTTCCGCCCGCGACGTTCTCCCCAAGCTGCACGATGCGCCAAGCGAATGATGGCGCTCGCATGCGGGCATGTCTCAAAAACTCGGGAAGGATTGCGCTATGGGCCTTTTGTCAAAGGACATCAAGTCGTTGGATGACCTCTTCATCCATACCCTGCAGGATATCTACTACGCTGAGCAGCAGATCACGAAGGCGCTGCCGCAGATGATGGAGCAGGTCACGGATCCGCAGCTGAAGCAGGCGTTCCAGACCCATCTCGGTGAGACCCAGCAGCAGATCCAGATGGTCGAGCAGGTGTTCCGCATGCACGGCCATGATCCGAAGGGCGTGACGTGCCCGGCCATCGACGGCATCATCAGCGAGGCGCAGGACATCGCCGGCGAGATCGACGACCCGCAGGTTCTCGACGCCGCGCTGCTCGCCGCTGCTCAGGCCGTGGAGCATTACGAGATCACCCGCTATGGCACCCTCGTAGCCTGGGCCAAGCAACTCGGCCGCGAAGACTGCGCCGGTGTCCTGCACCAGATCCTGGATCAGGAAAAGGCGACCGACCAGAAGCTCAACCGTATCGCCGAGAGCAAGGTCAACACGAAGGCTGCCTAAGCTCGTCGACCGCTGATTACGAGAATGGCCTCCGACAGGAGGCCATTTTTATTAGGGTGGTTATTACTTGGATTTCTGCGGCAGCGCGTAGGCGCGCAGAAAATCCGCCAAGTCGTTGGTGATGTAGTCGATATCCGGCGTTTGGACCGCTTCCTGCTCGAAACTTTCCCGGAACGGATCGAGGGTCTTCGGCACGATCAAGGTGGTCGTCATACCGAGCTCGTGCGGCACGGTCAGGTTCTTGGCGATGTCCTCAAACATGGCCGAACGGGAGGGCTCCACCCCGTGTTTGTCGAGGAAGGTCTCATACGCGCGCCGGTCAGGCTTAGGCACGAAATTGGAGGCGGCGATGTCGAACACGTCCTCGAAATGGTCGAGGATTCCGATTTTTCTGGCCACGTTCTCCGCATGCTTGCGCGAACCGTTGGTGAGGATGAGCTTGCGGCCGGGCAGTTGCTCGATCGCCTCGCCCAGGCTGTGATTCAGCTCGATGTCCGTGTGGTCGATGTCGTGGGCGAAATCAAGGAAGTCGTGCGGATCGATATTGTACTCGTCGATCAGCGCTTTAAGGGTCGTGCCGTATTTGTGATAGAAATACTTCTGCAGCGCCTGCGCCGACAGCCCATCAAGCCCGAAGAGGCCGGTGATGTAGAGGGTGATGCGCTGGTCGATCTGCGGCCAGACCTTTGAGGTGTGTGGATAGAGGGTGTTGTCCAGGTCGAAAACCCACGTCTCCACATGCGAGAAGAGACGGGATTCGGCGGAGGACAGATGGCTCTCGATGGCTGGTTTGGCGTTCATGGATTCCAAAGACGACAATGGGGCCGTGCGGCCCCACTGACAGAAATATAAGCGCTCTCGGCCGCTTCGGGAAGGGTTAGGCCCTATGTCCGGCGGATCAGGGTGCCGGCGCCATGATCGGTGAACAGCTCCAGCAGCACCGCGTGCGGCACCTTGCCGTCGAGGATGACCACCGCCTCCACACCCCGCTCCAGGGCATAGATGCAGGTCTCGATCTTCGGGATCATGCCGTCCGTGATGGTGCCGTCGGCGATCAGACGTCGGCAATCCTCGATGGTCATCTCGGGGATGAGGTTCTTGTTCTTGTCGAGGACGCCTGGAACGTCGGTGAGCAGGAGGAGGCGCTTGGCCGTCAGGGCGCCGGCGATGGCGCCGGCAAAGGTGTCGGCATTGACGTTGTAGGTCTGGCCGTCCTGGCCGATCGCCACCGGGGCAAGAACCGGGATCAGCTCGGCCTGGAGCACCTGGTCCAGAACTTCCCGGTTCACCTGCTCGGGCTCGCCGACGAAGCCGAGATCCACCACCTTCTCGATGTTGGATTCGGGATCGACGGCCGTGCGGGTCACTTTCCGGGCCACGACCATGTTGCCGTCCTTGCCGGAGAGGCCGACAGCCTTGCCGCCCTCGGCGCCGATCCAGCCGACGATCTGCTTGTTGATGGAGCCTGCCAGCACCATCTCGACCACCTCGACGGTGGCTGCATCCGTGACGCGGAGCCCGCCCTTGAACTCTGACTTGATGCCGAGCTTGTCCAGCATCCTGCCGATCTGGGGCCCGCCGCCGTGGACAACCACGGGCTTGATGCCCGACTGCTCGAGGAGAACCACGTCCTCGGCGAAGTCCTCGGCCGCCGCCCGGTCGCCCATGGCATGGCCGCCATACTTGATCACCACCACCTGCTGGTCATAGCGCTGCATGTGCGGCAGGGCCTGCACAAGCACCTCGGCCTGCACATGGACGTCGGGAAGGGGCGTGGACGGATCGGACATGGACGGCTCCGGCGCGGTCATCAGGATCAGACGGCCTGCCTTCTAGCCCAGGTCGGATGCAATGGAAACCGGGTAGCTTGTTCCGTTGGCGGGACTTCCAAACCAGTGCGGTCGAGGAATGATCAGATTTGGATCGATATGGACCGCTCCGGATGAGGGAGCGGTCCAAGGAGACTTAGAAGACGAGGAAGTCGTTAGCCGCCATCTTCAGGTTCTTGTCGACGTCGGCGAACTTGACCGCCTTGCGGGCACCGGACCCGTCCGCATCGTAATAGAGATCGCCAGCCTTCTTGTCGTAGACAATCCGGTCGTCCTTGTCGTGCGCTTTCGATCCTGTCCAGAAGGCGCCCTTCTTGAGATCGCCCTTCTTGGCGATCTTCGAGAAAATAGACTTGGAAAGTCCAATCGTGTCCTCTTTCACCTGAAAGTCGTCGAGGTCGGTCGGCTTCTTGGCATTCACTTTATCGTCAAGGACGAAGAACTCGCCGTCTTCCAAGATCGCATATTTTCCTGAAGCAAAATTAGAGAAATGAATACGTTCGACGTTCTTGAGCTTACTGAAGTCTACGGCACCAAGATCGGAAACCTGGAACATCAGGAAGGCAGTATCAACCCCGCCATTGGCAGCTTCAATAACAGTGCTACTGGTGCTTTCAATATAGTACATGTCGTCACCCGAACCTCCCTCAAGGGTGTCCTGGCCGGCACCTCCATCACTCAGCCTATCGTCGCCTTCAAGGCCCCTCAAATGATTGTTGCCTGCATTACCTGTAAGCCAATTATCCAAGGCATTGCCCGTGCCATTGATGTTTTCATAGCTTTCAAAACTAGTCTGTCCAGAACCGCCGAGGCTGAGATTTTCCACATTGTCAGACAGCACATAGCTAACTTTTGAGTAAACAAAATCGGTGCCGCTAGTGTTTGCTTCGCTGACTACGTCGCCAGCGTTATCTACGTTGTAGCTATCGTTGCCATTTCCACCGGTAAGAAGGTCTGCCCCGAGACCGCCGTACAGGACGTCGTCTCCTGCTCCCCCGTCAAGGGTGTCTTGGCCAGCACCGCCATCCAGCACGTTGGACATTGAGCTGCCAGTAATATGATTAGCAAGTTCGTTCCCGGTTACATCGACCTCGTAGAAGAGGGCCTCGGAGTCCCGGCTTGCGAACAAGATATCTTCTAAGGTGCTAAAATATTTAACGTTGTTATATTCTTGGACGATATATTTAACTTCGGTCGAAGTCATGTTGTAAAATTGACGAAGAAAGAACACTAGATTGCCTCCTTTAAATGGCAATGTTGTGTTATATCAATGATCGCTTGTTTATACCCTCTAACTGGAGGGTTGCGTCCAAATCTCGCATAACTTCCTCTATGGCGAGGGACGTAATCCTAAAACCAATTATGAGTCTTGATGAGGTTGGCTACGGGTATTGGCTTGCTCATCAAAGCTTTCTCGTGAAGCCAGATAGAGCCACAAGAACCCAGCCAATCATTAAAAGAATTCCTCCCATGGGCGCTGCCCTTGGAAACAGCGCCACGCCCGAGAAGGCGCGGCGGGAGAGGTCGCCGCAGAATAGGATGAGGCCGAGAACCAGCACGTAGCCGGCGATCTGGCCCAGCATCGGGCTCACGGCACCGACAGCGATAAGGGCTACGAGAGCCAGCAGGGCAGGGGCGTGGAAGAGCAGGAACTGCGCTGCCGTCGTGAGATTGCCGCCCGTGACATGGGCCGCGGCGGCAGAGAGGCCGACGCCGAGGAGGCCTGACAGGGAGGCGAGGACGATCAGGATCCGGGTGGTAAGCGTCATCCCGCGCCCCGTTCGCTCAGGAGCTTGGCGATCCCGGCGCGCAGTTCCGGGATGCCGAAGCCGGTTCGGCTCGAGGTCGGCAGGATCTCCGGGAAGGCTGCGGCCCGCTTCTCGATTCTCTTCAGGGTATCGGCCATGCGCTCGTCGAGCTCACCCGGCTTCAGCTCGTCCGCCTTGGTCAGCACGACCTGATAGGATACGGCCGCCGTGCCGAGGGTCTCCAGCACGGCCTCGTCCACCGGCTTGATGCCATGACGGGCGTCGATCAGCACATAGACGCGGGCGAGGCTCGCCCGGCCGCGCAGGTAATCGTGGATCAGCTGCGTCCAGGCCTGCACTTTCTGCTTCTCGACGGCGGCAAAGCCGTAGCCGGGCATGTCGACAAGGTGGAAGCGGTCGTTGTTGATGGTGAAGAAGTTGAGCTGCTGGGTCCGGCCCGGCGTATGCGAGGTACGGGCCAGCGTATTGCGGCCGGTCAGCGCGTTCACGAGGCTCGACTTGCCCACATTGGAGCGCCCGGCAAAGGCGATCTCCACCTTGCTCATGGGCGGCAGGTTCTTCAGGGAGTTGGCGGCCCAGATGAAATCCGCCTCGCCGGCGAAGAGCTTTCGGCCGATCTCGAGGAAGGGATCGATGTCCTGGTTCGGGGGGATTGTCTCGGTCATGGGGCTCTTATCGGCGCTCGGAACACTTTCTTCAAGGCACCTAGCCGATTTCCCTTGATGCTTGTGCGTTCACAGCCAGAAGGGATCGACCTTGGAGAGCGCGCTCAAAGAGGCCACGCTCTTGTCGAGGAGCTTTTCGCGCTGCCGCTCCAGGCGCTTGGGCGAAACCGCAGGAAGATACATGGCAAGGGAGCCGCCAACCGCGAGATCGTTCAGGTTGCCCAGGTGCTCCTGAAGCTCCTCCAGAAGCGACGAAAACACCTTGCGGCGCTTACTTGCCTTGCCGGAGGTGAAAAGCGACGCGAAGAACTCGGTGCCGTAGCGCAGTTTCTTGATGCGGATCCGCAGTTCGTGGCGCTCCTCGTCGCCAACGTCCCGCAGGTGCTTCGCAAGCTTGCGAATGCGCTTGAACCGACGCGAAAGCTCGGCTTCTGCGAAATCCCGAGCATTGCTCTGACGGGCGGATTTCCGACCCTCACCGGATGTCGTCCAGGTTCCTGCCTCGATCCAGGCGGCCGTCTGTAGGATCACATCCATGAAACGGCGGGATTCCAGAGTTTCCAGCAGGTCCTTGTAGGCTTCCTCCCGGCGCCTTTCGATCTCTTCCATCTGCGACGGCTCCGGCCGTGCATCGTCCATGGAGCGCAGCCGCTCGATGAAGACGTCGAGGTCCCTGGCCGCGCCCAAGGCCTGTCCGGCCCAGCGCAGGTTGTCGCGGATCTCAGCGCTCTCCGAGTCGGTCAGCAACTGGTTTTTGAACAGGGAGATAGCGGCTCTCAGGCGTCGCAGGCCCACGCGCATCTGGTGCAGGGTGTCGGGATCCTGCGAGAGCCGCACCAGGGCTTCGTTCTGCACCATCTGGACGAGGCAGGATCGGGCGATGACCTGGAAGGCTTCGGCGCAGGTTGCATCCTTTGAAAGCTTGATCTTCTCGGCGCGGTAAGGGTGAAGGGTTCCCTCGTCGAGGAGGCGGTAGCCGCGCTCGGATTTCGCCACCGTTGAGAGCCTTAAGGGAGCCGCCTCGCTCAAGCGGCGGGCGAGGGCGAAGAGGGCGCCGGCATGGCCCTGCCGCAGTTCGAGTTCGATCTCCGAGAAGGTGACGCTCTTGTCCCCCTTACCGGAGGCCTTGGCCCGGTCGAGGGCCACCTCGATCACGGCCCCGTCGAGCTTCGCCTCGAAAGCCCGCCGATCCGTCTCCACGGTGAAGGCCGGCTTGATGCCGGCCAGCAGATCCTCGTCCGCGATGAGCTTTTCGAGAGGGGTGCCGGCTGCGGCGGACAGATCCAGTTCGCCGTCGACGGGCGTCTCCCACTCGCCGCGATCCATGGCGATGCCCTTGTTGGGGCCTTCGGCCTTGATGGTTTGGATGGCCTTGCCGTTGCGGCGGCGGATGCGCAGGCTGAGGCCTTCGTGGTGCAGGGCGTGGTCTTCCGTGTCGAAATAGACCGCATGGAGCTGTCCGCTCTGCTTGGCGAGCGGACGCGCCTTGTCGAGGAGGGGATGCGCGAGCAGGTCCTCGGCCGTGCCCGAGGCGAGCTCCAGCTTCAGCTCGATCTCGCGAGGTGCAGCCGATACCGGATCTGGCTTCGGTCTTTTCGTGGAGGCGCTCATCGTCCGTCACCGCATTCCATCGAGGACTGATATAGATGTGTGACAGACGGAAGACATGACGGCGCACCCGTCATCTTCAAAAGAAAATCCCCGGGACAAGGCCCGGGGATGATCACGTCTCAGTGCTGCGCCGTTCAGCCCTTGGCGGGACTGGTCTTGCGGTTGAAGGTCTTGCGCAGGTTGTCCCATAACTCGATCTTCACCCCGTTCTTGCGCATGATGAAGGCCTGCTGCGACACGGAGAGAAGATTGTTCCAGGCCCAATAGATCACGAGACCGGCCGGGAAGGAGCCCAGCATGAAGGTGAAGATCACCGGCATCCAGGCGAAGACCTGCTTCTGGACCGGATCCGGGGGCTCCGGGTTCATCTTCATCTGCAGCCACATGGTAATGCCCATGAGGATAGGCCATACGCCGAGCATCAGGAACGGGCCCAGCACCGGAACTGCGCCCGGGTTGTAGGGAAGCAGGCCGAACAGGTTGAAGATCGATGTCGGATCCGGGGCTGCGAGATCGCGGATCCAACCGAAGAACGGCGCATGGCGCATTTCGATGGTGACGAACAACACCTTGTAGAGCGCGAAGAACACCGGAATCTGGATCAGCACTGGCCAGCAGCCCGCGACCGGGTTGATCTTCTCCTTGCGGTAGAGCTCCATCAGCGCCTGCTGCTGCTTAATCTTATCGTCAGTATAACGCTCGCGGATCGACGTCATCTCCGGCTGCACCGCCTTCATCTTGGCCATGGAGGCGTAGGACTTGTTGGCAAGCGGGAAGAACAGGATCTTCAGCAGCACCGTGACGATCAGGATCGCGACGCCGAAATTGCCGAACATCCGGAAGAAGAAGTCGAGCACCTTAAAGAGCGGCTTGGTGATGAAGTAGAACCAGCCCCAGTCGATCAGGAGGTCGAAATTCTTGATGCCGAGCGACTCATGATAGGCATCGACGGTCGCAACCTCTTTGGCGCCGGCGAACAGGCGCTGGGTTACTTCCGTGGTGGCCGCAGGTTGGAGTGTCTGCGCCGTGCCGAGCATGTTGGCCTGGTAGATCTGGCCCGTCGGGCCCTGGCGCATGGTGAAGGAGCCCTGATAGGGCTGTGTCTGATCCGGAATGACCGCAGCGGCCCAGTACTTGTCGGTGATGCCGACAAAGCCGCCGTTCACATCGTCCCACACTTCGCCCATGGCGTTCTGACCGGCGGGAACCGGATCTTCCTTGGCGATGGCGTCGTAGGTGTATTCCTGCAGGCCCTTGTCGCCCAGGACGCCGATCAGGCCCTCATGGAGCACGTAATAGCCCAGAGTCGTCGGCCTGCCGTGGCGCGAGACGAGGCCGTAGGGGTGCAGGGTCACCGGCGCGGAGCCGCGGTTCTCAACGGCGTTCTTCACGGTAAACATGGACTTGTCGTCCACGGAGATCGTGCGCCGGAAGATGAGACCCTGGCCGTTGTCCCAGGTGAGCGTCACCGGTGTTGACGCGTTCAGCGTCGTCCGGTCAGCGGTCCAGACCGTCTCGGCGGTCGGCAGGGCGCCGTTCTGCGCTCCGACCCATCCGAAATCGGCATAATATGGGCTCTGCGTGCCGGCGGGCGAAAGCAGCACGATGTTCGGGCTGCGCCGATCAACGGTCTCGCGGTAGTTCTTGAGCGACACGTCGTCGATGCGGCCGCCGCGCAGGTTGATCGAACCGGCGATGGTGGGGGTATCGATGGTCACGCGCGGCGAGCGGGCCAGCGCCGCCTCGCGGCTCTCGACCGTCGGGGCCACCGGGGTGCTGGGCACCGTTCCCGGCACGGTGGGGGCTGCACCGCCGGCTTGGCTCGGACTGGCCGGCGGGTTCGGCGCATTGGGATTGACCTGCGCGGATTGCTGCTGCTGGGCGGCCTGGCGCTGCCTTTCGGCCTCGGGAGCCGCAAAGAAGTACTGCCAGCCTAACAGGACCGCCATCGACAGCACGATGGCGACGATGAGGTTTTTGTTGTCATCACGCATGGGAATGTCCGCGACGCTCGCCGTTGGAGGGAGGTGAGGAGGAAGAACGCTCTGCGGGAGAGGCGCTTTTCGGTTTGGTGACTGCCCGCAGTGCGCGCCGAAGATCGTCGATGAGCACGTCGAAATCGGCTGAGAGGATGTCCCGCCGTCCGATGACGACGATATCCGCATCGATGCTTGCGTAGTCCTGGCCTGCCGTGGGGATAGCCGCCCGGAGCCGGCGCTTGATCCGGTTGCGCTCGGTGGCGTGGCCGACCCGCTTCGTGACCGTGAGGCCGAAGCGCAGGCCGAGGCCGGAACCCTCCCGAAGGCGGGCCTGAACCGTCATCCGCTCGGTATGAAAGCGGCGGCCAGAGGCCGCCGCGACGAAGTCAGGTCTTTTCGTCAGACGCCCGAGGCTAGACGCGGCGCAAGGCTCGCGCATCGGGCGGTCCTTGACGGCGCTTACGCGGACAGGCGCTTGCGGCCATGGGCGCGGCGAGCGGCAATGACCTTGCGGCCACCCTTGGTCGCCATGCGCGCACGGAAGCCGTGGCGGCGCTTGCGAACCAGCTTGCTCGGTTGATACGTCCTCTTCACGGCACTTCTCCGGTCGAATGGGGCAGCGGTGCTCGAAGGCTCGCGCCTGTCTGGTTGGGATGGGGTCGCCCCCGAAACTGTCTCGAAAAAACGATCAGCGCCCAAGAAGAGCGCTGTCAGCTTGCCGGGCTTATGAAGGAACGGAGGGGCAAAGTCAACGCCGCTTTGGCCTTCATGCGGCAATCCGGCTCCTTCTCACCAAGCTGTGACGGACCCGTAGGCTTGACCTTATGGGGCGCTACATACCACACGGATTTCAGGAGGGCACGTGGCCAAGACATATCCGAAACCTGAGAGCCCGAAAGAGACAGGCCGTTTCTGGCGCATGGTGCCTCTGGCGCTCGTCCTGATCGCGATCGGAGCGGTCTTTGCAACGGGCGCCCACCGCTCCCTCACTTTTGAGACCTTCGTACGCTATCAAGCCTGGCTTCAGGAGCTCGTGGCTGACCACGGTCCGGCGATGCTTGGGTTGTACAGCCTGATCTATGTGGCGGCTGTCACCCTCTCGCTGCCGGCCTCCGCTTTCCTGACCGCCATCGGGGGCTATCTCTTCGGCTGGCCGCTCGGGGGCATCACGGCGAATCTCGCCGCAACGCTCGGGGCGGCCAACATCTTTCTCATCGCTCGGTCCTCCTTGGGGCGCCCTCTGCTCGAACGGGCGGGCACACGTATCCAGGGCCTTGCGGCAGGCTTCCGAAAGCAGTCCTTTCTCTATCTTCTCTCCCTACGCCTGATCCCCGTAATGCCGTTCTGGCTGACGAACCTGGCTGCGGCCTTCTTCGGCATGCGCCTGAGGCCCTTTGTGCTCGCGACCCAGCTCGGGATGCTGCCGGCCTCGTTTGCCTTCGCCCTTGCCGGGTCGGGCCTCGATGAGGTTATCGCAAAGCATGAGAAGCAGCGCGCCGCCTGCTTGGCGCTGGGACGGAGCGATTGTGCCATCGACTTCAATGCCAAAAGCTTGTTGACGCCTGAGCTGATGACTGCTCTCGCTCTGCTAGGAATTTTGGCGCTGATCCCGATTGTGCTCAAGCAATGGCGTCGTCGCGAAGCGGGCGAGGGCTGATGGTGAGGCTGACAGGCCAAGAGGGCAGGCGCGTGTTGCAGCCCGATCTGTGCGTCATCGGCGCCGGCTCGGCCGGCCTGTCGGTCGCGTCCATCGCGGCTTCCCTCGGCGCATCTGTGGTGCTGATCGAGAAGAACAGGATGGGAGGCGATTGCCTGAATGTGGGCTGCGTTCCGTCGAAAGCCCTGATCGCCGCGTCTCTGCACGTGCGCAACATGCGCGAAGCGGGGAGTTTCGGGATCGAGGCCGGGGAGGTAGCGGTCGATTTCGCCAAGGTCCATGCGCATGTGAAGGGTGCTATCGCGGCAATCGCCCCGATGGACTCAACGGAGCGCTATCGGGCCATGGGCGTGTCGGTGATTGAGAGTGAGGCCCGGTTCACCGATGCCGATACTGTCCTGGCCGGAGATCAGGCCATTCGGGCGCGCCGTTTCGTCATTGCCGCCGGCTCCCGCCCGGCTGCTCCGCCCATTCCCGGGCTTGAGCAGGCTCCCTATCTGACAAATGAAACCATTTTCGATCTGACCGAGAAGCCCGCGCACCTCGTCGTCATCGGGGGAGGGGCCGTGGGCGTCGAGATCGCTCAGGCCTACCGGTTGCTGGGCGTCAAGGTCACGCTCCTGGAGGCTGGCGAGCGCCTCATGGCGCAGGAGGATCCCGAGATGGCGGGGGTCATCTATCAGGCTCTCAGATCAGATGGCATTGCCGTCAGAACCGGAGCAGCCATCGACCGGATAGAACTCGGGAAATCGGGGAGCTTCGGCATCGCCCTTAGTGGCGGCGAGAGAATCGAGGGAAGCCATCTGCTCGTCGCGGCGGGCCGCAAGCCTGTCGTGGATGGCATGGACCTTGAGGTTGCGGGAATAGACGCCGACGCCTCCGGCATCCGGGTCGACAAGGGGCTCAGGACCACCAACCCGCGCGTTTACGCCATCGGCGATTGCGCGGGCGGGGCGGGCTCTGGCGCCCGATTCACCCATGTGGCGAATCATCATGCAGGCTTGGTGATTCGGAACGCTCTGTTCCGGCTTCCCATCCGCGTCGGGCAGGCTCCCATTCCTCGCGTCACTTATACGGCACCGGAGCTGGCCTCCGTCGGACTCACGGAGGCGCAGGCACGGAAAGAGCATGGGTCCATCCGCATCCTGCGCTGGGCCTTTGCCGACAACGACAGGGCCCGCACGGAGAGACAAACCGGGGGGCATGTGAAAGCCGTCGTCACCCCACGCGGCAGGATTCTGGGCTGCTCCATCGCCGGCCCGCATGCGGGCGAGCTGATCATGCCATGGGTTCTGGCCATGAGTCGCAGCTTGAAGGTTTCCGATCTCGCCGGGTTGATCTATCCCTACCCCACGTTTTCCGAGGTGACGAAGAGCGCGGCGGTGGAGTTTCTCAAGCCTTCGGCTCAGAATCCCTGGGTGCGACGGCTGGTGTCCCTGGTTCGTCGCTTGGGATGAAACCGAACATGAGACCTGAGCAGACATCCCTTGGAGGGCGCATCCTGAGCCAGTTCGGGCTCTCCGCGCGCCTGCTTCTGCTCACGGTGCTGTTCGTGATGATCGCGGAGGTGCTCATCTACGTGCCCTCCGTGGCCAATTTCCGTCTCACATGGCTGAACGATCGCTTGGCCGCGGCGCAGATCGCCGCCATGGTGCTCGATGCAGCGCCCGAGGAAAGCCTTCCCGAGGATCTTGAGATACGCCTGCTTCAAGGGGTCGGAGCCAGGGCCATTGCCCTGCGGGGAGGCGGGCGCAGAAGCCTTCTGGCCGCGGGCGATGTGCCGCCCGAGGTGGGCAAGACCGTGGATCTGCGGGACGTCCGATGGGTCACTCTGGTCCAGGACGCCTTCGACGTCCTGCTCACCCCGACCGACAAACCGATCCGGGTGATTGGGTCGGGTATGGGCGTCGACTTCGTCGAGATGATCCTCGATCAGCGGCCCCTGCGCCACGCCATGATCGAGTTCTCACGCAACATCCTGTTCCTGTCCCTCTTCATCTCCATCATCACGGCGGGTCTCGTCTATCTCACCCTGCAATGGGTGATCGTGCGTCCGGTGCGGCGCCTCACCGGCAACATCGCGGAATTCTCCAGCAATCCCGAGGATGCTTCCCGGGTCATCCGGCCGACGGATCGCGTCGACGAGATCGGGCTCGCCGAGCAGGCCCTGGCCCGCATGGAAACGACTCTGGCCGATGAACTGCGCCAGAAGCGGCGCCTCGCCCAGCTCGGCCTTGCCGTGAGCAAGATCAACCACGAGCTGCGGAACATGCTGACCACGGCTCAGCTCCTGACGGACCGCCTGGACAATGTCAGTGACGACTCCGTGCAAAGGATCGCCCCCAGGCTGGTCAGCACCCTCGACCGGGCGATCGCTTTCTGTGAGACCACCCTGGCCTATGGACGGGCGACCGAGCCCCTGCCGCAGCGGCGCCTCATCCCCCTGGCGCCATTGATCGACGAACTGTCGAACCTGACGGATCTCGCGCCCGAGGTCGGGATCGCTTTCCAGGCGGACGTTCCCGACGGCCTGATGATCGACGCGGATCCGGACCAGCTCTCCCGGGTGCTCGTGAACGTGGTCCGCAATGCCGTTCAGGCACTGAGCCAGACCGGCTCTCCCAATGGTCACCCCTGCATCGACATCTCGGCCCATCGGGAGGGCAGCAATGTCGTCATCCTGATCAAGGACAATGGCCCGGGAATTCCCGAACGGGCCAAGGCCAACCTGTTCACGCCTTTCCAGGGTTCGGCTCAGAAGGGCGGTACGGGCCTGGGGCTGCCGATTGCGGCAGAACTCGTACAGCTCCATGGAGGAACCATCATTCTCGACGAAGGGCAGGGGAAGACCTGCTTCAAGATCACCGTCCCGGACCGGCTCTCCCCCGTGGAGGCAGGCTGAGGCTTTCGGCAGAACTTCAGCACAAGAGGCTTGCCAACCGCGCCGGATCCCTTTATGTCACCGGCCTCGGCCAACGTTGCTTCCCGCAACGACTTAGCCGATCAAGCGCCCGTAGCTCAGCTGGATAGAGCACCAGACTACGAATCTGGGGGTCAGAGGTTCGAATCCTTTCGGGCGCGCCATCTCGCTTTTTCCATTGTAGAAGCCACCTAAGGCTTTGAAGGGAAAGGCCAAATTAGGTGTTCGAAGTCCCTGATTCCGGCAGTATGCCAGGGGCTGCAAAAACGCCAGCCTAAGCACCGTCTTTCTGCCGATCAAATCAGAATTGTTCCATAAATTCCAAGGGCTTGAGAGAAACGCGAGTGCGTGTTCGAACGACTCCTCCAGGGTGAGCCGGGGCTTGCCGTTCGCAGCCAGCTTTTCCTGAGCGAGAACCTTCTCGCGCTCCAGCCTCGTTATCCTCTTCTCATACGCGGCAATGACGGTCCCATTGCCGGAATCAACGATTCGGTCGAGCAGCGCTTCGATCTGCTTCTCGATCTGAGCGACGTTCGCCTTCAAGACCTTTGCCGTTTCGCTGGCCTGTGCGAGCCGCATATCCCAGGCATCCTTGAACATGGCCTTGACGATGTGGAACAGGTTCGGCGACGGCTGAAGGCTTTGGAGTACGCCTTCAAACGCCGTTTCCAGTTCCTCGCGCTTGATCGACTTGCGATAGCTCTCGCAACCCTTCGTCGCGCAGTGGTAATAGGGGTACTTCTGCGTCTTGCCTTGCGACCAGCAGGCCGTCAGCGGCTTGCCGCAGTCGTTACACAGGATGAAGCCGCGCAGCGGGAAATCGGCGTTGATGTCCTTGCGCGCTGGAGCCTTGGCTGTGCTCTTGAGCCGTGCCTGTATCTTCTCGAAAGTCTCGAAGCTGATAAGTCCTTCGTGCTGCCCCTTGCGCAGCCCGACGCCCCAATTCGGCGCTTCGATGTACCCCGCATAAACGATGCGGGTGAGCAGATCATGGACACGCTGGTTGCGTATCTCGCCATTCGGCAAGTCCTTCGGAAAGGACGGCTGCCGTTCGAGGAAGCGCTTGACCTCGACCTGCGTTTCAAAGCGCCCGGAAGCATAGCCTTCCAGCGCTTCTTGCAGGATGGAGGCATTGGGGTCGTCGCGCACCAGCAGCTTGCCGTGACCGCTTGGGCGTTCGTAGCGATAGCCGACCGGAGCCTGGAAAACCCAATATCCGTTTTGCGTCCGCGCCCGCATCCGGTTGATCGTCTGCTCGCCGTTTTTCTGGCGCTGATGCTGCGAGACGGAGGCGAGCAGGTTCTCGACCAGTTGGGAATCTGAATCCTCGCCGAACTCGATGGACGGACTGACGAGGACGCCGCCCGCATCGCCGATCTTCACCCGCAATTCGAAATGCGCCATCAGGCCGCGCGCGAGGCGGCTGATGTCGTCGATGATGACCGCATGCAACTCCTTCCGTTGTGCCTTGAGAAAGGACAGCATGGCTTGCATGCCGGGCCGCGAGGTAAGACTCCCGGACGTGTCGTCACGGAAGACCTCGACGACTTCATAACCCTTGTATTTCGCGAACTCGCGGCAACGCGTTTCCTGCGACGCAAGTCCGTCGCCGCGCACCGTTTGCTTGGCGCTGGACACGCGGCAATAGATCACCGCCTTGGTAACCTCATCGTTATTGTTATGTGTATCCATGATCTTTCAAACCGGCTGTCGGGCCGGAGTCTCTACCGTCTTGAGTTTCCACTAACACGTTGGATTTTACCTGATCGAAGGCATCCTTTGCGCCAGGAAAAGAATCCCCCGAATCTTGTCCACATACTTCCTGCAACGGATGGACGCCGAAGCCGAGTTCAACGAAGGTCACGACAACCGACCAGAGAGCGCGCAGAAATTCCTCTTTCTGCGCTTCGCTCAAGTTCGGGTCGTCGAGCAGCGCCTCGTATTTCTTGACATCGACGGCAAGGACGCGCCGGGCCGAGGCATCGAAGGTCTTAGCAAGGCCGCTTTCGCCGCAGGTTCCATCATTCCTCTCATCGTTAAACATCTTCATTGCCTTTTCTCTTCAGAATACAGCACCAGGTTGCAGTTCGACAAACTTTCACATCACGAAAACCCGATATTTACCGACTAGAACGGGTTTCCATCGTCTAGGTCGTCATCTCAATTTCCATAATCATTCAATCCGCGGTAGAGCGCCTCGATCCGCCGCGCCAGTCGATCCGCAGGAAGGTGACGAGCTTGCAGCTCTCGCCGTCCTCCGGGAACACGACCCGACGTCCCTGCATGCCATAGTATGCGCAGTAGCTCACCGAGCGGCACGGTTGCCCCGGCCTCATGGAGTAGCGGCACTCGTAGTCCCACCCGACATGGGGCGTTCCGACGACCATCACGAAAGCAGCCGCTCCGGTCAGTGCCAGAACTCGGGGGCGCATGAGCAGAGTCCGCGCGCAGCGACCGACCGTCTTGAGCGTCCGGGTGAGCGCTCCGTTATGCTTATGCGGCGACGCCGCGCCGACGACTTCGATCTCGAACTCATCCATTGTTCTTGTCCCTTCGGCGGTAGTTCAGTTGCAGGCGCGGCAGCGCCAGCGGATAGGCCCCTTCGATGGGATTGGGCGCGACCCACGACGCCCAGGGCGAGACGAACCAGACCGGCAACAGCGTTGCCAGGATCGGCAGCACGGCTTTGACGAGCAGAAGCTGCTTATCCGCGCCCATCAGCCGGATTTCGTCGGCGGACATCAGCGGCCTGCCGGTTTCGCTCAGGCTTTCGCCGATTTCATCGTCGTCAAAGCGCCCGAGATTGAAATTCCGCGTCTTCACCGTCTGCTGGCCGAGCGCCATCGAGAGCGTTCTCGCAAGCTGATCGTCCTGCACCGCGAAGAACTGCTTCACTTCGGCCTGCGACAGCACTGTGCGCGCCGTGTGCGGCCCGTAGAGCCGGATCAATTCCGAGAGCTCCTGCACGAAGGCCCACACGCGCACCCCGAGGCCCGGCAGCGCCGTCAGGCTTTCCGCAAGGCCGGATAGCCTGCCCATGTTCGCGAACTCATCTAGCAGGAACAGGACTTCGCTCTTGCCCCTCGAACGGGCGACCCCCGTGATCGCCTGCTGCGTCACAAGGCCGAGCCAGGTTCCGTGCGTCGCGATCCTGTCCTGCGGAATGACGAGATAGATGCTCGCCTTGCCTTCCTTGAGCGCTTTGAAATCCACATCCGAACCGCTGACGGCATCGCCGAGCCAGCCGACCGGATCGAAAATATCGACCGCCTGCAACGCGCCCTGCCGAAAGTCGGCGAACTGCTCCGGGTTGTCCTCAAGCTGATTGGCGAGGTTTTGCCCGAGATCGGCGACCATTCCGACCAGCGCGTCCGAAGTAGCCATCCGGCGAACGACGGCTTCGATGCGGCTCGTGCTGGAAAGCACCCTCCACAGTTCCGGCAGGGTGCAATTTTCCGGCATGCCGCGCGTCGCAAGGTGCAGCATCACCGCGCGCAGGATTGTCCGCGCGCCTTCCCGAAAATAGCGGTTCCGCGAATCTTCCGGCTCCGGCAGCAGTTGCAGCGCGAGCGCCTTGGCTTCGTCGGCGACCCCGCGCACAAGCGCCGGATCATTCGCCGCGTCGATGAGCGGCTGTAAGGGATTGCAGCGGTGCTGCGGCAGGCCGTGCAGCCCCCAGGGATTAAGGACATAGACTTTCTGCCCAAGGCGTTCGGCGCGGTGCGCCGCCGTCACGGCGGCCAGCTCGCCCTTCGGATCGGTGACGAAGACCGATCCCTGGAAGTGCAGCAGGTTCGGGATGACGACGTTGATCCCCTTACCCTGACGGGCCGGGGCGACGGTCAGCAGGTGCGCCTTGCCTGAATAGAAGAGCGGCTGCCCGCCGAGCAATCCAAGGTAAAGGCCCCGAGGATTTAGCAGGCCCGCTTGTGCGCAATCGTCGAGCGACGCGAAAGCGGCGGAGCCGAATACGCCGGAGGCGTTCTCCGCTTCCCTGCGCTTTTCCTTCTGCCGCCAGGCTCTGTAGTAGCCGGTCAGCCCGCCGAGCGTCGCCATCGCGCCGAGAAACTTGAAGAAGCCGAGATAGAGCTGGTCGGCGGCGTCAGGCCGCGCGCCGGTCATCTCCGGCCAGTAGCTCGCCAGGGCAAAAAAGGACACGCCGACAAGCAGGCTGCCGGTCGGCGATCCTCTCTTTTGGTTAGAGGGCCGGGTCACGACGACGGTTTCCAGTCACGTCCCAAGGCTCGACTAGCCGGTCGATTTTGCCCTTCCATTCCTTGCGGTAAGGACAGCGGCTTGGATCGCCGCCGGAGGCGTAGCAATGCCCGCCCTCTCCACAGTGCGGGCAGACCTCGTAGAACCTGCCCCAGTAAAGAACTGTACGCATCGAGATAACCTTTCGCCTTTGTTCCGGTTGCCATCGTGTTGGGAGCGGGCGGGGCAAAGGATCGCCCCGCCCGACCGCGCGGCTTACCTGTCGCCGCGCGCTGCGTTGCCCGCATTCACACCGGCATCGGTGCTTTCTTTTTGCTGCGAGGGCATGCCGTTCGTATCGACTTTGCCGCCGTTAAGGCCGGTCTGGTAACCTTGGCTGTAAGCATCGTTGCTCATTGCGATCTCCTGTTACTCGGGCCGCGCCCATCGCGACCCTTGGCCAAATTTTGCACGCCCAGCGAAGAGGGACTCTGATATGATCCTGATGTGATGAGCGATGACCCGAAGGTCGTGAAGTTCAGTAGCCGACGGAGCGGCCATACCTTTTACTCGGCTTACTTTCTGGAATGTCTTCGCTACAGCCTGATACGGCACATGGAATCACGAGAGCGCGGCTATCAAACCGTCGTGAAGCTCATGCTCTCCAAAAAACGGATAAGCAGACACGCATATCCGGAAGAAATCGTACGGAAATGGAGGTGGGAATATGTACGCGATATAGTGAAGAAGGGGGTGTTCTTGTCTGACGATATGATGAGACCGCTTGTAAACTACATTTTCGAAGAAGAGCCGAATTCCCCTTTACACTTTGACGAAACTGCATTCGTGGAGAATGTCGGTAGCGAGCTTGCTGATTTCTATCTTCTTCCGACGTTGAGGAAGAACGGATATGACCGAGCACTACTTAAGCAAGTGTCGGAAATAGAAGGAATTTACGCTTCCAGCAGACGCCCTAAGCATCGGCGTGAACTGGTAAATCCCTTCCTTCACAGTTTGCCGGAATATGGTTTCAACATCCTCTCAATCAAATGGGCCGAGAGAACGCCCTTTATTCTTGTAACCTACGCTATTATCGAAACAGATCGGGCCGGAAAATGTGACAGCAAAACCTCTGCCAAGTTGTCTGTCATGCAGGGAATCGGAGTAGCTGCTACCGAGCTTGAAATTCACGCCATCGCGCGCACTCAGGCCTACCATAGACCGTACTTCCTGCGTTTTTACAGGAGAATCCCGGATGCGAATGGCAAATTTCCAGACGTTCGGAGTTGGTCGCTGGGAGCCGCTCTCGTGGTCGACTGGAGCTACTTCCCGTTGGGATCTCCACGCACAAAAGCTGGCCGACATACTTTTGAAATGTTCAGGCTACCTGAATCCTATGCGCTCTCTATCAAGAAGATTCTCGACAGCTTCTCTTGGGCGGTGTGAACAAGCTCAATGATAACGTTTTGGTGGACCAATGAGCCACAATACCAACATCGTAGCCTTCCAAAGCCGCCGGAGGGGCAAATTCGGTCAGTCCAGCTATACGTCCTTCTTTTTTGAATGCCTGCGATACACCCTCGTAAAGCATATGCAGTCTCGGCGGAGGGGATACCAGACGATTCTGACCCTGATGCTTTCGGAAGAGCGGCAAGCCCGATACAATTATTCGACGGAAATTTCGGATAAATGGAGATGGGAATACCTAAGAGATATCGTTAAGAAAGGTTTGTTTTTATCTGATGAAATGATGAGACCTCTAATAAGTTACATTTTGGAAGAAGAGCCAGAGTCGCAATTGCATTTTAATCAGTCTGCTTACATTGAGCGAGTAGGTGGAAAACTAGCAGATTTCTTTCTTCTCCCTGCACTCAAGGAAACGGGTTATGATCAAGCCCGTCTTAGGCAGGTCGCGGACATCGAGGGGTTCTATGCGGCATTCAATGGCCCATTTCCTGGTCCTGTCCTTCCCGAAAACTGGACACTTATTCTTTCGATTAAGTGGGCTGAAGGAACGCCGTTTTTGGTGATTACGTCCTTTTGTGTTGAACCGGACGAAACCGGAAATCTTGAAGCGCGGTCGTCGTCGAAATTCGGTATCGCTCAAGGAGTCGGCGTAGTGGCCGCAGAGTTTGAAGTTTTCGCTTTCGCTCGCGATCAAATCTATCACAGGCCATTTTTCTTACGTTTCTATACGGAAAACCTGCACAAAAAAAACCGTTTTGCACCAGTTGAATATCAGCCCTTGATCGCAGGGGATATTTGCGTGGATCGGAGCTACTTGCGCCCGACTCGTTCACTTCAGGTACATGGGCGTGATCGAATAGTACTTTCTAGAATTCCTGACGAATATACGCCTTATGTAAAAGAATTAATTGACACTTTATCTTGGAGTGTGTAGAAATGGCGGAGCGTCTAACGAAAACAGATAAAATAAAAGCTAAAATGACATTTGATATTATACTTGCTGCAGAGATGCGAGACTTGGAGCATGTGAAGAAGGCTTTAATAGAAGATCCGCAATCCGTAAATGCACAGCATCCCGACTATGGTTTGACGCCGCTTCATATAGCTGCTGTGGAAGGTGCCGAGCCTATCGTTGACCTGCTGTTGGATCAGGACGGTATTGATCTGACAGCCGAAGATGGATTTGGACGGAAGGCAATCGATTTGGCCTTGGCGAGCGGCAATCACGGTATTGCAGAGAAAATAGCACGCAAAACCTTTCCCCAATTCTTTGAAACCGATGATGACCCCTATCCGAATGGTCCATCGAAAACAGAAGGCACGAGTATCTCAACTCCATCCGGTCCCAAGCTCGAGATTTAAGGGGAAAATAGCGCTTTCGCATTCATGTCGAAGTGCGCAGACCGGCCTTGGCGAGATAATCGGTGTCTCATTTCAGCAGGTTCAGAAACACAAAAGGGCCGTGAACCGCATTTCTGCTTCAAGGCTACGCAATCCTAAAGCTTGTTCGAACTCACTTTTCTGCACAGCCACGCGCAAGCGCACGCAAGCGCACGCAAGATGGTGTTGTAGTACAACACCATCTTGGCAAGGGGGCCGCTGCGCGCCCCCGTTGCATCCCCCCGGCCTTGGCTCTTTCAGGGGATCGACCCCGTTCCAGAGCCATCCAACCGTATCGCCGGTTGACCACTCGCAGGGAGATTTCGCTCTCCCTGCACCCATCGACTTGAGGGCGTTCCTGCCCCCTAGACCCCTGACCAACCCTGCGCGGATTGGATGCCGCCAGGAGCTTTCGCGCCCCTGAACCCACGAGCAAAGGGCGTTCCTGCCCTTGTGCAATCCTGACCAACCGTCCGCCGGTTGGATGCCTCCATCTGTCGAAGATGGATCGCGGCAAAGCGCGCCGCCTTGGAGCCGCGCCACCGGAACGAAGGTAGACGCCGTAACAGCGCGCCACCATTATTAATCGATGGATACACGCAGCCCGGAACAGCGACGGCGCATAATGCAAGCCGTCAAGAGCAAGGACACCGTACCTGAAATCCGGGTGCGGCGGCTTCTTCACGCAATGGGCTACCGCTTCCGCCTCTATCGGAAAGACCTGCCGGGCAGACCCGACATCGTGCTGCCGAGCCGCCGGAAGGCAATCTTCGTTCATGGCTGCTTTTGGCACGCTCACGGCTGCCCCAAAGGCCGACCGCCCAAATCGCGCGCCGATTACTGGCTGCCGAAACTTGAACAGAATGCCGCTCGTGATAGAACAAAAATAGAACAACTCGAATCGCTTGGTTGGAACGTGCTCGTGGTCTGGCAGTGCGAGACAAAGGATGCGGACGCGCTCGCCGTCCGGTTACAAGCGTTTGTGGATGAATCGTAATCCGCGATCGACATCTCGTGGCGGCCTCGCTAGAATGGCAAGATGAAAAACAACGTATTTGGGAAACAGCAGCGTATGAGACCGGTCGGGATCGATCTTTTTGCAGGAGCGGGCGGCCTCAGTCTCGGCTTCGAGCAGGCCGGTTTTGACATCGCCGCCGCCGTCGAAATCGACCCGGTGCACTGCGCGGTGCACAAATATAACTTTCCGAATACTGCGGTGATCCCTCTCTCCGTCGCGGGCCTCAGCGCCGAGTCGATCCGCAAGGCGGCAGGCATCGGCAATTCCGTCGTCGATTGCGTCTTCGGCGGCGCGCCGTGTCAGGGGTTTTCGCTTATCGGGCACCGCGTCCTCGACGACCCCCGAAATAAGCTCGTCTTGGAGTTTGTCCGTATCGTCGCCGAACTGAAGGCGCGCACTTTCGTCTTCGAGAATGTCAAGGGACTGACGGTCGGCAAGCACAAGACCTTCCTGAAGGAGCTAGTCGCCGCCTTTGATGCCGTCGGATATGACGTCCGCCTGCCTTGGAAAGTCTTGAATGCGGGACATTACGGCGCGCCTCAGTTTCGCGAGCGTTTGATCCTCTTCGGGTGCCGGAAGGGCGAGGCGATGCCCGAATACCCGGTGGAACTAACGAACCTTGCCGGTCGGAAAGCCGCCATAAAGGGGCTACCCGAAGGCCCATCCTGCAAAGACGCTATTGGCGACCTACCCGATGCCGATCGTTTTCAGACTCTGATGTCATGCGATGCGGTGAGGACGACAGCATACGGCAAACCTTCTGCCTTGGCCGCAGAGTTGCGCTGCATGACCAACGACGCATGGCATTTTGGCTATGTGCGGGATTGGGATCCTTCTCTTCTGACCTCAAGCGCCCGAACCGAACATACCGAAATATCGAGAAGACGTTTTGCTGAAACCGAGCCTGGCGGCGTCGAGCCGATCAGTCGCTTTTTCAAGCTGCCGGGGCATGGCGTGTCGAATACCTTGCGCGCGGGCACTGACGGAGCGCGTGGCGCATTCACAAGTCCCCGGCCAATCCATTACCGCTTCGACCGCTGTGTCACCGTGCGGGAGATGGCGCGTCTCCACGGCTTTCCCGACTGGTTCCGTTTCAATGTCACCAAATGGCACGGGGCGAGGCAGATCGGAAACGCCGTACCGCCTCCGCTGGCGAGAGCAATTGCTAGTCAGGTGATGAAGGCGATCGGCATCGAAGCGGTGCGGCCCGAGGGGATACTCTCCCTCGGTGACGAGGCGCTCCTTGCCCTCGACATGTCGGGGGCGGCGGCGCATTTCGGAGTGAAAGCACCGCCTAGCCGCCGCGACCAGAAAAGCGGAGCGAAGAAGCGCAAGCAAATCGACATCGAGCGCGAGCGCCTGAATGGGCAGGTGGCTCATGGCTAACGCCTCGCGCAACCGCTATCAGGCGCTCATCGAGAAAATATTCTTTGATCATTACACTAAGGGCGCAACGTCCCTGGATTTCACACGCCAAGAGATCAAGGACGCAGCCGCTCATCTGAAAATCGTGCTGCCAGACAATCTGGGCGATGTGATCTATTCCTTTCGCTTTCGCACCGATCTCCCCCAGAAGATCGTCGCGACCCAGCCGAAAGGCATGGAATGGGTGATCGAACTGGCGGGCCGCTCGCTCTACCGCTTCTCGCTTGTAAAGAAGAATCGCGTAGTCCCGCGCAGCGATCTTGCCCGCATCGACATCCCCGATGCTACACCCGAGTTGATCCGCGCCTATGCGTTGGATGACGAGCAGGCGCTTTTGGCAATCGTTAGGTACAATCGTTTAATCGATACCTTTCTCGGCCTGACGACGTACAGTCTCCAGAACCATCTGCGTACCACCGTCAAAGGAATCGGCCAAATCGAGATCGATGAACTGTACATCGGTATCGACAAGCGCGGTTGTCACTACGTCATTCCCGTCCAGGCTAAAGGCGGAAAAGACCAGATAGGCATCGTGCAGACAACGCAGGACATCCGTTTCGTCGAACAGAAGTTCCCCGGCGTCCGCTGCCGCGCGATCGCTGCGCAATTCATGGACGATAATCTCATAGCCCTGTTCGAGCTGACGCTTCAGGATGGCGAGGTCAAGGTCGTCGAAGAACGTCATTACAAGCTCGTTCCCGCAAACGAACTCGACCGGGATGCGATCCGGGACTATCGAGATTGATATGACCGAAGCCCCAGCTTGGCGAGTATACGAACGGGTCGCCGCCTGCTTTGAAATCGAGTCTGCCGACATGGATGTGTCGGTCACGCCGAATGCGACCTTAGTCGGGTCGATCAGCGGCGTTCGCCGCCAGATCGACATCCTGGTCGATGCACGGTGGGACGAAGGCGTCGAACGCCGTGTCATTTACGATGCAAAACGTCGAACCCGAAAGATCGACGTGAAGGACGTAGAAGCCTTCGGAGGCATGATGAAGGATGTTCGCGCTTCGCGCGGGGTTCTCATCTGCTCGAACGGCTGGACACCCGCAGCCGAAAAGCGGGCCGCTGAAAATATCGACATCCGCCTGATGACCGCAGACGAAGCAGAAGAACTCGATCACGCGGCTATCGATCCGTGTCCGCATTGCCGCGCACTGAAGCGTAAAACAGAAGGTATTGTCTTCTGGGACGGCCAGTTTCCGTTGCCTCTCGGGGGATGGGCTATCGTGTTCACTGGCAAGTGCGATACCTGTCGGAGCTTCGCCTTCTGGTGCTGGGACTGCGGCGAGAAGCTGGTCGTGCCAGATAACGAAACGCACGAATGCGGATGCGAACGCACTTGGTTCATTGAGAAGGGCGACGACGAAGCAGTCTTTATTGTCCGAACCGAGGAGGGAGAAGTCCCTCTCGACCGGCGACCCTTGACGTAGCCGCGTGCAGCTTCCGCCGCACCTGGCTCTACTCGCTGCGCTCCCGGAGCCGCCTTCTGCGTCTCCGCCATCCGGTGACGATCCTTCGCGCAAGACAGCAATGACAGCGCCGCCTCGGCGCTGACTTTTCTTTTTTCAGTTTTGGGGCCTGCGGCCCCATCCTCCGTCAAGACCAAGCCCTCCGCTTCGCTGCGGGCGCAGCCAGCGGTTTCCCCGTCCTTCCGCGCCTTCGGCTTGTGCAGGACGGGTGATCCCCCTCCGCTGGCTGCGGTCTTGACGGCCTCCCCCCGCTCATTGGCGCGGGCCTAGTCCGGTTGCATGCGCAACCGGCTTTGAAAGGAAGGAAGAGGGCGGTTCCCCTTTCAGGGGCAGAAAGTTCGCGGCTGGCTGTGAGGCCAGCCGCGAACGGCTAAAGTCTTGGCGGACGTACCGCCAGCGCGCTCTCGATGTTCTGTATCGAGGCCAGGGCGTCGCGGCGCTCTTGCGAGCTGCGCGGTGCGGCGGCAAAGGCAAGGGTTGCCTCGCGGAGCAGGCCGTTCAATTCGGCGGTGCTTCGGTGTGCCGCTTCGAAGCGTGAGACAAGTTTCATCGTATCCTCCTTCGTTTCAGGAGGCCCCGAACCACTCAGGGCCTTTCGGCCCCGGCACACATGATCATCGGCCCAGACAAGGCGCTGATGGATCGAGGGTCGGCTTGAAACGAAGAAGGAAGAAGACGGGAAACCGCCTCACAGTTTGAGGCGGGCATCATCGAAGCGCGGCAGGATTGATGCGGAACTGATCGGCTGAGGCAGCGCTTGCCATTGCCGCCCATCCCGTGGCGCTGGAAGAGCGCGCCGACGCCTGACACAGATACGGACTATCGCCAGAAAGTTTGCTGGCGACGGATGGCGGTCCTCGCCGTATGCGGATGGCCTTGGGGCAGCCGCTGAATTTTCTGACCCGGTGCCGCTCATCCTCTTGTTTGGGTGGCTTGCATCAAGGACGCCTGGAATCCCTGGCCGGACGCGGCTCTGTCATCAATAGCCTGCCCGCACCACCTGGCTCTGCCAGCCGTGTTGACCATGACGCCCGATCCTTGCCTCGGGCCTGAACGGGAAGGCGTTAGCAAGCCAACCCAAACCAAGGAGATGAGATCATGGCACGCAGAAACACCAACACCACCCAGGCCGTCAGCGCACCGCAATACCTCGCCTGGCACGTCGCGCAAAAGGGCGAGAAGTCCTACTGGAACAAGGTCGGCGCTGCCTGGGCGCACAAGGACGGGAAGGGCTACACGCTCCAGCTTGAGACCTGCCCGATCAATGGCCGTATCGTCCTGCGCGCGCCACTGGAGGCTGCCCCCGAAACCGGGAAGGGCGCGTAAGCGCCCTTCCTTTTTCGCATCACGGGTCGAAGCTGCGCCTGTGGCGATGGGGACGCTCCGGGCGCGGACGCCTGCGCGTTTCTGCTCCGTCGTCTTTATCGCGGTCGCGGAAACGCAGATCGTTCTCCTCGTCGCGGTCGAGGTTCTGATAGCGGATGACATCTTCACGCAGCCGCAACAGCTCTTGCTGCGCCATCGCGCGTTGCGCCTGCATGTCTCGTTGCAGGGCCTGCCGCTCCTCAATCTGTTTGAATATCAGAGCATCCTTCTCCGCGCGGTCGCGGCGGTAGGCTTCGAGCGACCCCATTTCGTTCCGCGCCTTAATCCTGGAATATTGCCCCGTCAGGCGATGCCAGATGCCGGAGAAGCCCTTCGGCAATCGCTGCGCCCGTTGCCGGGTTTCGGCCTGCCAGCGCTGCTCATGCGCAGCCCATAGAAGCTCCCGCGCATCCCGATGGCGGGCGACCATTTCCGTTTTGCGGAACGCGACAACGGCCTCGCGCTGCCGCGCCTGGCGCTCGGCATCCTTAATAAAGGCTTCGAGCTTGCGGGTGATGCTGCCCACCACCTCGGCCTTGGTCTCGGCAACCGAACGGAGATCGCCGCCAAGCCTTGCTTCAAGGTCTTTCGTCTTCACCCCGGCATAGCGGGACAGCGAATAGACCTCGCCACGATAATCGACGGCCACGAACCCGCGCCGGTCGCCCTTGGCGAGCCAGAAACCGCGTTCCCTGAGTGCCCGCTCGAATGACGCCTTATTGTCGGAAGCCTTCCAGCATTGCGCAAAGACGGCCTTAAGCTCGCGCGGATCGAGTCCGGCGCGCTTTGCTTGTTGCCATTCTTCACGGGTGAAGTTCAGCGGATCGCGCAGGCTACGGTCCTGCAAGCCGCGCGGCATGTCCCAGCCGTGTTCAAGGTATAGGCTGCGGGATACGTCGCGCAGCTTTGCCTTGTAGTGGGGCAGGTTGATCGCGCGCATGCGCTGCGGGTCGATCCTGGACCAGACGACATGAGCATGACGCCGCCCGTCCTTCTCGTGGAAGACGATGGCGCGCGGCTGGCCTTCCAGGCCGAGCTTGCGCTCTATGTCGGCAATAGCCTTCTCGAAATCCTCAACCGCCACCTGTGCATATTGCGGCGGGTTAAGGCTCGCCGAAAACAGGTAGTTCTTGCAGCGAGTGCCCTTGGCGATGGCGTCGGCTTCGCCGAACGCACCTTGAAGGTCATCCGCGACGAAGCCGCGCACCTCGTGCAGCTCGACATGATCGTTGTCGCGCAGCGCCAGCAGGTAGCGGGCGAGCTGCGGGCCGTCCCCGCGCTCTTTGGCCTTGAGGATCACGGCCCGTCCCCCGGAGACTTGCCGAGCGCGCGCAGCAACTCATCCCGCAGGACGGACACCTGGCGGCAAGCTTCTTTCAGTTCGGCTTCGGTTTCCGGCGTGACGGGCAGCGCGCCCGTGTTCACGGCCTTGGCAAGCTGGTTCAAGTTGGACGACAGCCGGGATTGCCCCAAAGCCCCTAGGACACGCCCAAGGGCTTCATGGTCTTTGATCGGGCTGTTGCCCCGGCGCTTGCGAGGCGCGGCATCATCGCCGAGCAGCCGTTCGCGGATATAAGCCCCGAGCGACTTGCCAGCCGCCTCGTTTTCCAGCCGCGCCCGTTCCGCAGCGGTCAGGCGCAGCGAGAAGGGCGGCGGATGTTTGGACGGCTGTTCGCCCGCCGACTTGCGGAACTCACGGCGCAGGCTTGTCATGGTCGCACCGCAGACCCTTAGGGTCTAGCTGTGCGAGATGACGCTCCCATTCATCCAGCACTTCGAAGAGAGTGTTCGAACTTTCTCCTTCGAGGTGCGCCATTCCTGCCGCATGTGCGGGTAAGTCTTTGCTTTTTCTCGTCAGCAGGCCATTCGGCCCGGTTGTCACCGGCCCGAATGCATAATGTCCTGCATAAGATAGCTGACGGGAGCGTGATCCCGAACCACATCACCACCCGCAACGGCGTGTACCAGTACGTACGCCGCGTGCCCGAGGACCTTGGCGACGCGTTCACCTTCACGCGCGTGCAAGATGGGCCTGCTCTGGGGTGCCCATGCGGTGCGGACGCGGGACGTCGCTAGCTTCGAGGAAATGATCGCAAAAGCCAAGCGCATGGCGCTCCGTCACGGCATCGCCAAAGGCGGCCAGCGCATCATCATCACCGCCAGGATTCCCTTCGGCCCCCCGGCTCCACCAACGTCGCCCGCCTGATCGGCGATGAGTTGGAACGGCACAAGGCGAAGGCCTAGGCGCCTGCCCCGCTAAAGCGGGACCTCGTCCGCCTGCAAAGAGTCGATCCTGCAGGCACACGCGAACCTCGCTCTTGCCATCCCCGAGAAGGTTCTGCCGACTGGAACCACAATACCGTTGGTCAGGCCGAGGCAGAGCTTCTGCCCGTCCCTCTGCACGTGCGCAACGGCTCTTTCCGCGACCCACCAGCGGCGATGGACCTGCGCACCCAGGCGCGGATCGAGCAAGGCCACTGCATCCGCCATCCGCATCAGGATCAGGGCGCTTCCCGCGCTCGTATGAACGCGAAGATAATGATCTTCGGTCTCGATCGCGATTACGTCGCTGCCGATGCCGGGCGGCAGCCGGACCAGCAGGGGGGAGGGGAGAACTGGGGTTGCCGCCTCTCCACTGCGCCCTGGCAAGGGCAGCTGACGGTCCGGTGCCGCGCCGTTGTCGACGGTGGGCGTCGCGGTGGTTATCACGTAAACGATCAGGAGCTGAACCGTCGCGACGGCTGCAAAAAGTGCCGGCAGCTGCTGCGGCGTGAAGAAGCGCCCCTGCTGAACGAGAGAAATAGCCCAGGTGACGACGAACGTCATCGGCAGCGCAGATACCAAGGCGACGGCGCCGATGCGGCGCGCGCGCGATCGAAGGCGCGTCGAGGGCAGGACCGCATCCACAGCAGCAGCAGTCATGACCCCCGCCACGGTGAGCCCCAGCCAATAGACGTAGCGGGTTAGGGCGGGGAAGGCCGGGTAGGAGCCGAAGGGCCCGGCAAAGCCGAGCAGCAGACCGACCAAAATCGCGGCAAGCAAGAGTCGCAATCTTCCGGGGAAAAGTCGTTGGCGCTGCGTGAACTGCATCGTACCTACATTCACGAAAAACCCGAGCCTATTGGCGAAAGCCCGGCTTGTCGAGGCGGCGGAGCTTGGCGATGACGGTCGCCACCGGGCGACCAGCGCCCCAACCCCATCCGAACATGGAGAATGAAGATGAAGCGTTTGATGACGCTAGCCCTGCTTGCCGCCTTCGCCACTCCCATCATGGCTGCCGCACAGCCCGCATCCACCACTACCATTGCCGTGAATTGCGGCACGGATGCCACTCCGGCCGGTGCCGAGACCCCGAGCCTCCACGGTAATTGGGACTTCCTGATGGATGTGAGCGGAAGGCCGAGCTTCGGCCTCCTTTCGATCGGTTTGGTGGACGGTTCCTATGGCGGATCGCTGACGCCGGTAGCCACCGCGCCTGTCGTCGTCCGCAAGATCACGCTGACCGGCAACACCATCCATATGGTCGTTGCCTCCCGCGAAGGCGACGTCCTGTTCGACGGCAAGCTTTCGGCGAAAGCGGATCGGATGTGCGGGACCGTGACCTATCATGGTGGCCAGCTCTTCCCGATGGTGGTGCAGCGGAGGCCGTCAACCTATCAAGCCCAGCCCCAGTAGGGGCGGTAAGGCCGACCGGGCGGCGCGCGGAAGTCAGGCGCCGCCCATGATCCTCGGCACAAGATCGATAAGCTCTCTGGCGAAGAAGCCGACGCGGCCAGCGCTGACGAAAAAGCCGCCGTCCCGCCTCGCCGTGCAGGTGAACGCCCCATAATGCCGCCGTCAGCGGATCGGCGCCGCGGGCGCAGAGGCCGCTGACGATCCCCGCCAGCACATCGCCCGATCCTGACGTGGCCAGTGAGGCTCCATGCCTCCGCCGGAGCCTTCATGGGCGATGACTTTTCTCGAATTCCGCGGCTTACACCTCCGCCGCCGGCGTGACACCGAGATCGTCCAGCTTGGCTCGAACCTCCATGATCGACCGCTTCAGCTTCAGGCTGATCACCGAAACCGGAACGCCTTCCCTGGCCATGGCCAGAAGGGCTTGCACGGCTTCGTAGTTCCAATGGCCACCGACAGAGTTCATGGCAGACGCCTCCCATGGAATGGCCTGCAAGCGTCGCCTTTAAGTGCGGCGAGATCATGAAAAAGTGGATCCAGGAAAGTTCTCCGCCGCAACCTTAGCCGAAGATGTGCGTTCCCTGTGGAGGCAACACTCACAGGGACTCTCTCATGAGCATCATCTGGACCATCATCATCGGCTTCGTGGCTGGTTTGATCGCGAAATGGATCATGCCGGGCCGGAACGAGCCATCGGGTTTCATCATGACGACGATTCTCGGTATCATCGGCGCATTGGTCGCGACCTATCTCGGGCAGGCTTTGGGCTGGTACCGGGCGGATGAAGGGGCAGGCTTCATCGGTGCCATCGTCGGCGCCATCGTCGTGCTCTTCATCTATGGTCTGATCGCCGGGCGCCGTTCGAGCTCGACGTACTGATCACGCCCACCTTGAAGACAAAAATAGAAGGGCCACAGTTTCCGCTGTGGCCCCTTGTCTTTAGCCGTGGTGGGTAAGACGACCGTTCTCGGAAGAACCCGTCAGGGCCGCCTTGACGGGGCATTGGCCTGCGTAGCCACGCCAAGCCAGATAGGATCCGCCTGCAAGCGCCAGGATGTTCAGGAGCGGGTTGGGGCGGGGCTTGGCGGCTGCGGCCGCAAGACCGAGGCCGGCCAGCATGTAGACGCTGCGTTCCGTGGTGCTGAGATTGGGCTGTCCATTCATCAGTGATCCGGCCTTGGCCGATATCATGTTGGTCACGTCATTTCTCCTCAATTGGCATGGGCCGAACGCGACGCGGAGCGGTGTTGTTCCCCTTCGAAAAAAGTCCCCGAGAGAGTCGCGGAACCTCCAAGCTTGGCCTCCGTTGAGTCCACGCCTCAACTAAGGAGTTGTCACCATGCCAGCCAAGGAAAAGACCCTGAACGACCTGTTCCTTCACACCCTGAAGGACATCTTCTATGCCGAGAAACAGATTCTAAAGTCGCTTCCGAAAATGGCGAAGGCCGCCGAGTCGGAAGAGCTGCGGCAAGCTTTTGAGACCCATCGGGAAGAAACGGAAGGCCAGATCGAGCGCTTGGAGAAGGTGTTCGAGATGCTGGGCAAGCCGGCCCGCGGCGTGCAGTGCGAAGCCATCAACGGCATCATCGAGGAAGGCAAGGAAGTCATGGAAGACTTCGCCGACAGCGAGGCGCTCGATGCTGGCATCCTGGCCGCCGCCCAGGCCGTGGAACACTACGAGATCACCCGCTACGGCTCCCTGAAGACGTGGGCTCAGGAATTAGGCATGGGCGATGCCGCCAAGCTCCTGGATCAGAACCTTCAGGAGGAGAAGAAGACCGATCAGCTTCTGACCCAGCTCGCCGAGGCGCGCGTCAACACCAAGGCCGCCTGACACTTTCGTCCGAGGCTGAAAACCCCGCGCCTGGGAGCGCGGGGTTTTCTTTTGAGCCTCTGGAGGCGTGAGGCTCAGTGATGATGGGTCGGGCAGGGCGTTACAGCCGCGTCCAGGGTCAGGCGCATGGAGCCTGACGGGGTAATCTCGAGCGCGGCTTTCATGGCAGCCGGATCTTCGACAAGATGCATGAAGGCCAGAAGCCTCAGCCGCACGACCGGCGGCAGGTGAGAGAGGCAGTCCGCCAGGGTCTGGGGGGCTGCGTCAATCATTTCCTCCCGGACGAAGGAGGCGACAGGAGGGATATCGTCAGGCAGCGACATGGGGCACCCGATCGACAAGGTTGGACACTCCGGTGCCGCGCACCAGGCATGACCCGCGCAGGCCAGCCAGCCGGCTGACATGCCTCAGACTATCGTCCGAAATCTGGATGGCAGCGGCAATGCAGGTTTGGCCTTCGACCATGGTCGGCAGCCCTAGAGGGCGGACCTTGAACCCTGCCTGCTGCCAGCGCGGCAGCCGCCACATCTCGACCACGGCGGTGACCTCCGTAATTCCCTCCTCAAGACAGAATTGCTGGAAAGCAGCCAGAAGGCGGCAATCCGTGCGGCCCATGCGCCGTTCTCTGACGATGAAGTACCGGGTGCACTCGAGGATTGTGGAGCCGGAGAGTACATCACGGCCTCTGATCAGATGGGCAAATGCCTCGCTGATCATGTGGGGCAGCAGCGTCGGGTAAAGTCTCAAGCCCCCAATGACACGCCCACCATCGAGCGCTACCAGATAGGTTGCTTGTTCGTTGTCGTAGGCATCCATATCTCGCCGGTCCGGCCGTTCGAGATCGCGCCACCCCCGTTCACCCACGAAGATGTCGTGTCTCAGACGGAAATACTCGTCGAGGATCGTTTCATATCCAGCTTTGTTCTTATCAGTGATGACGTGAATTGAGGTCAAACCCCATGCCCTCCGCTTTTCCGGAGAGCAGTGTCCATGATCGGCTAGGTTTGAATATTGTAGGAAATTACAGGTGCTTCTGCGTCAGATCTCGATGAGTCGGTGCTGAAGAGCCCTGGCAACCGCATGGGTCTTGTTGGCGGCGGTCAGCTTGGCGCAGGCGCTGCCGATGTGAGCCGTGATCGTACGCTCTGTCACCCCAAGAATCTCTCCGGTATCGGCAGCAGACTTTCCTAAGGCTGCCCAGCGCAGCGCTTCCCGCTCGCGGTTCGTCAGCGGGTTGGGCCGTGGCGCGGGAGCCAGGACGAGCCGGGCACGCTCGAAGGCATACATGGCCATCAGGTGAATGGCCGGCTTGGTCTGGGGTGTCAGGTCAAGGTCGGGACCGCTCATGGAGAGGCAGGCCTCGAAGCCGTTCAAGCCATGAATCGGCAGGCAATAGCCCTGCCGCATGCCAAAATCGGCTGCCCCCTGCATGATTTCTTGCCCCTTGGGGTTCGTATCAGGATCATAGCGGGCTTCGCCCCATTCGAAGGGCTGGACGGTCCTGCGGCACAGGTGGATCACGGGATCGTGCCGGTCGTAGCTGTTTCGCGTGTAGCGCTCGTACCAGCCAAGGGGCCATTTCTTGAGCAGGACCAGGCCTTCGATCCGCTGCTCCGGATGAGGCAGTCCGGTCATGATGAAGTTCTCGAACCCGTACTGGGCAAAGGAGCGCTCCATCGCATCGATGATCGCCTGGGGCGTTGCCAGGCGGTCGAGCTCCTCGATGAACTCGAATGCTTGTACCGTATGGTCAAGGCTGCGGCCACTCACGGGCTTCTCCCAAGCAGGTCTTATCCCAAGCAGGTTCTAAACCTTAAGGTTGTTTTGAGATATAATACTACCAAAAGTTTTAGAGTTGGCATAGAAAAGGCAGGGTTTATCAGAGGCAGGAGCGGGGCTTGCAGAAGAAGGCGCCTAACCACATCGACAGGCATATTGGCAGCCGGGTGAGGGCCCGGCGGACCATGCTTGGCATGAGCCAGGAACGGCTCGCGGACGCCTTGGGGCTTACCTTTCAGCAGGTTCAGAAATACGAGAAGGGCACGAACCGCATCGGCGCCAGCCGCCTGCTCCAGATTGCCGGCATTCTCGACGTGAGCATCGAGTTCTTCTTTGAGGGCCTCCCAGGACTGCGGGCAGGTGGGTTCTCCGGAGACAGCCTCATGGCCGAGTTTCTGACCCGATCGGAAAGCGACCGGCTGGTGCGCGGCTTCCTGCGTCTCAAGGATGACGAGGCCCGCAGGAAAGTCGCTGATCTCGTCGATTGGCTTGCCTCGGTCAGCTAGGGCCGGAAACGGGCTCCGCCCCTAAGGACTTGGTTTCAAGGGGCGTTCGGAACCTGCTGCGCTTCTAGTGGTTACTCCCTCACGATTGAGAGAGGTTGACCATGGGCGTGGGACAGCAAGACACCAACAGGCAGCAGGACAACGGCAACGAGGATTGGGATGCGCTGAAGGGCGATGTCGGCGATATCGCAGGCGCCGCCGCGGAGCGCAGCCGCTACTTCATCGACAGCGCGCGCGAGCAGGCGACGGATTACGTCGACCGCCGCAAGGACGACGTGGCGCAGTCGGTCGCCGATTTTGCCACGACGCTGCGTGAATCCACTCATTCCTTCGACGAACGGCCGAATATCCGCGCCGTTGTCGACACGGCGGCCGAGGGGCTGGAGCAACTGGCGGATTCGATCCGCGAACGGACCTTTGCCGACTTCTTCAACGAGTTCGAGGGTGTGGTGCGCCGTCGGCCTGCGACGGTGGCTGCGGTTTCCGTGGCGGTCGGCTTTCTCGCCGCGCGCTTCATCAAGAGCACGGCCGAGGAACTGCGTTACGACCGCATGAATGCCGGTTCGGCTCAGGGCGGCCAAGGCCGCGCGCGCCAGCAGGGTCAGCAGGGCGAGCAACGCTCGCGCGCCAAAGCCAGCACCTGATGGAGGCGGTCATGCAGGGTAACGGCAACCAAACCATCCAGGGTCTCGTCGGTGAGGCGCTGCGCGAATCGACGGATCTCGCACAGAAGGAATTCACCCTCTTCAAGACGGAGATATCCCAGAACATGCGAACCCTCTTCATAGGGCTCGCCATGGTGGTCGCGGCGGCGGTCTTCGCGATTGCAGCCGTTATGCTGCTGACCGAGTCGCTGGTGGAGTGGCTGGCGACTGTTGTCGACTCGGAGGCGCTCGCTGCGCTGATCGTTGGTGGCATTCTGGCTGTGATCGCCATCGGCCTCGGGCTGTGGGGACGTAACGCCATGACAGCGTCGTCGCTCACGCCGCAGAGGACCATGCGCTCGCTCAAGCGCGATGCGGAAGTCCTGTCTGAAAGAGGTGCATGATGACGTCGCAAAGTTTGCAGGAACTGGAGAAGGACATCGAGCGCAGCCGCGCTCAACTCGACCAGACCATCGATCGCCTTCAGGACAAGATGACCGTTTCCGGCGTTGTCGACGATGTGCTCGGTACTGCCCGCAACGGCCAGTACGGGCCACTCTATGACCGGGTTCTGGACACGGTCAGGCGCAATCCGGTGCCGGTGATGCTGATCGCCATGGGCATCGGGCTTCTGGCCTATCGCCTGGGTCGCCCAACGCGTCCCGTGCGCCCTGCTCCGCTGATCGCGGCCGATGAGGATCTCATCACGGAGGAGCATCTGCTGATGGAGGTGGAGGATCCTCGTCTGTACGGAACAGAGGCCGTTCACCAGCCCGCAACGGACCCCATGTTCGAGCGGCCCGGCATGAATTCCCGTTACTGAAGAATCGAACAGGAGCTTTCCATGGCAAATACGAAGAACGATACCGGCAAGCCGGGAGCGGACAAGCAGAGCGGCAACGACACTGGCACGGCGGGCAAGGTTTCCGCAGGCACTTCAGTCGGCAATATCGGTGAGGCTCCGATGCCTCACGCACATGACCAGAAATCCGCTCAGGGCGCCGGATCGGCAACGGGCGGCGCACAATCTGCAGGCCAGTCCAAGGCCTCCTCGCCCGGTCAATCCTCAGGACAGGCCTCGGGCCAGTCCTCGCAGCGGAATGCGCAGGACCAGGGCGGTATGACGGACAAGGCGCAACAGGCGGCCGATCAGGTGCGTCAGAAGGCCGAGGATGTCTACGAGGATGCTTCCGAGTGGGCAAAGGATACATACGAGCGCGCCTCCGACTGGGCCTCTGGTACGTATTCACAGCAGCGCCGGCGCATGAATCAGATGGGCGGCCGCTCCTCGCGGGCTTTCGGCAATGCACGCGGCGGCGTTCAGAGCTATGTGTCCGAGAATCCGATGGTGGTGGGTCTCGTCGGCCTCGCGGCTGGCCTGCTTCTTGGGGCTCTTCTGCCCCGCACCCGCCGCGAGAACGAGATGTTCGGCGAATGGGCAGACGAGGTTCGCAACCAAGGTCTCCGCTATGCGCGTGACGCTGCCAGCCGTGGCCGTGAATATGTCGAGGAGACGTTCAATGGCGACGACGCACAGTTCAGCCGTCATGACAGCGAATTCAGCGGCCAGCGTGACGCCAATCGCCACTGACACAAGGCTTTAGACGAATGGAAAGGGCGCCGGTGAAAACCGGCGCCCTTTCCATTCGGCCTTGCAGTAATCGATGAGATCTCAACAGTCCCGTAAAAATGATAACGGCCACGGCGAGGTGATGCGCGTACATCCGGCGTCATCATCTCGGCATCGTGACCGCTTCTGGTGGGCACGAATGCCGCCAGTGTGATCTTGAGATGGGATCGATCTGTCCTGGATTCAAGAGGATGAGGAAATTTCTTAACCCTGTTCCTCTAAATTCCTTATCTACACAGGGCCCTTCAGGAACGAGGCGCCTCTGAGCTTGTTGGCTCTTAACAGGGCCAATTTCCTATCCCAGAGGCTCTGCGCGAAAGATGATCCTTTTCAGGCATCAGATGGTGGGAGTTGGGGCATGCGTATTCTGATCCTGGAAGACGATCCGGCGATCGCTTTTGATTTGCAGGCCATTCTGGAGGCTGATGGGCATGAGATTGTTGATTCCATCAGCTCCCTTGCCGAAGCCTATCAGCACCTCGACGACAGGTTCGATTGCGCGCTCCTCGATATCGACGTGATCGGCGGCAAGAGCTTCGGCGTGGCCGAGACCTTGATGGAGCGTCATATCCCGTTCGTCTTCGTGTCGGCGTCCGCTCCGTCCGATTTGCCCCAGCCCTTGCAGCAGGCCGCTTTCGTGGCAAAGCCCTTCGAGGAGAAGGTTCTGCTGAAAACCGTCGAGCACGCCGTTCCCAATCTCCTCCCTTGCTGATGACGCGAGAGGCCGAGGAACCTGTCCTCGTTCGGTGACTTCCCCCATCATGCAAGACTTCCGGTTCGGCTTCTGCTGCAAGTACATTCCCGAAGACGGCTCGGCGCAGGATGCACGGGCTATGAATACGTCGACTGTGACGATGGCTTACTTGAGCCGTCTCGAGCCGAGGCTTGCCTACGAGAAGCTTGCGGCTGTGGTCTCTCACAACCTGGAAGCTTTCCGGCTCCAGATCGAACATGTAGCCGGAAGGCCGAAGCCGGAACGTCTCCACCGCCTGTCCAGCGACCTGCTTCCCGGCTATACCCATGCAAGCTGCCGGGAGTTCTATCGCGATCCTGATCTGCGCAACCTGATCGAGACGAAGCTTACACAGGCAGGGCGCCTCGCACGGGACAGGGATGTGCGCCTGAGCATGCATCCAGGCCAGTTCTGCGTGATCGCCTCCGCCAATCCCTCAGCCGCCGCCAATGGCATTGCGGAATTCGAATATCATGCCGAGGTCATGGCTCTCATGGGCTACGGCCAGGGGTGGCATCCGCACGGGGCTCACATCAACATCCATGGCGGCGCGAAGGCGTTGGGTGCAGAAGGAGTCCGGAGCGGCCTTGCGCACCTGTCACGGACCGCACGCAACCTGATCACCATCGAGAACGACGAGGTGAGCTTCGGTCTCGATGATCTCCTGCCGCTCGTGGATGACGTGCCGCTCGTTCTCGACCTTCATCATCACTGGATCATGAGCCAGGGCGAGTATATCGAGCCGGACGATCCGCGCATTGGCCTGATCATCGCATCCTGGCGCGGTGTGAGGCCGGTGAGCCATGTCAGCGTGTCCCGAGAGAACCTTCTTCCGGATTACGACATCCGCAGCCTTCCCGATTTCAAGGCGCTCGTTGCATCGGGGATCAAGCCGAAAGATCTGCGTGGTCACTCGGACCTGATGTGGAATGAGGCCGTCAACGATCTGGTGATGCGCCATCTCTCATGGTCCGATTTCGAGATCGAGGCGAAGCTGAAGAACATTGCGACCGAGGGCTTGGCGCAGCATGTGGAAAGACGACAATCCAGCCTTCGTGCAACAGGATAAAGTTTCATGAACTCTCGGAGCCGGTGGAACCAACCTAACCAGGAGTCGTTGTCGGGTATTGTATCGCGAGTCACGAAGTGATGTTGCCTACCCATTCCACAGTCCTTTTGGTTGAAGACGAGCCCTTGATCCGTCTTTTCCTGTCCGAGCTTCTCGAAGATGCCGGCTTCAGGGTTGTCGAGGCGGCCAACGGTTCCGAAGCTTTGGTGCTGATGGAGGCGGGACTGCGGGTTGACGTGCTTCTCACGGATGTGGATATGCCGACAGGCTGCAGCGGCTTCGAATTGGCTCACCGCGTGCATGAGCTCTGGCCTGGAATTGAACTTCTGATCATGTCGGGGCGGCAATGGCCCTCGGCAGGGGATCTTCCGCCCGGAGCCGCCTTCCTAGCAAAACCGTGCCCGAACGAGGCGATCGTCTCCCATGTGGTTTCCGCTGCGGAGCGCAGGAAGCGCCTGTTCTATGTTGCTGAAACCACACGGCAGCCCACGGAGCGAGATTCCAACATCCTGCCTTTTCCGAAAACAGCCTAAATTCCTGAACTCGATCTTGCTGACGGCGTTGAGCGGACATAAGCTCTGCCGGAATTGACCTTCATCAGGGGGCCGGAGTCTGTGAACACGCTCCGGAATGTCCGACCGAAGGTTGGTCAATATGCTTTTCGAGCCTATTCCAAGGCTGTTGACGAGCTTCCCCACACCATTCCCGGAGGAATACATGGCGACCAAGACGACTGACGCAAAAGCCGGCGCGAAGAAGGCTGCAGACAAGCCTGCTGCCAAGAAGGCTGCCGGTTCCAAGCCCAACGCTCTTCAGCAGCCCTTGCAGCCGTCCAAGGAGCTGGCCGTCATCGTGGGCTCGAACCCGCTGCCGCGCGGCGAGGTTGTGAGCAAGATGTGGGAATACATCAAGAAGCACAACCTGCAGAACCCCGAGAACAAGCGCGAGATTCTGGCTGACGACAAGCTTCAGCCGATCTTCGGCAAGCCGAAGGTGACGATGTTCGAGATGAACAAGCACCTTGCCCAGCACCTGAAATAAGCGAAACCTCGCTTCAGGCTTATCAGGAATCCTGCCGCCACCGATCGAGCGGCAGGATTTCCGGCCTCTGACCCGGGGCCTTCTTCCACGGGTCCACGGCCCATTCCTCTCCGGTGCGCTTCTCCGTGATCACCGCCGTGAAGTGCGGGTAGCGGCCGTCAAAGAAGAACCCCCGCGATTCCGGATGCTCCACCACATGATGGGTCAGGAGCCCACGCTCCTGCAGAACGAGGAGCAGGCTGGTCGTGTTGGCGGTTTCATCCAGGCAATCCATCTGACCGTGAACGCCTGACATCTGGGGCGGCGACCCCGGCATGTCTGGCTTCCCACCCAGGGAAGCGGCCAGATACGCCGTGTAGGATCTGACTACCTCGGCCAGCGCCTGCCTCTCCGCAGAGGGTGAACCCTGCGCCGATCTCAACGTCCCGCTTGCCCGGCTCAGCAGGCTCCCATCGATCGGGAGCGCCAGCCGCCGGGTGCATCCATATCCGTGACAGGCAATGATACGGCCTCCCGCGGGCTCGACATAGCCGCGCTCGTTGAACCATCTCTGGGGCGCCTGAGGTCCGGCAACCGCCGGAACGCTCAGGAACAGGGGCGGCAGAACCGTCGAAAGGAGCAGTAGCGTCAATCTCACGATGGGGGTACCTATCGCCTTAGCTTGCAGGGCTCTTGGCGATATAGGTCGAGCGGCTCAGTTGCCCATAGGTTAAGCTTGGTTGAGTCGGGTTACGACTTTTGAGGTTTCCATGTCCCGCATCGTCTTCCTGAACGGTTCCTTCCTGCCCCTCGAAGAGGCCAAGGTGCCCTTCATGGATCGAGGCTTCCTGTTCGGCGACGGGGTCTATGAAGGAATCGGCGTGCTCGACGGTCAGTTGATCGACAACGAGGCGCATCTCGAGCGCCTTGAGCGTTCACTCGTCGAAGTGCGGATCCGCAATCCCTATTCGCGCGCCGAGTGGACCTCGCTGCAGGAAGAGATCGTCCGTCGCAACGGCATGGTGGAAGGCTTCATCTACTTCCAGGTCACCCGGGGCGTGGCGGAGCGGGACTTCTTCTTCCCCGAGAATGCCGAACCCACGGTGGCCATGTTCACCCAGGCCAAGGCAATTGCCGACGCTCCGGCAGCTCGGACGGGCATCGCGGTCGTGACCGTGCCGGACCAGCGCTGGGCGCGTCGCGACATCAAGTCGATCAACCTGCTGGCTCAGGTCCTCGCCAAGCAGGCGGCCAGGGAGGCAGGAGCCCAGGAGGCCTGGCTGGTGGAGGATGGCTACGTGACCGAAGGCGGCTCGTCGAGCGGCTTCATCGTCACGAAGAATGGCAGCATCGTCGTGCGTCCGCTCTCCCAGTCCATCCTGCCCGGCATCACCCGCAAGTCCCTCCTGCGGCTCTCCGAAGAGGCCGGGATCTCCCTCAAAGAGCGCCGGTTCACGGTCGAGGAAGCCTACGATGCCGCTGAGGCATTCCTCACCAGCGCCTCGAACTTCGTCCTGCCCATCGTGTCGATTGACGGACGTCCAATCGCCGACGGAAAGCCCGGTCCCGTCACGAAGCGGCTGCGCGAGCTTTATCTGTCCATGGCTCGCGTTCCGGCCCTGGCCGCCGAGTAGCTTTGCCGGAACCGGCCATCGGGTCGTCCGTTGCCTTCCGAAGGAGCGACCCATGAACCGTGTTCTGGTCCTATCGACTATTCTGGCGGGCTGCTTTGGGACGGCAGCTTTCGCCCAAAACCCTCAGGTTCTGCAGCAACAGGCCCCGAACATGCCTGCGCCGAGCCAGATGCCGGCCGAGAAGATCGAGCCCGACAGCAATCTCTCCGGCACCAATGGCCCGTCGGAGACAGGATCGACCAAAACATTGAGCGAGAAGCTCGAGCAGACGGATGGCGTGATCCGGCCGCCAGAGACCGCGACTCCTGACATCACCGTGCCTGCACCCGTGCCCAATCCCGGCACCACACCGGTCATACGACCGCCGGGCAACCAGCAGGTCGATCCGAAATAAGGATCTAGGAAGCCGGGAGCTGCTTCCCGGCCGAGCGCCGCCGCTTGCCCTCGCGGGATCTGTTGTTCTCGCGGGGCTTGGCTTCCATTGAACGCTCGCCACCGCTCTTCATGATCTGGGCCGCCACCTCGGAGATCTGGCGGCGCAGTTCATCGTTCTGGCCTCCGGAGATCTCCATGTTCGCGAGCCGCTCCTGAGCCTCGTCGCGCTCCGCCTCGATTTCGCGGATGCGCTGCTCAAGAATCAGGCCGCGCTCCTGCTCGGCGGCAATGCCTTTGGCGAGCTCCGCCAGCCGCAGGCGCTCGTCTGACAATTCGCTGTGCCGCTCGTTCAGAGCACGCTCGAAGTCGTTGCCCCGGGCGGTCTGGGTCATGAGGCGGGTTTCGAGATCCGAGATGGTGATGCGTTTGGTATCGAGGTCGCTCAGGGCTGTCGTGAGCCGGCGATCCATGTCGGCGAACTCGACCTCGATGCGGGCAAGCTTCTCTTCGGCGTGAAGGAGCTCGGTCTTCGTCCTGGAGCGCTCGTGCTGCGTGAGTTCCAGTTCCATGCGGGTATTGGACAGCTCATTCAGGGTTGCCCGGTGAGCATTCTCAAGAGCAGTCAGGGTCTCGCGGGTGCTCGCGAGGAAGGTTCTGGTCTGTGCGAGGTCTTCGTCGACCGCTGCCAGGCGCGTCTGGGTGCTGGCGAGGTTGACTTCGAGCTGGGCCACCGTCCGGTCGCGCTCGACGAGAGTGCTCTCGAGGGCCTCGATGCGGATCGCCCGCCGGCCTAGTTCCTCCATGCTCTCCCGCTTGTAGGCCATCGCTTCCTCGGCCTTGCGCTCGATCCGCCGCTGGAGAACCGCGAATTCCGCCCGCAGGTGGTCCTTCTCCGCCGTCAATTCGGAGATCGACATGGGAAAGAGCGCCTCGGCCCTGCGGCGGGCTAGACGCTCAGCGCGGGCATTGACCGCGGGGATGATCAGAAGCGCGATGAGGGAGGCTGCGACGAACCCCAACGCGAAAATCATGATTGTTTCGATCACGCGGACGCCAACTCCAAGGTGCTTGACCGGTAACGCTCAAGCACCTTGCCTTGTGCCTGCGCAGCTTTCCAGAGGCGCGATGCTCCAGACCGCCCGTTGTAGCGCATCCTGTGTCAGTTTCCACTGCCTCGGAGATGGCACCTGCTCGCGTGAAAGCCTAGAAGGGGTTCCAGGTCGGCTCGGAGGTGAACTTCAGGTAGCCGATATTGACGCCAAGGCGAGCCCCGACGCCGGCCCGGATCGGCACCACGACCATCTCGTCCGCCGCCACAGCGGTCACGCCGAAGCCGCCGATGAAATAGGCCGAGCCGTCGACGCCGACGAAGCGTTTATAGAGCGCGTCCGTGAAGGGCATGTTGTACACCAGCATCATGGTGCGGGCACCGTCACCGCCCACGTCGAATCCAAGGGAAGGCCCCTGCCAGAAGATCCGGCGATCGCCGGCATTGCGGGTGAAGAGCTTGCCCTCGCCATAACGCAGGCCGCCGAAAAAGGCGCCGGAGGCTTCCTGACCCAGTATGTAGCCATTGGGCTCGCCCCAGCGGCGGATCGCCTCCTGGAGGGCAAGGGCAATGCCGCGGGAGGCCGAGCCGAAGAACTGATGGCCGGACTCGACCAGTTCATCGGAACGGAAGGATTCCGGGCTGCCGGGATTGGTGACGTAAGCGCGCTGGACGGTTTGGGCCGAGGCCTGCAGGGGCAGGGCGCTGATGAGGGCGGCAAAAGCCGCTGCCGCAAGAAACGTGGACCGGGAGCGCATGGGCTATCTCCTCGCGTGAGACAGGGGACAATCCGGCCATCGTGGGCCGAAAGGCTGCTATCGAGGGTCGAACCTTACGGTCATCAACCCTAACAATCTCTCTACGGAATGCCTTTGAAACGGCCCGCGGTTATTTTGAGCCGAGAATACCCGGCCCTTGGCAAGAGACAGTCGGGAAAAGGGAACTCAGGCGGCCGAGGCCGATACAGGCAGGTCCAGTCTGGGCGCCAAGGCTGCATCGCCGATGGCCGCGAAGGGGCCGTTCCGGTAACCCTTGTCCTCATGGCCGTAGGTGAGGGGCGCTCCCCCCGGTCCGACCACGCTGCCGCCGGCGCAGGTGAGAATGTGGTCGCCCGCCGCCGTGTCCCATTCCATGGTCGGGCCGCAGCGCACATAAATGTCGGCCTCGCCGGAGGCGATGAGGCAGAACTTCAGGGCCGAAGAGGTCATGCGCCTTGTGCCGATCGACAGGACCGAGAGGCAAGCTTCCGTGGCGATGTCGCCGTGGCGGCGGCTCACCAGAGCCACGAGGTCCTTCTCGGGGGCGGGGCGCACCCTTGCTTCGCGCCAGTCGAAATCTGCCCGTTGCTCATTGGGCAGGGCGCTCACGCGGGCATTCTCGCCGGCAATCCAGATCGACCCCATGGCCGGCGCGGCCACCACGGCCGCCATGGGCCGATTGCCCCGGATCAGGGCGATGTTGACGCTGTATTCGCCGGTGCCGTGTATGAAATCTCCGGTGCCGTCGAGGGGATCGACAAGAAAGAAATAGTCGTCCGTCTGGGCTGTGCTGGAGGTTTCCTCGGCGATCACCGGAACACTGTCCCAGGCCTCACCTAAGCGCCTGATGATCAGCTCCTCCGCAGCCAGGTCTGCTGCCGTCGTAGGGCTTCCGTCATCCTTGATGCGCTTGTCGATCAGCGCGCTTTCCATGCCGCGCAGGACCCGTCCTGCCTCCCAGGCGATGTGAGCCAGCTTCAGGGCGATCTCGTCGGGGTTCTGTCCATCGAAGCGCATCATGGATTTGTGCCTGTTCCCTCGCGGGCTGTCGATGTCTTTTTGCCCGCTTTTCAAAGAACTCTGAGCCGGGTATCCCGGTTCACGTTCTCTTTCCTGTTTGGCTGTACTCATTCCCGTTGAAATCCCGATTTCTTGAATGAACAGCTGACGTTACGCCGTCTCCGGAGCCCTCATGGCCACGATTTCCCTCGATTCGCTCGATCTCGCCGCTCTCCTCTGCTCACGCGTCTGCCATGACGTGATCTCGCCGGTGGGTGCAATCGTCAACGGGCTCGAGGTTCTGGAGGACGACAGTGACGCCTCCATGCGCGACTTCGCACTCGACCTGATCCAGAAAAGCGCGAAGCAGGCCTCGGCCCGCCTCCAGTTCGCCCGCCTTGCCTTCGGGGCGGCCGGTTCGGCCGGTGCCTCGATCGATCTCGGCGATGCCGAGCAGGTGGCCCGGGGGCTCTTCCTCGACGATAAGATCAGCTTCTCCTGGTCGTCGCCCCGGCTCCTGTTCCCCAAGAACCGGGTGAAGCTTTTGCTCAATCTGGTCATGATCGCCACCACGGCCATCCCGCGCGGCGGTTCGATTGCCGTGACGGTGACGGGAGACGCCGAGAGCTGCGCCTTCACCATCGTGTCAAAAGGTCTGAATGCCCGCATCCCCGCCCATTCAGAATCCCTTCTTGCCGGAGATTCCGAATCCGGTACGGTCGATGCCCATGGCATCCAGATCTTTTACGCCGGCATGATCGCCCGCGCGTCGAACATGAATATCGCGTTCTCCCTCGAGGGCGACGAGGTGACGATCAGGGCTGTCACGGCTTGAGATTGCTGTTTCAGGTTAAGACGATCCAGATGGTCTGCTCTTAGGCAACGGAGCGGGGTGCCTTTCGCAGGTGAGCGCCGAGCAGGCTGCCTGCCAGGATCACGATGAGAATGATCGGCGAGACAGGCGCCACGAATGCGAAAAAGGCTTCTACAGGTGTCCAGGTATTCCCGTAGACTTGCACATGCCCTGTCAGGGAGAAGGAAGCACTCGCGAAGCCTGTTAACGCGAGGCTCACGCTGCTCAGTGTTCTTCGTAAGCTCCAACTGTTGCGGATCGGCGGAAGAAGCAGCAATAATGCTTGGAACAGCAAGAACATAGAGAAGATGATTGAAGAAATGATCAGATACTCTTCCAAAAGCCGCGATGCCGTTATTTCTCCAGCTAAGGTAACGTATTCTCGACCGATGAGGTCCTTGGCTTGTAATGCAAAGGGCAATGCAACGCCACTTATGAGAATGTAGCCGTAGGCTATCAGGTAACGCATCGGGCTTATCCTATCGGAAGGTGCTCGATCAGCAAAAAAGCCCGGGCTTGAACCGGGCTTTTTGATTGGTAGTCACCGCGAAGTTTAAATCGCGATGCGCACGTCCGCCTCGGCAGGCTCGCGCAGCACGTAGCCGCGGCCCCAGACGGTCTCGATGTAGTTGCGGCCCTGCGAAGCATTGGCGAGCTTCTTGCGGAGTTTGCAGATGAAGACGTCGATGATCTTCAATTCCGGCTCGTCCATGCCGCCATAGAGGTGGTTGAGGAACATCTCCTTGGTCAGGGTCGTGCCCTTACGCAGGGAGAGGAGCTCCAGCATCTGGTATTCCTTGCCGGTCAGGTGCACGCGGGCGCCGCCGACTTCGACCGTCTTGGTGTCGAGGTTGACGATCAGGTCCCCGGTGGTGATCACCGACTGGGCGTGACCCTTCGAGCGGCGCACGATCGCATGAATGCGGGCCACCATCTCGTCCTTGTGGAACGGCTTGGTGAGATAATCGTCGGCGCCGAAGCCGAGACCCTTCACCTTGTCCTCGATGCCGGCCATGCCGGAGAGGATCAGGATCGGCGTCTTCACCTTCGCGACGCGGAGCGTCCGCAGGACCTCGTATCCCGACATATCCGGCAGGTTCAGATCGAGAAGGATGATATCGTAATCGTAGAGTTTGCCGAGGTCGATGCCCTCTTCTCCGAGATCCGTCGTGTAGATGTTGAAATTCTCGGACTTCAGCATCAGTTCGATGCTTTGCGCTGTCGCGCTGTCGTCTTCGATCAGAAGTACGCGCATGTTCAATCCCCAGCCCTTGCCCTTGAGCTTTGAAACAGCGGGAGGCTGTTCATCCACCACCGGGCTTGCGGCGGATGCTCTTTTGAACTGATTCGAAACGCTAGTACGGAATGGTTAACAAACCCTGATTCTGGGACGCAAGCGCTTAACGAACTTGACAGGCAGATCATCCGCCGAAGGCCATTATCCTGTGGATTCTGGGTAACCATAGGGAACCGCCTTACAACATCCCAAAAGCTTATCGTCTAAGCGTTTCAGCCTTGCCCGGGAACGAATCTGAGGGACCCGCGACCGCGACAAGGCCAGTGTTAACGAAATCGGTAAACGAATGGTTTACGAGGCCCGCAGGACGCAAGCTTGGGGCAAGATTTCGCCGAGGGGGTTGAGATCACAGGAATTTTTTGTCGCCGCCGGTAAGGAAAGCTCAACCTCCATGGGCGATGGTGTCGCATGTCTGGCGGATAACTGAGCGATCCGTGAGGCGAAATGAAACAGCGACGTGTGGAGTTGAATCAAGATGAAGTCGCGGGACACGCTCATCCGCCTCAAGCGCTTTCAAGTCGACGAGAAACGTCGCCGGGTGGCGCAGATCGAGATGATGATCGCCGAGTTCGACCGCATGGCGGCTGACCTTGATCGGGAAATCGCAGCGGAAGAGCAGAAGGCCGGTATCACCGACCTCAACCACTTTGCCTATCCGACCTACGCGCGCGCTGCGGCCCAGAGGCGGGACAACTTGCGCCTCTCGGCCCAGAACCTGCACATCCAGCTCGACGATGCGAAGGCCGAGCTCGGAGAAGCGTTCGAGGAGCTGAAGCGGGCCGAGAGCCTCGAAGACCGTGAGCGCTCCATGGACGCCGCCATCAGCCAAGCCGGCCAAGGCCGCGTCGTTCGCGCCACGGCCTGAACGAAGCCACACCGAAATTCGAAAGGGCGCGCCAGACCGGCGCGCCCTTTTTCATGGCTGCTGCACCAACAGCGGGAAATGGGGTGCCGCCTCCCGGGGGAGTAACCCGAGACGACGCGGATCGTCCGTGACCTCGATGGCACGCCGATAGGGCGTGAAGCCTGAGCGGATATAGAAGGCGAGGGCGCTGGCTGAGTCGAGCGTGCAGGTATGGACGAAGAAGCGCTTCGTCGGCTGTGCGAAGGCACGGCTGATGGCTTCGTTCATCAGGAAGCGTCCTGCCCCTTGTCCGATGAAGCCCGGCACGAGCCCCAGAAAGGCGAGTTCGACCTCATTATCAGTGCGGAAGTCGAGCTCGAGCAGGCCCGCATCGCCGGTTCCGTCATGGAGGGCGTAGGCCTCCACCTTCGGGTCATCGAGGATTGTGGCGAGCTTGTCATCGGACACGACGGCCCGGCTGAACCAGAGCCAGGGCTCGCCCACTGCTCGGAACAAGGACCGATAGCGCGGCCTGTCGTGATCGATGCGCTGGAGCGTCCATCCTGCCGGCTTGCGGATCGAGAGCAGATCCGGCGGCTTTTGCATCTCGAGATAGGTGACGATGGTCGCAATCTTGCCAGGGGGCAGATCGGTGTAGCCGTCGAGGTTGAGAGCCACTGCCGAAGCGCTCGTCATAGGGGATCGCCTTCTGGGACCTTCAAGGACAGGGCTGCTTGATAAAGCGATTGCCTCCTTACGTCACGCTTCTCGCTTGGACTTTATGTCATGGGCCTCCACACCAATATCCCCTTGCAGACCCAGGGGATTGTGGGCACAGAAGAGCCAACGAGGGAGATGTGCCAGCCCGATGAAGAATGTGCGTGAGTTCATTTGGCCCATGATCGGGCTGCTGGCAGTCATCGTCTCAGGCTGGCTTCTCTACCGCGAACTTCGAGGTATGTCCTTGGACGATGTCTGGGACAGCCTGACCGCCGTTCCTTCCCATCGCTACGCTCTCGCGGCTCTCTCGACCCTTTTCGCTTATGCGGCGCTCGCCTGGTACGACAGGATCGCGCTGCTGCATTTGGGCGTCCGTCACATTTCCTGGCTGTTCGTGTCCGTCACGTCGTTCACGACCTATGCGCTCTCCCACAATATCGGCGCCTCTGTCTTTTCCGGGGCCGTCGTGCGCTACCGGGCTTACACCTCGAAAGGCCTGAGCGCCCCGCAGATCGCCGTGCTGGTGGCCCTGTGTTCCTTTACCTTCGGTCTTGGCACCATCCTGCTTGGGGGCATCACCCTGGTGGCCGATCCGACCCTCCTGCACCGGCTGGAAGAGCTTCTGCCCTCGATGCTGACCAATCCGGCTACGGCTCGTGTCGTCGGGCTGCTGCTGCTCGGCTTCGTGGTGCTCTATGTGGTCGGATCCGTCCTGCACCTTCCGCCGCTCATCATCCGCAAGGCCAAGCTCGAATATCCACGCCCGGCTGTCATGGTGCGCCAGCTGATTGCGGCGCCGCTCGAACTCCTAGGCGCCGCCGGCATCATCTATTTCGTGCTCCCAGCTCATTTGGAGCCCAGCTTCATCGTGGTGCTCGCCGTGTTCCTGGCCTCCTTCTCGGCGGCCCTGGTGAGCCATGCTCCTGGTGGCCTCGGGGTATTCGAGCTTGTCTTCCTCACCGCCATGCCCGACATTCCCAAGGCGGATGTCTTGGCGGCTCTCATCATCTTCCGCTTGTTTTATCTGCTGATCCCCTTTGGCCTCTCGCTCGTGGTGGTGCTCATGTTCGAGAGAGCCCGGCTGGCGCAGGCATGGCGCGGCCGGATGATCGCCGCCGACGGCTCCGTGCCGCCGCCGCCACTGTCATCGTCCGATCAGTAAGGGTAAAAAGCGCGAGCGCTCAGGCGGCTGTGGCCGGGCGCTGACCCGGCTCCGGGACGACGATGCCCGCCTGCGTGTACTCATTCAGCTTGTTGCGCAGGGTGCGGATCGAGATGCCCAGGATCCGCGCCGCATGGGTCCGGTTCCCGAGGCAGAAGGCGAGTGTGTCGAGGATCAGGTGCCGCTCAACGTCGGCGATGCTCCGGCCGACCAGAATGCGCCTGAGGGTCTCCATACTCTGTTCTTGACCGGCAGGAGACGAGGGAGAACCGCTATCTGCTTCGAGATGGTCTTGTCGGTACGACGGATCCTGGCTGCCGAGCACGTTGAGAGCCTGCCTTAAGGAGAGGTGATTCAGGAGTTTATGCTCATCTTATGGTTAGGAAGCTCTTAACGGCTGAGCTTCGCCCCCGAACTTTCAATCCCAAAATGGAAAAGGCGCTGGCTCGGGTGAGCAGCGCCTCATTGTCGGATCTCCCGGCGTGCCTACTGCCGGTAATGCTGGATGCGCGTGGTGCGCAGGCCCGCCAGACCATGCTGGTCGATGGACAGCTGCCAGCTCAGGAACTCCTCAGTGGTCAGCGTGTATCGGTGGCAAGCTTCTTCGAGGCTTAAGAGCCCGCCGCGGACGGCGGCGACAACCTCGGCCTTTCGGCGGATAACCCAGCGGCGGGTGCTGGAAGGGGGAAGGTCGGCAATCGTCAAGGGACTGCCATCGGGCCCTATGACATACTTGACCCTAGGGCGGTGGGGTTCGGTCATGATACGCTCACACAAAAATTCAACGACCTCAGTGGCTCGAACCTACGCGACGGGGCTTAATGTTTTCCTAAGCCCAATCAGTCGGTTATCGAGAGTGCCTAAGCTTAGCCATAAACGTTAAAGTTGCCTTATTCCGCTGCACTTTCCCTTTAAGAATTGTGGCGCACGAGCATCGAACCCAAAAGTGGACCTGCACTTTTGGGTTCGATGCTCATTCTCTGAGTTGGCACATCGTTCGGAACGGACCCGAAGGGCCACGCAGTGAAAACGGGTCCACTTTTCCGCACAATGCGCTATAGAAGGGCTTTGAAGCCTCCCGTGCGCCGCCTTGAACGGCGCCTCTGGATGGAATGATGCTCAACTCACTCGGCCTGCCTACCGAACCCTCGAAGACCCGCGTCGTGGTTGCGATGTCGGGCGGCGTGGACTCGTCCGTCGTCGCAGCCCTGCTCAAGCGCGAGGGCTATGATGTCATCGGCATCACGCTCCAGCTCTACGACCATGGTGCTGCTGCCCACCGGAAGGGCGCCTGCTGCGCCGGCCAGGACATCTACGATGCCCGCCGGGTCTCGGAGGCCATCGGCATCCCCCATTACGTGCTCGACTACGAGGCCCGCTTCCGCGAGGCCGTGATCGACCGCTTCACCCAGAGCTATCTGGAAGGCGAGACGCCGATCCCCTGCGTGGAGTGCAACCGCTCCATCAAGTTCCGCGATCTCCTGGAGACCGCCCGGGAACTCGGCGGCGATGTGCTCGCCACAGGCCATTATGTGGCAAGCCATGCTCTGCCGGATGGGCGCCGGGCGCTGCATCGCGCCGCCGACCCCGACCGGGACCAGAGCTATTTCCTCTATGCGACGACGCCTGAGCAGCTGGATTTCCTGCGCTTTCCCCTTGGTGAGCTGCCTAAGGAGCAGACCCGCGAGCTGGCGCGTGAGTTCGGGCTCACTGTGGCGGAAAAGGCCGACAGCCAGGACATCTGCTTCGTCACGCAGGGACGCTACAGCGATGTGATCGAGCGCCTGAAGCCCGGCGCCGTGCACGGGGGCGAGATCGTCCATATCGACGGCCGGGTGCTCGGGCGCCACGAGGGCATCATCCACTACACGGTGGGGCAGCGGAAGGGCCTGGGCCTCTCCGTCGGCGAGCCGCTCTATGTGGTTCGCCTCGAGGCCAAGGAGGCCCGCGTGGTGGTTGGCCCCCGGGAGGCGCTGGCCACCCGGCTCATCCGCGTCACGGACGTGAACTGGCTCGGCGACGTGCCGCTCGAGGCTCTCGGCGAAAAGGGCATGGAGGTGGCCGTGCGCGTGCGCTCCACCCGTGAGCCGCGCCCGGCGATCCTTCGATCCACAGGAACAAGCACTACGGTCGAGCTGTTATCGGCTGAAGATGGGGTGTCTCCCGGTCAAGCTTGTGTCATCTATGAGAGCGATGCTCCCCGGGCACGTGTGCTTGGCGGGGGCACGATTGCTCGCACAATGGCCGAAGCCGCGCCCGCCGCGGCCTGAGGCTTCGACCGAAGGGACCTTTATGACGGATGGAGCGACCACCGTCCTGATGCGCAAGGCTTATGCGCGTTGGGCTCCGATCTACGACCTCGTCTACGACAAGCTGACGGAACCTGCCGCCCGCGCCGCCGTGAACGCCGCCGTGGCCTGCGGCCCGAAGGTGCTGGAAGCCGGCGTTGGCACGGGCCTGTCACTGGGCTACTACCCCATGAATGCCGAGGTCTACGGGGTCGATCTCTCCGAGGACATGCTCCGCCGGGCGCAGGAGAAGGTCGACAAGCGGGGTCTCACGCATGTGAAGAGCCTGCAGGTTATGGACGTCACCCGCCTCGGCTTCCCGGACGGGGCCTTCGACGCGGTGACCGCACAGTTCATCATTACCCTGGTGCCCGAGCCGGAGATGGCCCTCGACGAGTTCATGCGCGTGCTCAGGCCGGGCGGCGAGATCGTGCTCGCCAACCATTGGGGGCAGCCCTCCGGCCCCATCGCGACGATCGAGGAGATGGTCTCGCCCATCGCCAAAGCCATCGGCTGGAGCTCGGCCTTCAAGGCCTCGCGGGTCGAGAACTGGGCTCAGCGGACGGGCCGCATGGAGGTCGTGGAGCTGAGATCCTTGTTCCCGAGCGGCTTCTTCAAACTCATGAGAATCAAGAAGATAGCATGAGGGCTCGGGGCGGGCGCTCCGTGACCCGGACGTGACTTCCAGGCTCAAAGCCCTATCTCTAAGAGCAGGCCAACTCCAGATTACGAAAGCACGTCCGATGCGCCTTTTCATGTTTACCTCCCAGGCCAAGGAGGATCTTCACGCTTTTGCAGGGGATGAATCCGGCACGAAGCTCCCGGCCAAGTACGCCCCCTGGGGACTGACCGGCACGCTGAATTCTCGTGAGACCCCGCCGCACAAGTTCAACCGCAAGGCTATCGAACAGGCGGTCTCGAGCGAGGGCTTCCAGCTCTGGCGGATGAAGCCCAAAGGCTGAGGGGAGCGACCCGCATTCAGCCCTGGACGGCTACAGGGTTACGGGCGCATTGCGCCGATTTTCTGCCCTCCAGGCGCAGGGCTGACTCGGTGGCGACAAATCCGCAGTTTCCCCGCCGGTCTTTCTTGACACCCGGGGGCAACCTTCCCTATATCGCGCTTGCCTGACGCGGGGTCCGCCCCGCTGCCTGGGGCGGAGTAGCTCAGTTGGTTAGAGCAGAGGAATCATAATCCTTGTGTCGGGAGTTCAAATCTCTCCTCCGCTACCATCCTTTGGCTAAGTTTTTGATATCAAAGCGGAAATTGCTTTTTAGGCTTTGGGTGTGGTATCGCCTCAGATCTAAGAATTTCAATGAAATCAATGTTAGGGTACTAGCAACTGTTGATCCGACAGCTTGGCGTGCTCAGATCGCCTAGTTGCCATCTGCGGGAGGCTTCTTTCTCGTTAGCTTCTCGTACAGCTCTGGTGTCAAGACCTCGCGAGCTGGGCGCATCCGAGCGAAGTCCTCCTCAGTCAACTCAGGATTCTCATCATCAATCTAGGCTTGGATCTCGGCTTCTTCCTTGCCCGAAAGCTCTATATTGGGAGTAGACAGGGGGCGCTTCAGCATAGAGTGTCTCCTACCTTCATTTTTGATCATCCCGAATAAGGGTTCAGCAAGAGGCTTTTATAAGCGGCTTCTAATAACTGATCCCTGTCGCCTTCGCGGAAGCCTATTAGAGAATCGCTTGCAAGAGGTCATGGAGGCGGCGAGGTCCAGCCTCATGAAAAAAGCTACGCAATCTCAGAAAATGACGCCGATTATAGTGCTCTCAAAGCCGCCTGAGGTGATACTTAGAATCGCACGCGCTCTTGCCCGTGCGGCCGCGCGAGAGGATCACGAGAAGTGGCTTAGGTTGCGCCAGGGGCCTCGGAAGCGAGTTCTTGCACCTAATAAGCGAGTAGAAGGAAGAATGTAGCTTTGATACGGGGCGGCACCAGCTTTGCTTACAACTTCACTCTGCCCTTTACCGTGGCTGCAAACTTAACTTTAAGAGCATTAGAACCCCATATAAGATGCATCGATAGGTGCTCGGCGGAGAGATGCTGTTGGTTGAAGATTTTGTCCCAGCCCATGCGGCCCACTCTATTGACCATGTAAGTGCGTCAGTAGCGTTCAATGGGTATCTGAGCGGCACTGATTGGCTGCAGGTATTGCTTGCTGCAGAATCATGCGCACGTGAATTGGACCTTCCCATCTATGCTGACGCTATTGGAGCGCAGGTCATTCCGGATAGCCCTTCACCGGGGGATGGGCGTCCTGCCGCTTTCAATATGTCAGTAAGTGGTATTGGTGGTACTTTTCGAAGTGCGGATGAAAGTATACCTCAAGGGTTTCAATTTACCCGTAGTGAACTACGAGTTGAAACTAGCGCGTATGTCAGATGGCAGGGCTTTGCCGAGTTCTTAAACCAGATCCTCACCTCCGTTCTGCCTGGGTACGTAGATCATATTCCGATAGGTCAAATTAGGCTTGAGTACAGAGATCGTTATATACAAAGAGTTGGACTTGAGCGAGCGAATTTGCCAGCTTGGGGTCAAGTAATAAAGGCTTCATCGTTTATGCCAGTATTTGGAACTAATCGCATAGAGCCTTGGCACTCTCATGTAGGGTGGTTTGAAGCTCATGATGAGGATCGCAGACGCTTGGTTAATCTCAACGTTGATACTAACGAAAACTTCCAGTATTCTCCTACTGAACTAGAGCGTACAATTTTTGTTCATAGCCTTGTCGGCCTCCAAGGACCGTTCACACGGGAACACACGCGTAGCGAATTGGTTTCTAAAGAGTTTTTCTTGTTACATGAGAGGTCAAAGTCAGTGTTGAGCTCCATCTTGACGGAAAGCATGCAAAAGAGCATTTCTTTACGTGTGGATGAGAAGTTGATATGAACACCGCTCTTCGCGTGCCGCGCGATCTTTATGGAAATTCCCAATTTCCGGCGACAGCATTCTTTGTTGAGCAGGCATTTGCCGAGCACACAACCGCTGTGCCAACGCGGGATCGAGCAAGTGTTGACTTGCGCGGCGTAGAAGATTTTCCTAAGCACAATGCGTACAAGCGTAATACTCGTGCAATCGAGTATGCCATCAGAGACGTACGCAAGCTTGCGAATTATGCGTCTGGCTGGGACGGCTACGACGCGGCTGCACCAAACCCTCAAGCTATAAGCGAGGCTATTAGCTTTCTTGAGAAACTGCGGAAGGACAGAGCTTTCACAGTATCAGCGGATCCAGATGGAAGCGTTCATCTGACAGCCGAAGGGAATGGATCGCGAGTAGTTTTCGTCTTCGAGGGAAGCGGCACTCTGGCAATTCTCAAGCGGGTTCAAGGTGTTTGGCAGGATGAGGGACCTTACCCTCTCACCACCGGCCTCCGAGTCCCCGCCGAGGCCGAGGTGGTTTTGCAAGCGCTCTTTTAAGAGCTTACTGCATGGATACCTCAAGTCTCCAGTGCCAAGATCTGGCGCAATTCTTCGATGCGCATCCTCGTCCGAACAACTTTGCGGAATTGATTGATCAACCGTCTGGGCAATTCCGATGCGAGATGCAGAGGGTTAGTCGCTATTCGACTGGACGTCCGGTTCTTCTAGAAGAGGTTCTTGTCCGAGTTATCATTTCTCCTCGGGATCTTGAAAAGCCACCTTCAATGGAGTTGGGCGAGAGTTGCATCTCGGATGTTAGTCGGTTGGGACTATCTGTCTTACGCCGAGATTTTAATGAAAGAACTCAGCAAGAGATTGAGGCTCTCGCTCGCTTCCTAGTTGATCGAGCGGCTGACAACTTGCCAGACGATGTTGTTGCGGAATGTTATGGCGCATTGGAGATTCCGTGTTCCACTATAAGAGGCGAACCAGGACCTAATGGTGCTCCTCGAGCTTATGGTGCCTATGAGAGCCCAGAGGAAGGGCGACAGTCGCATGCTGATGTTCTTCAAGCCGTAAGTCTCTACCCCTCTAAGACAAAAGCTAAGACAGCTGCTTGGAATTTCTTAGAAAAGATCCGTGGGCGCTTCTTTCCAGCCAATCTATACCCATATGCCAATATCAGCGGGATCAGCATGCGAGGGCGCAGGCCAAAAGCCTAGTTATGGCAATCTGAATCTTTGCGCTTATCCAAACGAACATAGCCTGAAACTGAGATAATTAGTTTGGGCGTATTGACGGTATCGGTCCTCCGCTACCAATCTCCATAAGCATTTGAAGAAGACATTTTCATACGACCTAACTTAGTCATTCTGACACAAGCGGCGGCGATCAATATCAATCCTATGCAAATGCGCGCAAGGTTGTGACGAGGTGATCAGCAAAGGTCCTGACCCGTGGGGTAATGTCTTTGCGCGTCGGGAATGAAATCGATATCTGCACCGGTGCTCGAATCCACTCGGTACGCACCTGAATCAGCCGCCTCTCTTGAACATCTTTCCTGCACAGAACACACGGAAGAAGGCCGATCCCAGCCCCTAATTGAACGAGGTCCAGGATCATCCGGTAGTCGTTTGCCTCAACTGACGGGACAGGAAGCCGCTCACCGCCAAAGATGATACGACCCAGGAGATTGCGGATGGAGGCAGGTGGGCCGATAAAGTGTTGAAGCTCGCTCAGGTGAGCCGGCAACTCGTGCGTGTCGAGCCAAGTGGCACTGGCAAACAAGCCATAATCGAATGTAGCAACCTGACGGCTGATCATATCCTGTGGGTTATCCAGGCCAACGCGAACTGCCACATCGATGTCGTTCGCTACCAAATCCAAGACCGTATTGGTGAGGATGACATCGACGAACACGCCCGGATGAGTCCGCCGGAACGCGGCAATCGCCTCCGCCAGGGGACTCGTCGGAAAATCCGCCGGCGCCGTAAGCCGGACGGTGCCGGTCAGTTCCTGGTGTGAGGACCGAAATTCCTGGGTAACGCTACGCAGCGTACTCAGTGCGCCTTGCGCCTGCTCAAACAGGCGACGCCCATCGTCCGTGAGGGTAACCGTGCGGGTGGAGCGCTTGAACAATCTCACTCCCAGAGCATCCTCAAGCGATCGGATACGCAGGCTCACGGTTGATCGCGGCATTCCAAGCCGACGCGCGGCAGCCGAGAAACCGTTCGACGTCACCACTTCCACAAAGGTCGTCAGAGCGTTCAGATCCATCATTGTCCATCCTGATGGACACATTGGCTAGCATTGGCGATCTATCCTGTCGACTGGCCTTGGCCCTATCGTTCTCCACCAGTCACAGACAGGATTGATGGCAATGAGCGCATTCTACATTTTCGACAATCGCGAGGTCCGGGATCCGGCGGCTTTGGAGGCCTATAAAACGGCAGTCGCTCCCGTAACAGAAGCCTACGGCGGGCGTTACCGCGCGCTCAGCGGGGACATCGTTCGCTCCGAGGGCGAGTGGTCGCCAAATTACATTGTGGTAATCGAGTTCCCATCGGTCGAGAAAGCCAAGGCTTGGTACAACTCGCCCGAGTACGCTCCCCTGAAGGCTATGCGCATGAAGGCCGTAAGGTGTGATGCGATTCTCGTCGGCGGCCTGTGAGCAATCCATCCCTCTGAAGGGCGCGCGGGATTCTCCTGTGCCCCTCACTGAGGTCTCGGTTTGCTATCGCATTTTGTAATGGCCAGTAAGATTATCGATTGCCTGAGTTCAGGCCTGTTCGCCAATGATCACGCCGCATTCGGCGTAGCTGCCGCGCGCAGCAGCATGCCGAAGAGGTCGCGGGGCTCGTCGGGGTCGGCGAGGAGATCGAGTTCGTCGTAGAGGCCCGTCTGCTCGATCTGGCGCTTCACGTAGCGCAGGGCTGAAAAATCCTCGATGGCGAAGCCCACGGAATCGAAGAGGGTGATCTGCCGCTCGCCCGTGCGGCCGGGCTCGAGGTCTGCAATCACACGCCACAGTTCCTTGACCGGATAGTCGGGCGGGAGCTGCTGGATCTCGCCCTCGATGCGGGTCTGCGGCGGATATTCCACGAAGATGTCGGAGCGCTGCAGGATGTCGGCATGCAGCTCGGTCTTGCCGGGGCAGTCTCCGCCGACCGCGTTGATGTGCAGGCCTGAGCCGACCATGTTGTCGGTCAGGATCGTGGCGTTCTGCTTGTCGGCCGTGACCGTCGTGACGATCTGAACACCCTCCATCGCCTCCTCAATGGAGTTGCACACCGTGATGCCAAAGCCTAGGCCCGCGAGATTGCGCACGCATTTCGTGCTGGCCGAGCGGTCGATGTCGTAGAGCCGCAAGGTATCGATGCCGAGCAGCGCCTTGAAGGCGAGGGCCTGGAACTCGGCCTGTGCCCCATTGCCGATGATGGCCATAGCGCGCGCGCCCTTGGGGGCGAGGTGCTTGGCGGCGACCGCCGATGTGGCGGCGGTGCGCAGGGCCGTGAGGATGGTCATTTCGGTTAGGAGCACGGGATAACCGGTCGCCACATCGGCCAGCACGCCGAAGGCCGTCACGGTCTGGCGTCCCTCGCGGGTGTTCTTCGGGTGACCGTTCACATACTTGAAGCCATAGACCTCGCCATCGCTGGTCGGCATGAGCTCGATCACGCCCTCGCGGCTGTGTGAGGCAACCCGCGGGGTCTTGTCGAAGGATTCCCAGCGTCGGAAGTCGGCTTCGATGCACTCCGCAAGCTCCAGCAGGAAGCGCTCCACGCCAATGGCGAGAACGAGTTTCATCATACGGTCTACGCTGACGAATGGGACGACGTTCAGTTTCAGATTCATGGCTTAATGGTTCTTTGGCGTGTGACGGTAACTCTGCGTCGGGCGGTCGAGCACGCGCCGGCCCATGAGGCTGGATACGAGGTCGACCATCAGAAGGGCCGTGCGCCCGCGCTCGTCGAGAAATGGATTGAGCTCGACCAGATCGATGCTCCGCACCAAGCCGCTGTCGTGAAGCATCTCCATAATGAGATGAGCCTCGCGGAAGGTGGCGCCGCCGGGAACCGATGTGCCGACCCCGGGAGCAATGCCCGGATCGAGGAAATCCACGTCCAGGCTCACGTGGAGAATGCCGTCTGCGGCCGCAACGCGCTTGAGGAAAGCGTCGAGGAGGGGCGCGACGCCGTTCTCGTCGATGGCGCGCATGTCGTGGACCGTCACGCCGGCCGTGGAGAGTGCAGCCCGTTCCGCCGGATCGACGCTGCGGATTCCCATCATGCACACGTTCTGCGGTTTGAGCGGGTTTGCCACTTTCGGGAAGAAGCCCTCGAAGCCTCTCATGCCCGTCGCATAGGCCATCGGCACGCCATGCAGGTTGCCGCTCGTCGTCGTCTCGAGGGTATGGAAGTCCGGATGGGAGTCGAGCCAGAGGACGAAGAACTCGCGGCCTTTCTTGGCGGCCCGGCGGGCCAGCCCCGTCATGGAACCGGCAGACAAGCTGTGATCCCCGCCAATGAAGATCGGCATGCCGTCGCCGCTTGCCTGATAGGCGGCATCAGTGATGGTCTCGGTCCAGGCCACTGTTTCGGCTAAGGCCTTGATGGCGCCGTTAGGGTGGCGCAGTTCGCGCTGGGGCGCGGGCGCGATGTTGCCACGGTCCTCGACCGCATAGCCGAGGTTGCGAAGTTCCGTCACCAGGCCCGCCGTCCGGAAGGCGCTGGGGCCCATGTCGCAGCCGAGCCGGCCGGCGCCCTCCTGCACGGGTATGCCCAGAACGATGCACGTGGTCGAAGCCATTCATCTCTCCATATCCAGCCGTCAAGCTATCCTGTAGCGTTGGCAGAATGAACAAGGTACTTTGACAAAGAGCGCAGAACTTGTGATCACTCTGGTCAGTTCAGCTAATCATAATGGCACCCAATGGACGATCTCGACCAGCGCCTGATCACGCTCCTGCGGCATAACGGGCGGCGCAGCGTCTCGGACCTTGCACTCGCCCTTGGCGCCTCGCGCGCGACGGTTCGGTCCCGTATGGAGCGTCTTGAGCGGTCTGGTGACATCGTCGGCTACACGGTGATCCTCCGGGCCGATGCCGTCGCGTTGCCCGTGCGCGGGATCATGCTGATCGAGGTGGAGGGGAGGGCAGGCGACCGGGTGGTGGATGCGCTCGGCGGCTTTCCGGAGGTAAGCGCCATTCACACGACGAACGGCAAATGGGATCTCATCGTCGAACTCGGCGCAAGCAGCCTCTCGGATTTCGACGCAATCCTGCGGCGGGTGCGCTTGATTCCAGGTGTCATCGCTTCAGAGACGAATCTCCTGCTGGCAACGCCCCGCAGCACCCGTGCCAAGCTCTAGGAGCGTCTCCACAACAGCAACGACTCGCGGGGCTGGCGCGACGTTCACCATTCGCTACAGTGCCTGTTGTTCTGAGAGGGTCATCCATGTCCAAGGAAGTCGTCGAGGTTCCCATTCTGTCCGAAGGCGTGCGGAAGGTGGGCGTGCCGCTGTCCATGGTGACGAGGGCGAACGGGTTCGTGTTCGTGTCGGGAACGCCGCCTTTCAACATGGAGAGCGGTGGTTTCGTGAAGGGCGACATCGAGGTGCAGACGGAAGCTTGCCTCCGGGCGCTTCAGCATTGCCTGGAGAGTGCCGGCACCTCCCTCGACAAGGTCGTGATGGTGCGGATCTATGCGGCCAATGCCGGGTTCTATGGCGCCATCAACCGCGTCTATGCCCGCTTCTTCCCTGAGAACCCGCCCTCGCGGACCTTCGTGCCGGTCGCGTCCTGGCCCATGGAGTTCGACATCGAGATCGAGTGCATCGCATTGGCCTGACCTGCTCGGTCGAAGGATCACGATCAGGCTGCCGCGTCCGGGAGCGATGCCCAGGACGGGACTACATCCTCTGCAGGGTTGCGAACGGCGTTGCGGCCTGCGCCTTTCGCTCGATAGAGGGCTCGGTCAGCTGCCTCGAGAAGGGCGTTCCTCTCAATCCCGCGGGTAGGCTGCGCCGAGGCGACCCCGATGCTGGCCGTGACGATGTGATAAGGGCTGCCCTCATGCAACATCGCCATCGCGGTGATGGTCTGACGGATGGTTTCGGCGATCCTCATAGCGCCTGCCAGATCCGTCTCTGGCAGGATGACGGCGAATTCCTCGCCGCCATAACGAGCTGCGATGTCCCGGGGGCGCCGGATGCTGGCGTCGAGAGTGCCGGCGATCGCGCGCAGAACCTCATCGCCGCGGCCATGTCCGTAGCGATCGTTGAAGCTCTTGAAATAATCGGCGTCGATGTAAAGCAGCGACAGGGCTGTGCCTGAGCGGACAGCTTGGCGCCATTCACGCTCAAAGGTCTCGCGGAAGGCACGACGGTTCGGCAGGCCGGTCAGATCATCCGTTCTGGCAATCCGCCTGAGCTTGGTCTCGGCTCGCGTGCGGCGCTTCAGCTCCCGCTGGAAGAGGAACGTCAATCCAACGACGGCACAGCAGAGCACCAGCGTCACGAGGCTGAGAACAAGAGCCTTCCTCTCCCAGGCGGCGAAAACCTCATCCACCGACAGAGCCACGGTGAGCACGAGAGGGTACTTTTCCAACCGCCCAAACGAGATGATGCGGTGTATGCCATCGATAGGCGATACCGAGTCGAACGTGCCGGACTTGTCCCTCAAAAGCCGCTGGACATGAGGAGAGCCGCCCAGCTCTTGATCGATCTGGCTCTCGTCAAAGGGGTAGCGCGTCAGCAGAACGCCGTCACCTCGGAAGAGATTGATGGCTCCCTGCTGGCCGAGGCTCAGGTGCTCAAATCGCTGATTGATGGTGTTCAGGGCAATCGACCCCATGACCACTCCGGCGAAGCCACCATCGGAGTCGGAGAGTCTGCGGCTGATCCCGATGGTGAGATCGCCATGGGGTGCTTTGCTCCGGTAGGGGCGGCTCACGTAGAGGCCGAGGTGATGCGCGTTCTTGTGAGCCGTGAAGTACTCGCGGTCTGAGACGTTGAGCAATCGTGAGGCGATCATGGGTCCTGCATCGGCAATCAGGTCGCCGTTTCTGTCGATGAGCAGAAGGGATGCCATGAAGTTGGCCGAAGCCGCGCGGTCGAACAGCATCCGGTACTGGAGGTCCGGGGACAATTGCTGGGAGCTGAGATGGCGAAGCCCCTCCATCGCTCCCTTTAAGGACAGATCGAGCAGCTCAAGATTGCTATCGAGATCGCGAACGATGGTGGTCAACACATTCCTGGAGGACTTTTCGGCTTCCTGCCAGGTGCCGAGCCGATCCATCCAGAGCGTGTGGGCGGAAATCCCAAGGATGCCAAGAGCAATGACGCCTGCAATCAGGTGCAAATAGACTTCTGATAACAGGCGCTTCATTCGACCGCACAACAATCAACTTTGAATATATTCTATAAGCCAAAGCATTAGCGCTAGCCAATAGAATTGTCGACGCAAAGGCTAGCGCAGGTCTGCTATCTTGAAGAGCCTAAGACGAATTCATTAGAACTTAACGAGATGCACTCAAGTTATAACATATTGAATTGTCATCCATTGATATGGTGGCAATGATCGATTTCTACTTTCGTGATTGTAAGAGCGGCTTCAAGAGAGACGGTTATGATGTTCGGCCCCTCACAGTCCCACAGGATCTGGCGGATGATGAGTGCTCTGATCGATGCTCGTCCAGAATGGGCCGACAAGGAAACTTTCGAGGCCGATCGCGAGAAGATGCTTCGATACGGCGCCTCCTCCGGGCTCAGCGTGGAAGAGCTTTTCAGGATGACTGACCCCGATGCTATCTTAAATCTCTGGACTGCCGCCGAGGCGGCGGAGGCCGGGGACTGAGCAACCGGATAGGGCTAGTGGTTAAAATCTAACACTTGGTACCCAATCCGCGATGTTCAACCAATCCAAAGCGGAAGCTGGGCAAACGGCATCGTCGTGCCAAGAGACAACTTCCGCAGTTGCCAGGGATGAGGGCTATTACCGCAGGTTGTGCATGCATCACCCCCGGCACCTGCGCCCTCGGTTCCATGACAGTCCTATGCTCGGTCAATCACATGGAGCGCTCTCTCGAAACAGCTTACAAAAAAGGCAATGTATAAACTCCACACTGCCTGCAGTGATTAATCCCCAATCGCAGCAACGCGTGGGCATCCCTCCTATCAGGCTAAGGTTCAACGGAGTAATGTTTGCGCAACAAGCCTTCAATGGTGGTTTTCGCCTAAAATCCAGGGGTGGGCTACTCTGATCGCAAGGAGATCGAGGCCATGGCGAACTTTTACGGTAATGACTCTGATAATTCGACCGAATTCCAAGTGTTCGATAATATCTACGGTGGCGACGGTAACGACTTCCTGCCGGGCACTGCCGCTACCAATCAAATCTATGGGGGACAAGGCAACGATGTCCTGCTCGGCGCGCAATACGTGACCTTAATTAATTCGGGCACGGGGACCCTTGCCGACCCATATGGAAATTGGAACCTTGGACCTTCCGGGAACGACTATCTGGAAGGAGGTTCCGGCAATGACGCTGCCTATGGCGCTGATGGTGATGATGTTATTTATGGCGGCGATGGTGATGATTCCGGAATCGTACTTGGTTATTCCGGCGTTTACTTTGTGAGCGGCCTCTTTGGCGGCGACGGCAATGACTTCATCGATGGCGGGAACGGTAACGACAGTCTGGACGGCGGGAACGGCAACGATAGTCTCCTCGGCGGCTTCGGCGACGACACCGCCGACGGTGGTGTCGGGGATGACTACCTCGATGGCGGCGCAGGCGCCGACATCCTCAATGGCGGTGACGGCAATGATATCGTCTATGGTGATGCCGGCAATGATACCGCTGACGGTGGTGCCGGAAACGACTTCCTTGATGGCGGCGCAGGCGCGGACTTCCTCAATGGTGGTGCCGGCCTCGACACCATCAGCGGTGGGTTCGATGCCGACATCCTGAATGGCGGCGACGACAATGACTTCCTTTTTGGTGACGCCGGCAACGACAATCTTAATGGTGGCGCGGGATCCGATGCTCTGGACGGTGGTGCAGGCCGCGACGTTCTCACTGGCGGTCTGGGACGTGATTTCCTGACTGGCGGCTCAAGTGCCGACCTGTTCGACTTCAACGCCGTGAACGAGACGGGAAGGACGACCTCGGCTCGGGATCAGATCCTCGACTTCCATCGGCGGCAGGACGACATCGACCTGCGCACCATAGATGCCAATACCGACCGGAGCGGGAACAATGCATTCAGGTTCATCGGAACCAATGACTTCTCGGACAGTGCCGGCGAACTTCGCATTCGCGATCTGGGTGACAATGTAATCGTCCAAGGCGACGTGAACGGTGATGGCACGCGCGACTTCGAGATCCTTGTCAGGGACGTCGGAACACTCTCCAGGACCGATTTCATCCTCTAAGTGTCAATATTCGACGTAAGGAGCACTCACTTCGTCGAGGTGAGTGCTCTCGCGCGTGCAAAGGCGTCTCGGCTTCTATCCCGCGAGGAAGTGCGCCAGCACCTTCGGAACCACATTGCCACGACTGATGATGATACTGACGCGCTTGTGCTTGTCGGGCACGATGCCGATGAACGCACCGCCCGCAATGGTGGTGGGCACCGGTATCTTCACGATCTGTCCTCAGCGGGTAGAGTACTGGCCGTCGTTGCCCTCCGCCTCCGCGCCGAAAAACGGGATGAAGGTCCGCTTTTCCGAGCCTGTGCGAAAACGCTGGTGTGCCAATCTTTTAAGCAGTTTCATGTCTTACAATCTTCAGTCGGCCGGACAATCTCCGGTTCAGCGGCATGAACTTGTACAAATAGTTCGCCGCGATGAGGTTGGTTTGAGTTTTCACACAGGCTCTACTCAAAGCACCAGCTTGGTTGGCGGTACCAAGCGTTAGAATTTAACCACTAGGCCCGCCGGCGCAGCGGCTTCCCACCGCTGCGCCAGTCTTCCTAAGGTTAGTGCCCCTTCTTGGTGCGTCGGGAGAGCATGTTCAGGCCCTCGATCAGAGCCGAGAACGCCATGGCCGCGTAGATGTAGCCCTTGGGTACATGAGCGCCGAAGCCTTCCGCAATCAGCACCATGCCGATCATGAGCAGGAAGCCGAGCGCGAGCATGACGACTGTCGGGTTCGTTTGGATGAAGCGCGCCAAAGGATCGGCCGCCAGCAACATGACCGTTACAGCCACCACCACGGCAATCACCATGATCGGCACGTGATCTGTCATTCCGACTGCCGTGATGATGCTGTCGATGGAGAAGACGAGATCCAGCAGCAGGATCTGCACGATTGCTGAGGCGAAGTTCATCTGAGCCTTCTCGCCCTCGAAGAGATCCGGACCTGGATCGGGATCCACATGGTGGTGGATCTCCTTAGTGGCCTTCCAGACGAGGAATAGGCCGCCCGCAATTAGAATCAGGTCTCGCCACGAGAAGCCGTGGCCGAAGGCGGTAAAGAGCGGCTCGGTCAGCTGAACGATGATGGCAATGGTCCCGAGCAGGCCTAGACGAAGAATGAGAGCCAGTCCGATGCCGATGCGCCGAGCTCTTGCCTGCTGATGAGGGGGCAGCTTGTTGGTCAGAATTGAGATGAAGATGAGATTGTCGATTCCAAGCACAACCTCCATGACGATGAGGGTCGCCAAGGCAGCCCATGCGGTTGGGTCCGCTGAAAGTGCAAGAAGTTGGTCCATGAGGCCTTCCGTGGTTGTGACCCTTATTTCGGTTACTGTAGAGCTTGCACAAGGGCTAAGCCGTCTTTCCAGCCTCTTTTGCATCACAAACCATCGGATCAGAGGCTCCCATCACCAGCATCATAGGGTCCAAACAGCCAAGTTTCAGTGCTGAAAAAGGGTGCTATTCCCCTGTGAAAGCTGAGCTTTGTTGGCCAAAAGCCTAGAGCATCTCCCGGCGAAGTGGATCCGGGTTGCCTTCAAAAAAGCGGCGAACCAAAAAATGAGATGATTCCACTTTAGTGGAAGCAGCTCTAGAGCTCACAGTGATTTGCTCATTCCGCCCCCGAATAGGGCTGAAGCCATGGAACCGGCAATGGCGGCACAAGCGTTCTTTCATTGCAGGAATGGAGTTGGGTTATGGCAGGGTCATCAGGACGTTGGCTGTTGACGGCGTCGCTCATCAGCGTTCTGTCGGCTGCAGCGCCCGCGCTTGCCCAGGCGGGGCGCCCTTGGATCGATCCTCCGCCGGAAAGCGGGGCCACGCCGTCCTCGTCGGCACCTGCACCTGCAACTCAGCCGCCACAGGCTGCTGCCCCGATCCCTGCGCCATCGCCGCCTCAGCCCTCCTCAGCTTCTGCCCCTCCAGAAGCCGCCAAGGAGAAAGCAGCGGTGGCAACGCAAACGCCTTCTGAGGCCTCCCCTCGCAAAGAGGAAGCAACTAACCAAGCCAAGCAAAAGAGTGTCGTCGAGCGGAAGGTGCGCCGTTCAAACCAGCAGGCGCGCAGTGTCACACGTCCTCAGAGACGCGAAGAGCAGGCAGTGCGGCGGCGTGAGCCAGGATTAGAGGTTTCCCAGGCGCGTGCACCACGCAACGGGATTGAGCGGCGGGCTCGGGTAACACGCTATGGATCGGCTCAAGAGGGAGTCGATGCAGGGCTGGAGGTCATGCGACTTCGGACGATCCAACTCCCCGACGGTCGGCGCATCGAAATTCTGACGCGCCCCAATCAGGATATCGCAGGCGAACTCCCGGACGGTTACTGAACGAAGCACTGCTGGAGAGGTCGCCGTGATGCCTTGTAAAAGCAGGTCAACTTCTATGAAGAGGGCTGGCTGGGTTCCTGATCGGCTTTCGCAGAATGAATGTCGACATCGTCCAGACGTCCCGCAATCTCCTGCGTCCGACGACGAATATCGAGCCAGAGGCGCTGCTCGCGTCGGGCATCCGCAAGGGCGCGATGCTCGGCAGGGCCGAGGTCATTGTCCTTCTTCTGAGCCTGAGACAGAACCTTCTTCATGAGGCCATCATACAGGTCAGTCGGTATGCTCATTCCAAGCAAGACCTCATGCACGGTCTGCCGATGAACTTCTTCCGTATCCTGCAAGCGCAGGGCATGCCGTGGGAGCCCGGCGGCCCGGAGCAGGCGGCTCAGCCATTTCCCATCCCATGACGGTGCGGTTGCATAAAGGGCATAGTCTGTCAGAACGTCCTTCATCCGCCGTGCGACATCCGCCACGGGCGTTCCTTCCGCATGTAGCCGATCCCGTGAAATTCCGTGAATAGTCTGTGCCTTGGGGTCCCAGTCGATCCAGGTCGGATCAGGTCGAATGAGGTGGCTCTCTTCTTCGCCATTTGAGAGAACCCAAGCCACCTCGATGGGATACCCATGCTTGCCCAAAGACGAGGCTTCGAAGTCGAGGAACGCGATCTTTGGCCAATCCGGCATTGCGGGTCCGTTGTCCTCGTGTCTGTGCCTATGGTGACAGCCTGTTTCGGTTGCGGCTAAACCTGAGATGCCGATGTCTCTTCGGCCAGTTGTGAACGGACGGCCCGCAGCAGGTCGTCATCGGATAGGTTCGTCTCCCAATCTCCGGGAAGTTCGAGGCGCACGGACTTGGCGCCTCCCGACGGGGTGCAGACCACATGGATCCGGTCGCCCGCGCCATCGACGCGCGCGGCATCCGCTTTCTCCGGATCATTGCCGAGACCGGCGAAAGCCTGAATGCAAGTCCACGTGATGCCCTCCGCATCACCCACCTCGCGTGGCATGTCATCGTCCTTTCAGGCATGCAGAAGTGCACCAACCCCCGTCAACGCCTGAGGTCTGTAGATGCTCCAAGGGCATCAACGCATCACAGCCGAGACTGCATCTTCCTTGACACAATGCACTCTTGGGCCGAGCCTTGCCCGGCTGTCATATGGCAGAACCCTATGTGGAGAGGACCATGGCAAGAAACGTGAAGGATCTGCTGGCGGAAGCGAATTCCTCAGTGCCCAGGCTGTCCCCCAACGAGGCTGCTGAGAAGATGCGCACCGGCGATGTGCTAGTGGTGGATGTGCGTGATCCAACGGAAGTTCAGCAAAGTGGAAAGCTCAAGGGAGCGGTCAACGTCTCCCGCGGCATGCTGGAATTTCGGGCCGATCCGGAGAGCCAGTATCACAATCCGGAGTTTCGGAAGGACAAAACCATCCTTCTGCATTGTGCCTCCGGAGGGCGCTCTGCTTTGGCAGGCAAGACCCTGCAGGACATGGGCTATACGGCGGTGTTCAACATCGGCGGCTTCAAGGATCTGGCTGAAGCCGGCATCGATACGGAGCCGGCTTGATTGCCGAAGACCGAGCCTCGAAAGCGAAGACGCTCGGCCCTGTCTGTGGCCGAGCGTCGAACATGAGGGCCTTAGTTGCCCCATTCGGCAATGTCACTGGGCGTTGGCAGATGTGAATGCCGAAGAGCCCAAGGCACCTCGAGCTGCCGAGATGGAGCCAGTCGAGGCTGGATCGGCAACAGCCGTGCCGAGGGCCTGAAGCAACCCCTTCCGCTTCGCCTCGTAATAGTAGCCGCCTGCATAGAGGGCGACTGCCCGATCGGCATTGCCGCCTGCAACTTTATACGCATTGGCAAGATACGGGACTGCGTAAGTGAGGTTGGTGTTGGCATCAAGCAAACCCGATGGGCTTCCCCGATATCCCATGCCACGGGCTGTTGCGTAGCGGATCTGCATCAGGCCAAAATTGCCTTTGCTCAGTGCTCGCGGATTATAGCTGCTTTCTCTTCTGATGACTCTATGAACCAGAGTTTCCGGGACGCCATGAGCTCTGGCATGTTGTGCGACAAGCGAGTCAATCGTCGCGCGATCTGATGCGATTGCCGGCAGAGAGCAAGCGATGGCGGCGCAGGCAAGAAGAAGACGAGAAATCATGCATATCCCCTTGGTTGAGGGAATTTCTCATCACCAATCGTGGCAATAGAAGGTCAGCTTGGCTGTAACGACACTGAAAATAGCACTGATGAGGCCCAGCAAGGGAGGCACGCGGCCAAAAATTCAGCCACCTACCTCCTTCGGGGTAGGATCCATTCATGCACAGCTAACAGCTGTCATACGATCATTAGGAAGAAGTCGATGCGAGATGTCTGAAACACAGCGTGTTGTCGCTAGATGATCAGGAAGTCAGCTGCCGTCAACTTCAGGCCCGCGTCGACCTTGGCGAACTGTATGGCGCGGGTTTGGCCGGATCCATCAGGATCATAGAACAGGCTGCCTGTTTTGTTGTTGTAGATGATCCGATCCTGTTCATCCAATGCTTTCGCCCCAGTGACAAAGCTTTCCGACGACAGCTTTCCGGATTTGAGGTTCGTAAACACAATGTCGTTGAGGCGGATCGTGTCGTCCTTAGTACTAAAGTTCAGAATGACATCGATGTTGTTGGCCCCGAGCCTTGTATCGAACGTGAAGGAATCCTTGCCGGACAACCCGGCGAGAATGTCGTTCCCGCTCTTTCCCCAGATCATGTCGTTTCCACCCTTGCCCTCAATCCTGTCATTTCCGCTTGATCCTGTGAGCTTGTCGCCTTTGCTCGTGCCTTCATATTTCTTCGAAGTCGATGGAAGGCCGTTTATCTTGAATGAGGATTGAAATGCATTGACGGGGTGGCTGAATTTGAGGCCGTAGAAGGAAGTCTGGCCATAGCCGACACCCTGCGTTTCGTTCACGCCGAGATAAGCGCCCGCCTTGAAATAGAACGCATCGCTTCTCCATGCCTGGTTGATTGTGTCGCTGGCCGTATAGGTCTGGCCGTCGGCCAAGACAGTCACTTTCACACGGTCAATGGTGACATCGATCGAGTAGGTAAATCTCTCATTGAGGGCGACGTCGGGCCTTGAGCCAGCCTTGTTAGTCAAGGCAAACCTCGCCTCCCGACCTGTAGCACCTGCAATATCGTTCACAAAGTAGAGTGTGCCTTTCTCCCAGTACAGACGGACAAGTTCGTCGTCCTGTCCATGAACCTGACCGACAATGACGCGCCCTTTCGTCCCGTTGAAGAGGGTAGGAGCTTGATCGACTTTGAGGGTAGCCTTCATGAAGCCACCCTGCTTGATGGTCCATGCTGCTCGTTCTGAGCCATTCATCTCCCGAAGCTCAGAGCGCGCATATCGCGAACCGCTCGTCGTCGCTCCTTCCACGGGAGCTTTGAAGATCATGGCTCCGTCAGATCCGGTGTAGAAGTAGTTTGGATTCACGTAGCCACTGAGGTTCTTCACCTCATAGGCCATGCCTACGAATGAACCATTCCGATCTGTCGGAAGAGTGATCTTCCAATGAGTCAAACTGAAAGTATGACTTGGCGCTTGTGATGAATGTGAAGTCAACTTGTTGATGCCCCAAAATGCCTGAGCTTTGATTGGCTCGATTTTTATAGAAGTCAGACCTTCCTGTAAGGTTATAGAGACTCGCTGTCGCTATGATGCTGCCGAGGGCTTTTGCTCACACGAACCTGAGAGTAGAGGGTCCCATATCCGTAGCATCAGAAGTACAAAATTTTCCTAAATTGAATGGTAAAAATGTCATTCCTGACTCGCACGTGCTGCTTGTCTCGGTGATGCCAGGTGCATCCATGCGACATCGTGCAAGCTAAGCATATCTAGAAACACAGATGATGCTGGCTCCTGCCTCACCCAAACGGATTAGTCTGATATAACGCATCTTGGGGGTAACTTCTCATCAGAGCTACAAGTCTTCAACTTGGTGTAATCCTCACATAGCAATTTCATGATGCTCGCATTGCGATCAAGCATGCACTCCGATGCTCCTTGTCGTTCATCAATTGGGATGTTTGAAAGAAGAACCCGATTGAGCCTGTTTGCTGAATTAGCTCTATGTGCGTGAAATCCCTCAATTTTCTAAACTCAATTTCCATTTGTTCGGCTAAACAAAGCATAAATCATAGATAATCATAGTATAGTTTCGTAAAACATGCAGTGTGCGGTGCAGCAAAATAATCAAGTGGGTATGTGTACTCTTTTGAGTTAAGTGGGATCTATTGATAGGAGTAATTCTCTACTTAACCCGTAGGGGGTATCTCTCCAGCCGAAATAGTGAAGCGCTTTTGAGTAAAGCAGGAGTATTTATTGGGCTGCACCCGGCGCATTTCTATTTGGCGCCTTGATTTCACTGTTAATCGGCAGGAACAGCCTAATGCAAGTTAGTGTCTTTGGGATTGGCTATGTCGGAGCGGTCTCATCGGCGTGCTTGGCCAATGATGGCCATCATGTCATCGCAGTCGATCCGAACCCTCAGAAAGTGGGCCCTCTCAATGAGGGCATCAGCCCGATTGTCGAACCGGGATTGGGAGAGCTGATACAAAGTGGGATCCGTAGCCGGCGCCTTGTGGCAACCAGCGACGTTCGCGAAGCCGTCAATGGCTCAGATTTATCGTTCGTGTGTGTTGGAACGCCTTCGCGTCCAAACGGATCTCTTGATACCTCCTATGTCAGTGCTGCCGTTGAGCAGATCGGCGCAGCGATCCGAGAGAAGAACTCCTTCCATTCGATTGTCATGCGCTCCACGATCTTGCCGGGCACTATGGAGAGCATCGTTCTTCCTGCTCTTGAGCGTGCTTCCGGCCGCCAGGCTGGTGTGGGCTTCGGCGTTGCCTATTATCCGGAGTTCCTGCGGGAAAGCACTGCCATCAGCGACTACTATGATCCAGGCGCCATCATCTTCGGACGTCATGATCAGGCTACGGTTGACCGGCTGATTGAACTCCACAAGATTTTCAAGGTTGAGCCGAGAGTTGTTTCCATTCGGACTGCCGAAGCTGTGAAGTATACCAACAACGCATGGCATGCTCTGAAAATCAGCTTTGCCAATGAAATCGGCAATATCTGCAAGGAAGCAGGGATTGATGGTCATGCCGTGTTGGACGTGCTCTGCGCCGATACGCGGCTCAACATTTCCAAAGCCTATCTAAAGCCTGGGTTCGCGTTCGGTGGATCCTGCCTACCCAAGGACTTGCGCGCTCTGCGCTTTGCAGCTCGAAAGCTGGATGTTCCAACGCCTATCCTTGACGCGACGATGGACGCCAACGAAGAGCAGCTGCGGCGCGCATACTCGATGGTTGCCGCAACGGGCAAGCGTCGGATTGGCATCATCGGCCTGAGCTTCAAGCCGGAGACCGATGATCTGCGCGAGAGCCCGCTGGTGGAGCTCGCGGAACGCCTTTATGGTCGCGGTTACGACATTCGCATCTATGATCCGAATATTCAGGTCTCTAAGCTTACCGGCGCAAACCTCCAATTCGTAAAAGCACATCTACCTCATCTGACGTCGCTACTGACGGCCGATGTCAACGAGGTCGTCGATCACGCTGAAGTGTTTGTTCTCGGCAATCGTGATGAAGCCAAGCGTCTCCTGAGTGTCGTTCAGGATGACCGGCCTCTTATTGACCTCGTCCGTATCGACCAAACAAGGTGCTCAGGTGACTTCTATCAGGGAATCTGCTGGTAAAGGCAGTATCCGTCTCTCGGATTCGATAGGGGCGCATATCCTCTACGTGGTTGCCGTGGCGGCTTTTGCCGCCGCGCTTCCATCTGAGGCCTATGTCTCTGTCGGAGCCGGGGTGATCGGAGCCATCGGAATATTGGCCATGTGGCGCTACGGGTGGGGCCTGCTGCACTTCATCCGTGCGCTCATCTTCCGGAAGCTGGCCTTTCCGCGGCAGCGAAAGGCTGCCGATGAGGCAGTTAGACACGATCCTCCCAATACGTTTCTTCTTGTAACGACGTTCCGGATCGACAGTGCCGTTACTACGCGCGTTTACAGAGCGGCTTTCGAAGCTGCTTTGGCCGCGCCGGGAAAGACCACGGTGGTTGCATCGATCGTTGAGGCTGGTGATCAGCGGCTCATCAAGAGCCTGTTTCAGGCAATCTGCGGTCAGCAGGACAGGGTGGATCTGGTCATCGTAAGAATTGCGGGAACAGGCAAGCGTGATGCGCTTGCTTACGGGTTCAGGGCCGTCGCCCGACGCGCTCCGGCCGCTGATGATGTTGTTGCCGTGATCGACGGTGACAGCATCGTTCCGCGAGATCTCGTCAAGAAATGCGTCGGCTTCTTCCAGCTCGATTCGAATGTGGGTGCGCTGACGACTGATGAGATGAGCGAGGTCCGCGGCAGTCGCATTTTCCAGGAATGGTACGCTCTGCGGTTCGCGCAGCGGCATACTCTGATGTCCTCCGTAGGCCTGTCTGAACGTGTTCTGACACTAACCGGCCGCATGTCGATGTTCCGCGCAAGCATCGTTTGCGATCCGGAGTTCATCCGCCAGGTGGAACTCGACTATGTCGACCATTGGCGTCTAGGCCGCTTCAAGTTCCTCACCGGTGACGACAAGTCGAGCTGGTTCTGGCTTCTGCGGAACGGCTACAAGATGCTCTATGTACCGGACGTAGTTGTCCTGACGGTAGAGGATCCCCCATCGGAGAACTTCGTCTCGGCTGCGGCCATGCTGATGGTACGGTGGTTCGGCAACATGCTGCGCACGAACTCGAGGGCCCTTGCTCTCGGACCCCGGAAGATCGGATTGTTCACATGGTGGTCTATCCTCGATCAGCGCATGTCGATGTGGACCTCGCTCGTCGGCTTTTTCGTTGCACTTCTCGCCGGGATCTTCATCAGCGGATACGCCCTCCTCCTGTATGCGCTCTGGATTCTGACCACCCGTTACATCCTGACCCTCTCTCTCCTGGCCTCCCGCCAGAGAGTGTCGGTTTTCTATCCCTTCCTTCTCTATTTCAACCAGATCTTCGGATCGCTGATCAAGGTCCACGTGACATTCCGTCTCGACCGTCAGAAGTGGACACGACAGAAGACGACATCTGCGAATGTGGCAAAGCGCCCTCTGATCGCAAGCAACTTCATGTCAGCCTACATGCACAGTGTCGCGCTTATCGCATTCGTATCGGTTTTGGCATGGGGCATGAAGGTCCTTCCGACACCAAATCCCATGTTCTTTCTTCCTTGATGACAGCGGTGCCGCTTGGAGAACGTTTCTATGACGAAAATTACGCATGAGGCCGAGGTCCAGAGGCAGCATCCTCGATACCGCCTTCCTGTAAAATGCATTCACAATGGAGTGCAGCTCGCGGTCGTTGATGTTTCAGTTGGAGGCCTGGGGCTGCGGACCGGATTGCTGGACGCTAGGCCTGGACAGATGCTCGATCTCACGCTTGCCTTCCCGTTCAGCGGTTATGAGCTGACCCTGCCGATCAATGCGGAGGTGCGCTATGTCGCCAGCGAGCACAATAGAATCGGCCTCCGCTTCGTCGACGTCTCTCCGCGTCAGCATAGTCTCCTGCGTTTCATCCTTGATGCCTATCTTGCAGGGGAGGTCGTAGAGGCGGGGGATGTGCTGGATGTTGTCTCCAGGCGCAACGAGGGAAAGACTCGCGAGGTTCCTCTGCGGCCTCAACCTCAAGGGCTCGTAGCCAACCTCGCCCACCATGGCCGAAGCGCTGCAGGCTACATCGGCATCGGCGCGGCGACATTGCTTCTTCTGGGCTTTATCGGAACGAGCCTGTTCGACCGCTTCTACTTGATCCCGGCTCAATCGGCTCAGATCACAGCTGATCTGGTCACAGTGCCAGCTCCATCGAACGGGCAGCTCACCTTCGTAGCCACCGGAGACGAGGTTAAGGCCGGCGAACCACTCCTCACCATCCAAGGAACTCAAGGCAACAGCATCGTTCTCGATAGCCCCTGCAATTGCGTGGTTCAGGCCCGGTACAGCCGGACTACCAACTTTGTTCGTGAGGGTGCACCGATCCTTACTCTGCGGGAGAAGACCAGTCATCCCTATGTTACTGCCAGCATTCCACAAGAACAGGCATTGCGGTTCTATAAAGGGGCAAGCGCCGTAATCGAATATGCTGACGGTGCTCGCGTAAGGGAAGCTAATATTGAGCGCCTGCCATCCTTTGAAGATCCGTCCCTTGCCGGGCGAATGATCGTCAAATTGGCACCTGGTCGTGAACTCGGGGCATCGACGATCGGCCAGCCTGTATCAGTAGTCTTCAACACATTCTCCGGGTCCTCAGTCGGGTCTGCCGTCAACAAAGTGCAAACAGCGGTCAACTGGGCAGGAAACAAGATTGCAGCTATCCTGTCTGGGGACAGCGCGACGGCCCATGCACCAAGAAAGGCCACAGAGCCTCAAAGTGAGAATGGAAGGCGGCTAGCCGGACTCAATTCCGGGGAATGAATGAGTCCGGGCCACTAACCGGAGGACATCACTTGGATTTTCTGGAGATCAACAATGGACAATATTATTCCGGTTCTCATGTGCGGCGGCTCAGGCACCCGTCTATGGCCGATTTCGCGGTCCAGTGAGCCAAAGCAATTTCATGCTCTTTCTGGTAGCGAGAGCCTGTTTCAGCAGACGGTTCAGCGCTTCCGTTCCGAGCAGTATGCCGAACCTCTTATTGTCGTAAACACCAATCATCGCGATCTCGCCTTGCGAGAATTCGGACAGCTGAGCACGGGGGCGGCCCGACTCCTAGTCGAGCCATGCGTTCGCAGTACGGGGCCGGCCATAGCAGCAGCCGCGGCTCTGATCGCGGAAGAGGATCCGGATCGGTTGATGCTTGTCGCCCCGAGCGATCATGTCATCGAGCAGACTGAGGTGTTCACGCAGGCTGTATCGCAAGCCGCGATGGCAGCACGTCAGGGGCAGATTGTTCTCTTCGGCATCCGCCCTACCCATCCAGAGACGGGCTTCGGCTACATCGAGGTCAGTGAGGCTTTCGATGAGGCCAGCTTCAAGGTCGCGGGCTTTGTCGAGAAGCCGAATCGCGTTGCGGCTGAGGCATTGGTGGTTGGCGGGCGACACCTCTGGAACAGCGGTATCTTCATGTTCACCGCACGGACTATTCTTGAGGAACTCGAGCGGTATGCGCCGGACGTCCTAGCCTGCGCCCGTCGGGCTCTTTCGACGGCCCAGCGCGGCAACGACACGATCCGTCTCGCCGCTGATTTCGATACGGCTCCGGTGATCTCGATTGACTACGCTGTCATGGAGCGAAGCGACCGGCTGGTCTGCGTTCCTGTGGCGCCCGAGTGGCGTGACCTTGGCTCATGGTCGGCTCTGTGGGACGTAGGCGGCAAGGACCTCAACGGAAACGTTTCTCGTGGCGACACGCTCCTCCAGGATGTTCGTGATAGCTATGTTCTCGGCAGTTCCAGGCTTGTTGCCGTCATGGGTGTCGAGAAGGTCGTCGTGATCGATACCGCTGATGCTGTTCTCGTAAGCTCCTTGGATCAGGCTCAGAATGTTGGTCGGCTCGCAGCCGAGCTTGCAGCGGCAAAGCGTCCGGAAGCCAACATCCATAAGAGAGTGCGGCGTCCATGGGGCTCTTATGAGTCCCTGCGTGTGGGCGAGGCCTTCCAGGTAAAGCACATCATTGTCGATGTGGCGGGGCGGCTGTCGCTGCAATATCACCATCATCGCTCCGAGCACTGGACGGTCGTATCTGGAACTGCCCGTGTCACGGTCGGTGAGAGGGTCTTCGTCATGAAGGCCAACGAGTCCGTCTACATTCCCAAAGGCGATGTCCATAGGCTGGAAAATATTGGTGACGACGAACTTCACCTGATCGAGGTTCAGTGCGGCACGTATCTCGGCGAAGACGACATCGTGCGTCTGGAGGATCAGTATGACCGCATCGTCACGATCTGACGGTCGACGTCGATTGCGTTTCGCCTTCCTGTTCGTGTCCATGGCGCTGACCTCCAGCGCCATGGCACAGGGCAGCAATGAGATCTCGCGCCTTGCGGAAGAAGCCCGTCAGGCCTTTCTTTCCGCCGAGCAGAACGGCGTCAACCTGAAGCAGAAGGCAGGTTTCTATCAGGTTGCAAGGGCAAGGGTGAAGCTGCTTGAGAAATTTGCCGGCCAGGATATTGCAGGTTCGGCGGAGTTGCGCGAAGGAGCGCGTGCCGAACTCATGCGGCTTGCAGATGATGGGTTGAACCATGACATTCTCAGCGCCTTCCTTCTGCAGTCTTCCCTCGGCGATATCACAAATGCTACATCCGCCGCGGATCGTATAGAGGTCGGTGTATCGCTGCATCAGATTTCTAGTGAACAGAGATCGTCGGCCTACCAGTCTGCCGCTTTCGTGGATCTTGCCCATGCCTATGCCAAGGCAGGCGCTCAGGATCGGGCACTGAGATATGCCTCCCTGGCGATAGAGGCGGCTGATCAGATCCATGAGCAAGGGACGCGAGGGGGAGCCTACGCGGCAGCGGTCCGCGTCGCAGCGGGGCTGGGGCCGCCGGGGATGGATCTGGCCGATCGTGCAGTCACCCGAATTCCTCAATCTCGTGACCGTGCTCATGCGCGGCATGAACTGGCGCGCATTCAGCTCAAGGGCAGTGTTTGGGAGAAGGTCACGGATGTAAAGTTGATGGCAGAGGCTAAGAGGCGCCTGGAGGCAGGTGATCTTCCCGGAAGCACATTCCTGGCGCTCTCACTTGTGGACAGCACAGCAAGAGATGACCTGCTCTCCAGCCTCGTCGAGGCTGCAATTTCCAGGAAAGAGGATAGAGTAGCCCTTGTTGCGGCACAAGGATTTGTCAATCCGAGCAGCCAGGGCAAAGCAATCGGTGCGCTTGTCAGGAGTTATATTGATCGAGGCCTTGCACTCAAAGCCTCAGAAATACTCAACGCCATGCAGGATAGCCCCAGCAAGGTCTCCTTGCAGCTGAAACTTGGCGCAGACCTGAAGCAATCCGGCTATGATGCCATGGCCGATCAGCTCCTGTTCGCAGGCACCCGGCACGTCGATGCTTATGACGAGGCCCTGCAACGCGCCGTTCTTCCCGACGTCGTCCGAGCACTCACACGATCCGGGCGCCTTGACGAAGCGCTGCGTTATGCCGGACGAGTCGGCTCTGACGCAGAGGGAGCATCTGCCCTCGGTGAACTGGTGAGAACGCTGGCGGATCGCGGCCGAGTGCTAGATGCGGAGGCCTTGCTGCCGCGCCTCGTTGATAATGATCATCGCTCGCATGCGCTGAGCGGTATTGCACAGGCGAAGGCGAAGGCTGGAGATACACCCGCTGCCATGCAGGTCATTCCCGAACTCGTCGGGACGGCGGATGTGGGACGTGTTCTCGCGTCCGCTGCTAGCAATCACTCCCGTTCCGGCGATCTCGACAAGGCAATGTCACTGGCTGGAAGCATCCAGGATACAGAATACCGTCTTTCAGCTCTCTCGGAAGTCGCGCGTCAGGCGAGGCAGCAGAACAAAAGCGATGTCAGTGCTCGCGCGCTGAACGATGCCGTCAAGACTGCCGAAGGCCTGGAAGCTGGAGCGCGGGATAAGGCATTCCTGGAGATCATCAGGATTCTGGCAGCGGAAGCGGACAAAGCTCGGGCGAGTGATCTCGTCAGACGCATCGGTGACCATGGCATCCGCACACGCGCCGAACAGTTGATCATTGCAGCTGACGCAAGAGATCTGGTCGGGAAGAGGAGACGGGGTGAAATTCCCGATGCTCTTCTGTTGCGCGGCATCAGGAAAGTGGGCGGTGACGAGAATAAGGCGGAGCTTACGCTTGAACTCGCCACTCTCTCTGAGGGTAGTATCCATGCCGCCGATCTGATCCGGTCCATTCAGGATGAACGGCTTCGGCAGGCGGCCTTCCGGCGCCTCACCGAAGCGCAGGCTGATCGTCTCAGGACACCTTCAGCGGAAGAGCCCGGCATCGGCGGATCCAATGACGTTGAGACGGTCGCATCCGTTGCCGAAGAGCCTGAAGAAACTACCCAGGAGATCCAGACCCGAAGAGGTCTTGCGCTCATCACTGGAGAGGCCGAAAAGTCCATGAGCGCGGTAGGACAGCTCCCTCGTAGCTTCGTAACGGCTGCAGACGTCAGGGCTCGCACGCCATGGCCGATTGGTGCAGTGGTCGGGAGTACCTTTGCAAACCACAACCCCTATATCGCAAAATTCTTCGAGGATGATGAAGGCGGAACCACACGTCTGGAGCGAGCAATCCGGCATCAGGGCCTGTCCTCGCCGAGGATTATCGTGGTTCAAAGCGGTGTCGCGACATTAGGAATGGTTGCTCGCCAGCTACAGGGCACCGACGCACGGGATCTCATCGAATATAGTGCTGACGCTGTGACGGTGCGTGCGCCCATCTTCGTCGCCCCCGGAGCTACGCTCATTCTGTCCCGCTTTGACAGCCCGGTCTATCGGCTCAGCGCGAGCGCCGGCGCCTTCATCGTCAATGCGGGCAATGTCCATATCGTCGATGCCAAGGTCGTCGGATACGATGAGACATCAGGGCAGCCCCTCTGGGCCGCCGCTGACAGATCCACCGAGTTCCGACCGTTCCTCCTCACCTGGGGAGATGGGCGCATGAACGTAGCTTCGTCCACTCTCGTGGCTCTCGGCTATGACAACGCTAAGTCCTTCGGGTTGAGCTATTCGTCAGGACCAGAGCGTGTGGCGGAACTGCGAGACCAGGAACGTCCCACAGGCGCCGTCGTTGACAACCTATTTCACAACCTTCACTTCGGCCTCCACTCCTACGAGGCGGACCGCATCCAAGTCGTCGGCAACGAGTTCCGCGACAGCGTCGTCTATGCTCTGGATCTTCATGACCGCACGAGAGAGGCCATTATTGCCCTCAACACGGTCTATGGCACAAAGCAGCGCCACGGGATCATCATCTCGCGCGAGGTCAGTGATGGGTTGATCGTCGGAAACATGTCATTCGACAACGCCGGGTCAGGGATCGTTCTTGACCGAAACAGCACGAACAATGTCATTCATGCCAACAGCTCCTTCCAGAATGCACAGGATGGGGTGACCGTTTTCGAGAGCTCCTGCAACGTTCTGACCAATAACTATCTTGCGAGCAACAGAAGGGACGGTTTGAAGGTGCGCAACAGTTTTGATGTGGGAGCTTATTCTAACCGCATTGAAGCCAACGCCAATTCCGGTGTCAGCGCCTATATCGCCAACATCGTAGCGCAGAAAGGCGGGGAAGGCCAAAGTATCGATCTTTCCAGATATCTTCCGCTGACCAGCCTCTCTCTCAGGAACAATCGCTTCTCGGCCAATGGAGTTGGCATCAACACCCAGGGCGTGTCGAGCTTGGCGATGTCCTCCAACAGTTTCGTGAAACAATCCCGTCGTCTCCTCGGAGGCGATATCCGCGGGTTGGAAGGTCAGATCCTGCGCCTTACTTCCCAATCGGATGTCGTCGTCGCAAGCACATGCCGTCCGGCGAAGCCCGTTGCATCGTGCCGCCTGCGGGACCAAGGCTTCTTCGAGGGAGGCAGTGAACTGCAGGCCTTCAGCGCTCAGGGAGGATCCGACTGTACCGATGTCAACGGAAGTGTCCAGCATCGGGCCTTCTCCAGCACGCCTCAGGGCACATAGAGGCAGCATGAAACAGGTCCTCATTGTTCTTCTGATGAACATCCTGACGATCGGGTCGTCCTACGCTCAGACCAAAGGGCAAGGTCTCTTTGACGTGGAACTCCGCAGGGCCGCACTGGCACAACCGGCTCTTACCAGTGTGCGCGCGGCTTGCCTTGCCATACCACGTGACCCCGCCTGGAACAGCCTCAGGCCCATCGACAGCCTCAAGGCGACCGAAGGCTATGGGACGGATGGGGCTGGCAATGATTACGCTTGGGCCGTCATGGTGCTCACCGGGCGTGCGCTCGCGGGTGATGCAGCTTCGGAGGCCTCCCTGCGCGATCTTCTGCTGGCCTGGGCTAAGACAAAGGCATTTGAAAACACAGAGATCGATCACGACGCCTATTACGCCTTGAAGCGTGTCCTTCTGCCCACCGTCGTAGCCTATTCCGTCCTGAAGCGCGGGCTGGACGAAGGGCAGAGGCGGGTGCTCGTCGAATGGATCGATCTTCTGGTCCGTAGAACGGATCGAGTTTTCGATGGCGTCGTCGACCGCAACAACCACCGATACCTTGCTGACAGTCTGCTGATGACATGGGGATCTACCGTCAAGGATGAGGCTCTCTACGCAAAAGGGATTGACCGCTATCGCGCAATCCTGGCGGAGGCGCGCCCTGATGGGAGCCTTGCACTGGAGACCAGGCGAGGCGCTCGGGCTCTCTGGTACATGCGCCAATCCCTGGCGAGTCTGACCGTGATGGCGGAGGTGGCCGCCACGCGCGGCACCGATCTCTACGAGCTCCGGGCGGGAGAGGTGAATTTCGACCGCATCGTGTCCTACCTTCTCAACGGCATAGCGGAGCCCAGTGTCGTCATGGCCTACGCGTCCGAGAACTACATCCCCGGCGGAGAAATGGATCCCCGCCGACAGGATCTTGGTTTCATGACCAAGCGCAGCCAGGGACGGCATTACATGGCTTGGACCGAGCCCCTCGTATCGCGGGAACGGGCAGGCCTTGCGACGAAAAGACTGAAGGCAATGTATGTTCGTAGCTTCCGCTCGGATCGGCCGCTTATCGATGAGTTCATCGGCGGCAATGCTACATGCTTTTGGGGACGCTGATGGTTAGAATCAAACCGTTCCTCGCCAGCACTGTCGCACTCCTCGCCCTGCTGTTGTGTCCGGCAGTTCAGGCGCAGGATTCAGTGGGTGCCGATATTAGAGCTCGCTACCGCGCTGCAACGGCGAAGCTGGATGAGTTGAAACAGCGGGCGGATCCCGCCGCCCTCGTCGAGCAGGCACAGCTGCTCCAGGACGGAAGCCCGGTCAGCGAAACCAATCCCCTCAAGGCCCGGCGCCTCGACGAGGCAGAACGCTTGTACGACCAAGCACTTGCAGTGCCGGGAACCCATTGGCCCTCTGCCGCGGTGCGCCGGGCCAAGCTGATGCTATCGCGCGATAAGGATCAGCCTTCGATCCACAAGGCAATGGACTTTCTGCGCCGGGCCGCAGCGATGCAGAACCATGAGGCCGCCTTCCTTCTGGCAGGTCTGATGGAAGCAGGCATTGGGGGAAAGCGCGATCTCGAAGCGGCGAAGAATCTGTACCAGATTGCTCTGCGTTCAGAACACGGTCCCTCGGGCCTTGCGCTTGCTCGCTTGGAGACGGATCCCGCTAAGGCAAACGTGTTCGCAACGCAAGGATTGCGGCTGCTCTTCCAAGAGGCAAGACAAGGATCGGCCGAAGCTGCGAGAGCATTGGCTGATCACTACCGGGCAACGGGTGATGGACCAGAGCGCTTGAGCGTTGCGATCGAATGGTATCAGCGAGCTGTCAAACTTGGTGATGCGGAGGCTGCCTTGCGATTGGGCCGTCTGCGTCTCGATCCGAAGTCGCCTCTGCGCCAGCCGCAGGAGGCCCGAAATGCTTTTGAGAGGGCTGCCGAGCGCGGCTCTGTTGAGGCTGCCATGATCCTTGCAGAGGATCCCTACAATGGCGCTGCTCTCGGCGTTCAGAGCAGTATTGCGGAACTGTGGCTCAACCGAGCCATCGAGACGAAAGCGCCGCGGGCGCTGGTTCTGGCAGCGGAAATCCGAAGCCAGTATGGCGATGAAGGGCGTGCAGCTGCCAAGGGTCTCCTGCATGAGGCGCTGCAGCGGGTTGATGACGATGTGACGGCACTCTTGGCGCTTGGACGTCACGTGCGTGATGGTGTTCTGATCGAACGCGATGTTCCGCTTGCGTTGAAGCTCTTCGACCGAGCCTCAATCAGCGACAACACGATGGCATATTATGAGTTCGCCCGTACCGCGTTGAACCATCAGGATGTAGCAATGGGAGGAGTGCTCCAATCGGCAGTCGATCGACTCAAGATTGCGGCGGAGCGCGGTCACGTGAAGGCATCCGTTGCCATGGGAGACGCATTGCTGCGTGGCCATGGGGTTCCGGAGTCACAAGAATCAGCCATGGGCTGGTACCGCAGAGCAGCTGAGAGCGGATCTCCCGTCGCGTATATTCGTCTTGGTGACGTTTACGCCGGCCGCTCCGCAGGGCTGGAGGCGCCGCGAGCCTTGGAGTGGTACCGCAAAGCCGCAGAAGCCAACAGCGCGATCGGCATGATCCGCCTCGGCAAGATGTTCAATGAGGGCAGGGGCGTGCCGCAGGATCAGGCGCTCGCCGCAACATGGTTCAGCCGCGCAGCGGCGGCGGGCAGCGGTGCAGCCATGGTCGATTTGAGCTCTCTCTACTCACGCGCCGGCGGACCGGGACATTTCAACCTGGCTCGCGATGCGCTCGAGAAAGCAATCCGGGCCGGTGATGCTCGCGCTCCCATTGCCCTGGCGAAGCTCTATCTCGTCCGTGGTGAGCGCACGCTCGCCGAGATGACCCTCAAGAGGTCCGCAGATAGCGGCAGTGCTGAAGCAGCATTGAGTCTGGCGGAGCTCTATCTCTCCGGACAGGCAACGGCAGAGCAGCAGAGCGCCGCGCGCCGGTGGCTCGCCTTCGCGGAGAAATCCATGGCGAAGGATGACGATCAGGCCGGCCAGATTGCATCGATGTATCTGCGGCTGCCTGATGCAGGGTCCATCGAGCACGGCTCTTCTGCACTCGAAGCATTGGTTCGGAAGAACAATGCGGAAGCGATGACGCTGCTGGCGTCCGCGCTTCTGCAGGGAGCTGGCATACAGCGTGATCCTTCGCGGGCGGAAGCTCTGTTCCGCCGTGCCATTCAGCTTGGACATGACGGAGCGCGCTTCATCCTCGCCAAGGCCTATCGCAATGGCGAGGGGCTGCAGCGGGATCCTGCTCGGGCGTTTGCACTCTATCGCGAGATCTACAGCGAGGAACCAGGCGATACGAAGATCCAGATTGCGGTGGGCGATGCTTATGCCCGGGGTGAGGGCGTCGCTTTGGACCGGCGCCTTGCTGCTGAATTCTATGCCCAGGCAGCCCGCCAAGGAGATCCGGACGGACAGGTTCGCCTTGGAACCGCATACCTCTATGGCGCGGGAGTGGATCGCGACAGCCAAAAGTCGGATCATTGGTTTTCCCGGGCGGGTGAAGCCGGAATGATCGAGGCCAAAGTTCAACTTGGCAGCGCTAAACTCTCCGGTCTCGCGGCAACGGTCGATGCGGAGGGAGCTTTCGCCTCCTACCTTCGCGCGGCGGAGGCGGGCTCGCAGCCGGCAATGATCGAAGTGGCGCGTGCGCTGATGAAGGGCTTCGGGACCCTGGCCGATCCTAATCTTGCGAAGATGTGGCTGGAACGCGCTGCTGCTCTCGGCTCACCGGATGCGATGTTCGAGCTCCACCGCTTTTATGACGTCGGGCCCAAACCCAATGCGCGCGAGGCAGAGCGTTGGCTCAGGCAAGCGGCGCAGAGCGGCCATGCCCCTGCCATGTACCGCCTCGCGATGCGTCATCAGCAGGGAGCGTCCGAGCAGGACAAGACAGCCGCTCGTGAGTGGCTTGAGAAGGCCGCACAGGCCGGGCATTCGCAAGCCTCCAAGACGCTTCAGAAGCTGGCCGCTTCTGCAGCAGAGCCGGGGTAAGAGGGTGACGACGTGACGACGGGCGTGAGGCAGCTGGCTTCGGGACAGGTTCAGGCAGAACGGAACGCGACAATGACGATTCTCCACCGCTCCACCACCAGAAAAGTAAGAAGCGGCATGATGCAATCTCTCGCGATTTTTGCCGGGACAGCATTCGCCATTTTCATGCTCCTCGGCGGTTTCGCTGATGCGCAAGTCCTGCCACCTCAGTCGATGGCGCCTACCTCGGATTTCAGCAAGATCTGCTCGCCGGCTCCCAAGCCGTTCCTGACACGCGACTGGAGCAAGTGGGACAAGTCTCAGCCCGTCCTCGATCCTGAGGAAATGTACGATGCGGCCATCGGGTATGCCGAGGGAAGTTCTACTCTCACACGCGACCCTGCCGCGGCGAAACGCCTGCTTGAGGACTTGACCGGCAGGGCCTGGGCAGGACGGGGGCGGGCTCACTTCCGCCTTGGCAAACTGCTTCTCGATCCGATCGCAGGACCTGTCGATCCTGAACGGGCTGCGGCACACCTTGCGACTGCCTCATCCATGTTGAACATGGACGCATCTGTTCTGCTGGCCGATCTTCATGTCCAGGGGCGGGTCGGTGGCGCCAATGCGGCGGAGGCGGAGCGCCTTCTTCGAGCCGCGTCCACAGCAGGTCATGTCGACGGATTGATCGGCTTGGCTCTGCTGCAGCATAGCGGACGTCTTGGCTCGGCGCCTCAGGCGGCAACCAACGATCTCGTCAACCTTGCCCTGCAGACCCTCTACGGCGAGCTGAGCAGGGGGCGGTGCTCCGCGCTCTATCGGATTGGGCTTATCCTCAGTGACGAGAGCCTTGTCCCTGGTGGTGTACCGGAAGCCATAAAGTGGTTTGAGGCCGCCGCTCGACAGGGCGACACCAACGCCGATCTCGCCCTTGCCGAGATCTATCTGCAGGAGCGCGCCAAGGCCGCTCCGGACCGATTCATCCACCACCTTGAGCGGGCTGCAGAAGGCGGAAGACCCCGTGCCATGACTCTGCTGGGCGAGCGCCTCATGCTGGGAGATAAAGCGCCCAAGGATGTCCCAAAGGCCGTCACATGGCTGGAGCGTGCCGGCCTCAATGCCGATCCTGAGGCCTACAAGCTTCTTGCGCGACATTACCGCGGGGAGTTCGGTGCTGCCCAAGACCTGCCGAATGCTGCAGATGCCCTTGCAAAAGCGAGCCGTCTGCCTGGCCACAGCACGAGCATCCTTGTTGGCCTCGCACGGCTCTATGCCATCGGCGTGAATGGCCAACCGGACATCAAGGCAGCGCTGACCTATTATCGTCAGGCTGCGGATCGGGGGGATGTGGGAGCTCTGACCGACATGGCCAAACTTCTGCTGAACCATACGCAGGAGGGACGCCCTGAAGACCCATTGCGGTTGCTTAAGGAGGCGGCAGCCCGCAACCATCCTGAAGCCATGGGCGTCCTCGCGGAGCTGTATGCCTGCAGCACGGTCGTCACTCCCGATGCTTCTCAAGCAAAAGCTTGGTTGGACCGAGCAGCGGAGATGGGCCACGTGCGCAGCATTCTTGCCGTCGCCTCCCGAAAGGCGTCCGATCAGATGTCGGCTCAGAAGAACGCAGCAGCCCTTCTTCGTGCCGCGGAGCGGGACGACCGGGAAAGCATGGTTTTGCTCTCCCATGCTTATCGTTCGGGTCTGGGTGTAAAGCAGGATACCCAGACAGCCGATCGGTGGCGCGATGCCGCGCTTGCACCAGGCGAGGGGCGATCCCGTGCACTGCTCCTCATGGCACGCAGAATCCTGAGCGGTGAGGAGGGAACACGGGATGATAGCGCGGTAAGGACGCTTCTTGAGCAGGCCGCACAGGAAGGTGAGCCGGGCGCTCAGCTGGAGCTCGGACGCCTTCTGATCGCTCAACGTGGCGATAAGGCAGATGTGCTGCGCGGCCTGCGGCTTCTCCGGGTGGCCGCAGGTTCAGGAAATGCTGCGGCCATGTTGATATTGTCCGAGGCTCCGAACGAACTGCTGTCATCGACTGGAAGGACAGCGCAGGAATGGAAGAGAGCGGCTGCAGAGGCAGGCAACCCCCGCGCGGCCATTGCGCTTGCATCGGCGGCGAAGGAAGAGGCGGACGCAGCGCGTTGGCTTTCCCGTGCCGAGGCGCTGCCGGTCTGCGCAACACGGGATATGGTCGAGCTCGCACAAACCTATCACAAAGCAGCTGGCCCTCAGCATGATCAGCGTGCGCGCCACTGGATGGAGAAAGCCTTCAGCAACGTTCGGGATGGTGCAAAGGACCCGTTAGCGTTGTTCCTTGTCGGACGAGCCATGGCCGACGGCGTCGGCGGAATGGCCGATAAAGAGGCGGCTATCACCTACATCAAGCTCGCTGCCGATGCCGGGCGTGTCGATGCGATGCGATATCTGGGACGCGGCTATATATCGGGCCAATTCGGTGAGCGGAACATGCAAGTGGCCGTCGAATGGCTATCGAAGGCTCTGCGCAGCGGCGACGGCAGCGTGGCCGCTGACCTGTCCCGCCTAGCCGCTATCCCCGGTGCCGAGGGAGCTGAAGCGATTGTTATTCTGAAGAATAGCGCGGAGAGCGGCTTTGTGCCTGCAATGCGCGAATATGGCCGCAGCCTGCAACTTGGACTGGGAATGGCCCCACGACCGGATGTCGGTGCCTCCTGGCTGCGCAGAGCGGCAGAGTCAGGTGATATCCCTGCTATGAAGGAGCTCTCACGCGCTTATGCCTCCGGCTATGGCGTCGAACTCTCGGCGCGCTCCAGCACGGAATGGCTGCAGCGCGCCGCACAAGCCGGCGATGCAGAGGCCATGCAGGGACTGAGCCTCGCCATGACTCTCGGTTTTGGAACGGATATTGATCCCATTGCAGCGCAGGAGTGGCTAAAGACAGCCGAAGGGGCAACCCGCAAGTGAGCTGTAATTCGGAACGTGGAGCCGGTGTAACCGTCTCTATATGGCGGTTAGGAGAGACAAATGTTTAGAACAATCCAAATTGTGCTCCTGAGCTCTCTGGTGGTGATCCCTGCGCCAGCCGCGATGGCGGCCTCGAATTCAGGCAGCAGAGCGCAGCCAAGATCATCTCAGGCTGCCGTGCCAGCCACACCACCTAGCCAGGCGCAGCTCCGAGCGATGCCTACCGTGCGCCTTTTGAAGCTTGGACAGAAGGCGCTGACCGTAGAAATGGATACGCAGGATTTCGTGACCGGGCTCGACGCCATCAAAATCGCGTCTGCACGTGGAGACCGTGAGGCAACCCGTCTCATGGCCAAGATCATGGCTCGCAATCAGATCATTCTTGGAGCTGACGACCGTGCAAAGCTGGAACGTCGCTTCCGGTTTGAAGCCCTTCGAGGCGCTTCGAGCTCTGTCCTCGCCATTGCCAATATGTATGACCGCGGCGACGGTGTCCCGGCGGACACGAAGAAAGCCGCGGAATGGTATCTGTGGGCTGCGCGGGTCGGGCACGAGCGCGCTATGGCTCATGCAGCCTATGGCTATGGCACGGGACGCGGATTGGAGCGTAACGAGGCTACTGCTCTAAAATGGCTTGATGGCGTGAACGAGGGGCGACAGCGGAGCACTCTCCTTGAGATCGGATGGTCTCTCGTGCTGGGCACGGAAGGCTTGCAGGATATGCCGTCCGCTCTTCGGTTCTTTGAGCGCGCAGCCCAGATCAAACCCAGCACCGTTTATCAGGTTGCTCTCGATCTCGAGCGAGGGACGCGCGGTGTCCAGGATCGAGAGGCCGCAAGTCATCTGATCCGGGTCGCTGCCGAGCGCGGCGATAATGGCGCTGCCGCCCATCTGGCGAATGCGCTCTCCAGCAGCACCAACGTCGAGGATCAGCGGCGAGCTGTACAATGGTACAGCCTTGCCGCTCAAGACAAGAGCAATCTTGTTGCGGGGCAAAGCCTCTCGCGCCTGCTTGCTCTGCGACCGTCAGGGGATCTGGTCTCTGACATCGTCACGGCTCTGGAGAAGGCAGCCGCTGCTGGCAACACGGAAGCGTTCATCGGCCTAGCCCATGCTTACTCAGAAGGAATCGGAGTCGATTCCTCGCCAGAGAAGGCAGCCGCTCTGCTGCAGCAGGCTGCAGACGCGGGAGTTCCGGAGGCGAAATATCGGCTTGGGCTCATGTATAAATCGGGTTTAGGCGTCGCCGCCGATCTCGGTAGAGCGGTCGAGCTCATGACAAGCGCTCAGGAGAGCGGCTATCCTCTCGCTGCCGTCGCGCTGAGTTCCATGATGGAGCCGGCCATTACAAACCCGGTCGAGGAGCCTGCGAAAACTCCGGGCCAAGCGAGCGAGGCTGCCGTGAAGTGACCCGGATTTTGCGGAAATGATTGCCTGTTGCCACTTCTTGGTAAGAGATGTGACGCTGGGCTACTCTTCAGATTCTGTGCTCATCGGTGCTTGGAAGCATACCTTTAGACGGAGCCCAGTGGAGCTAAAGGAATCGAACATCACCCGATTCGAAGCGAATGCTGCCGAAGGTAATCAATCGAGTAGTCAGGTTGATTGAGCAGATATTCCTGCAGGAAACATCCTCATTTTCGGTACCTGCTCGACAGATTTGTTGGCGATAATGCGCGCAACAATCTAATGTGAGCGTCTCTGTGATTGGTATTTTATTTCTACCTCCTAAGCATAGCTCTTTACCTCTTTATTAGGGATGGTTGAAGAGGCGCAATTTTGTACAATTAGAGGTAATCTCTGCGGAAAAGGCACATTTCATGTCAAACCTGTTGCCGGTCAACACTGTCTTGGGTTGCAAGAATTCCATGCTCCGCGAAGGCTTGAAGCACGTTCTCTCAAGCACGCGCTTTAAGTTGCATTCAGAAGGTATGACGCGCGGTGAGATCATTCTGAACCAGGACATGCCTGGTTCGGCGCTTCTCGTCATTCTCGATGCAAATCTCTATCCATCAAGGCTGGCGCATGGGATAGTTTCCATCAAGGAGCAGTATCCTCAAGCGCGAGTTGTCGTTCTCTCCGACAGCTTTAATCTCGATGACATGAAATCGGCGTTTCATTCGGGAGCGGATGGCTATTGTCTTGCGACGACAGGATGTGAGGCTCTGATCAAGTACCTCGATCTTGTCATGCTGGGCGAGGTGGTTTTTCCATCCGCTGCATTCCTCAATGCAATTTCGGACACTCGGTACGAGACGGATACTTGGAAGGAGACATCGGCGATTACGGTTCCTCCCAATCATGTACCTCTTACTCTCGAGAGCCAGGATTCTCCCATACGGACGCTTTCGAGCAGGGAGGCTGAAATCCTTCAGTGCCTCATGCAGGGAGCCCCGAACAAGGTGATTGCGCGCAAGCTCGACGTTGCTGAGGCAACAGTCAAAGTGCACATCAAAGCTATTCTTCGCAAGATTCGGGTGGCCAATCGAACGCAGGCGGCTATGTGGGCAGTCAATCATCTTTCTGCCGGCGGAGGCGAGGCTTCATCACTCCACTCGAGTGAAAGTCTGACAGCGCACAATCTGCGCTGAGCTGCGTTCTTGGATGTGGTAATGGATTTTGCATCGGCTGCTGTCGGTGCATATTCCATCAGAGGATGATCCAAAACTTTCGAGGTGATTATCCTCTCTTGGAGAGCATAGTGGCTTCAAAGCCTGCCCGAGCAAAATTCTCGTGACGAAGGTCACGATTGTCGGGGTGCATGTTGCGACCTGAAGCGTCGCGCCACCTGAAGACTTGATCCTATCCTGAATTGATGTGCGTAGATCTAGGACGCCCGACTCAGGGCATTACTTGTTGTAATAAAGCCTCGGAGTATCATCAGGGATTGCGGCGTTTAATTCTTCAGAATTGAAGCAAAATAACGTTCAACGTTTCTTTTCACTGGAGAGCTAGGTCGAACCGCGCATTCCCCTGCGTCCGTTATTTTATATCTTATTCATACCTTTTGATGAACGATTGTTAAAATGTTTTGAATGGGTATTGATTGCTTCTAATAAGATTATAAGCTAGATAACTTAAGGGAATATTAACTCTGCGTCTCACCGAATCAAGACCAGAAAGGCATCTGCAATGCGGAACACCTACGATCTTGATAGTCTTCCTCATCCAGGTGCCTCATCGGCCAAGGATGTCGCATATTCCAGGTATATGGAACTGGCGCGTTCGGTTGAGCCCTCGTCGGCAGACCACGCTGCTGTCCGACCGATCAGGACATTTCTTGTCGAGCCCAATGCCTTGTTGCGAGAAGGCTTGAGACGAATTCTGTCGGAAACCGTCTATGCCCCTTCGGCTGCAGCGGGAACCCTCGACGAGGTCAGTTCCCAGTGCGGGCCAGACAGCGGTACGGTTGTCCTCATCACGGATGCAAGCCGCGATCACGAGGGACTCTGCCGTCAGACGAAGCTGCTGAAAGAGCAGAACCCGAATGCGAAAGTGGTCATGCTGGTCGAGCAATATGACCTAACCCATGTGCTCACCGCCTTCCGTTCAGGGGCGGATGCTTACCTCAAGAAATCAATCTCCTATGAGGTGCTCGTCAAGTCGCTGGATCTTGTTCTACTGGGAGAGGTCATCTTCCCTGGTGCTATTATCGATCTTCTGCGCGATCAGGAAGCCCGCCCCGAGCAGGGCAAGCAGGCGTCAGCTCCTGAAGGGCCTCAAGAGCTGAGCCCTCCTGCGAAGGGTCTGTCCGGCCGAGAGACAGTCATCCTGCGCTGCCTGATGGATGGAGACTCGAACAAGATCATCGCGCGTAAATACGATATCACGGAAGCCACCGTGAAAGTTCACGTCAAGGCCATTCTGCGTAAGATCCAGGCTAAGAACCGAACTCAGGCGGCGATCTGGGCAGCGAGTCATCTGTCTGCGAACCGGGCGGCAACCGTCAGCTGATCGGGTCGATTGCTGGAGCTGTCGTTAAGGGAGCCAATGGCTCCCTTTCCCTTTTTGGCAAAACTAAGAAAGATTCGAAGAGCTTAGGCTGAGCGCAGGACCTCGACGCGTGTCGGCGCCTGATCCTCAAGAATCATCGCGGCTCCCTTGTCGGCAATCATCAGCGTAGGCGAATTGGTATTGCCGCTCGTGATCGTTGGCATGATCGATGCATCGATGACGCGAAGGCTCTCGAGGCCGCGAACCCTCAGCCGTGCATCGGTCACGGCCATCGGATCACCGTCGATGCCCATTTTGGCGGTGCCCACAGGGTGAAAGATCGTCGTGCCGGTGTCCCTTGCACCCTTTAGGAGTTCCTCGTCGGTAGAGAGTTGAGCCCCAGGCTTGTACTCCTCGGGACGGTACCTCTGAAGCGCCGGCATTGCGATGATCTGCCGAACGAGGCGCAGGGCATCCACGGCCACTCGTTGGTCTTCTTCCGTCGAGAGGTAATTCGGACGAATAAATGGTGCCTCTCCGGTTTGGCCGCTGCGGATCCGGACCGCCCCGCGGCTGGTGGGCCGTAGGTTGCACACGCTTGCGGTAAAAGCCGGGAAGGGGTGTGGATCCTCGCCGAACTTATCGAGCGAGAGAGGCTGGATGTGGAACTGGAGGTTCGGAGTGGCGTAGTCCGCCGAGGAGCGGGCGAAAGCTCCCAGCTGCGAAGGCGCCATGGTGAGCGGTCCTTTGCGGAAAAGTGCATATTCAAGCGCCATCTGGCCCTTCTTGAACAGCGAGCGGTATTCCTCATTGAGGGTTCGGACGCCGCTGACCTTGTAGATAGGCCGCAGCTGAAGGTGATCCTGAAGGTTCTCGCCGACACCGGGCAGGTGGTGGACGACGTCGATCCCATGCTCCTGCAGGAGGGGGCCGTTGCCGATGCCGGATAATTGCAGGAGTTGCGGCGACGCGATGGCACCCGCAGACAGAATGACCTCCTTGCGGGCTAGGATCCGCCTAAGGTTGCCGTTCTGCAGGATCTCCACGCCAATGGCGCGCTTGCCTTCGAAGAGAATGCGTGTGGCATGAGCGTGCGTTTCGACCTTCATATTGGGGCGTGACAGGGCCGGCCTGAGGAAGCCGCGGGCGGCCGACCAGCGGCGCCCGTTCTTCTGATTGACGTGGAAGTAGGAAATGCCCTCATTGCTGCCCGTATTGAAATCGCTCACCCGGGGAATGCCGGCTTCGACGGCAGCCTCAATGAAGGCATCCAGGATCTGCCACCGCATCCGAGGCTCTTCGACGCGCCATTCTCCACCCGCGCCGTGATGCTCGCCCGCACCGAGATAATGGTCGAGATGCTGGCGGAAGATCGGCCGCACATCGTCCCAGCTCCAGCCCTCAAGGCCCATCTGGCGCCAATTGTCGTAATCTTCGCGCTGGCCGCGCATATAGATCATGGCATTGATGGCGGAGCAGCCGCCCAGGACCTTGCCGCGCGGATAGTTGAGGATGCGGCCGTTCAGGCCCGCCTCCGCCTCGGTCTTGAACATCCAGTCGGCGCGCGGATTGCCGATGGCGAAGAGATAGCCGACCGGAATGTGAAACCAGATCCAGTTGTCTTTGCCGCCCGCTTCGAGAAGGCAGACTGCGTTGCGCGGGTCTTTGGACAGGCGGTTGGCGAGAACGCAGCCGGCCGAGCCGGCGCCGATAATTACGTAATCAAATGTTTCGCTGTCTGGCATGGTCCAGCTCAATGAATGAGCCGACGCTCAAGACGAGGAGCGCCGGCAGGGTTCCCGATGCCCCTTAAGTTACGCAGCGCCCTTCGATCTGCGCTTCATGAGTTCCAGAATCTCACCCACAATTCCCCGGCGGAACAGCAGCACGCAGATCACGAAGATGATGCCGATCAGCACGAGGACAGGGAAATCCGAGGCCGCGAGGTAGTTCTGCAGGGCGATCACCAGGCTGGCGCCGACGATCGGACCGATCAGGGTGCCGATGCCGCCGAGCAGGGTCATGAGGATCACCTCGCCCGACATCTGCCACTGCACGTCTGTAAGGGTCGCGAATTGGAACACGATCGCCTTCGTGCTGCCGGCGAGGCCCGCCAGCGCTGCCGACATGACAAAGGCGCCGAGCTTGTATCGGTCGACCCGGTAGCCGAGCGAGACCGCCCGCCGCTCGTTCTCGCGGATGGCTTTGAGAATGTTGCCGAAGGGCGAATGGACGATGCGCCAGATGGCAAAGAAGCCGAACAGGAAGATCGCCAGCGTGAGATAATACATAGCCAGCGGCTGGTTCAGGTCGATGAGGCCGAGCAGGTATCCCCGAGGTACGCCCTGGATGCCGTCCTCGCCATGGGTGAAGGGCACCTGCAGGCAGATGAACGCGAACATCTGCGACAGGGCAAGTGTGATCATGGCGAAATAGATGCCCTGGCGCCGGATGGCCAGGAAGCCCATGACGAGGCCCATGACGGCAGCGCCCGCCACACCAAGGAGGATCGCAGCCAAGGGCTCCCAGCCCCACACCTTGGCGGCATGGGCGGTGAAATAGGCGGCGCCGCCGAAGAAAGCGGCGTGGCCGAAGGAGAGCAGGCCCACATAGCCGATGAGCAGGTTGAACGCGCAGGCAAAAAGCGCGAAGCAGAGGATGCTCATCAGGAGCACGGGATAGAAGAAGAAGGGAGCAGCCAGGAGAGCCGCGATGGCGATCGCGCCCAGCACGATGGCGGGGGTGCGCAGCTTCGGCTGCTCTGCAAGATATTCGGTTCCGACCGCCATGATACTACTCCTCCCGCCCGAAGAGACCCGCCGGCCTGACGAGCAGAACGATGGCCATAACCACGAAAATAACGATGCTCGAGGCTTCCGGATAGAAAACCTTGGTGAGTCCTTCGAGAACGCCGAGCACGTAGCCCGTCACGATGGCGCCCAGGATCGAGCCCATGCCGCCGACCACCACCACGGCAAACACGATGATGATGAGGTTGGAGCCCATGAGCGGGCTCACCTGATAGATTGGCGCCGCCAGCACGCCCGCAAGGGCCGCCAGTGCGGCTCCCAGGCCATAGGTGAGGGTCAGAAGCAGCGGCACGTTCACGCCGAAGGCCTGAACGAGCGTGGCATTCTCGGTCGCTGCACGGAGATAGGCGCCAAGCCGGGTCTTCTCGATGAGAAGCCAGGTGCCGATGCAGATGACCAGGGAGGCGATGACCACCCAGCCGCGGTAGATCGGCAGGAACATGAAGCCCAGATTGACGCCCCCTGACAGCTGAGAGGGTGCAGCATAGGGCTGGCCGGCAGCCCCGAACCAGTAGCGGAAAGCGCCTTCGAGAATGAGTGCGAGGCCGAAGGTCAGGAGAAGGCCATACAGATGGTCCACTCCATAGAGCCGGCTCAGCATGGTGCGCTCGATGACGACAGCGATCACGCCGACGACCAGGGGCGCCAGGACGAGGGCAAGCCAGTAGTTCACCCCGGCATAGTTCAAGAGCAGGTAGGCCGCGAAAGCGCCCAGCATGTACTGAGCACCATGGGCGAAGTTGATGACCCGCAGCAGGCCAAAGATCACCGCCAGGCCGAGGCTCAGCATGGCATAGAAGGAACCGTTGATCAGGCCGATCAGGACTTGGCCGTAAAGCGCCGGGGTGGGAATGCCGAAAATCGTATTCATGATACTCTACACCCCAAGAACTTCGTGAAGTTCGTTCATGCGCGCATCGAGCTCGTGCCCTGGGAACGAGTTCACCATACGCCCATCCTCCATGAGGTAGAAGCGGTCCGCCACCTTCTTGGCGAAGCGGAAATTCTGCTCGACCAGGAGGATCGTCATGCCGCGCTCCTTGAGCGCCACCAGCACGTCGCCGATGCGCTGGACGATCACGGGAGCCAAACCCTCCGTCGGCTCGTCGAGGAGGATGATCTTCGCTCCAGTGCGCAGGACGCGGGCGATGGCAAGCATCTGCTGCTCGCCGCCCGAGAGCTTCGTGCCTTGGCTCGAACGCCGTTCATAGAGGTTGGGGAAGAGCGTGTAGATCTCCTCCACGCTCATCCCACTGTCCGACACCGTCGGCGGGAGAATCAGGTTCTCGGAAACGCTGAGGCTCGCGAAGATGCCGCGTTCCTCGGGCACGTAGCCGATGCCGGCCTGTGCGACCTTGTGCAGGGGCAGGCTCAGGAGATCCTTGCCGCGCAGTCGGATGACACCTTCGCGACGGCGCAGGATGCCCATGATCGCGCGCAGGGTCGTGGTCTTGCCGGCACCGTTGCGGCCGAGCAGCGTGACGGTCTCACCCTCGCGGATGTCGAGATCGACCCCGTGCAGGACATGGCTTTCGCCGTACCAGGCATTGAGCCCGCGGACTTCGAGGAGAGGAGCGCTACTCATGCTCAGTTCCCATATAGGCTTCACGCACTCGCGGATCCTGGCTGACTTTGTCGTAGGACCCATCGGAGAGGATCTCGCCGCGGGCCAGAACGGTGACGCGGTCGCAGAGATCGGCGACGACGTTCAGGTTGTGCTCCACCATGAGCACGGTGCGGTTGCGGGCAATGCGCCGGATCAGCTCGGAAATGCGGCCGATATCCTCGTGGCCCATGCCGGCCATGGGCTCGTCGAGCAGCAGCATGGCCGGGTCGAGCGCGAGCGTCGTGGCGATCTCGAGCGCCCTCTTGCGGCCGTAGGACAGCTCGGATGCCGTCAGATCCCTGTAGGACGAGAGATTGACCGCATCGATCAGCTCCATGGCCCGTTCATCGAGCGCCGAGAGGGCGCTGGACGAGCGCCAGAACTGCGTTGCGAGACCCGATGGGCGCTGCAGCGCCACGCGCACATTGTCGAGCACGGTCAGATGGGGAAACACCGCCGAAATCTGGAACGAGCGCACAAGACCCAAGCGGGCGACCTCGGCCGCCTTCAGCCGGGTGATGTCGGCGCCTTTGAACGTGATTTGCCCGCGGGTGGGCGTGAGAAACTTGGTGAGAAGGTTGAAAACTGTCGTCTTGCCCGCGCCATTGGGACCAATGAGAGCATGAATCGTGCCCTCATTGACGGACAGCGTTACGTCCTTCACGGCCAGGAAGCCACGAAACTCCATGGTGAGCCCGGTGGCATTGAGGATGGGTTGCGTACTGACCATAGGGTTCGGCCGATACTTTCTGGATAGGGCGATGGTTTGTACCAGCCAACGCCAGACAACAATAGAGGTGGGGCAGCGTTGCATGCTGCCCCACCTCGTTCAAGACGCTTACTGCGTGACCTGGCAGCCACTGTCGGCAACCTTCATGTAGGCGCTATCGCCAGGGATCTTGGCGAGCTGCTTGTACATGTCCCACTCGCTCTTGCTTTCTTCCGGCTTCTTCACCTGGAAGAGATACATGTCGTACACCATGCGGCCGTTCGGCAGCACCTTGCCGTTCTTGGCGAAGACGTCCTGAACAGGCATCTCGTGCAGGAGCTTGGCGACCGGTTCGGTCGCATCCGTGCCGGCCTTCTCGATCGCCTTGAGATACTGCGTCACGGCCGAGTAGGTGCCCATATGGATCATGTTCGGCATGCGGCCGGTCTTGTCCATGAACTTCTTGGCGAAGGCGCGGTTCTCGTCGCTCTGATCCCAGTACCAGCCCTCCGTGAGGGTCAGGCCCTGCGCGGCCTTCAGGCCCAGACCCTTCACCTCGGCCAGCGTGAAGAGAAGCGCCGCGAGACGCGTGCCGCCCTGGGTGATGCCGAATTCGGCCGCCTGCTTGATGGCGTTGGCGGTATCGAGGCCCGCATTGGCCATGCCGACGACATTCGCGCCGGAGCTCTGTGCCTGGAGCAGGAAGGACGAATAATCGCTGGCAGCCAGCGGATGGCGGACGGCGCCGACCACCTGGCCGCCCTTCGACTTCACGTATTTCGAAGTCTGATCCTCGAGGGAATAGCCGAAGGCGTAGTCGGCGGTGAGGAAGAACCACTTGTTGCCACCGTTCTCCACCAGCGCGCCGCCGGTGCCGACCGCAAGCGCGTGGGTGTCATAGGCCCAGTGGAAGCCATAAGGAGAGCACTGCTTGCCGGTGAGGTCGGTCGTAGCCGCACCGGTCGTCATGGTGATCTTCTTCTTGTCTTTGGACAGGCCCTGAACGGCCAGAGCTACCGAGGAGGTCGTCAGCTCCATGATGGCATCGACCTTGTCCGTGTCGTACCACTGGCGGGCGATGCTGGCGGCCACGTCAGGCTTGTTCTGATGATCGGCGCTTACGATCTCGACCGGTACGCCGAGAACCTTTCCGCCGTAATCCTGTATCGCCATGCGGGCAGCTTCCACGGAGGACTTGCCGCCGAAATCGGCATAGACGCCGGATTGGTCGTTCAGGATGCCGATCTTGACCACGCCGTCGGATGCCTGCTGTGCATAGGCCGATGAGGCCAGGGCGGTGCAGCTGAGGGCAAACAGAAGCTTGTTGAGGATGCGCATTGAGTCCCTTCCCTTTATTCTCAAGGCAGATTGATCCTGCCCTTGCCGGAGCCGCAGGCTGAGGCGTGCGGACGATGGTCAGAAAGGTACAGCCACTTCGGTCGCGATCAATGAGAAGAATGGTCATCCTTAAGTCGCAGAGGTCTTTGATTTTTATCTTAATTTCAGCCACGGTCTCAGAAACGTGACCGCTCCACAGACAACCCGGCTCCGCATCTCCTGCGGTTCACAAGCCCGAGGGCGGTCCATATATGCCTTTCAGTTTTCGTCCTCACTTTACTCGATGGAGTTCTGCCATGAGTGTTCATCACCAGCCTGCTGCCCGTCGTGTTCTGGATCTGAAGGACGCGTCGCTTCTGGTGGACTGGGCCTATGTGGCGGGCGCG